>JANNXA010000001.1:0-46618 GCA_031409275.1 Planctomycetota bacterium
TGCAGTCTGCGCCGATGATGCCGCGCCCCAGGTAGGGACTCTTCCACTCGTCGTAGAGTCGGTATTGGTCGCTCGCCGCCGTTGGATCGACTGGGATGAGGGTCGAGCCGTACGGCGTGGACGGCAATTCGAGGATGTGGACGTACCCTTCGAAGTTGGCGAAGACCACTTCGAGGTTGTTGTCGCCGTCGAGGTCGAGCACGTGCATGTTGTCGTGGAAGCCGATCCACGTCCCATGCCCGATCGTCTTGATGGTTCCGCCCAACGTGCCATCGGGACTGCGATAGACCGGCGTCATTCCCGCTTGTGCGTCCATCGGCGTGAGGATCGCCGCGTTGGGGACAGGGTCGACGTGGACGTGACGCAACGTGTGCGTGTAGGGGTTCGGGTAAGGATTGGTCGGCGCCGTACCCACCGGCGGGAACTCCGCATTGTCGGCGACCGTCGCGACGCCGGCCAGCTTCAGAGCGTTCCACTCGGTTCCGGCCCATGCCGCGAACTCATGCACCCCAGGAATGAATCCAGCCGTCGGGTCGTGCTCCCAGTTCTTCAGCAGTTTCGGCTGGAACGAGGCGCCGGTGCCGAAGGTCAGCGTGTGGTCCTCGCTTGGCCAGTGCATCGGGTAGTTGAACTCGTTGTCACCGACGCGACCGTTCACCGGGACCTTCAGTTCTCCCGGACGTCGGTTGGTGGAGATCGCGGCCAAATCCCAGCCGTTGTTTGGCACCTTGGGGCGGTCGAATCGAACTCCCAGCACGTCGACCAGCAGGAATTGCGAGGTCCAGATCGGATCGGTCGAGGGCAGCCAGCCGGCATGGCCGATCGCTGCCGACAGGTCCATCTGCAGGTCGTAGTACTCGGTTTGCGCATAACCGAAGTCGCTGATGTTCCAGGCCGCCGTACCGCTGTAGATCGCCGGTTGAAGGAGGTTCATCACGCCGGACGAGAGCTGGCCCCACGAAAGACCGTCGAGATAGGACCTCGCGACGGCGATGGGCGGCCAAGTCGCCGATGAAGTGGTGTGAGGAATCGGCACGGTCGACCACTCCGAGCGCACGAAAGCCTCGGCCTCCTGCGTGCGCTGGATCGAGATCCAGAGGTTGTTCGAGAGGTTTTCGCCGACGTAAACGACGATGTCGCCTGCCTCGATCGCCTGCGCCGCCATCCCGAGCACTTCGGTGCCGCTTGAGTAGCGGCCACCGTCGTAGGTCATGAACGCGCCCGACGCCGGTCCCGAGAACTGCTGCGGCCAGCCATCCACATCGCGGAAGCGGTTCTTGTTGCTGCCGAGGTGGCGCCAGTGGAAGGGATAGTTCACCAGCAGGATCGACGCAGGCACCACCGGCACCGGCCGCGCAGGCTTCAAGAGGTCGTCCGCGGCCATGCAGATCATCACCGGGCCGCCATTCAGCTTGTACGGCCACATCAAGACCTTGCGCTTGCCGGCACCCGGCACACCGTTCGTACCCGTGCAGCTCCACCAAGCCTGAGCCACCACCGGGAAGCTGGTGGCGCCGCCGCTCGAAATCAACGAGGTGAGATCGGTGTCGATCTCGGCACGCGTCTGAAGCGCCGTATTGAACGGCAACACTCCCTCCGCTGCGCCGAGCGTGGCATCAATCCTCGAGTCGAACTCGTAGAGGTCGAGGCCGTACTTCTTCACCAGATCGAGGAAGTTGCCAAAAGTGGGGTTGTACGGCACTGCGTAGTGGTGCCCGCCCGTTCCGACCTCGTCGTAGCGCTGGTAAGGAATGAACCCGCCGAGATCGACCTGCGTCTCCGCGGCGTCCGCTTCGTAGGTGTTGCTGCGACCGTCATTGACGTAGAAACGCTTGACGTTCGTCTGCGCGGCAGCCACTGGAGCGAGGAACGCGAGGGAGACAGCGCACAGCGCCGCACGCAGGCGCCCGAGTGTCGATGCGCCTCCCCCGCACTCTTTTGCTGCGAGCCGTCGCCGACGGCGCGGCCCGGCTCAGCTCCTGTGCATTGCATCCACCCCATGGACTCTTGCATCGACTCGCCCTCCTCTTCGCCACAGCCGTGGCCGGTCGCCACGCCGTCGGCGTACCCCAGGAAGCCTGCCCGTCGTGATCGAGAACGGGCCTCGTTTCCTCGCGATCGGACCATCGCAAGGGACTGGGAGTAGCGCGGTTCGGTGGAGCGTCAAGGGGTGCCCGTGCGGATGTGCTTTCAGCAGCGAGCTTTCCTCTTCGGCGCCCATCACCCGCCCCCGAACAGCCTCCGCCAGAAACCGAGACTCTTGGCGCCCCCGGTTTCATTGCCGCCACCCGTCGCGCCGGTACCCACCGCCCCCGCGCTCGCGCGCTCCGGCCTCCCCCAATCGCTCGGTGGTTGCAGCAGTTGTTCCGCGATCCGCGCGGCGCCGTCGCCCTCGACACAGGCACGCGCGACGAACGCGGCGGCATGACCTTCCAACAGCGAACGCGGCGCGGCCGGCGTCGCGACTGCCGCGGCGAAGCGCGTCCAATCGGCGACGCCACGCATCATCGGCAGCGGCGCGTAGTCGGGAAGCGCGAGGTCATACGCGGCGACCGCGACCGGCCGGCCGGCGCGCGCGGCGTCGAGCGCGACCGTCGACGGAGTCGTGATCACCCCTTGCGCCAGCGCCAGCAGCGCCGGCGTCGTCCACGCGGCGAAACGGCGATCGTCGGGCGCCGCGATCACGAGGTTGGCGGCCCGCGACGGCTTTCCAGAAGAACGCTCGGTCAGCCACCTCCCCGCCGGGTGGGGGCGCACGAAGAAGCTCGCGCCCGGCAGGGCGGCGACCGCGGCTTCGAGATCGCGCACGAAGGCGGCGCGATAGCTCTCCGAGTAGCGGTTCCAGTGGAGGTTCTCGAAGACCGCGATCAGCGGCACGCGCGCATCGGGTCGCGGCGGCAACGGCGTGTCCGCGCGCGCCGCTTTGCTGCACCCCACCGCCACACACTTCGCGCGCGTCGCCGCCGCCACCGCAGGATGGAGGCGCGCTTCGGGCCCCCACGTGAAGATGCGCTGCGCGGCGAAGTCGACGCTTCCGGGCGGGTAGTCGCCGTCGAACCAGGTGAGGCCGATGTTGTCGAAGCCGTGCTGCAGCGTCGCGGTACGGACGCCATGGGCGTGCGCGCGCTCCACCAGTTGGCGCGCGAAGCGATGGGCCGGAGCATTGCTCTCGGTCGGCGCGATCAATGCGGCGATGCCCGTGAAATCGGGCGCCGCGCCGCCAGCCACCGCGTCGTCGTCGAGCTCGCCCCAACCCGGGAGCTTCGCATCGAGCAGCGCTCGCAACTCCGGCGTCTTCTTCAGCGCCTTGGCGCGCACCCACACCACCACCGTGCCGCCGCGCGCGCGGATCGCCGCCGCAATCGGCGCCACCAGCTCGAGGTCGGTCACGACCTGCACGACGCACGCGATCGCCGTGGCGCTCATCGCCGGCTCACTTCACGTAGCCGAGCCGGCGCAACTCGGCGTCGAGGTCGGGGAGCAGCGACGCGGCCGAAGAGCCGGCCTGGCGCGCATGCTCCGCGCAGCGCTCGCGCAGCAGTTGCGCCAGCGCGTCGCGCACGCGCGGCTCGCTCTCCGACAAGTCGCGCTGCTCGGCAGGATCGGCCACGAGGTCGTAGAGCTCGAGCCGTTCGAGGCGCGGCGAGGCGATCAATTTGTAGCGACCGCGCACCAACCCCTCGCGGCGGCCAAACGGCAGCGCATCGAGCTCGGTCGCATGTTCCGTGGCCAGCACGATCGACTCGGGGAAGTGGTCGGCCGCCAGCGGCTGCGGCGCGCCGTCGCGCGTGAGCAGCTCATCCAGCAGCGCGCCGAGATCCATCGTGCACCAGGGCGCCGCCGCACGCCCCGCCGCCAACGTCGGCGCGCGCACGATCAGCGGCACACGCACCGACTCGTCGTAGAGATGGTCGCCGTGGAAGATGCCGCGATGGTCGAGGAACTCCTCGCCATGGTCGGCCGTCAGCACGATCACCGCGTCGTCGAGCCGTCCACGCGCGCGCAAACCGTCGAGCAGCGCGCCGAACCAGCGATCGACCCAGCGCACCTCGTCGTCGTAGAGGTCGCGCGCGCGCGCCGCGGCCGCCCGCAACTCGGGCGTGAGGCCGTGCTCGACCTGCAGGTGCAGCGGCGTGCCCGCGAAGCGCGCCAGCAAGGCATCGCTCTCCAGGTCGCGGAACGGGTTGTCGGGCGCGCTGACGGTCCGCTCGCCGGGTGGCAGCAGCGACGAGTAGGGCGCGTGCGGATCGATGAGGTGGAGATAGGCGAAGAGGCGATCGTCTTCATGGCGATCGACCCACTCGAGCGCGCGCGCCACGACCTTGCGTGCGTTGCCCCAGCTGAGCTCCTGCCACGTTTCGAAGCCTTGCTGGAAGTTGCTGTCGCGCGAGATCAGCGAGTTGGCGACGAAGCCGCCGGTGGTGATGCCCAGCGCCGCGAAACGCTCGGCCAGGGTCTCCTGACGATCGGGCAGCCACGGCGTGCGGGTCACGCCATGCACATCGGGCGCGAGACCGGTCAGCAGGCTCGTCGTCGACGGCAACGTCCACGGGCTTGGCGCATAGGCGCGTTCGAACAGGAGCGCCTCGCGCGCGAAGGCGTCGATGCGTGGCGAGGTGGGCCGCGGCGCGCCGTAGCAGGAGAGCGCATCGGCGCGCAGCGTGTCGACCACGACCACGAAGACGTCGGGACGGCCGCGGCCGCGCGGCTGCCGGGCGGTGAGGCGCGGCGCGACGAGGCGTGGCATCACGAACTGTGCGGCGCGCGGCGACGCCGCCGGATCGACGGGCGCGGCAGCGGCCGGCTGCGCTTCGAAGGAGAGCTCCACCTCGCGGCCGCCAAAACGCGCGAGGTCGAGCGCCACTTCGCGCCGGCGCTCCGGTGCGTCGGCAGCGGTCGGTTGGCGGCGCCACTCGCGCAAGAGCTCGCCATCGACCCGCACGCCGAACTTCACGGCCCCCGCCTGGCCGGGCGGCAGCGCATCGAAGCAGCAGAGGCGCGCCTGATCGGGCACTTGCACGCGGATGGCGATCGAGCCGGGCACCGCCACGGTCAGCACGTCGGCCGCACCCGTCGCCGCGTCGACCTTCTCGGCGAGGTGGAGCACCACGCCATCGACGGCGAGTCGGCGATCGTCAGGTCGCGGTGCGCGTCCTTGCGAACGCAGCTCCAGTTGCGTCCACGCCAACCGCGGCGCGCGGCCGTCCGCAGCGCGCGTCGTCAATCGCAGCTCGCCCCGTTTCCCGACGAGGCTCGCCAGTTCGACGACGCCTGAGAGCGCCGCGCGCTCGCCGGCGGCCACGTGGAGGTCGAGCAGTCGATTCGCCGCACCGTCCCCGTCGAGCAGCTCGATCGACACATCGAGCTCACCGACGACGCCAGCCTCGTCCAACTTGCTTGGTCCCGCTCGATAAAGGAGCTGCGCACCCGCGTGCAGCTCGACGTCGGGCCACGCGAGCGCGGTGCCGGCGGCCACCGACAGCTCGAAGGAGTCGTCCGCGCGGTTCTTCTCCCAATCGCCGATCAGATAAGGCGCCGCGCTCGCGCGCGCGTGGTCGCTGTGCGCGCGCCCGAAGTCAGCCAGCAGGTCGAGGTGCTGCTCGCGCATCGCAGGCGGTGACGTCGACGCCGGCGCGGACGGCGTGCGTCCACGACAACCCAGCGCGACGGCCAGTGCGGTGACGCCGAGCGCCCCCACGATCCATGGCCAGCCGCAACCATCCGCGCCCGTTCGCATGCGCGCGCAGGCTAGCAGCCCATTGGAGAACTCTCCGTGTCGCTCGACGGCGTCTTTCAAGCCGGGACTTCGTCGGAGCTTCTCGACAACTCACCGGGGAGTTGGCTTCAAACCTCCTCCTCGCCCCGACTCGAAATCCACTCGCCGGTCTCGCGGCGACTTCTCCAACGGGCTGCTAACCCGCCTCAGCGTCCCGTGTGTTCGAGCAGCCAGCTCTGCGCCGACTTCGTCTTCCCGCGGCCGGCCGTGGCGCGCGCGTAGGTGCCGTCCGAGCGCAGCTCGAAGGCCTGCGCCGTGTCATCGAGGTAGGGCTTCAGCCCCTCGCGCAGCACGCGCTGCTTCAGGGCCTTGTCGAGGATGGGGAACATGGTCTCGACGCGGCGCTGCAGGTTGCGCTCCATCCAGTCGGCGCTCGACAGGAAGACCAGCTCCTCGCCGGCTGCATGGAAATGGCAGACGCGGCTGTGTTCGAGGAAGCGGCCGACGATGGAGCGAACGCGGATGTTCTGCGACACGCCGGCGATGCCGGGCCGCAGCGAACACATGCCGCGAACGATCAGGTCGATGGAGACGCCCGCCTGCGACGCCTTCAGCAGCGCCTGCATGATCGCCGGGTCGGTGAGCGCGTTCAGCTTGGCGACGATGGCCGCGGGCCGCTCCGCCTTCGCCTCTTCCGTTTCGCGGCCGATCAGCGCGATCAGCCGCTCGTGCATCGCGAACGGCGACTGCACCAACTGCTTCAGCTTCGCCACCTTGCCGAGCCCGGTGAGCTGCTGGAACAACGAGTGGACATCCTCGGTCAGCTCCTCGTTCGCGGTCAGCAGGCCCCAGTCGGTGTAGGCGCGCGCCGTGCGCGTGTGGTAGTTGCCGGTGCCCAGGTGGGCGTAGCGACGCAGATGGCCGCCTTCGCGCCGCACCACCAGCAGCATCTTCGCGTGCGTCTTGTAACCGACGATTCCGTAGACGACGCGCGCGCCGGCGTCCTGCAGTCGCGTCGCGAGATCGATGTTGGCCGCCTCATCGAAGCGCGCGCGCAACTCGACGACCGCGGTGACCTCCTTGCCCGCACGCGCAGCGCGCATGAGCGCGTCGGCCAGCGGCGAATCGCTTCCCGTGCGATAGAGCGTCTGTTTGATCGCCAGCACTTCGGGATCGGCCGCCGCCTGCATCGCGAAGTCGACGACGGGCGCGAACGACTCGAACGGCGTGTGGATCAGCAGATCGCCGCCGCGGATCGCCTCGAAGAGGTCGGCGGCTCGCTGGACGCGCGCCGCAACGCTCGGCACGAAGGGCGCGAACTTGAGTTCGGGGCGCTCGACCGCGTCGTAGATGGCGCCGATGCGGTGCAGGTTGACCGGGCCGTTCACGCGATAGACCGACTCGATGGGCAGCCGGAACTGCTCGAGCAGGAAGTTGATGGTGGTCTGCGGGCAGTCGGCAGTCACTTCGAGGCGCATCGCGATGCCGAAGTTGCGACGCGTCAGCTCGCCCTTCAGCGCGGCCATCAAGTCCTCGATCTCCTCCTCGTCGACCCAGAGGTCGGAATCGCGAGTGACGCGGAACTCGTGGCAGCTCTTCACCTTCATGCCAGGGAAGAGCTCGGCGACGTGACCCTGGATCAGCGCCGACAGCAGCACGAAATCCCACGGCTTCTCGGCCACGCCGCTCGGCAGGTGGAAGAGGCGCGGCAGCGAACGCGGCGCCTGCACGACGGCCAGCCGCGCGCTGCGCCCGAAGGCGTCGGCGCCTTCGAGCTCGAGGATCATGTTGAGCGACTTGTTGAGCACGCGCGGGAAGGGGTGAGCCGGATCGAGCCCCACCGGCGTCAGCACCGGCAGCACCTCCTCGCGAAAGAAGCGGTGGGCCCACTCGCGTTGCGCCTTCGTCCAGGAGGCCGGCTTGAGCAGGCGCACGCCTTCCTTGTCGAGCTCCGGCAGCAGCACGTCGTTCAGGACGCGGTACTGCTCGGCCACGAGGTACTGCGCCACGGCGGCGATGCGACGCAACAGCTCCGCCGGCGCGATCTGCGCGGCGCCGAGCTTGGGAGCGCCCTGCGTCAACTGCTCGCGGATGCCCGCCTCGCGGATCTCGAAGAACTCGTCGAGGTTGTTCGAGCAGATGGTGAGGAAGCGCAGCCGTTCCAGCAGCGGCATCGAGGCGTCGGTCGCCTGCGCCAGGACGCGCCGCTGGAACTCGAGCAGCGACAGCTCGCGGCTCAGGTACCAGCGTGGGTCGGCGAGGTCGATCTTCGGGGTCGGCGGCCGCGAGGCGGCGGCATCGGTCACGGTTGGCTCCGGCGGCGGGCGCCCGGCGGCGAGCAGTCCATGACCGCTCTTTCGGCGCCCGCAGGGGGAGGGATGGTACTCGGCGCAGGTAAAGGAGCCGGGAAGGGGGCCACTCCCAGGGGCGGGGGCGATGGGTGTCACGATCGGGCCGACGACGGTGGCGCGCCGACCACCGTCCGACCGTGGTGCTATTCGTTGAACACCGACACTGCAGCGCTTCCGCGTTCGCGCCGCGCCGCCGTCCCCACCACGAAGGAGCCCACCGTGATGACTTCGCTCCGCTCGCCGCGTCCGTCGGGTCGCCGCTCCTCGGTCGCCGCTTGGGCCGCCACCGCCGCGCTCGGCCTCGCGCCGACCGCGTTCGCCGGCGACTGGTACGTCGACGCCGCAGCGAACTGCGCCAAGGGCAACGGCAGCGCCGCGAAGCCCTTCTGCACCATCGACGCGGCAGTCACCGCGGCCAGCGACGGCGACACGATCCACGTCGCGGCGGGGAGCTACGCGGGATTCGCTTGGCTCGACAAGTCGCTCACCCTCGTGGGAACGGCGGGAGCGGCGACCACGGTCATCGATCCGGGGTACTTCCAGCTCACCGCCAGCGCGGCGCCGCTCGTGCGCGGCTTCACCTTCCGGAACCTGATCGCCGGGCCGATCACCTACTACGCGCCAGGCGACCTGACACTCGAGGAGTGCGTCTTCGAGCTCGGCCACGGCCAAGACCTGATCGCGGTGAGCGCCGGCTGCTCCCTGACCGCCGAGCGGTGCACGTTCGACGGCGCGGGCCGGATCTCGTGCGACGGCGGCGCGCTGACGCTGGTCGACTGCGTCGTCTCCGACGTGAACGACGACCGCAACGAAGGCGGCGGCATCTTCGCGCGCAACTCGACCCTGCAGCTGACGCGCACGGAAGTGACGCGCTGCGAGGCGCGCAACTACGGCGGCGGCCTCTGGGTCGAGGGCGGCTCGCTCGACCTCGTCGACTGCACGATCTCCAGCTGCAAGGCCGGCCGACCGTTCCCCGAACCGCAGGGCCGCGGCGGCGGAGTCGCGCTCTACGGGACGGTGGCGACCGCCAGCGGGACGACCTTCGACCGCAACGAGACGCGCCCGGACAACAACACCTCGCGCACCGTCCACGGCGGCGGCTGCGCGCTGCTGAACGGATCGAGCCTCGCGTTCGACCGTTGCACGTTCACCGACAACGTCACACAGAACCAGGGCGGCGCGATCTGGGTCGATTCGAGCAGCAGCTTCACTGCCGAGGAGTGCACCTTCGCGGGCAACTCGGCGAACTTCGGTGGAGGCATCGCTGCGACCTCGCCGACCCTCACGCGCTGCGTCTTCGACGGCAACCTCGCCACCAGCGCGCCCGGGACCTACGGTCGCTCGTCAGGCGGAGCCGCCGCCTGCTACGGCGTCGTCGCGCTGACGGCGACCAACTGCGATTTCATCGGCAACGAGTCATTCCCGGGTACCTACGGCGGCGCCGGCAGCGCCGGGATCTTGACCGAGCAGCTGACGGCCACGCGCTGCCGGTTCGTCGGCAACGTCTCGCACGGTCACGCGACGGCCGGGGGCGGCTTCGGCGGCGCCTTCGTGCTCTACGACAGCTACCCGTGGGGCGGCCCGCCCGCGCTCTTCACCGACTGCGAGATCGTCGGGAACGTCGCCGAGGCGAGCGCGAGTGACGGCGGCTTCGGCGGCGGCGGCGTGATCGGCTGCGCGCGCGCCGACTTCGTGCGCTGCACCATCGCCGGCAACGTCGCGGACAGCCCTGCTGCGCCTCCGACCAGCGGAGCGGAGGGGGGTGGCCTCGCGACCTACCAGTTCTCGCCAACGGTCCCGACCATCACCCTCGACCACACGATCGTGGCCGGCAACTTCGCCGCGCTCGGCGGGCCCGACCTCGATGGCAGCAGCGGCGGCGTCACCACGCTCGACTGGAACTGCATCGGCGACACGACCGATGCCAACCTCACGGGCAGCGGCTCGCACGATCTGCTCGATGTCGATCCGCAGTTCTTCGACGCGGCGAACGGCGACTTCACGCTGGCCGCCACCTCGCCGTGCATCGACTCCGGCGATCCGACGATCCTGCAAAGCGGCAAGGATGTCGCCGCCTTCCCGCGCCTGCTCGATGGCGATCTCGACAAGAGGCTCGAGCTCGACCGCGGCGCACACGAGTTCTCCCACGTCCGCCTCGCCATCACCGGCAACGCGACGCCGGGCGGGACCATCACCGTCGATTCGCGCGGCACGATCGGCATGGCGACGTTCCTGATCGCCGGCTTCGGCGAGAGCGAGCTGCCGCTCAAGAAGCTCGGCGCGCTCTTCGTCGACCTCACTCAGGTGAACGTCATCCTGGCCTGGGCGCCGCTCGAGAGCAGCGTCGACGTCGACCTCGACCCGGCGACTCCGGTGCCGCTGACCGTCTATGTGCAGGAGCTCGCCCTCGCGACGCGCGCCGGCAACTTCTCGAACCTCGTTCGCCTCGAAATCGAGTGAGGGGGACTTCGCGATCGCGATCGCCCCCATCGGGATCTCGCGCGGTTCGGGTCGGTCCAGCTCGAGTGTCGATACACTCCGCCACCATGCCGTTCCTGCGGACGCTCCTCTTTGCCGTGATGCTGCCGGCGCTCTTGCTGCCGGAGGGGGCGCGCTTCTGCCTGCATGAGCTTCTCTGCGGCTCCGACGCGACTTGCGGCTGCCCCGCGGCGCGCGCGACGCCCGACGACGCACCGCGCCGCACCTGCTGCGCGACGTGCGCGACGCGCGAAGTTCCGCCGACGCCACCGCGCGACGGCGCGCGCCTCGTGAGTGACGAGGCCGCCTGCTGCGTTCATGTGCAGGCCCCCGCGCTCGCTGCGCCTCACGACTCGACCGCACGCGATGAGGTCACCACTGCAGTCTCCTTGCCGCTGCTGCCCGTCACGCTCTTCGCGAACGTGACGCTCCTCGCACCGGTGCAAGACTCGGCGCCGCTCGCGTGCGCCGCCGCACCACCCCCGCCGCGCGCTCGCTACGTCGATCCACGTTTCGTGCTGCCGCTGCGCAACTGAGCCGCGCCGCTTCGCATCGGTGCGCGTGAAGGATCGGTGGCCACCGCTCCGCGCGCGCCGGTCGGGACTTCTGTTTCCCGTGGCGCGGAGCTCGCAATGGCTCGTTCCCTCGTTCTCGCCCTGATTCCGTCGACGGTCACGTTGGTGCTGCAAGGTTGCGCCGGCACCGATCGCGTCGACCACGACCTCGATGCGCCGCCAGGACAGCTCGCGCAAGAGCTCCAAGCGGAACTCGCGGCCGACGGCGACGCGCAGCCACCCGCGGTGCGCGCGGCGACGCAGGCGTTGCAGCTGGCGCTCGCCGAGGCGGCGCGTGTCGGCGCTCCGCCGCTGATGGTCGACGTCGAGCACGTCGGCCGCGGCCGCGACCACGACACCGAGCTGATGGTGGCGCTTGACGTGGCGGCGCTAGTCGGCGGCGGGCGCCTCGCGGCGACGCGTGCAGCCGCGGTCGTCGCCGTGGAACAGGCGCAGGCGGAACTCGACCTCGCACGCACCACGACGCGCTTCGAGGTCGAGCGGCTGCGCGCGCGGCTCGCCGAAGCGCAGGAGCAGGTCGCGGCGCTTGCCGCGTTGGAGGAGTCGGCTGCGCCGGTTCGCGCGCGCTTCGAGCGGCTCGCGCTGCACGGGTGGCTGGCGCCGCGCGACGTCGACGCGGCGCGCAGCGTGGTCCATCAAGTTGCAGCGGAACGGCTCGCGCAGGAGGCGGAAGCAACGACGACGCGCGCCGAGCTCGCGCGAGTGGCTGGCACCCCCGCCGCGCAGCTCGAGGCGACCCTGGCACGACTGCCCGCGCTCGCGCCTGAATCGCCTGGATCGCCGCCGGAAGGCGCCGCGCTGCTCGAACGGCTGCCGACGCTGCGGATCGCGCGCGCGCAGTGGCTCGTCGCCGAGGCGCAGGTGCGTGTGGCGACCGCCGAACAGTGGCCCGCGCTGCTCATCGGCCCGAAAGCCGTGCTGGCCAGCGATGACTGGCTGGTCGGCGGTCTCGCGCGACTCGAGTTGCCGTGGCCACCCACCGCATCGGCGGCGGTCGACGCCGCGCGCGCGGCCCGAGACGAGGCGCGAGCGCAGTTGGCGAGCGCGCTGGCGGCAGCGCAGGCGACGCTGGACGCGCGCCACATCGCCGCCACGAAGGGCGCTGCGACCTGGCGCGACCACTCACAACCGCTCGCGCGCAGCCGTGCGGCTCAACTCGAAGCGGCCGCCGCGCGCTTCGCCTCCGATCCCGGCGAGCTGCCCGACTGGACCATGGCCTTCGAGCAATGCGCGGAAGCGCTGGCGGCGGAGCAGGCCGCGCGTCGCGTCGCGCGGATCGCCGTGATCGACCTGCTGGAAGCATCGGGAGCGCCGCGATGAGCGAGATGAAGCCCGACATCGACCTCGATCGTCTCGCGCGAGCGCCGACGGTCGCGCCACCGAAGCGGCGTTGGCTTCCGCGATTGGTGCCGCTGCTCCTGCTGCTCGCGTTCGGTGCGCTGCTGATCTCGACGCTCACCGACTTCGGGCGCGGCGCCGTGCAGGTGACGCTGGTGCGACCGCAGCCAGCCGATGGCGAAGCGGGCGGTGGCGCTGCAAGCGGCGGCGGCGAACTGCAGCGCTCCGGCTGGATCGAGCCCGATCCCTACCCGCAGATGGTCAACCCGCTGGTCGCTGGCGTCGTGAGCGAGTTGCTTGTGCTCGAAGGCGACACCGTCCGCGCCGGCCAGGAGGTCGCGCGACTCGACGATGCGGCGGCGCGACTCGCGGTCGCGAGCGCGCAGGCCAACCGCGTGCGTGCGCAGTTCGACGTCGCCCGCGCGAGCGTCGATGTCGCCATCGCGCGCCGACGCTTCGACGCGGCGCTGGCGGTGAAGGAAGCACTGGCGCTCGCCGAGGCGGGTCGCGACGGACGCCTCGCCGAGCAGACGCGGCGTATCGAAGCGGTGCGGCGCAGCGGCGCCGCCGTGACCATCGCCGAGGAGGAGCTCGCCGTCGCTCGCGACCTGGCCGAGCACGGCGGCGCCGGACCGCGCCAAGTGGAGCTGGCGGCGGCGAAGGTCGAAGCGGAACGCGCTGCGCGCGCGATGGTGCAAGCCGAGGCGGAGCTGGCCGCAAGCGAGGTCGCCCGTTCGGAAGCGATGCTGCAACGCGCCCAGCAAGAGTTCGAGCTGCGACTCGACGATCGCGCCGCACTGGAGAGCGCCGAAGCAGCGTTGGCAGTGGCCCAAGCGATGCAGGCGCAAGCGGAGGCGAGTGTCGAAGAGAGCGCGCTGACGTTCGAACGCCACGTCGTGCGCACGCCGACGGCGGGGGTCGTGCTGCAACGGATGGCGGTGCCGGGAGCGGCGATCGGCGGGCCGGAACATGCCGCGTTGCTGACCCTCTACGACCCGCAGCAACTGCGAGTGCGCGTCGACGTCGAGCAGACGGAAGTGGCGAAGCTCACTGTCGGTGGCGCCGTGACGTTGCGCGCGCCGACGCGGCCCGACCGCCCCTATCGCGGCACGATCACGCGGCTGGTGCGTCAGGCCAACGTGGAGAAGGTCACGTTGCAGGTGCACGTCCACGTCGACGATCCCGACGAGCAGCTTCGCCCCGAGATGCTGGTGGAGACGCGCTTCGCGCTCGCGAGCGCTCCGGCCGTTGCGGCAGCGACCGGAGCGAGCGACGGCGGTCGCGGCAGCGCCGCCTTCTGGATTCCCGCTCGTCTGCTGATCGAGCGCGACGGCGCGACCTCGGTGTGGCTGATCGACGGTGCGCACGGTCGGGCTGCGCTGCGCCGGGTCACCGTGCTGCGGCGCGACGGCGAGCGCGCGCTGATCGGCAGCGGCCTGAACCTGACCGACAAGCTGATCGACGGCGGCCGCGAGCAGCTGCGCGACGGCGCGCGCGTCGAAGTCGCCGGCACGGAGCGCTGACATGGCTTTCATCGAACTGGCCGGCGTCACCAAGCGCTTCACCAAGGGCGAGCACGTCATCACGCCGCTCGACGACGTGACGCTGTCGATCGAGCAGGGCGAGTTCTTCGTGCTGCTCGGGCCGTCGGGCAGCGGCAAGACGACGCTGCTCCATCTGCTGGCGGGCATCGACCGCCCCGAAAGCGGTCGCGTCGTCGTCGCGGGTCAGGCGCTCGGCGAGCTCTCGCCCGGTCCGCTCGCGGATTGGCGAGCCGAGCACGTCGGCTACGTCTTCCAGCAGCACCACCTCGTGCCGGTGCTGACGGCGTACGAGAACGTCGAGCTGCCGCTGCACCTCTTCCCGCTGAGCCGCGCGCAACGCCATGAGCGGGTCGCGTTGGCGCTCGAGGCGGTCGGCCTCGCCGATCGCGCCGACCACCTGCCGCGCCAGCTTTCCGGCGGGCAGGAGCAGCGCGTGGCGCTGGCGCGCGCGATCGTCGCCGATCCGCCGCTGCTGGTGGCGGACGAGCCGACCGGCAACCTCGACCACGCGTCGGCCGAAGCGATCCTCACGCTGTTCCGCCGCCTGCAACGCGAGCGCGGCAAGACGATCGTGATGGTCACCCACGACCCCAACGCCGCCGCGTACGGAACACGGATCGTCCGCCTCGACAAAGGGCGACTGCTCGAGGAGGCGACGCGATGAGGCTGCCGGGACTCGCGCGACTGGTGCAGGCGAACCTGCAACGGCGATTGCTGCGCTCGCTGCTGACGCTGTCGGGCGTCGCGGCGGCGGTGGCGCTCTTCCTGCTGGTGGAGAGCCTGTCGGCAGGACTCGATTCGGCGCTTTCTGGCGGCGAGGCGGCGCGCACGCTGATCGTCTACCGGCAGAACCGCTACTGCCCGCAGACTTCGTTCCTGCCGCAGAACGAGGCGACGCGCATCGCCAAGATCGACGGCATCGAGAGCGTCCTGCCCGTGAAGGTCTTCCTCTCGAACTGCCGCACGAGTCTCGACGTCGTCGCTTTCCATGGCGTGCCGGCCGAGCAGCTGTTCGCGACGCGCAAGATCGAGCTGATCGAGGGCGATCGCGCCGCGTTCGAGCAGCGCGCCGACGCGGCGCTGGTCGGCCGCGCGTTCGCGGCGCGGCGCGGCTTGAAGGTCGGCGACCTGTTCCGCTTCAACCGTCTCGAAGTGAGCGTCGTCGGCATCTTCCGCTCGCCCGAGCCGATCGAGGAGAGCCTCGTCGTCACCCACCTCGAGACGCTGCAGCGATCGGCCGCCGTGCAGCAGCAAGGCACGGTGACGCAGTTCGAAGTGAAGGTGCGCGACCCGGCGCGCGCGCGGGCGATCGCCGAGGAGATCGACGCGCTGCTGGCGACGTCGACCGCGCCGACCGACACGCGCCTCAAGCTCGCCTTCCTCGAATCGGCGACGGCCGAGCTGCGCGAACTCCTCTCCTTCGGCCGGCTGTTCGGCGTCTGCTGCGTGCTGGTGATGCTGGTGCTCGTGGGCAACACGGTGGCGATGGCGGTGCACGAGCGGCGCGCCGAACTTGCGGTGCTGCGCACGCTGGGCTTCCGGCCGTCGCGCCTCGCGCGTCTGCTGCTGTCGGAGTCGTGCGCGCTGGCGCTGCTCGGCGGCGTGGTCGGCACCGCGGCGGCACTCGCGACCATCGCCTCGACTCACCTCACGCTCGGCGTCGAAGGGGTGATGGTCACCTTCGCGGTGTCGCCGCTGCTGATCGCGAAGGGGCTTGGTGTCGCCGCGGCGGCGGGCGTCGTGGCCGCGGCGCTGCCTGCCTGGAACACGACGCGCGCGCCGATCCCGGCCGCGTTGCGGGGGGCGTGACGATGGCCCGGATGCGGCTGCGCCTCCCGTTCGACTACGCCGTGCTGAACCTCGCGCGACGGCCCGTGCGCAGCGTGCTCACTGGCCTCTCCTGCGCGCTGGTGGCGGCGCTGCTGGTGGCAACGGCCTCGTTCGTGCGAGGCCTCGAAGCGAGCTACGCCGCCACCGCCGAGCCCGACACGGCGATCCTGCTGAACGCCGGCTCGATGAAGGACGTCGTGCGCAGCGCGGTGTCGACGGCGGTCGCCGAATCGGTCGCCGCCGACGTCGCGAGCGTGCTGCGAGTGGATGGCGTCGCGGCCGTCTCGCCCGAGATCCACATGGCGACCTGGGTGCGGATGGGTGGCGCCGAGGGAACGCGCCATCAAGCGTTCGTGCGCGGCGTCACCGATCGCGCCTTCCTGGTCCACCCAGCGGTGACGTTGATTGCAGGACAGCCGGGCAGTGACGACGAGGTGATCGTCGGGCGACTCGCCGCCGAGCGCATGGGCGTGTCGGCCGCCGCGCTGCAACCCGGCGCGCGCCTCTTCCTCGAAGGGGCGACCTTCACCATCGCGGGCACCTTCGCGGCGCCCGGCACCACGCTCGAGTCGGAGATCTGGGCGCCGCTCCATCGGCTGCGTGGCCTGGCCAAGCGCGACGACGTCTCCGCCGTGTTCGTTCGCGTCGCGAATCGCGACGGCTTGCGCGACCTCGAGTACTTCGCGACGCGACGACGCGACCTCGAACTGCAGTGCATGACCTCGGCGAGCTACTACGGCGAGCTCTCGGCCTACTTCGCGCCGCTGCGCGCGATGGCGTGGGCGATGGCGCTGCTGATCGGCATCGCCGCGCTGCTGACCGGCGCCAACACGCTGAACGCCGCGGTGCAGGAGCGCGCCGCCGAGCTCGCCACGCTGCGCACGCTCGGCTACCGCAGCGGTCCGATCGCATGGTCGCTGCTGCAGGAATCGCTGGTGCTGGCCGCCGCCGGCGGACTGCTGGGCCTGCTGCTGGCGCGCCTCGCCGTGCAAGGCAGCGCGGTGCGACTCGCGATGAGCGCGTTTGCCTTGCAGGTCGACCCGCCCGCGATCCTCATCGGCCTCACCGGTGCGTTGGCGTTGGGAGTGTTCGGCACCCTGCCCGCCGCATGGCGCGTCGCGAGGCTGCCGGTGGCGCAAGCGCTGGGCGGTGGGTGAGAGGCCAGTGACGTCCGGGTCGCCGCAACACCACCACCGTCTCCTCGTCGCGATCGGCGCCGCCGTCGTCGTTGAGGCAGGTGGTGGCGCGGTTCGATCGCGAAACCGGCGAGCTCGACGTCATCGCGCTCGACGTCGCCCTGACGCAAGCGATTGACTTCGTGGCGAGGGTCGACACGATGCAGCCGTCGAACGGCGCCGGCGCCACGAATGCGTCGGCGCTGGCCATCCCCCACGCTGCCGCGGAGCTTCGCCATGTCCCGATCGGGCTCGACCCGCCGTGAGTTCCTGCAAAGCGCCGCGGCGGCCACCGCGGCGCTCTCGCTCGGCTCGTTCTCACGGTTGCGCGCGCAGGCGACCGCGCCGTCCAAGCTCGAACGCCGCCGCTTCGGGCGCACCGACATGGAGGTCGCACTGCTCGGCTTCGGCGGCGCCGAAATCGGCTACGAGCAGGCCGCTCCCGAAGTCGTGGCGAAGCTGCTCAACCTCTCGCTCGACGCGGGGCTGAACGTCATCGACACCGCCGAGTGCTACGTCGAGTCGGAGACGCTGATCGGCGCGGCCGTCGGCCATCGCCGCAAGGAGTACTTCCTCTTCACCAAGTGCGGCCACTTCGTCGAGGGGGGCGGCTCGGCCGACTGGTCGAAGGCGGCGCTGCTGCACTCGATCGAGCGCAGCCTCAAGCGGTTGAAGAGCGATGCCATCGACCTGGTGCAGCTCCACTCCTGCTCGCTCGAGGAGCTGAAGAAGGGCGAGTGCATCGAGGCGCTCGAACTGGCGAAGCATCAGGGCAAGACGCGCTACATCGGCTACAGCGGCGACTCGGCGGCGGCGCGCTTCGCGGTCGAGTCCGGCCGGTTCGACGCGCTGCAGACCTCGATCAACCTCTGCGACCAGGAGTCGATCGAGCTCACGCTGCCGCTCGCCGCCGAGAAGGGGATCGGCGTCATCGCCAAGCGGCCGATCGCCAACGCCGCCTGGCGCTACGACGCGGCGCCGAGCAACGGCTACCACCTCGAATACTGGAAGCGTCTGCAGGAGCTGCGCTACGACTTCGCGTCGGGCGAGGCGCGCAAGCGCGAGGACGCCGACGGTCCCGCCGGCGTCGCGATGCGCTTCACGGCGATGCAGCCGGGCGTCGACGTGCTGATCGTCGGCACTACCAAACCGGAGCGCTGGCAGCAGAACGCGGCGCTGCTCCAAGCCGGCCCGCTGCCGAAAGCGCTCGCCGATTCGATCCGCGCGCGCTGGAAGGAGGTCGCGAAGAGCGACTGGACCGGGCAGACATGAGCGCCGGCGAGCCCGACGCCGCGCTCCCGCCCCACTGCGATCCGCGCCGCTTCGATGAGCTGATCGCCAGCATCTCGCCCGAGTCGCTGCTGGTCGTCATCGAGCGCAGCATGGGGCCGGCGGTGACGGCGGCGTGCTCGGTGGAGGACATCTGGCAGGAGACGCTCGCGGTCGCATGGCGCGATCGCGAGCAGCATTCGTGGAACGGCCCGCGCGACTACCGGTCGTGGCTCATCACGCTGGCGCGCAACCGCGTCCGCGACCTCGCGCGGACGCTCTCCCGTGACAAGCGCGGCGGCGGTGAGCGGCCGGTGCTCTTCTCGGGACTCGAGTTCGGCGCCGTCTCCGCTCTCGACCAGCTGCTTCCCGCCGGCTCCACCACGCCGAGCCGCGTCGCCGGCGCTCGTGAGCGAGCGCACCTCATGGCGGAGGCGCTCGCCGCGTTGCCCGAGGAACTCGGCGACGTCGTACGCCTCCACCTCTTCGAAGAGCAGACGATGGAGGCCGCGGCGGCGGCGCTCGCGATCACGCTCGACCAGGCGTGGTACCGCTTCCGCAAGGGTTCAGCGCTGTATGCCAAGCGCCTCGCCCTGCTGCGCTCCCAGTCGCTGCAGTCGAAGCCGGGGCCGTGAGCGACGTCGCGCCCTCGCCAGCCGGCGACGTGCCGCCGCCCTCGTCCGACGAGGCGTGGCTCGACCGACTGTTCGGCGCGCTGATCGACGCGCTCGGCGCCGGCCGCAAGCTCGACCTCGACGCCCTGGTGGCGGAGCGGCCCCACCTGCGGCCGCAGGCGGTCGAGCTGCTCGCGCTCGCGCGCGAGGTCGCGCTCGCGCGCCCGATGGAGCGACCGCTCATCGCCGGCTACGAGATCGTCGCCGAGCTCGGTCGCGGCGGCATGGGCGCGGTCTTCCTGGCGCTCCAGCAGCCGCTCGGACGCCGCGTCGCGCTCAAGATCCTGCCGGCGTCCGTCGCCGCCAGCTCGCGGCGCCGCGAACGTTTCCTGCGCGAGGCGCGCGCCGTCGCCAGCCTCGAACACGAGTCGATCGTGCGCCTCTTCGAGGCGGGCGAGAGCAACGGCATCCCCTACTTCTCGATGGAGTGGATCGAGGGCGAGACGGTCGCCGCCCGCCTCGCGCAACTGCGCGCGCGCGGCGCGTCGCCGGCCACGCTGACCGGCGCCGACCTCCACCGCGCGGCGGATGAAACCTGGCCGCGCGCCGTCGCTCAGCTGCTGCTCGACGTGGCCGGCGCGCTCGACCACGCGCACCAGCGCCGGGTGGTCCACCGCGACGTCAAACCCTCGAACGTGCTGCTGCGTCCCGACGGCCGCGCGCTCCTCTTCGACTTCGGCCTCGCGAGCGTCGAGGCGGAGGCGACGCTCACGGAGAGCGGCGGATTCCTCGGCACTCCGCACTACGCCTCGCCCGAACAGGCGACCGGCCGCGACGACCTCGACGCCCGCAGCGACCTCTTCTCGCTCGGCGCGATGGCGTACGAGCTGCTCACGCTCACGCCGCCATTCACCGGTCCGACGCTGCAGGCGATCCTGCAGGCGGTGCGCGAGCGCGAACCGGCGCCGCTGTCCGCCGCGCACCACGTGCCGCGCGACCTCGCGACGATCGTCTCGACGCTGCTGGCCAAGGAGCCGGCGCGACGCTACGTCTCCGCCGACGCGCTTCGCGACGACCTACGCCGCTACCTCGCCGGCGAGCCGATCGCGGCGCGACCCGCCGGCCCGCTCGAGCGAGTGCTGCGTTTCATCCGCCGTCGACCCGCCGTCGCCGCCGCCATCACCCTCGCGTTCCTGCTCTTTGGCGGCGGTCCGACGACGCTCTGGTTGATGCAGCGCGGCGCGACCCGACGCGTCGAGGCGGCACTCCATGTCACGCGGGAGCACGCCGACCTGCTCGCGGGGATCCTCGAATCGATCGATCCGGGGCTCGACGGCCGCGAGGTGACCGTCTTCGCGCTGCTCACGCGCGCCGCCGATCAGCTCGAGCGGAACTACGTCGACCAGCCCGAGGTGCGCGCCGCGATGCAGCACACGCTTGCGGCGAGCTTCATCAAGCTCGGCGAACTCGATCGGGCGCGCCCGCTGCTCGAAGCGGCGCTCGCCACCTACCGCTCCGCGGCGCAGGGCGGCGAGAGCGACCGCACCATGGGCGTCCGCATCGACCTCGGCGTCCTCGCGCTGCAGTCGGGCCATCCGCAGGAGGCGCTCGACTCGTTGCGCTCCGTTGAGGAGTGGTTCGTGGAGCGCGACGCTCGGGGCATCCGCGGCTGGATCGACCTGCAGGCGACCATGGCAGCCGCCGAGGCGTCGCTCGGCCGTCAGGACGACGCGATCGAGCGGCTGACCGCGGCCATCGCGGCAACCGAGGGCTCGCCGCTGGCGCACGACCGAGCGACGCTGACGCTACGCCACAACCTCGCCATCTCGCTCTACGAGTCGGGTCGCGCCGACGAGGCGATCGAGCGGCTCGAGTCGACCTGGCGCGACCGTGTGGCGGCGCTCGGCGCGGATGACCACGAGACGCTCGCCTCGCTCGCGCTGCTGCCGCAGCTGCTGGCCGGCGCCGGCCGCACCGACGAGGCGTTCCGGCTCAGCGAGGAGGCGGTCGTCCGGCTGCGGCGCGTGCTCGGCGACACGAGCATGGTCACGCTGATCGCGCGCCACAACCACGCCGGTCTGCTGGTCGGCCGCGACGATCTCGCGGCGGCCGAAACGCTCCAGCGCGAGCTCGTCGCGCTGGCTGCCGACCGAATCGCCGCCGACGACGCCTACGCGCTCGACCTGCAGTACCAACTGCTGGTGATCCTGACGCGCCGCGACAAGTGGACCGAAGCGGCTGAGAGCGTCGTCGCGCACCACGCGGCGTGGTGCCGAGCGGTTGGACGCGACCATCCCTCGACCCGCATGGCTCGTCAAATCGCGGCGCTCACTCTGCAGCACGTCGGCCGCGCGAACGACGCGATCGCGCTGCTCGAGGCCGAGCGGAGCGCGGATGGGCGCGACGATCGGCAGCGCGCGGCCGACGATCCCGAGTGGGCCGAGGACCTCGCGGCACTGCTCACCGGTGCCGGCCGGGAGAGCGAGGCGGAGACGTTGCGCGCGCTGCTGCCGACGACGAAATGACCGCGCCCCGCGCGGGCGGCGCGAGGCGCGGTCGTCGTGCACGACGGAGCGGGCCAGCGCGGCCGCGCTCCTCCGCCGTCACTTGCGGCGCGCGCCACCACGCAGCCCGGTGCGGACCACCATCGCCGAGTGGTTGGCGGCGAGCTTGCCACCGCGCACACCGGTGCGGACTTCGAGGGCGTGATTCGTCTTCGACATAGGGTGCTCCGAGTTCGTTTCAGGAGGGCGCTCGCGAGGAACCGCTTGGTGCGATCAGTGACTCACAAGCGCGCCACCCCGAGGAGCGACAGCGCCTCCACCATCTGGGAAAGAAAACTTCGGGAATCTTCGAAGCCCCGGGAGCGCCCGGGGAAAGAAGCGGCGGCGCTCACGCGTGCGCGATCACCAACAGCGTCGGCGAGCGGCGGGTGACGACGGCGAGCACGCGGCGCAACGTCGCCGGGTCGAGCGCCGCGAAACTCTCGTCGACCAGCAGCGCCGCGGGCTGCTGCAGCAGCGCCCGCGCAAGGTGGAGGCGCGACTGCTCCCCGTGGGAGAGCTGCCAACCGCATTCGCCGACCAGCTGACCGAGCCCACCCGGCATCCGCTCGATCACTTCGGAAAGGCCGAGCTCGGCGAGCAGCTCACCGCACTCGGCGACATCGGCGTCGCTGGGCGGCCACGCTCGGCCCATCAGCGCATTGAAGAGCAGCGGCGCCTGCAGCAGGTGGTTCTCATGGAACTGCGGCACCAGCGCGATGCGCCGCCGCCACTCGCGATCGCCGAGCGCGGCGCGGTCGACGCCGTCGACCAGCAGCACCCCGGAGCTCGGCTCGCGCAGTCCCGCCAGCAGGCTCGCGAGCGTCGATTTGCCGCCACCCGACGCACCTTCGAGCAGGACCCGCTCGCCACGCCGCACGACCAGGTCGACGCCGCTTAAGACCGGCGCCGCACGCCGCGAATGGGAGAAGACGAGGGCGCGCGCTTCGATGACGGCCGGCGCGTCGTCGCCGGCGGCAGGCCTCCGCGCAGCGACCCGCGCGTCGCCGCTGCGGATCGGCCGGCGCCCGGCCTGCACCAGCGGCTCGATCCGCCTCCAAGCGTCGAGCGCCGTCACCCCCGCGACGGCGCCACGCGTCGCCGCCTGCAGCGACTGCGCCGCGAAGAGCACCAGCCCGACCGCCACCGCCAGGCGGTCGCCGTCGAGGCGATGCGCCACGAAGTCGGGGAGCAACGCCGCGAACGCGAGGAGCTGCCAGCCGCGCGCGAGCAGCGCTTCGAGCCCGAGCCGGCGACGCTCCTCGACCTGCTGCGCCGCGAGCGCGCCGGTGAGCGCGCGATCCTCCGCTTGATGGCGGCGCTCCGGCGCCTCCTGGACCAATCGCGTGCGCTGGCCCGCCATCCGCTCGATCAGGAGATCGGTGAGCTCGAGGCGGCGATCCGAAGCGACACGCCGCGCCACCAGCAGCCGTCGAACCTGCAGCGTCGCCAGCGCCGTGCCGACCACCCATGCCGCGATGAGCCCGCTCGACCCTGGCAGCGGCAGCGCCGTCGCCAGCACGAGCGCCCACGCGACCACCCCCGACACGAGCGCCGCACCGCCATCGGCGATCGCCCGCTCGATCCCCTCGATCTCGAGCGTCTGCCCGACGAACGCACCGAGGCCGCGGCCGCGCACCTCTTCGCCGGAGAGTCGAAGCGCGCCGTGCAGCACGCCGCGACGCAGCCAGCGGCCGGCGGTCAAAGCGAGCACGCCGGCCGAGCGACTCGACTGCGAGTGGAGCAGGAACCAGGCCGCGAACGGGATCCCGCTCGCCAGGAGCCAGCTGAGTTCGAGCCGACCTGAAAGAGCTGCGCGACCGAGCCACCACCAGGCGGTGAACCACGCCGCATGCGCCAGCAGTTCCAGCACTGCCAATCGCGCGAGGCCGGCGATCACGACGGCGTCTCTTCGCGAAGGACACCGCCCTCGATCGAGACGTGCCGGAAGCTGCGGCCGAAGAGCTCCTCGCGCAACGCCGCTTCGGCCTCCCGCAGCGCACGGAAGCGGCCGCCTTCGCGCTGTTCGAGCTGCGCAGGCGCGCCATCTTCGACGATCCTGCCCTCGTCGACGACCAGCACGCGCGGGAAGTCGGCCGCCGCCGCGAGATCGTGGCTGACGAAGAGGAGCGTCGCGCCGCGGAAGCGAGCGCGCGCCGTCGCCAGCAAGCGGCGTCGCTGCTCGCGCCCGACGCCGCGGAACGGCTCGTCGAGCAGCACCAACCGCGGAGACGGCGACGCCAGCGCGCGCCCGAAACGGACCCGCTGCCCTTCGCCGCCCGAAACGAGGCCGCCGCGCTCGCCAAGGCGCGTCAGCAGTCCGTCGGGCAGGACGCCGAGCAGCGCGTGGAGGTCGGCATCGGCGGCGAGCTTCGCGGCATCGACCGGACGCGCCGGATCATGGCCGTAGAGGAGATTGTCGAGCAGGCTCTCGTTCCACAGCTCGACGGTCGGATCGACCCACGCCGTCTCGCGCCGCAGTCGCGCCACGCCGGCGGCATCGAGCGCGACGCCATCCACCGTCACGCGACCGGCGCTTGGCGCATGGAAGCCGAGCAGCAGCGCGAGCAGGCTCGACTTGCCGGCACCCGACGCGCCGACGATCGCCACCTCCTCGCCGGCCGCGATCGCGAGTTCGAGGTCGCGCAGCAGCGGGTGACCACCGACCGCGACGCTCACCGCTTCGAGGCGCAGCTCGACGCCGCGTTCGACCCGATCGGTCGCTGGCTGCGGCGCTGCAGGCGCGGGCGCGGGCGCGACGTCGGCGTCGGGGCGCTCCGGTGCCGTGAGCGGTTCGAGCAATCGCAGGACGACGCTGCGCAGCGCCGGCAATCTCCGCAGCGCGCGCGCCACCTCGGCACCGGCCGCGGGCAGCGCGAGCGCCCACCACGCGACCAGCAGCGCCTGGGTCGGCTCGCCGCCGCCGCGAGCGAAGCGGGCCAGAAGGAAACCGGCGCTGAGCAGCCCGATCGCCAGCGCACTGCGTTCCATCGCCAGCGCGGCTCCGAGCTGGCGCGTCGCCGAGCGGTTCCATTCGCCGAGCAGTCGTTCCTGTTCGCGCTCGAGCGTCGCCTCGGCGGCGTGCGCGCGGATCGGCGCGAGCCCCTGCAGCGCATCGACGACGAAGCGTCCGAGGACTCCGGCATGCGTCCGTTGCCGCAGGTCGCGCTCGGCCAGCGCGGGACCGAAGAGGAGCGGGACCAACAACGCCACCGTCGCCGCAATCACGGCCGGCAGCGCGAGCGACGGCTCGAGCCAGGCGAGCGCACCGGCCGCGAAGAGCAAGGTCGCCGCGCCGCGCAGCAGCGCCGCCGCGAGCGCCGGCAATTCGCGCAGGAGTGCGAGCGCATGGCCGCGCTCGGCGAGGTCGGAGAGGGGACGCCCCTGGAACCAACGCATCTCGAGGCGCGCAATCTTGGCGTGGAAGAGCGTTCTCACCCGCGCCTCGAGCGCGCGGCCCGACCGCATCACGCCACTCGCGAGCCCCACTTCGAGCAGCAGCAGCGCCGCCAGCAGCGCGAGCAGCAGGCCACCCGCGCCCGCGCGCTGCAGTGGCGAAGAGAGATCGCGGCCGAGATCGAGCAGGCCATTCAGGACGAAGCCCTCCGCCAGTCCGCCCGCGGCGGCGAGCAGCGTCGCGAGGGCGAGGCAGCTGGTCGCGAGCGGCGCGTGGGCGAAGGCGAGGCCGGCGAGAGCGCGCCACGGTCGCGGCGGTCGCTCGCCGACGGCGCGCGCGAGCTCGGGCGGCAGCGGTTCGTCGGCGGTCTCGCGGCGGCCGCGGACCGCGACCAGCACCGCGCCGCGCAGCGCCACGCGCGCGGTGCCATCGCGCGGATCGGGCGGAGCCGGGCGCACTTCGAGGTCGGGGCGCTCGTCGGGAGCAGCGGCGGCGTGCGCCGCGTCCCACTCGGCCTTCGGCATCGCATGCTCGTGGACGAAGAGGTCCGCGAGGAAGCGATCGCACCGCAACCAGAGTCGGCCGATGGCCGGGTCCATCACCTGCACGTAGGCGCCGACGCGCCGCCACGCGACCACGAAGTGGAGCAGCCCGCCTTCGAGCCTCACGACGACGATCGCCGGCAGCAGGTCCGACGCCTTCTCGAGGAGCTGGTCGGGACGCGCCATCATCTGCACGGCGTCGAGTCCGACGCGGCGCGCGAGATCCTCGAGCGAGTCGATCGAGGTGCCGTCGACTTCCGTTCGGCACGCCTCACGCAGGCGCGCGTAGCCGAGCTCGATTCCGCAGCCCGCGGCCAGCGCCTGCAGCGCGGCCGGCCCGCAGTCCATCGCCGAGGATTGCACGACTTCCGGGCAAAGGAAGCGCCGGCGCACGTCGCTCATCGCGCGGGCTCGAGCAGACGACCGACCGAGCGCAGCAGCAGGTCGAGCGGAGCGACCTCCTCGACGTCGATCTCGAGATCGCAGCGGGCGCCGTGCTCGAGCGGGATCGCCGAGCTCTCGTCGCGGTCGAGATCGAGCAGCGCCGTCAGCGTGCCGTCGCGACTCGCGTTGCCGAGCGCCGCGATCGTCGCGCCACGGAAGCCGAAGCGCGTCCACGGGAAGCGCTCGAATTCGAGGCGGGCGTGCTGGCCGACGCGCATGCGGCCGGCGAGCCGCGCGTCCACTTCGGCGACGACGTGCGGAGTGCCGCGCGGGACGATCACGAGCAGCTCCGCCCCCTCGGCGACGACCGACCCGACGCGTCGATCGGAGAGGCGGGCGATGCGACCGGCGATCGGCGCACGGATGAGGTGCCGTTCGAGATCGCGTTCGCGCTGGCGGATCTCGGCAGCGACCGCCTGCGCGTCGCCGGCGAGCTTGACGGCCGCGGCCTCGAGCGTCGCCACACGCGCGAGGCGGTCGCGCCGCTCGACCTCGACTTCGGGGGCGATGCGCTCGGTGGCGAGGTCAAGCGCGCGAGCGCGGGCGGCGGCCATCGCCGCGTGGCCGCGCGCGGCGCGCGCCTCGTCGCGCGTGAGGGTGCCATCGGCCGCGAGTTCCTCCCGCGTCACCGCGGCCAGTTCGAGCTGCGCCGCTTCGATGTGCGCCGCCTCGGCTTGCTGGCGCGCCTCGGCCTCGCGCGCCGACTGCGCGGCGGGCAGCGCGTCGGCGGCAGCCCGCTCGGCAGCGATCTCTCGCGCCGCGGCCACCTGGCGCGCGGCGAGGTCGGTGGCATGCGCCGTGCCCACGGCCAACGCGAGCCGAGCCGACTCGTCGTCGAGGACGACCACCACGTCGCCGACGGCGACCTCTTCACCCAGCGCCACGTCGACCCGCGTCACTCGCCCGTCGATCGGCGCGTCGACCGGATGATCGGCGCGGTCGACCTCGATCCGCGCTCCGGCGACCCGCTCGCGCAACATCACGCGCGCTTGCACCATCCACGCCGCGACCAGCAGGAGCAACGTCGCGCCGCCCAGCAGAAGGAGCGCCCCCGGTCGCCCCCGGTCGCGCTTCAGCCACGAGTCGGTCGCAGGGAAAGAGGGATCGGCCGGTTCCATACGCTTGGAAGCGCCGTCGGAGCGCGACGGTGGGCAACGATTCGGACCGCCCGCAGGCGGCGACGGCGAATGGCCCATTTCCATGAGGCGATGGCGCTCCTAGCCCGCGGATGCAGCGACGACCGTCCCCCATCGTAAAGACGGTCACCCGAAGGAGCCGCCATGGCATCGCGCCGCCGAACGGAGCAAGCGACGAAGCGACCCGCACCGCCCACCGTCGCTGCGGCCGCGAAACGCGTCGCAGCCGGCGTCGAGCGGGCGGCGGCCCACTTCGACGCGGCGCAGTCGGCGCTCGATCGCGCGGCGCTCGCGGCCGCGGCGCGCATGGCACAAGCGGCGCGGCGCGGTTTTGCGCGCTGGCTCGGCGTCGACCACCCCGACGTCGGCGGAGCGCTCGCGCTCGAAGCGGAAGTCGCGGCACGCCGCGGCGACGGGCGCGGCGCCGTACACCGCATGGAGCAGGCGGTCGCGCTGCTCGCACGCGCGGTGCGCCGCCATCGCGGCAACGTCGAGATCGCCCGGATGCACGGGCGCGCGCTCGGCCAGCTCGGCATGCGGCTGCGAGACAGCGGCGACTACGCGGCGGCCGGTCGAAAGCTGCGGCAAGCGCTCGCGCTGGCAAGACGGCGCTTCGGGCCGCGTGATCCCGAGACCGCCGGCGCGATGAACCAGCTCGGCATCTGGTGCAAGTACACCGGTCGTTTCGAGGAGGGCGAGCAGCTCTATCGCGCCGCGCTGGCGCTGACCGTGCGCGAGCGCGGCCCCGTCCACCCCGAGGTCGCGGCGATTTGCCACAATCTCGGCGGGCTGTTCCATGAGCAAGGCAAGTTCCGGCGCGGCGAACCGTTCGCGCAGCGAGCGGCACGCATCTACGCGGCGACGCTGGGACGCGACCATCCCGACACGGTGGCCGATCGCGCCGCGCACGCGGCACTGCTGATCGGCATCGGCCAGCTCGCCACCGCCGAGCGACTGCTGCGCGGCGCGATCCGCTGGTTCGCGCGCCACTACGGCCGCGACCACTACGAGGTCGCGGTGAACCTCGGCAACCTCGCCGCGCTCCTCCACCAGCGGGGCCGCCGCGCGCCGGCCCTGCGCAAGCAGCGGCGCGCGCTGGCGCTCTACGAGCGGAGGCTCGGCACGGCCCACGCCGAAACGGCACGCGCCGCTCAGAACCTCGCCGCGATGCTCGGACCGGCGGCCCGCCATCGCCGCGAGGTTGCGCGCCTGTTGACGCAAGCGCGTCGCGGCCTCGCCCGCTCGCTCGGCCGCACGCCCGGTGACCGAGAAGCGATCGGGAGCGGCTGCTAACAGCCCGTTGGAGAAGTCACCGCGAGTCTGGCGAGCGAATTTCGAGTCGGGACGAGAAGGAGGTTCGAAGCAAACTCCCCTGTGAGTTGTCGAGAGACTCCGACGAAGTACCGGCTTGAAAGACGCCGCCAGGCGACACGGGGAGTTCTCCAACGGGCTGCTAAGACCGGATCCCCTCGACCTTCTCGATCCACTCGCGGGCGGACGGCGGCGCGGCAGCGAGGATCGGCTCGCGGCGCGCACGCCACAGCGTGATCTGGCTCAAGGCCTTGAGCGGCGCGACCGCGACCCGGGCGCGTGCCGACGACTCCGCGGCGCGACTGAACCAGTCGGCCAGCGCTCGCACGAACTCGCTCGGCACCTCGGATCCCTGCAGCGTGCGCAGCGTGAGGATCGACGCGAACAACACATCGAGGGAGTCGATCGGTGGCGCCGCTTCGGACTGGAAGAGCAGGCGGCGCATCAACGCCCGCTCGCCGGCCAACGCGCCGAACAGCGGTCCTTGCGGACCCGCCAGCACAAGCGACAGCGCGCACGCGAGCGCTTCGACCTGGCGACCGGGCGCCAGCGGCGCGCTACTGGCCAGCGTCGCCGGTTGGATGCCCGGCTCGAGCAACATGCGCAACTCGCGATCGGCGCCGCGTACCAACTCTTCGAGCGCGCCCTTCGCGACCGCGATGTGCTTGCGCCCGATCGAGCCGCTGCGCGCGGCATCCCACAGTTCGAGGTCGAGTTCCTCTTGCGTCTCGGTCGTCGCGTGCCGCATCGTCACCACGACGACGCTGCGTCGCTGCGACTCGGGCCACAACGAAGCGACCTGTTCCGGCTTCAGCGGCTGGCCCAACGCAGCGATCGCCTGACCCGGCACCACCGGCACCACCAGCGCGCCACGATGATCGGTGTGCAGCCACAACTGCTCGGCCAGCAGCGCCGCCGCACCGCGCGCGAAACGGGCGTCTCCGGTGGTCGTCGCCCACGGAGCGAGCGCCAGCGTGCGCGCACCGGCCGATTTGGTCCGCAGCAGGAACGTTGCTCCGCCAAGCCCCTGCTGGAACAACGGCTCCTGCAACACGACCAGCGCGATCGACGGCGGAGTGGTCGGCGCGGGCCGCTGCTCGCGCTCCTTCTTGTCGATGGCAAGCGTGAGGTCGTCGAGCGCCGCGCTGAGGTCGGGTCGCGGCAGCAGCGCGAGCTGGTGCAGCGTCGAACGGCCGCGCGCGAAGTCCCCGACGTCGAGGCAGCAGCGCACGAAGTTGAGGCCCGCCTCGGCGCCGTGACGCGCAACGTCGAAGCGACTGCCCGCGAGCTCGATGGCCTCCTTGGCCTGGCCGTGGCGGCCGAGGTCGCCGAGGATCGTGAGCATCACTTCGGGGACCGCGCCCGATTTCTCCAGGACCTCGCGGTAGATCGCCAACGCCGGATCGAGCTCCTTGGCGACGAGATGCTCCTGCGCCTGGAAGAGGCTCACGCGCCAACCGTTGCGCTGCTGATGCTGCTCCAAGGTCCACGCCCGCCGCCCGTCGACGCCGCCCTGCTTCTCCAGCGCGCGCACCAGCTCGCCGAAGACGACGGCGTGGTTGGGTTCGGCGGCGAAGGCTTCGTGCAACTTCGCCATGTGGCCCGTCGGATCGCCGCGCCGCTCGCGCAACCGCGCCTCGGCTTGCCGCGCCGATGCGGCCCACGGCCCGCTGCCGGTGACCTGTTCGAGCGTCGCTTCGGCCGCCACGAGATCGCCGGCCTGCAGCTGCGCGAGGCCGTGCAACGTGCGCGCCTGCGCCGTGTCGCCGCCGAGCGTCAACAGCTTGGCGGTGTGGGGCAGCAGCTCGCGCCCGAAGCCGTCGTTCAACGCATTGCGAATCAGCGACGCGAGCGCGCCGGGACTCTCCTGCGCGCGCACCAGCGCCGGCACGAGCAGCTGCGCGAAATAGGCGTCGCGCGGCACCTCGAGCGTGCGACCGAGCGGATCGAACACACGCATCTTCGGAGCGGCCGGTGCAGCCTTCGGCGCAGGAGCCGGCGCGGCGACAGCGCCCCCGCGCGCCTCGGCCATGTCGCGCGCCTCGCGTGCCTCGGCCTCGGCGTGGATCTCGGCCGCATCGCCGGTGAGGCCGGCCGGCGTCGCTTCCGGCTCCGCGCGTGGCGGCGGCGGCGGATCGATCGGCAGCTCCTTCGGCAGCCCGGCCGGTCGCTCGTCACCCTTCTTCTTCCACTTGTCGAACAGGCCCATGGCACGCTCCGCGATCGCTTTGAGGGTGCGCGAGGCTAGCGAACGCGCAGAACGGGTGACGGGATTCATCGCAACTGAACAAGGCGCGCGGCGGCTCGTAGAGCAAGCCACCCCGTTCCCGCCCCTGCGAGTACCTCCGCATGCGCCACGCTCTCGTCACGTTGCTCAGCCTCGGCACGGCCTGGTCCGAGCCGCCGGCGCGCGGTGGCGCCGCCGACCTCGACGGCGATCTCGCGGCGTTGGTCGAACACCTGCGCGCGACCCATCCCAACCTCGAGCGACGCCATCCGCGCGCGGCCTGGGACGCCGCGATCGCCGAGCTCCGCGGACGGCTCGACGGGATGGCGACGACGCAGTTCGCGATCGAGCTGGCACGACTCGTCGCGATGGCCGGCGACGGCCACTCGCGCGTCGAACTCGAGCGAACCGCGGTCTGGCAACGAACGCTGCCGCTTCGCTTCCAGCGCTATGCCGAAGGGCTCTTCGTCACCGCCGCGGCACCGGCGCACGCGCCACTCGTGGGGCGCCGCGTCGTGCGATTGGGTGCACGCGAGATCGAGCCCCTTCTGATCGATGCGCGCGACTACCTCTCTGGCGACAACATCGGGATGGTCGATGCGATGGCGCCGCTCGCGCTGATCACTCGCGACGCGCTCGAACGGCTCGGAGCCGGGCCGGCCGACACGCCGATCGAGATCGTCACCGCGGCGGCGGACGGCTCCACGCAGTCGTCGCTCCTCGCTGCAGTGGTGCCCGGCGGCGCACCGTTCCAGCCACCGGCCGGATGGACGCTCGCGGCGCCGCGCGTCGATCCGCTGCCGCCGTCCCTGCGACCCCACACTCCGCAGAAGCCCTACTGGTTCGAATCGCTCGATGAGGAGCGCACCGTCTACTTCCGCCTCGATGCGATCGCCGACGATCCGGCCGAACCCTTCGCCCGCTTCGTGGCGCGCCTGTTCCAATTCCTCGAGGAGGACGAGAGCGAGCGGCTGGTGATCGACCTGCGCGGGAACGACGGCGGCAACAACTACCTGGTGCAGCCGCTGGTGCATGCGCTGTTGCGCTGCGATCGCGTGAATCGGGCGGGCCACCTCTTCGTGTTGACGAGTCCGCTCACCTTCTCCGCTGCGGTGAATGGCGCGTCTGACCTCGAACGCGAAACACAGGCGCTCTTCGTCGGCGAGCCGACCGGCGCCGGCCCCAACCACTGTGGGGATGCGGCGACCTTCACGCTGCCGACCACTCGCATCGGCGTGCGTTGCTCCACGGTCCGCTGGCAGAAGTCCGACCCCCGCGACTCGCGTAGCGCAATCTGGCCCGACGTGCCGGTGGCCAGCCGATTCGACGAGTGGAGCGCCGGCCACGACGCCGCGCTCGAGGCCGCGCTCGCCTTCGATCCCGACTCCGCGAAGGCGTTCGCGGCGATCGCCCCGATTAGCCATTGGCGCCGTCCGAGCCAGGAGCGGCGCCGCTGACTCTCCTTGCTCTCCTTGCGCAAGCGTGACTCGATCGTCACTATGTCCGCCTGATGTCGCAACCCACCTCCGCACGCCTGCCATCGCTGCGCCGCTTCGCGTTCCTCGCGTGGCTGGTGTTGCTGGCGCAGCTGTTGGGCGTGCCGCTCGTCATGGCCGCGCACGAGCACTACCACGAGGGCCAGGCGGGCGACCACATCCACTTCGGCGCGATCGGGCATGACGCGCACCACGCCGTTCACCACGCGGCCCGCCATCGCTCGCACGATGCGCCCGTCGACTGCGGGGACGAATCGCGGCTGCCACCCCACTCGGTGCACGACCATCTGATCGACACCGATCGCCCACGCAACGGCGACTCGCGGTCACGAATGGTGTTGGCGCCGCTGCCGCTTTGCGAAGCGCCGGTCACCGCGCCGCGCCCCGACGTGATCCTGCTGCTCACGCCGCGCCTCGCGCTGTCCGATCCATCGACACCAGGCCGCCCCGAGCAGTCGCGCGCGCCGCCCTCCCTCGTCGTCTGAGAGCCTGAGCCGACCGCGCTCCGCTTCGACTTCGACGAGGAATCTCCATGCCCACGCTCCCGCGCTTTGCGTGGGTCGGCGCCACTTTCCTGGCGCTGGCCTGCGATCGCTTCGCCCCGTCTCGCGCCGCTTCGGATGACCACGACGATCACGAAGGGCACGCCCATTCCGCCACCGATGCCGGCCATGACGACCACGGGGACGAGGCGCCAAGTCGCCAGTTCACGATGGTCGACCAGGGTTTCGAGCTCTTCGTCGAGCATCCGCTGCCGGTGGCCGGGCAACCGGTGCGCTTCGTCACTCACGTGACCGAAGTGTCGACTGGCTCGGCACGCGTCACCGGCGCCGCCACGCTCACCTGCGAGCGCGCGGGCGCGACCCGCGTCAGCGCTCGCGTCGAGGCACCGGCCCGCCCCGGCATCTACCTGCCCGAGATCGTCCTGCCGAGCGCGGGCGAGTGGAGCGCGACGCTGACGCTGGCCACGGAGCACGGCGACGTCGTCCTGGCGCTGCCGACGCTGACCGGCTTCGCCGATCTGCACGACGCTCAACACGCCGACATCGCTGCGCCGCCCGAAGGGATCACCTTCCTGAAAGAGCAGCAGTGGCGGCTGCACACGCGCATCGCGCCGATCGCGCGGCGCCGCCTCGTCGAGGAGATCCGCGTGACCGGCTTCGTCGACGCGCCGCCGGCCGCGCGCGCGCAGGTGACGACACCGCTTGCCGGTCGGCTCGTCGCGAGCGACCTGCCGTGGCCGGAGCTCGGCCGCGAGGTGAAGCGCGGCGACGTGCTCGCCTACGTCGAGCCGCTGCTGCAGGAGCTGATCGTCGCGCAGGCGCAGGCACAGGCGGAAGTGGTGCAAGCGCGGTTGGCGCAGCAGCAGGCCGATGCGGCGCTGGCCCGCACGCGCACGCTCCACGCGCAGCAGGCGCGCAGCGCGCGCGAGCTCGAGGAGGCGGAGTTCGCGGCGAAGGGTGCCGCTGCACGCATCACGGCCGCCGAGTCGATCGTCGCCGCGTGGACGCAGACCGGACTCGTGCCGCGCGTCGAGGGCAATGGGCTCGCGCTGCCGCGCCTTGCACTGACCGCCCCGATCGACGGCGTCGTCGTGCGCATCGACGCGGTGGCCGGCGAGCAGGTCGGCCCCGAACGCGCGCTCTTCGCGTTGCTCGATCCGCGCGTGCTCCACGTCGAGGCGCGCGTCCCGGAGATCGACCTGCCGCGCCTCGCCGACACGATCGACGCGTCCTACTCGCTGCCCGGCAACGACGCGCCCCCGGTTCCCATCACCGGCAGCGGCGGCGGCAGCCTCGTGTGGCGCGGCGTCGAGATCGACCCAACCACGCGCACCGCGCTGCTCCATTTCTCCCTGCCCGATCCGCAGCGCCACCTGCGCCTGGGCCAGGCGATGGTGGTCCATCTGGCGACGCGAACCGCGGCGGACGCGCTGTGCCTTCCGCTGGCCGCGTTGGTCGACGAGGACGGCCGTCCCGTCGTCTTCGTGCAACGCGGTGGCGAAACCTTCGAGCGGCGCGATGTCTCGTTGGGAGTGCGCGATGGCGGCTTCGTCGAAGTCACCGCCGGCCTCGTCGAAGGCGAGCGCGTGGTGATCGACGGCGCCTATGCGGTCCGCCTCGTCTCGGTCTCGGCCTCGATCCCCGCCCATTCCCACGAGCACTGAGGCGCACCCCCATGGTCGATGGAATCATCGCGTGGTCACTGCGCCACAAGGCGGTCGTGCTGGCCGCGGCACTGTTGGTGCTGCTGCTCGGCGGCGCGGCGACGTTGCAGCTGCCGATCGACGTCTTCCCGGACCTCACGGCCCCCACCGTGACGATCCTCGCGGAAGCGCACGGCATGGCGCCCACCGAGCTCGAGCGACTGGTCACGTTCCCGATCGAGACGGCGCTGAACGGCGCGGCGGGCGTACGTCGCGTGCGCTCCTCCACCGTCGTCGGCATCGCCATCGTCTGGGTCGAGTTCGAGTGGGACGTCGACCCGAACCTCGCGCGCCAGACGGTGAACGAGCGGCTCGTGCTGGTCACCTCCACCTTGCCGCCCGAGGTCGAGCGGCCGGTGCTGGCGCCCGCCTCCTCGATCATGGGCGAGATCCTCTTCGTGGGGCTGACCTCGGCCACCCATGACGGCCGCGAGCTGCGTGCGACCGCGGAAACGCTGCTGCGACGGCGCTTGCTGGCGGTGCCGGGCGTCGCGCAGGTGACGCCGATCGGCGGCGCGGAGAAGCAGTTCCAGGTCGAGCTCGAGCCGCTGCTGCTCGCGGCCCACGGGCTCACGATGCACGAAGTGCTCGAAGCGCTGCGAGCGGCCAATCGCAACGTGTCGGCCGGCTTCCTCGACGAAGGCGGCAGCGAGCACCTCGTCACCGGCATCGGCCGCCTGCGCACGCTCGAAGACCTCGCCTCCACCAACGTCGCGACCCGCGATGGCGTGGCGGTGCGCGTGCGCGACGTCGGCCGCGTGAAGGTCGGCGACGCGCCACGCCGCGGCAGCGCGACGGTGAACGGCACGCCCGGCGTGCTGCTCGGCCTGCAGCGCCAACCGGGCGCCAACACGCTGCAGCTCACGCGCTCGCTCGACCGCGTGCTCGATCAGCTCGAACGCGAGCTGCCGCCAGGGATGAAGCTGCACCGCGACTTGATGCGTCAGGCGAGCTTCATCGAGGCGGCGATCGACAACGTGGCGCTCGCGCTTCGCGACGGCGCGGTGCTGGTGGTCGTGATCGTCGGCCTGTTCCTGATGAACCTGCGCTCCACCTTCATCACCCTCACCGCGCTGCCACTCGCGCTGCTGGCGGCGATCAGCGTGCTGCAGTGGATGGGCGAGTCGATCAACACGATGACGCTCGGCGGACTGGCCATCGCCATCGGCGCGCTGGTCGACGACGCGATCATCGACGTGGAGAACGTCTTCCGTCGCCTGCGCGAGAACGCGGCGCTCCCGGTCCCGCAACGGCGTGGCGCGCTTCAGGTCGTGCTGAGCGCCAGCGTCGAGGTGCGCGCCTCGATCGTCTTCGCGACGCTGGTCATCACGCTGGTGTTCGCGCCGCTCTTCTTCCTCGAAGGGGTCGAAGGGCGCCTGCTGCGACCGCTGGGACTCGCCTACGTGGTCGGATTGCTGGCGTCGCTGGTGGTGGCGGTGACGGTGACTCCGGTGCTGTGCGCGCTGCTGCTGCCGAACGCGCCCGCGATCACGCGCGGCCACGAGCCGCGTGGAGTCGCGGCGCTGAAGCGGGGTTACGGCGTGCTGCTGCGCGGCGCGCTGCGAGTGCCGTGGCTGGTGGCGGCGGGGGCGGTCGTCCTGCTGGCGGGCGCGTTGGCGACGATCCCGCGACTGGGATTCGCCTTCCTCCCCGAGTTCAACGAAGGCGGCCTCACCATCGCCGCCGTGACGCTGCCGGGCACGTCGCTCGCCGAATCGGAGAAACTGGCCAGAGTCGTCGACGACGTGTTGCTGGCGCAACCGGAGGTGGTCTCCACCGCGCGGCGCACCGGCCGCGCCGAAGTCGACGAGCATGGCCAGGGCGTCGAGGGCAGCGAGATCGAGGTGATGCTGCGGCCTGGCGAACGCGGACGCGAGGAGCTGTTGGCCGCGCTGCGCGCCGAGCTCTCCACCATCCCCGGCATGAGCATCACCATCGGTCAGCCGATCTCGCACCGCATCGACCACATGCTGTCGGGCACGCGCTCCAGCATCGCCGTGAAGATCTTCGGCGACGACCTCGCCAAGCTGCGCCAGCTCGGCGCGCGCGTGCGCGAGGCCATGCAGGGCGTCGCCGGCGTGGTCGACCTCACGCTCGAGCAGCAGATGGAGGTGCCCGCGGTCACCGTGCGCTTCGATCGCGAGGCGCTCGGCCGGCATGGCGTCTCGATCGAGGAGATCGAGCATTCGCTCGAGGCGGCGCTCGCCGGAGTTCCGGTCACGCGACTGCTGGAGGGCCCGAGCACCTACGACGTCGTGGTCCGCCTCGCGGCGCATGAGGCGCTGACGCCGGAAGGGCTCGGTGCGCTGCCGATCGACACGCCAGGAGGCGGGCGACTGCCGCTGCAATCGCTCGCTCGCATCGTCGATGAGACCGCACCCAACACGGTGAGCCGCGAACAGGTGCAGCGCAAGATCGTCGTGAGCTGCAACGTCGCGGGCCGCGACGTGACGTCGGTGGTCACGGAATGCCGCGAACGGATCGCGCCGATCATCGCCGCCGTGCCGGGCTATCGCGCGGAGTTCGGCGGCCAGTTCGAGAGCGCCGCGTCGGCGCGTCAACGCCTCGGACTGCTGAGCGCCGGGATCGGCGTCGCGATCGCGTTCCTGCTCTACCTCGCGTTCCACTCGTGGCGCGACGCGCTGCTGGTGTTGGTGAACCTGCCGCTGGCGCTCGTGGGCGGCGTGGCCGGAGTGGCGCTGACCGATGGCGTGCTGTCGGTGGCGTCGCTGGTCGGCTTCATCGCCGTCTTCGGCATCGCGACACGCAACGGGATCATGCTGATCGCCCACGTGCGCCACCTGATGGAGCACGAAGGGGTGACCCACCTGCGCACGGCGCTCGAGCGCGGCGCAGCCGAGCGCCTCGCGCCGATCTTGATGACGGCGCTGGCCGCCGGCCTCGCGCTGCTGCCGGTCGCGCTGTCGGGCGATGCGCCGGGCAACGAGATCCAGAAGCCGATGGCGGTGGTGATCCTCTGCGGGCTGCTTTCCTCGATGGTGCTGAACATGTTCGTGGTGCCGGCGCTCTACCTCAAGTTCGGGCGCGTGCGCAAGCCCACCGTGACGACGAGCGGAGTCGTGTCATGAGCGCGACGACGAAGCGAAGCGCCGCGGCGCTGCTGCTCGCGAGCCTGTTGCCGCGCTGCACCACCGCCGTCGACGAGCCGGCGCTGCTGGCGCTGCGAACGCCGCCGCTTGACGGCGCGCGCGGCGACGAAATCCGCCACGCGCCGGCGCCGACCGCGACCTCCGCGACGGCGACGCGCGAGCGGATCGACCTCGCGCAGGCGATCGAGCAGGCGCGCGCGACCCGGCCCGAACTCGCCGTCGCGCGTGCCGCGATCGAGGCGGCGCAGGCGCGTCGCGGCGGCAGCGGACGCTTCCCCAACCCGCGCCTCGTCGCGCGAGCCGAAGCGGCGCCGTTTGAAGGGCGAACGCTCGACGACGCCGACCTCATCGCGGGCGTGTCGCAGCCGCTGCCGCTCTCCGATCGGCGCGCCGCGGAGCAAGGGCTCGCCGATGCCGAGTTCGAGCGTGCGCAGGCGCAGCTCGCGACCGCGGAAGCGACGCTCGATCGAGAGGTGCGGCGCGCGTTCGCAACGGCACTCTTCGCGCAGCACGCCGCACGCCAACAGCAGACGCTCGCCGAACAGTCGGAGGCGCTGCGCCAACCGATCGAGGCGCGCGCGGTGGCCGGCGACGCGACGGCGAGCGAGCGGGCGCACGCGGCGATTGCGGCGCGCGAGACGGCGGCCGCCGCACGGATCGCGCAGCGGGTCGACGAGCTCGCGCGCGCCGACCTCGCCGCGGCGATCGGAGCCCCCGACACCTCGATCGGCGAGGTGGACGGCGAACTCGACCGCGTGCTGGCGTTGCCGGAGCTCGCGGAGCAATCGGCGCGACTGGCGGACCATCCCGCGTTGCGATTGGCACGCGCCGAAGCGGGCGTCGCCAACGCGGCGCTCGCGCTGGCCCGCGAAGCGCGGATCCCCGACCTCGATCTCGACCTGCTCTACCGGCGGATCGGTGCCGACGAGATCCACGCCTTCGACGTCGGGCTGTCGATTCCACTGCGGCTCTTCGATTCCGGCCGCGCCGCCGTGGAGGTCGCGGAGGCGGAGCAGCGCGGCGCCCGGGCGCACGCGGTCGCAACGGAACGCGACCTCACCGCGTCGTTGCGCCAGCGCCACGCGCGCCTCGCCACGGCGCTCGAACGGCGATCGGGGTTGCAACACGACCTGCTGCCGCTGCATGACGAGCTGGTCCGCATCGAAGCCGCGCGCGTGGCGGCCGGCGATGCTCGCCCCGAATCGCTGCTGCTGGCGCAGCGAGCGCGCACGCAGGCGGAGATCGAACTGCTGATCGCGACGCGCGAGGCGCTCGATGCGTGGGCTGAACTCGCCGCGCTCTCGCGGTAGCAGCTCCGCTACGCTGCACCCATCCCACAAGGAGCCAGACGATGCACGTTTCGAAGAGCACGCCGTTCGCCCTCGCCCTGTTCGGGTTGCTGATCGGCACGAGCGGCTGCGGCGACAAGCAGCCTGCCGGTGGCGGCGCGAATCCCGCGGCGACGGCGACCGCACCGACGGCCGCGCTGCCCGCGAGCCTCGCATTGGCGAGCGAGCCGGCCGGAGCCAAGCTGATCGGCGAGATCGTCGCCGGCCTCGCGGCGAGCGGCCCGGTCGTCGCCCGCGGGCGCGTCGGCGTCGAAGGGAGCACGGACGCCTACTTCACGCTCGCCGATCCCTCGCTCAAGGACTGTGTCACCATCGGCGACCATTGCCCGACGCCGTGGGATTATTGCTGCACTCCCGCCGACGAGATGGCGAAGCAGTCGGCGACCGTCGAGTTCCACGTCGGCGGCAAACGCGCCTCGGGCAGCGTGATCGGTTTCCACGGCATCGACCACCTGAAGGAAGTCGTGGTCACCGGCGAGGCGACCAAGGACGACGCCGGCAACGTGACCATCGTGGCCAGCGGGATCTGGGTCAAGCCGTGAGCTGCAAGCGGCCCACCCACGCCGGGTGGCCGCGCATCGATGGCGCCGACGGCCGCGTCGAGCACTCGGAACTCGGCTTCGGCGATGGGCTGATCATGGTCGGCAGCGCCGGTGACCCGACGCGTCCGACTCGCGCCTTCTGCAAGTCGCCACGCGGGTTGAACGGCGCCCACCGCAGCTACCACGCCGTCGACCTCGAAGGCCACCACTGGTGGTTCATGCGCCAGGTGCGCGGACCGACGGCGAAGTAACGGTCCTTCGGCACGGGCTAGTGGTCCTCGAGTCGCGCGACTGCGAGACTGGCGCGACGCCGACGCCGCCCTGCCCGATCGAGGAAGCCCTCCGATGCCCGGTCCGCACCGCACAAGCCCTGCGCACCACGCGCCGCCCGCGGGCGCTCCCGCCGCGGGCGCCATCGACGACCTCGCGGTCGAGCTGCAGCGAGCGCTCGCCGCCGGTACCTCGCGCGAAGAGGTCAACGCATTGCTGGCCGGTGCGCTCGCCGCGTTGTCTCACCTGCTGCCGTTCGACCTCGCGGCGATCCTCGAGCTGAACGGCGACGAGCTCTCGGTTCGTGTCTCGCACGGGCCGCTCGACAGCGACAAGGTGCGCCGTCATCGCCTGCAGCTCGCGCAGTTCCCGTCGGTGCGCCGCGCGATGGAGCAGGGCCGGGCCGTCGCCTTCCATGAGCACGACCATCACGAGGGCGACGGCGACCCCTACGACGGCGTGCTCGACTTGCCGCACGGACACCACTGCATGGTGGTGCCGCTCCAGGCACGCGACGCCACACTCGGGGCGATGACCTTCGACCGAGCCGAATGCGGCACCTATTCGCCGGGCATGGTCGAGCTGGCCGAGATCTTCGGCCGCCTGCTGGCGCTCGCGATGAGCTTCGGTGAGCAGACCAGCGCGTTGTCGCAGCTGCGCGCGCAACTGCTGGAGGGACAGCGACTGCTGCGCGAGCAGGTCGACGGGCCGACCAGCGCCGGCGCGAAGCTCGCCGCGTGCAACAGCACCGCGATGCGCCGCGTCGTCGAGCTAGCGCGGAAAGTCGCGCCGTCCACGCTTCCGGTGCTGATCACTGGCGAGACGGGCACCGGCAAGGAGATCGGCGCGCGCGCGATCCACGAATGGTCGCCGCGCGCGAGCCAGCCGATGGTGACGCTCAACTGCGCGGCGCTGCCCGCGGGCACCGTCGAGAGCGAGCTCTTCGGCCACGTGAAGGGAGCGTTCAGCGGCGCGGCCAGCGATCGCCTCGGCCGCTTCCAGGTCGCCAACGGCGGCACGCTCTTCCTCGACGAAGTGGGCGATCTGCCGCTCGACCTGCAGGCGAAGCTGCTGCGCGCGCTGCAGGAAGGCTGTTTCGAGCCGGTCGGCAGCGATCGCACGGTGAAGGTCGACGTGCGCGTCATCGCTGCGACCAACGCCGACCTGAAACGCGCCGTCGACGCGAAGAAGTTCCGCGAGGACCTCTACTGGCGCCTCGCCGTCTTCCCGATCGAGCTGCCGCCGCTGCGCGAGCGGCGCGACGAGATCGCCGGCCTCGCGCAGCGCCATCTCGCCGAGCTCGCGCGCCGCAGCGGCCGCGCGCCGCTGCAACTGACGGCGGCCGCGCAGCGTGCGCTCGAAACGGCATCGTGGCGCGGCAACGTGCGCGAGCTGGTGAACGTGCTGGAACGCGCGACGATCCTGGCGCAGGGCGGCGTGATCGATGTCGACGAGCTGCTGCTGGAGCGCGCGCCGGCGAACGCGGTGGCGGTCGCGACGGCGCCGACGACCGCTCCCGCCGTCGTCGCGGCCGCCGCGCCGCTGACGCTCGAGGCGGCGGAGCGACTCCACATCGAGGCGACGCTCGCGCGCACCGGCGGCCGCATCTACGGCGAAGGCGGCGCGGCGCAGCTCCTCGACGTGCCGCCGAGCACGCTGCGCAGCCGCATGGAGAAGCTCGGGCTGGGCGGCGCGCGCGACTTCCAGAAGCGCAAGGGCGGCCCGTGAACGACGACTCTGCCGACCCCAGCGCTCCGCGTCTGCAGGAGCTGATTCCCGCCGAACGGGTGCGCGAGCGGATCGAGGAGCTCGGCCGCGCGGTGGCAGAGGCGTTCCTTCGCGACCAAGCGGTGGCGAGCGGCGGGCCGCCGCGACCGCCTCCGCTCTTCGTCGTGATCGCCGAAGGGGCGCGCCGTTTCGCGCAGACGCTGCTGGCCGCTGCCGCTCGCCATGGCCTTCGCGCCGAGACGCTCGTCGTGCGAGCGCGGCGAACCGAAGGGCAGGAACTGCTGCCGGTGACGATCGACGGCTTCGACGAGGCGCGCTGCCGCGACCGCGAAGTGGTCGTCCTCGACGACATCGCCGACGAGGGACGCACGCTGGAGGCGGTGGTGGCGCGCGTCACGACGGCCGGCGCGCGCCGCGTCAGAGTCGGGGTCCTGGTCAGCAAGCACGCCCGCCGCCGCGTCCACGTCACGCTCGACTGGGTCGGCTTCGACGTCGCCGACGGCTGGATCGTCGGCTACGGCATGGACCTCGACGGCAAGCTGCGCGAACTCGACTGGATCGGAGTGGTCGAGGGGTAGCAGCCCGTTGGAGAACTCCCCGTGTCGCCTGGCGGCGTCTTTCAAGCCGGTACTTCGTCGGAGTCTCTCGACAACTCACAAGGGAGTTGGCTTCGAACCTCCTCCTCGTCCCGACTCGAAATCCGCTCGTCAGACTCGCGGTGACTTCTCCAACGGGCTGGTAGCGCAACGAACGAGCGGCGCACCGGGGGTCGCGATCCGGTACGCCGCTCTGCGTTCGACGGGGACGTGCGACTCAGCGCTCAGTCGTCATCGCCGTCGTCTTCGTCCTCATCACCTTCTTCATCGCCATCCTCGTCCTCGTCCTCGTCGCCGTCGTCGTCGTCATCGACGGTCTTCATCACCTTGCCGGTGACCGGATCGACCGAGACCTCGACGAGCTTCTCGCCGACCAGCAGACCAATCACGAGGTGCAGCTTCTGGTCGCGGCCGAGCTCGACGTCGGCGGCATGAGCGCGACCTTGCGTCGACGCTTCAGCCGCGGTGATGGCCGCGATCAGCGACGTCTTGCAGCCGGCGAGCTCCTTCTTGAAGGTCGCGAGACGCGCGGCGTAGGCCGCCTTGCTTGCAGCGGCCTTGGCGCCGTCCTGCTTCGCGCTCGAAGCCGGCGCCGGCTTCTTGGTGTCGTCGCCGCCGCTCGCGTAGGCGCGCACCTGCGCGACCGCCAATCCAGCGAGCGCAACGAAAGCGAGCGCTCCCAACCACTTGCTCTTCAGGAACTTCATCACGGACTCCTTCTGCCAGAGTGAAAGCCGTCGGCGTCCACCGCACACTGCGCCACGATCCACGGCGACACGAGTCGCGGTCTCCGTCGCGCGGGCACCGTCCTAAGCCTCCATCGACGCGGCGGCCAGCAAACGATTCCCTGAAATCGAATTCAGTGTCGCGCGCCGACCCGTTCTCCGGCACTGAGCTACGATTCGCCACGTCATGGAATCGCCACCTACACGCGTGCTCGTCGTCGAAGACGAAGTGAAAGTCAGCGACGCGCTCGCCGTCGGCCTGCGCGCCGACGGCTTCCACGTCGAAGTGGCGAGCGACGGCGCCGAAGGCTTCTTCGCGGCGAGTTCGCGCGAGTTCGACATCGTGCTGCTCGATTGGATGTTGCCGCGACGCAGCGGCATCGAGGTGCTCGCCGCGCTGCGCCGCAACCAGTCGAACGTGCCGGTCCTGATGCTGACCGCGCGCGACACGCTCGAAGACAAGATCACGGGGCTCGACCGCGGCGCCGACGACTACCTCGTGAAGCCGTTCGCCATCGCCGAGCTCACTGCCCGAATTCGCGCGCTGCTGCGCCGTGGCCGACCGGAAGCGGTGACGCTGCTGCGCGCCGGCGCGATCGAGCTCGACCGCATGGCGCGCAAGGTGACCTACCAAGGCGCACTCGTCGAGATGACGTTGCGCGAGTTCGAGTTGCTGGAGTACCTGCTGCTCCACCGCGGCGAGCACGTCACGCGCGAGATGCTGGCACGCGACCTCTGGAAGCTGTCGCGCCGCGACCCGACCATCGACAACGTCATCGACGTCTACATGGCGCGGCTGCGTCGCAAGGTCGACGCCGATCCGGCGCATCGCCTGGTCCAGACGATCCGCGGCGTCGGATTCCTCGTGCATGAGGAGACCCCGTGAGCGTTCGCGTGCGCCTCACACTTTGGTACTCCGGGATGCTGGCGACCCTGCTGGTCGCCTACGCGGCCGGCGTCTATGCATGGACGCGCCACGATGCGCTGCGCCGCATCGACGCCGAAGTGGTGAGTGACCTCGAGGAGATCGAGTCGATCGTCGGCATCAACTCGGCCGGCGAGTTCCTGCTGCCGAGCGATCTCGAGGACCAGGATCCCGACGAGCTCAAGCTGGTGGCGCTGTTCGACGCCGACGGCGAGCTGCAGCTGCGGCTCCCCCCCGATCAGGCTCCGACCACCGTCACCGGCGATTGGCAGGCGACGACCGGCCATCCGATCACGGCCACGCGCACCGATGGCACGCGCGTCCGCGTCCAGCGCACCACCGTCGATCTCGACGGCCTCCCGTTCTGCCTCGAGGTTGGCCATTCGATCGATGCGATCGACGCCGAGCTCGCGCAGCTGGCGCTCGTCCTCCTGCTGTGCATCCCGATCGGGGTGTCGCTCGCCGCGGCCGCCGGCTGGTTCCTCGCCGGTCGCGCGCTGGCGCCGGTCGATCGCCTCGCCGAGCAGGCGCGCCGCATCACCGCGGAGCGCCTCTCCGAACGGCTGCCCATCGCCCACCCGAACGACGAGCTCGGGCGCCTGGCCGCCGCGTTCAACGAGATGCTCGAACGGCTCGACGCTTCCTTCGAGCAGCTGCGTCGCTTCACGGCAGATGCCTCCCACGAGCTGCGCACGCCGCTGACCGCGATGCGACTGGTGGGCGAGAACGCGCTGCGTCACGGAAACCTGCCGGTCGCGACGCGCGAGGTCGTCGGCAGCATGATCGAGGAGGTCGATCGGCTCGCCCGCCTGGTCGACGATCTGCTGCAGTTGGCGCGTGCCGACTCCGGCCAGGAAGCGCCTCGGCTCGAGCCGTGCGACCTCGCCACGATCGCGCGCGACGTCACCGAACAGCTCGGCGTGCTGGCCGAGGAGAAGCGGCTTGTGCTGCACCTCGAGGCACCGGCGACGGCCGCCGTGCTCGGCCACCCGGTCCTGTTGCGTCAGGCGCTGCAGAACCTGATCGACAACGCGATCCGGCACAGTCCCGAGGGCAGCGAGGTGCGCGTCGCCATCGTGCTCGAAGCGGACGCGGTGAGAGTGACGGTCGCGGACCACGGGAGCGGGATCTCCGCCGAGCATCGCACCCGCATCTTCGAGCGCTTCTATCGCGTCGACGCGGCGCGTGCCCGCGCGCATGGCGGCGCCGGCCTCGGGCTCGCGATCGCCAAGTGGATCGTCGATGCCCACCGTGGCCGCATCGACGTGATCCCAACCAATGGCACCACGCCGGGCCATCCGCCTGGCGCCACGTTTCGAATCGAGCTTCCGGCCGATCGCGTGGCGCGATCGTGACCCGGTTGATTCCACCATTCCTCGTGAGGCAGTACCCATGTCGCGAAGCGTGATCTCCCTTGGATTGCTGGCGTTGGCGGGTGCGCTCGCTCCGTGCGCGCTCTCGACTCCCTTGGCCCCCGTCGCCGCCAAGCGCTTCACGCGGGACGTCAGCACCGACGGCTGCGCGTTCTCTTCGATCGGGACCAACGACTACTTCCCGCTCGATCCAGGCCGCTACTCGATACTGCAGGGGATGGACCACGGCCATCTCGACCGATTGGAGATCCGCGTCCTCGACGAGATGAAGAAGGTCGGCGGGGTGGACTGTCGCGTGGTCGAGGAGGCGAAGCTCGTCGACGGCGAACTCGTCGAGATCGTGCGCGCCTACTACGCGGTGGACGCCGCGACGCGGAACGTCCACAGCTTCGGCGAACAGGTCGATGAGTACGAGAACGGTGTCGTCGTCGGGCACGCCGGCAGCTGGGAGGCCTACCTGCAGGGCGCGCAACCCGGGCTCGCGATGCCCGGCACGCCGCTCCTCGGCGCGCGCTACTACGTGCAGCAGGTTCCTGGCGTCGCCGAGGACCGGGCCGAGATCACGGAACTCCCGGAGGGTGTGAAGACACCGGCCGGGATGTTCCGCGCGTGCCTCATCACCGAAGAGACTTCGGTGCTCGAGCCCGGCGAGACGGCGGTGAAGGCGTACGCGCCGGGCGTCGGCGTCGTCAAGGACGCACACCTGAAGCTGATCGCGTACCGCCGCTGAACGAGCGGCGGAGCGCGATGGCGCGCGCGGGCGGGCTGCTTCGCTCGCGCGCGCGCGACGCTTCCTGACTCCCGCTTCAGCCGCGTCGACGATTCGAAGCGAATGCGCCGACGCGATCAGACGCGCAATTCAGGTTCATCGGATCAAGTTCGGAGCCGCGGTTGCTCCTGCTGGCCACATCGGACTCGCCGCTCGTTCCACAGGCGTGCACATGGGCGCACGCACGGAAACCTCGGCGCCTCCGCCAAGCCGTGGAGAGCAACACCGTGATGAAGCTGACGATGACCACCGGATTGCTGGCGCTGGCCGGCCTCTTGGCGCCCCCCGCCAGTCCCGCCCCCGTTGCAATGGGTACAAAGCAGTTCACCAGCCTCTTTCCGATCGACGACGATTGGACCTTCTCGGAGGACGGGGACAACGACTTCTTCCCGCTCAACGACGGCCACTTCGTCATCCTCGAAGGCGAGCTCGGCGGCGAGCTGACGCACCTCGAGATCACCGCGCTCGACGAGGTGAAGACGATCGGCGGGATCGACTGCCGCGTGGTCGAGGAGGTCGAGCTGATCGACGACGAGCTGGTCGAGATCTCGCGCAACTACTTCGCCGTGTGCGAACAGACGCAGGACGTCTTCTATTTCGGCGAGGACGTCGACATCTACGACAACGGCGTGATCGTGAGCCATGCCGGCAGCTGGCTGGCGTACAGCAATGGCGCAACGCCCGGGATCATCATGCCGGGCCGCATCCTGCTGGGTTCCCGCTACTACCAGGAGGTCGCGATCGGTGTCGCCGAGGATCGCGCGGAGGTCACGGAGTACCCCGAGAAAGCGCGCACGCCGGCCGGCACCTTCACCGGCTGCGTGAAGATGGAAGAGTCGACGCCGCTCGAGCCCGGCCACTTCGGCTACAAGACCTACGCGCCGGAGATCGGCCTCGTCCGTGACGGTCACCTGAAACTGATCGCCTGGGGCGATTGATCGAAGTCGGGAATGACGGTGGCGGGGGGCCGGGCGGGGCGACCCGCCCGCGCCCCCCCCCGCGGCGGCCCCGGCCCGCGTTTCCGGCGGTGGGGGGGGGG
>JANNXA010000002.1:0-33344 GCA_031409275.1 Planctomycetota bacterium
GTCATCCCCGGAGAAGCCCCGGCGGCCTCGATCCACGCCACGTCGGCCGGCCACAACGCTGCTCCAGCGATCTCCATCCCTCAGGATCTACCGATCGCCGGGCGCCGTGTCCAGCGGGGGGACTTGTGGACGGTGGTCAGACTCTCACGCCGGCCCGCAGGTTAAGGACGACGTTAGGTGGACCAAGCCAAGGGTTGAGCAACCCGTTTCATTCTGCCCAGAGATGGAGGCGACTTCGCATGGCGATGAAGAAGCTTGTGACCGGCACTATTCTATGTCTCACGGTGTCGGTCCTCGCGGCATGCAGTTCCTCTAGTCAGCGTCTTGTTTCCATCCCATTGACATCGCCGATTCCGGTCGGAACGTCATGCGCCCTCGAAGTTGTCGGGAACCCACAGACGGACACCCTCGCGAACTCGACCTTGCAAGCTCTGCTCAACTCGATGTTGACTGGAACTGGGGTTTTTGGCCAAGTCGTGCAGAGTGGCGCGCCGGCAGACTATGCGCTTCGTATCGAGGTCCAGAAGTGCTCTCGCGTCTCGTCGACCTCGCGTTTCATGTTGGGTGTCTTCGCAGGCAGCAATGAAATTGCGGCCGTCGTCGTGCTACGCGAGCTCGCGACTGGAAGCGTCGTCACATGCTTCAACGTCAATGGCTCGTCCGCAAGTCACCCGCTCTCGAATGAAAACGAATTCGACGACGCCCTGCGCGAAGCTGCCAATGAAATTTGCGCCGGCCTGAGAACGACTGCGGCAACGCAGCCTTCTCTTGCGAATCCGGGCCAACCACCATCCAAGTAGCTTCTCATGTGGCCACCTAACATGCACTTGCAGCTGACGAAGTCGCCGATACGGTGGCGGGCGGTCGAACGGCGCCCAACCGGCGCCTTCGCAGGTTAAGGACGACGTTAGGCGAACGTTGCGTATGCGGTTGCCCCGGTACTCCAGGTATCGAACGAGATCTCGATGGCTTTCAATTTTCGAACGGTCAGGCTCGCAGCAGTAGGTGCTGGAGTTCTGTTACTCGCATGGCTGTACTTCGGGCCGCGGCACGATGTTCTTTACGCATCCAACGGCACTCGCGCGTGGTCTGGCTACCTCGTCAGAACCTGGAACCCAATCTTCACTGAAGTCGACCAGAACTTCGTTCGACACGGCGTATGGGAGTTCTGGTGGCCGAATGGAAATATGAAAGAGAGGGGTAAGTACTCCTTCGGCTGGAAGGAAGGGCGATGGACTTCATGGTGGCCCAATGGCGTGAAACAATCCGAAGGTTATTACGCCGACGGGGACAACGCGTCCGAGGAAGGACGTCGACAAGGTTGGTGGGATGACTGGAAGGAAGACGGTAAGCCAGACCAGCACAAGAGCGGTAACTACCATCATGGGTTCAAAAAATAGATGCGACTCGCGAACTCAGTCGGGCGTGTACTCCTCAGGTAACTAAATTCACCCGCGATGGCGTTTCGGTGCATGCCAATCACCTCTGCAACTTGACGTCGCCTAACAAGCCCTTGAACCTGACGAAGTCGCCGTTACGGTAGTCGGCGATTGAACAGTTCCTGACCGGCGCCTTCGCAGGTTAAGGACGACGTTAGCCCGATTAACAACTCGCGCGAGGATGACTGAATGAGTGCGGATGACATTGCGTTCTGCGCAGTCTGCGGTGTATCAATCGGTCAGCGAGTATCAGCTGATGAGTCGCCGTTGTGTCAGGAATGTAGTGACGCAGCTATTGACAACGACGAAGCGGCATCTTCGGGAGTTGCTGACGACCACGAGACGGCAGGACAAATCGGCGCCGCAGCGCCGATGACAAGATCGCCCGGACGAAAACGAGTCATTCCGGGCCGCAGGCGGCACTCGATGAATGACGCGGCCGCTGAACGCACAGCGCATAATCCGATGCGGCGCCCGGCTGTCGTTATCATTGTGATAGCTGGCGTTATATTGTTTCTTATTGTGTTTGGAGTGGTGCTTCGCGGTCCGCCAGCTGGCGCGACGCTTCGAGTCAGGTACTATCAGAATGGCAGCCTCGTCAGTGAATGGTACGGAAGAAATTTGAATGACATGGGCAATGACATGTTTGACTTTGTTGATGCACGGACGGGTCTGAATGTCGCAATCTCGAAGACTGGTGCAGTAGTTGAGGTTCTAGCTGAATCAAAGTAACCGGCATCAACACGGCGGTTGAAAGGCGGGATAACATGCGCTTGAACCTGACGAAGTCGCCGATACGGTGGTCGTTGATCGGTCTGTTCCTGACCGGCGCCTTCACAGGTGAAGGACGACGTTCGGCGAACCGGAGGTCCGCCCACTGACTCGGTCTACCGAAGCGGTTGAGTCTTGCCGCTCGAGTCGAGGGTCGCGTTGCAGCTGAGCCTCCTTCTTCCCGTAGTCGCCGCGGCGATTTGTGGGGCCAGAGTGGTGCGTCGCGACCGCTGCGCGTATTTCGAAATCGAACGGCCTCGGCTGAATCGCGCGCCGACTTGCCTCTAGATCAGCTGCTTGGCGGATTCGTGCGATGGGAGGTCGGCCGCCAGTCCGAGGAATGCTCCGTGCGCGGCGTTCATGATGCGACGAGGACTTTGCTGCGGGTGGCGTCGCGACGGCTACGCCGCGAGGCGGTGGCAGTACGACAAGAGCCCGCCGATCCGCAAGTCGCGCAAGACTCGGCCGCTCTGGTTCCCGGCATCGACGCCCGGCGGTATGGGGTGGGGGGGAGAGTAGCGGCAGGGCTTTGGTGCCTGGCGAGCGTCGGGAGCCATTTGGATCGCGCCATCCTCACGCCCCAAGACGCGGTCGCGACCGATCGGTTGCACGCTACGGGAGAACTCAACGTCGCGACGGCGATTCTCTCGACCATCAACGGCGGTGAGCAGAACTCGGCTGGCGGCTACGGATCGACGCTGGGCGGCGGCCGGAGCCGGTCGGTGATCGGGTTGGATGACTGGCTCGCGGGGACTCTGTTCGAAGACCAGTGACCGACTCGGCACGGAGAGTCTTGCCCCTTCTGATTCGAAGGGACGAGCGTTTCACGCCGCGAGCGGCCGGCTCTTCGTCAACACGTCGAAGGACCGGCCGTGGTTCCGATCTACGGGGTGCCTACTTCAGCCGGTAATCCTCACGCTTCGGCTTCACGACGTCCGCCATCTCCTCGGGTCGCTGTGCCCGACGATCCGGTCACTCCGCCTCGGCCCACACCCGCGGCGGCTCGTCGTCATCGACGTACTCGACGTGGATCACGTTCGGGTTGCAGCAGACGGGGCAGTCCTCGACGTACTCCTGCTCGTCGCCCGCGGAGCGATCGAGCGCGATCTCGATGGTCTCGCCGCAGCTTGGACAGGTGTAGGCAGTGCCTTCGCGACGACGGTTGTTCTTCCTTTGCCGCATTACCGGAGCTTACGTTTGGCTCTTCTGCGTTGCGCAGCAGAGGCGCGTCACGCTCAACGGTCACTGCTGCAAGTCGGTCGCTGATTCACTCGCCCGCCCCGCGATGCTTCACGGCGTCGGCATCAATCCAGTCCGGCTCCTCGTAGCTCATCCCATTGCGCCCCGGCACCTTGCGCGTCGGTCCCGCCCTGTAGCGCGGGCACGCGACCGGCCCGTAACAGAACGTCTCGAACCGGCACCGCTTCTTGCTCGGGTTCCAGTGGTCGACGACGATCTCGACCGCCATCATGCAGCCCCAGACGCACGTCGCGCACTTGCACTCGTAGGTCCGCGCGTCGAGCCGGCGATGGCCGCGTTCGAGGTAGGTGGGCAGAGGAACCGGAACCCCGAGCCATGGCGGCGCGTCGCCTCTCGTGTCGGGGTCGCGCGCGACGACCTTGAGCGTCGAGACCTTGTAGAACTCGGCGACTTCGGTCCGCGGGTCGGCGACCCGAAGGCTCTCACCCGCCAAACGGTCGCCAGCCCGGATCTGGTGCTTGGCCTGGGCCGCCTCGCCGATCGCGACGCTGAACGGCCGCTCGTCGCCGCCGATCGCTCCGGCGATTCGGAGGACGTAGCCCTGGTAGACGTGGCTGCGCTGGTCGAAGGATCGCAAGAGCCGGATGCGAGGCTGGATCGCGACGACCTGACCGCTCCAGGTGATCTTTGCGGACGGGGTGGCCATGGCGCTGCAGAGAGTAGACCGCGTCCCGTCGATCCCCATCGGTCCAGAGGTTGTCCACGGGGAGGTAACCCGAAGCCGGGCCAGCCCCTTTCCGCGCGCTTCGGCCTCACTGCTGGTCCAGAGAAGCTCCGCATCTCCCCGGGGATTCAGAGAAGGTAGGCTGCGGCCCGCGCGGCCAAGAGGGCGCACGCCACGCCGTCCAGCCACTATGAGCCCCCGCCTGCCCCGGGCGTTGATGTTGGCGAGGATTCGTGAACCTGACCGACTACCACGCCAAGCTCTTTGCCTACGAGCTGACGAAGCGCTGCGCGTCCGACAGCGCGGAGAAGCTGGCGACGGCACTGGCCGATGCACAGGTCGACCTCAATCCGCATCAGGTTGATGCGGCGCTGTTCGCGTTCCAGAGCCCGTTCTCAAAAGGGGCGATCCTCGCTGACGAGGTCGGCCTCGGGAAGACGATCGAGGCAGGTCTGCTGCTGGCGCAGAAGTGGGCGGAACGCAAGCGTCGGCTCCTCGTGATCCTTCCCGCGAACCTGCGCAAGCAATGGAGCCAGGAGCTCGCCGACAAGTTCCACCTGCCGTCGGTAATCCTTGAGACTGGCACGTTCAACGAGACGGTCCGCCGCGGAAACCTGAACCCCTTCCAGCAGGACGCGATCGTCCTTTGCTCCTATCAGTTCGTGCGGACGAAAGAGCCGTACGTTCGCCAGACCGCCTGGGACCTCATCGTGATCGACGAGGCGCACCGGTTGCGAAACGTCTACCGGGCGACAAGCAAGATCGCCGTCGCCGTCAAGCAGGCGATCGCACCCTTCCCGAAGGTGCTGCTGACCGCCACGCCGCTTCAGAACTCCCTGCTCGAGCTCTACGGCCTCGTCAGCATCGTCGACGACTTCGCCTTCGGTGACCTCGAGAGCTACAAGGCGCGCTTCTCGCGGCTCACGAGCAATGACGACTTCGCCGAGTTGAAGAGCCGCCTGAAGCCACTTTGCAAGCGGACGCTCCGTCGCCAGGTGCTCGAGTACATCAAGTACACGAACCGCCACGCAATCGTGCAGGAGTTCGTGCCATCTCCGGACGAGCAGCGCCTCTACGACCTAGTCTCGCAGTACCTGCAGCAGGAGAAGCTCTACGCGCTCCCGGCGAGTCAGCGCCAGCTGGTCACGCTGATCCTGCGCAAGCTCCTCGCGTCCTCGACGTACGCGATCGCCGGCACGCTCGACGGATTGGCGCAGCGTCTCGACGCGGCGGCCGCAGCCTCTGAAGCCGTCCAATCACCGCCCGCCGAGCTCCCGGAGAACCTCGAAACGTTTGACGAGCTTGCAGACGAATGGGACGAAGACACCGACGCGCCCGAGCAATCTGTCGGCCCGAAGCTCACGCCGGAGCAGCTGGCCGAGCTGAAGCGGGAGCGCGCGCAGCTCGGCGAGTTTCTCACGCTTGCGCGGTCGATTCTCAAGAACTCGAAGGGTGAGGTCCTGCTGACGGCGCTGCGCCGCGCCTTCGCCGCGGCGACCGAAGCGCGAAAGGCGGGCGGTTCCTCGACACTGGGCCAGAAGGCGGTGATCTTCACTGAGTCGCGGCGCACGCAGGAGTACTTGTTCCAGCTCCTCGAACAGACCGAGTTCAAGGATCGGATCGTTCTGTTCAACGGGACGAACAGCCACCCCCGATCGAAGGCAATCCTCGCGGGCTGGCTCGATAAGCACGCAGGCACCGACCGGATCAGCGGCTCGCCGAGCGCGAACATGCGCGCAGCCCTCGTCGACCACTTCCGCGACCACGCCGCGATCATGATCGCCACGGAAGCGGCCGCTGAGGGACTGAACCTCCAGTTTTGCAACGTCGTCGTGAACTACGACCTGCCTTGGAATCCGCAGCGCATCGAGCAACGCATCGGCCGCTGCCACCGCTACGGCCAGGAGTTCGACGTGGTCGTCGTCAACTTCCTGAACAACAGCAACGCCGCCGACGTGCGTGTCTACCAGCTCCTCGACGAAAAGTTCCGCCTCTTCGACGGCATCTTCGGCGCGAGCGACGAGGTGCTCGGCGCGGTCGAGTCGGGCGTCGATTTCGAGAAGCGGATCGCGGCGATCTATCAGCGCTGCCGCACGCCCGAGCAGATCCAATTCGACTTCGATCAGCTCCAGCTCGAGCTCGAAGCGAAGATCGCCGAGGGACAGCGCGACGCGCGCGAGAAGCTGCTCGACAACTTCGACCAGGAGGTCGTCGAGAAGGTGAAACTCCAAAGCCGCGACCTCCTCGACCGATTCCAAGAGCGGCTCTGGGCTGTCACGTGCCACCAACTCGCCGGCCACGCCGACGTTGACGACCGCACGCACAGCTTCCTGCTGCGCGACAATCCGTTCCCCAGTGAGACAATCCATCCCGGCCCCTACCGCATGGGGAAGGCGGTCGACGACGCGAACACCTACCGCATCGGCCATGCGCTCGCGCAACGCGTGCTGGCGAGCGCCGTCGAGATCGCGACGCCGTCGGCCGAGCTGACGTTCCAGTTCCGGGAGAGCGGGAAGCGGATCGCGATCCTCGAACCGCTGGTCGGCAAGAGCGGCTGGCTGCTGGCGACCCGCATCACGGTGCAAGCGATCGAGGCCGAGGATCACCTCCTGCTGATCGCGGTCGCCGACGAGGGCACCACGCTCGACGAGTCGCAAAGCCGACGCCTCTTCGACCTTCCGGCCATCGCCGGCGCGCATCGCGACGCGCCTCCTGAAGTCGAGACTCGCTTGGCGGAGGCTAAGACGCGCCGACAGCGCGATCTCGTCGCGCAGCTCATGACGCGCAACGGCCGCTGGTTCGATGCGGAGGTCGCCAAGCTCGATCGCTGGTCGGAAGACCTGAAGCTCGGACTCGAACGGGAGCTGAAGGAGCTCGACGGCGACATCCGCGGCGCACGGCGGCAGATCGCGAGCACGGTCACTCTTGACGAGAAGCTCGCCGCGCAACGCGCGCTCAAAGGGCTGGAGCAGCAGCGGAACCACAAGCGGCGCGACCTCTTCGAGGCGCAGGATCAGATCGACGCGAAGCGCGAGGAGCTGATCGGCGGAATTGAGCGGCAGCTCGCCGCAAAGCAAGAGGACCAGCCGTTGTTCGTCGTACGCTGGACGCTTCGATAGAGCGCACGGGGAAGCTGATGGCCGACAAGAAGTACAAGCTTGAGCTGACGTGGATCGGGAAAGAGAACCGGCCACGTCTCGAGCCGCGCATCCTGCTCGAAGATCCGTCGCTCTCCTATCACGCGAAGCAGCGCGTCACCGATCACGACCACTTCGACAACATGCTGATCCAGGGCGACAACCTGCTCGCGCTCAAGGCGCTGGAGCAGCAGTTCGCAGGGAAGGTAAATTGCATCTACATCGATCCGCCGTTCAATACTCAGCAGGCCTTCGAACACTACGACGATGGCATTGAACACTCGCTCTGGCTCACATTGATGCGGGATCGACTAGTCCTGCTTCATCGCCTGCTTCACCCGAGCGGGTCGTTACTCATCCACATTGACGACAACGAACTTGGGTACCTAATTGCATTGACAGATGAGGTGTTTGGGCGTGGGAATCGAGTGTCCGTGATCACATTCAAGCAAAGCTCGGCATCGGGCCCAAAGGCAACCAATCCTGGCCTCGTAACGACGACGAACTTCATTCTGTTGTACGCAAAAGAACGCGATCGCTGGTCGAGCAATCGAGTTTTCGTTCCGGCAGCGCGTGACGAGAGGTACTCCAAGTTCATTGACAACTATGAGGCCGGCGCAAGCGCGTGGAAACTCATCGGCCTTCGCGAAGCGTTCCTTCGAGCGGAGGGCTTTAGTAACTGGAATCAGGCGAAAGCGAAGCACGCCGACAAGATTGAGGCGAAAGTCACCGCCTTCGTACTCGCCAATCCAGACCGCGTCGTGAGGACCGCTCGCGTGGCGTCGGGCGACGTCAATGAAGCGGCGAGGTTGGCACTTGCGGCCTCAAGCGAGACTCGCGATGTAGTTCAGATCAGTCGCCGAAGTGGCAAGGACGACTACTACTTCCTCAACGGTGAACAACTTGTCTTTTACAAAGCAAAGACACGAGTCCTTGACGGAGTGATCACCACCGCATCGCCGTTGAGCAATCTCTGGGACGACGTGTTGTCGAATAACCTTCACAATGAAGGTGGAGTGAGCTTCCCAAACGGAAAGAAGCCGGAAGCGCTGATCAAACGAGCACTCGAGCTGACGACAAAGCCGGGCGACCTATTGTTGGACTCCTTCGCAGGCTCCGGTACCTCTGGCGCAGTAGCGCACAAGATGGGTCGTCGCTGGATCATGGTCGAACTCGGCGACCACGCCCAAACGCTCGTTGCTTTAAGATTGAAGAAGGTCGTCGATGGCGCCGACTCTGGCGGGATCTCCGAGTCCGTGAACTGGAAAGGCGGCGGCGGCTTCCGCTACTACCGCCTCGCTCCCTCGCTCCTCGAGCGCGACAAGTGGGACAACTGGGTCGTCAGCAAGCAGTACAACAAAGAGATGCTCGCGGAGGCGGTCTGCAAGCTCGAAGGCTTCACCTACGCGCCGAGCAGCTCTCACTTCTGGATGCACGGCCAGTCGACCGAGCGCGACTTCATCTACGTCACGACGCAGTTCCTGACGCACGAGCAGCTCGCCGCCATCAGTGACGAGGTCGGACCCGAGCGAACGCTGCTCGTCTGCTGTTCGGCGTTCCGCGCCAAGCCCGACCAGTTTCCAAATCTCACGCTCAAGAAGATCCCGGCCGCCGTGCTGTCGCGCTGCGAATGGGGCAAGGACGACTACAGCCTCAACGTCGCCACCATCCAGGGTGAAGAGCCGCCGCCAGCCGTCGACGCGGCCGCGGCGGGATCGACGGAGGCACCGGCCACTGCGCGGCCACGTCGGAAGACGCGGTCGGTCCAGGAGTTCCCCTTGTTCGAGCGGAAGGGGGACCAGTGAACCCGACGCTCAACGCCATTGCGAGTCGGCTCAGCCTGCGCGCGCCGCAGCGCCGCTCGCTCGAGATCCTCGGTCGGCTGCTGGAACTCTCGAATCCCACGAAGAACGTCGATCTCGCCGCGTCGCTCGCGAACCTGCGCGCGGAGTTCCCGACGCTCGTCGACTTCGAGCGGGAATTCCTTTCGGTCTGCTTCGCGCTCGCGACTGGCGTCGGCAAGACCCGCCTGATGGGCGCGTTCATCGCCTACCTCGCGCTTACCGGCAAAAGCCGCCACTTCTTCGTGCTCGCGCCGAACCTGACCATCTACGACAAGCTCATCGCCGACTTCAAGCCGGGGACATCGAAGTACGTCTTCCAAGGCATAGCCGAGTTCGTCACCGCGCCGCCCGTGGTGGTGACGGGAGAAAACTACGAGGCCGGTTACGGCGTCCGTGCCGCGCTCGCTCCCGGACATCTGCCGCTGCGCGGTTCGTTCGACGAGGCGATCCACGTCAACGTCTTCAATATCTCGAAGATCAACTCCGATGTCCGCTCGTCGCAGCGTGGCGGCAATCCGCCACGGATCAAGCGCCTCGCCGAGTACATCGGCGAGTCATACTTCGAATACCTTGCAAACCTCCCCGACCTCGTCCTACTGATGGACGAGTCGCACCGCTACCGCGCCGATGCCGGCACGAAGGCGATCAACGAGCTCAAGCCCATCCTCGGACTGGAGCTGACGGCGACGCCCTTCACCGAGTCGGCCAAGGGGCCGGTGCCGTTCAAGAATGTGATCTACAGCTACCCGCTCGCGCAAGCCATTGCGGACGGCTTCGTCAAGGAACCGGCGGTCGCGACCCGCAAGGACTTCGACGCCAGCAAGCTCACTCCGGAGCAGCTCGAGCGGATCAAGATCGAGGACGCCGTGCGCCTGCACGAGCAGGTGAAGACCGACCTCAGGATCTACGCCAACCAGAACGACAAGGCGATCGTCAAACCGTTCATGCTCGTCATTGCCCGCGACACCGAGCACGCTGGTCGCCTGATCGAGGCGTTCAAGTCGCCGTCCTTCTTCGATGGGCGCTACGCCGACAAGGTGATCCAGGTCCACTCGGCGCTGACCGGCGAAGAGAAGGACGAGACGGTGCAGCGGCTCCTCGCCGTCGAGTCGGCCAGCGAGCCGACCGAGATCGTCATCCACGTCAACATGCTGAAGGAAGGCTGGGACGTCACCAACCTCTACACCATCGTCCCGCTGCGCGCCGCCAATGCGCGGACGCTGATCGAGCAGTCGATCGGCCGCGGTCTTCGCCTTCCGTACGGCAAGCGCGTGGGCGTTCCGGCCGTCGATCGCCTCACGATTGTCGCGCACGACCGCTTCCAGGAGATCGTCGACGAGGCGAATCGCGGCGACTCGATCATCAAGAACGTGCAGACGATCGTGCTCGACCCGGATGGCGCGCCGCTGCCGAAGCAGATCATCGAGGTGGCGCCGATGATCGATGCGATCGTCTCGGGAAGGCCGTCCATCGCGCTTCCGCTGTCGTCGACTGGGGCGGCGCACGATGAGACGGTCGCGGCGTTGTTCCAGAAGCCGGGGGAGCTGGAGCTCGCGCGCGCGACGCTGTCGGCCATTCACGCGCAGTCGGGCGTCCGCACTTCATCTGAACTGCTCACCCCGGAGAACCAGGCGAAGCTCCTCGCGAACGCGATGTCGCTCCGCCCAGTGCAACCGAGCCTTCCCTATGCCAAGGTCGACGATCCGATGGCGGTCGTCGCCGAAGCGACGAATCTCCACCTCAAGCACACGATCGACATCCCGCGGATCACGGTCGTTCCGATCGACGAGGTCGTGGCGGGATTCACGCCGTTCGATCTCGACTGCTCTGGTCTCCAGCTTCAGCCCGTCGCCGAGGACATCCTCATCCAGCACCTGCAGAGCCATCAGCAGGAACAGCTGTCTGTAACCGATCACGGCGTCGCCGAAGTACGGCTCGAGAACTACATCGTGCGCGCGCTGGTTGACTATGCGGAGGTCGACTACGACTCGAACGCCGACCTCCTGTATCGACTCGCCGGTCAGGCGATCGCCCACCTGCGCTCGTACCTGAAGAACGACGACGAAGTCCGCAACGTGCTGCTCTATCACCAGTCACGGATCGGAGCCCTGATCCAAGCGCAGCTCGAACGTCACCGATTCGAACGCACTGCGGGCTTCGAGCCGAAGGTGACCAAAGGGTTCACGCCACTGCGCACAACTCCTTATTCGATCGTTCCCGGCGACCCCCCGAGGGAATTCCGAGCTCCTGTCGAGGCCAAGAGAAACATCGATCAGCTGCTTTTCTGCGGCTTCAAGAAGTGCCTCTATCCGCTCCAGCGTTTCCAATCCGATCCGGAGCGGCGCTTCGCCGTCGTCCTGGAGAACGACGGCTCGGCACTCAAGTGGGTCAAGCCCGCGAAGGGCACGATCGCAATCACGCTGCGTGGCGGCTCGCAGTACGAACCCGATTTCGTGGTCGAGACCAGGACGGCGCGATTCCTCGTCGAGGTCAAGCGATCCGATCAGCTCGCAGAAGATGGCGTGGTCGCACGCGCCCGTGCCGCCACGATGTGGTGCAAGCATGCAACCGACCATACGAGGACCACGGATGGAAAGCGGTGGGGCTACGCGCTGATCCGTGACACCGCCATCAAGGAGAACATGAGCTTCGATGGGCTGGTGGCGGAGTTTGAGCAACACGCGACGTGACCGGAAGGGAGCGTGGCCCGGGGCGGTTACTGGTGACGAGCGTGAAGCCGGGGTCGGAGTTCCTCGACGATCTGGGGCGCAAGTGACTCTCACGACGGAGATCGCGGTTCGCTGCCTTTCCCTCGATCTCGAGATCCATCCCCGCGACGAGACGATCGATCAGATCGGCGCGGTGCGCGGCGATCGCGAGGAGTCGTTCCGGTGGGAGCGCTCGCGGTCGAAGGAGGATCTATCGAAGGCGCTGGAGCGACTTGACGACTTCGCGCGCGGCAGCGAGTTTCTGCTCGGCCACAACCTGATCGCCTTCGACGCGCCGCGCTTGCGAGCGGTCGCACCCGGGCTCCGCCTACTCGAGCTGCCGATGCTCGATACGTTGCGGCTCAACCCGCTCGCGTTCCCCAAGCACCCGTATCACAGCCTCGTCAAGCACTACCAGGATGGAAAGTTGCTGACGGGGCGACGCAACGACCCCGAGGCCGACGCGCGCATCGCGCTCCAGCTCTTCCGCGAGCAGTGCGATCGATTCGCAGCACTCGTGGGCGAGGCGCCAGACCTGCTTGCGGCTTGGCACCAGCTCACCGGGGTGGGCGTCGAGGGCGCTGGCTTCGACCGCCTCTTCGCGGAGATCCGCCGAGCACGCCGTCCCTCGACAGGCGAGGCTGCCGCTGCGATCGCGGGCTGGCTCGATGGGCGCGCATGTCGGACGCGCGCAGCGAAGCTGCTGGACCGATCGGACGACGAGGCCGACTGGCCGTTGGCATTTGCGCTCGCGTGGATCTCGGTCGCCGGCGGCAACTCGGTGCTGGCGCCCTGGGTGCTGCATCAGTTCCCGGCCGCTGCGGAGCGGATCGCCGAGCTGCGCGATCGCGCGTGCCAGGAGAGCGGCTGCGCGTGGTGCCGCGAACATTTCGACTCGCGGCGCTCGCTCCAACGCTGGTTCAAGTTCGCGGACTTTCGGCAGGAACCGAAGGGGCCGGACGGCGCGCCGCTCCAGAAGGCCATCATCGACGCCGCGATGGCCGGGGACCACGTACTGGGGATCCTCCCGACCGGCACCGGCAAGTCGATCTGCTACCAGTTGCCGGCGCTCGCCCGGTTCGAGCATCGTGGCGCGCTCACGGTGGTCATCTCGCCGCTCGTCGCGTTGATGACTGACCAAGTGGACGGCCTTCAGCGCCGCGGAATCGCGAGCGCCGCCGCGATCACGGGGCTGTTGTCGATGCCCGAGCGCGGCGCTGCGCTCGATCGCGTCCGGCTCGGCGACGTCGCAATCCTGCTCGTATCACCGGAACAGTTGCGCAGCCGCGCGGTACGCAGCGTCCTCGACCAGCGCGAGATTGCCGCGTGGGTGCTCGATGAGGCGCACTGCCTCTCGAAATGGGGTCCCGACTTTCGCCCCGACTACCGCTACGTCGGCCGCTTCATCCGTGATCGGGCGCGCGGCCGCCCGTCGCCGCCGCTCCTCGCGCTCACGGCGACGGCGAAACGCGACGTCGTCGAGGAGATCGTCGCGTACTTCCGCAAGGAGCTGGCGCTCGAGATGCGGGTCTTCGACGGCGGCGCGGAGCGCACCAACCTCGCATTCGAGGTCGTGAAGACCGAACCGGAGCGTCGGATCGCCGACATCGAGCAGTTGTTGCGATCGGATCTCCTCGACCACGGCAAGGGCGGAGCGATCATCTACTGCTCGACGCGCCGGCGCACGGAGGAGGTCGCGGCAGCACTGAGCGAACGCGGGATCGGGGCGGCGCACTACCACGCCGGGCTGACGCCGGAGCTGAAGAAGGATCTCCTGAAGCGCTTCATCGGCGGCGAGCTGCGCGTGATGACGGCGACGAACGCCTTCGGCATGGGAATCGACAAGGACGACGTGCGACTCGTGATCCACGCCGATCTCCCGGGCTCGCTCGAGAACTATCTCCAGGAGGCCGGTCGTGCCGGGCGCGACGAGAAGCCCGCCCGCTGCGTGCTGATGTGGAACGCGGACGACGTCGAGCGGCAGTTCCGGATGTCGGAACGGTCGAATCTCTCGCGACGCGAGATCGAGGCGATCCTCCGGGCAATCGAGCGGATCGACAAGCGGCGCCGGCTCGGGGGCGAGATCGTCGCAACTACCGGTGAAATCCTCGCGCACGAGAGCGACGGCGAGCTGCTGCGCGACGGTGTCACGGACGACACGCGCGTCCGTACCGCGATCTCGTGGCTCGAAGAGGCAAAGCTGCTCGAGCGAAACGAGAATCGCGTCGAGGTCTTCCCGGCGTCGCTCCGCGTGAAGGACCTCGACGAGGCGAAGCGCGCCCTCGTGGCGCGTGGCGTGGTCGAACCGTGGCTTGGCGCGATGACTGCCATCGTGCGCGAGCTGCTCTCGTCGCCGCCCGATCGCGGCCTTTCGACCGACGAGCTGATGGCCGTCGCCGGCATGACCTCCGACCAGATCAAGAAGGCGCTCCGCGATCTCGAGAGATGCGGGATCGCGACCGATGACACCCAGCTCACGGCATTCGTCCATGTCGGGGTCGATCGCTCCTCGAAGTCGAGGCTCGATGAGGTCGTCGCCCTCGAGCGCGCACTTCTCGATCTCCTGTCCGAACTGGCTCCGGACGCCGGAAAGGGCGAGACTGTCCCGCTCTACATCCGGCGCGTTACGCAGTCGCTGAAGGACTCGGGGTTCGAGCGCACCCTGCCAGAGCACGTCTGGCGGCTCTTGCGGAGCATCGCGGAAGACGGGCGTGAGGAGAGCGGGGCAGCGGGAAGCTTCGGCCTCCGGCGCGACGACTCGGAGGTGGCCCGGGTCGAGCTGCGCCGCGATTGGTCGGCCGTGCGCGATCTCGCCGCACGACGCCGTGCCGGTGCGGGTCGCCTGCTCGACCACTTCCTCTCGAATCTGCCGGAACGCGCGCGCGGCCTCGACCAGCGCGTTGAGACGACGCTCGGTGCGCTGCGGCGCGCGCTTGAGGACGACCTCCTTCTGAAGGCACAGGCGCGCGACCTCTCGCGACTTCTCGATCGCTCCTTGCTGTGGCTCCACGAGCAGGAGGTGCTCCGGCTCGGCAAGGGACTGACGATCTTCTGCCCGGCGATGACGATCCGGCTCCCGGCCGAGCGGCGCCGGTTCGCTGCGGACGACTTCGAGCCGCTCAGCGCCCACTACCGCGAGAAACGGGCGCAGATCCATGTCATGGCGGCCTATGCCTCAAGAGGCATCGCGGCGATCGCGGACGCGCTGCGGCTCGTCCATGACTACTTCCATCTTGTTCGAGCCGCCTTCCTCGCGAAGTGGCTGCCGGGCTCGGAGGAAGAGATCGCACGACCGACGACCCGTGAGTCGTGGAACGCGATCGTCGAGGAGCTGAGTCCAGTCCAGCGCCGGATCGTCGCCGACGAGCGTGAGCGCGCGAACGTCCTGGTGCTCGCCGGCCCCGGCTCGGGGAAGACCCGCGTCCTGGTGCATCGCATCGCGTACCTCGTTCGCGTGCGGCGCGAGGAGCCGCGCGGAATCCTGGCACTCGCCTACAACCGCCACGCGGCCGTCGCAATTCGCCAGCGACTTGAAGCGCTGATCGGGGATGACGCCCGCGGAGTCACCGTTCTCACCTGCCACGCACTGGCGATGCGGCTCGCCGGCGTTGCACTCGACGGAGCGCGCGGGCACATCGACGAGGACTTCTTCGACGCGATCCTCGAACGCGCCACCGCTCTGCTGCGTGGCGATGGCATGTCGGCCGACGATGCCGATGAACAGCGATCTCGCCTCCTCGCCGGCTTCCGATGGATCTTGGTCGACGAGTACCAGGACATCGCTGCGCCGCAGTACGACCTCGTCGCGGCACTCGCCGGCCGGACGCTGAACGACAAGGAGGATGACCGGCGTCTCAACCTCTTCGCCGTTGGCGACGACGACCAGAACATCTACTCGTTCAAAGGCGCGTCCGTCGAGTTCATCCGCCGCTTCGAGACCGACTATCAGGCCAAGTCGGCCCACCTGATCGAGAACTATCGCTCGACGGCGCACATCATTGCGGCCTCGAATGCGCTGATCGCGCCGGCAGCGGCGCGGATGAAGGCCGACCGTCCGATCACGATCAACCGAGATCGCCGCGCACAGCCGGCAGGTGGTGATTGGGAGACGCTCGACCCGGTCGCGCGCGGCAAGGTGCAACTGCTGCCGGTCGGTCCTGATCCATGCACCCAAGCAGTCGCCGTCGTGGCGGAGCTGCGACGGCTTGCGTCGGTCGCTCCGAAGTGGGACTGGTCGCAGGTCGCCGTGATCGCGCCCCAGTGGCGGTTCCTCGAACCGGTGCGCAACGAGTGCGCTCGGCTCGGCATCGCCGCACAGATGGCGGACGAGGAGCTTCCGAAACTCTTCCGAATGCGCGAGGGCGACGCATTCCTCACCTGGATGCGCGGGCTGCGTCCGGCACCGTTCAATGCAGCCGTCGTGCAGGGCTGGATCGAGAACCAGAATCGTGGACCGTGGTGGTCCTGCGTGCGCGAGGCGGTAGCGGAGTACGTCGCCGAGCACCGCCTGAGCGCGACAACGGGGGCCGAGACACGGTCGGGTGAGTCGCCTCCGCGTGCGGCATTGGCGATGCCGATCGATCACTTCGTCGAATGGTTCCACGAGTGGTGCCGGGAGCTCCGGCGGAGAACGAAGGGGCTGCTCCTGCTGACCGCCCATCGCGCGAAGGGGCTCGAGTTCGACCACGTCGTCGTACTCGACGGAAACTGGGATCGTCGCGGCGGCGGCGAGGATCCAGACGCCGCTCGCCGGCTCTACTACGTTGCGATGACGCGGGCGCGCCGAACGCTGCTCCTCGCCCGTGGCGACCGAAACGACGATGGGCGACGAGGTTCCCAAAGCGTCGTCGACGAGCCGTTTCCGTTCGACGCATTCGTCGGCTGCCCTGCGATCATCCGTCGCGAGGCCACGCCGTTGCCTGCTCCAGCGCCGGAGCTTCGTCGAAGCGTGCGGACTTTGACGCTCGCCGAGGTCGATCTCGACTTCGCTGGGCGCCACGCTCCCGATCACCCGATTCATCGTGCGATTGCGGAGCTGAGGTGCGGCGATCCACTTGAGGCGGTTCGCGAGGTCGATCGGATCGTCGTGCAAGATCGATCGGGTCGGACGGTCGGCCGACTGGCGTCAAAGTTCGAGGTGCCGGTCGATCAGCGGATTCGCGCTTCCGTCGCCGCGATCGTCGTTCGCACGCGACGTGACTGTCGGCCTGAGTTCGAGCGGTCGATTCGAGCGGAGCGGTGGGAGCTGGTGGTGCCCGAGATCACGATTGATCCGAATCCGTAGCCGCGCCTCGGATGTCCGCGACGGCGCGATCAGACGGAGTTGCCCGCCATTGTCTTGGGTGTGGAGAGGTCAACTCACTGGCGCGTCGCTCCTCGAAGGGGCGTAGGAGCACGGACCATGCCCTGGGAACCCTTCCACCTCACGCGAGAGCAGATCTACGCAGCCGTCTGGTCCGAGCCGATGCGGGACGCGGCGAAGCAGTTCGGCATCTCGGACGTGGCGCTCGGGAAGATCTGCCGGAAGCTCGGAGTGCCGCGGCCGAAGCAGGGCTACTGGCTGCGGCGGCGCGCTGGGCAGACGCCGTCTCGAACCGAGCTGCCGCCGCTCGAGTCGGGGCAGCTCTCCGAGCATGTCGGCCAGCGATGGCGTGAGCAGGAGAATCCGGCAGCGTGTGACCCGGCTGGCGTGGTGGCCGACAGCGATCACACCGACCCCGTCCGCGATGTGATCGTCGAGGAGCCGATCGAGGTTCCGGCGACGCTTGACCATGCGCACCCGCTCGTCCGCCAGACTGCCGCCGTTTATCGGCGACCGCCCTCGTACCGCCCTGCAGGAAACGACGACAAGGTGCGGTACCTCGACCTCAGCGTGTCCACCGCCGCCCTGGACCGCGCACTGCGGATCATGGACGGCCTGCTACGAGCCTTCGAATCCAAAGGCATGCCGGTGCACGTCGGCAGCGATGCCCCGCAGGGCGAAGCTCAGCCACCTCGTCCGGGTTGGCTGCCCAGGAACGCCACGCACGTCAAGGTGGACGGCGTCTGGATCGCATTTCAGATCTTCGAGTACCACAACATCCGTCAGGTGCTGCCCGAGCCCTACAAGGGGATCACCGGAGCGCGGCTCAAGGAGTTCTTGGAAACGAGGCGACCACAGCGATCGAAAGTGCCGAACGGATTGCTCGCCATCCGCGTCAGCCATCGCTGGGCCTACGGCTGGGAGCCGCTGTGCGAAGACGGGAAGCGAACTCGGATCGAGGATCGGCTGGGCCGGTTTCTTCCAGCGCTTCGGGCAGCCGCCGAGCGCGTCAAGAAAGCTGACGCTGAACACGAAGCGCGCGAGATGGCAGCACGCGAAGCTGAGAAGCGGGGCTGGGAAGAAGAAAAACGTCGCCGCAAGGACGAGGCGGATGTCGCGGCCCTGCGGACGATGCTCGCCGACTGGCGCGAGGTGCGAGACATCCGGGCGTACGTCGACGAGGCGCGGGCGATCGTCGCGGCCGGCGGGCTGGTGATCCGGGAGGAGTCGACTTTGGCCGAGTTCATCCGCTGGGCGACGGCACGGGCGGACCAGATCGATCCGCTGCGGGCGCTTCGGGAGGAGGTTCGAGAGAGGGGGAGTGCCGCCAGCCGAACGTCGTGACGGTTACGCGCGGGGAGCACAATGTTCGCTCCGCCACGCGGCGAGCGTCGGGGCTCATGGGATCAACGCCATGCCTTTGGCGGCTGAAGCGGCTCGGGGGCCGAAGGGCTGATTCCGCCAAGAAATCGGACACAATGTGGTTGTTCGGGGGCGGCCGTTCGGTTGCGCCCTACGGGCGAGATCGAGCCGGCCGCCTTCGATCGGCCCGATCCGACAACCAGCATCGACGATTTAGCGCATCACTTCCCGCCCCAGGCCCTCGGCAAGTAACCGCGAGGTGGTGCCGCTCCGTCTCAGTCGGGAATGTCCATGTCATCGTGCGACACGACGTTCGCAAACTCGATCGCGCCACCGTCGATGCCGGGGAGCACCCACCAGTGCAAGCGCCCAGCCGCTGGCGCACCGTTCTTGAGTGCGCACCGCCACGCCTGGGCGCCGTCACGCGCACGAACTCGCTGCGGCGCGGCGCCCTTGTCGCCGTCGCGCAGCCAGTGAACCTGCAGACCAGCGATGCTGGAGGCGCGTCCCGATGCGACGTGGGCGCAGACTTCCGAGATGCGCGACACTCCGATGCTCTTGAGCTTGCCGACCGACTCGACGAAGCGCGGTCCGACCCGCAGTAGCTTCAGCGGAAACTGCTTCGAATCGGCGAGCGGGTAGAGGCGACCGTAGGCATCGAGAATCTCGGCAAGGAAACGTACCGGCGACGAGAGCGGATGGTCCTGCGCTTCGGCATCGCGCACTCCAGTCGTGCGGAGCTTCTTGCGCAGCGCCTGCGTAGTCTGTCGCGCGTCGCTGAGCTCCTCTTTCTGGCGCTCGACGGTCTTCTCGAGTTCATCGCAGTGGCGGGCCAAGTGCCGACTTTCCCTCGCGAGCTCGTCGATTCGAGCGCGAGCCGTTTCGATGGTTTCGGCGCTGAGTCGAGGTGCTGCTGCGGGGAGCGGTTCAGTTGCCTCGAGGCCAAGCAGCGAAACGACGCGATGCGCGACCTGTGCAACATCCTCGGGGAAGTGGATGAACAGGAGCGGGTGCTCGTATGGACTCGAGTCCCGCGCGAGGCCCGGCCACCAGATTCTCACGGCACCGCCGTAGACATCCAGGAGCGGCGGAAGTGCCGCCTTGAGCCGCCACGTCGGATCGCCGGTCGGAATCACGACCACGCGACCGTTCGGGCCCACCGTGTTCGCGAGCCACTCCGCCGAGATCGGTGGTTCGCGGTCGCCCGAGAGGGTTGTCAAGGCAATCACCGGGTCGGGTCGATGCGGATCGAGGACATCGTCGCGAACGAACGCCTCGACTTCCTCTGCGATGAGGCGGCGCGGTTCGAAGCGCCCTGGGGCTCTTGCCAAGGAACCGGATTCGGAATCGAAGTTCATGACTACGTTCTCCATGTAATGCGGAATAGGCCTCGAAACAGCCATGAGCGGGTACGGCGAGCTCAAAGTGATTAATCCTTGCTGTCCAACGGTCGGACGAGAGAACACGCTCCGAACTAGAAAATCCCGATGTCGTCGAGGTGGACGAACGCTGGAAGCCTGGGCACCTCCGGCTTGGCTACGACTTCGATGCGTCAGCAGCAGCCGGAGCACTTCCAAGCCCGAACAGATCTGTGCAGGCAACCAAGATCCGAAGGAATGCTCCGCACGCGGATGCGAGCGACGCTCTGACGGAGGCCGAGGTGACGGCCTCCCGGTCCGCTGCGATTGCTTGAACGACGGCGCTCAGCTCATCGAAGGAGATGATGACCCGGTAGCAGTGATTCGCGAGACCGCTGAAGTCGGGCACAGAGCCAGACTCGAAGACGATCGCCTTTGCCGCAAGATCAACACGAATCCTCGGCGCCCTCAAGTCCCTCGGATTCCATCCGCAATCAGCAACAGCACCTCGTCGTGTAACGATCATCGTCGGCTCCTGAGCATCGATTGAATTACGTGGACTGGCTTTCGGATCTAAAAGCCGTTTATTTTGATGAATGAATTGGAATTAGAATTCGCGTGTTTGAATACTTTGGATTAGTCAATTCAAAGAAAGTGAAACAACACGTCTAAGGCGATTGAGAATGAAGGTAATCGGTCGCGTTACTGAATTAGAATTAGATGTCGGGGCGGGGATCAACTCGGCCGCACGCCGACGACGAACGAGCATCCTACATGGCGCCACCGCCGCGTCAAGGTCCGTCATGATCGGCAGCGCGTTACCGCGCGCACCGTGGGGCACGATCGTCCGGCGCTGCTACCGCTTCGCTTCGGACGCCTCAGTCGGGTTGAGGCAGACGGAGGTTTCACGCAGGTGATCGCGTTTGTCGGCTCGCTCGTCGTGGCGTGAGCGTGGCGGTCGCATCTGCTCGCTGAGATCGAACGTCGAAGTGGATCAGGCCATCGAAAGAGGGTGCGATGCACCGACGACGCGGACGTGGGCAACGTCGCCACCAAGCGATGGGAGCGGGCCCATCGAGTCGGGCGGTAGGATCTTCTCGTGGCCCAAAGCCTCTTCAACTTTCGCTTCCGCCTGCTGCCGTGGGAGGCATGCCTGCATTTCAACGTCGCCGGCGTGGAGCTGAGCGACCGCGTTGGAGTGGTCTGCACGCGAAATGAGCTGGGCCTCCTGATGGTCGGTGATCCTGCACAGAACGACGCCATGCGAGCGCAGGCTCATCAACTCGCTCGGGGCCTCGTTCATGGCCATGCGTTCTGTTCGTACCCGACGGGTGCGTTCGTTGACGTCGAGCCGATCGCCTGGCTTGAGGTGCCTGACTGGACGCCGTCCGAGAAGCCAACCGTGACGGGGTACATGCACGCCTCGCTCGCCAGCGTCCCGCTCACGCCCGAGCACAAGGACAACGTCCCGTTGCGAGATGCTGCCACGATCATCCGGGACGCAGGTTCAAATCCTTCCGTGTACTTGGCGCTGGCCGACTTTCACGCGGCGCACCGCGAAGCCGGACTCTACGGCGCCTTCTACGCCTTCCGCGTTCTCGAGGACGTGGGCTACATGTTCGGGGTTGCGAAGAATGACAAGCCCGATTGGGACGCGATGAACCGGGCGTTCGGCACGAAGGAAGCGGACTGGAAGCGGCTGACGGACGCCGGGACGAGGGCGCGGCACATGCAGCCTGGTGCACTTGCGACGTTGACGGCGATCGAGCGTGCTGAACTGTTGAACCTCGCCCACGATGCGCTTGCCCATGCGATTCGTTATGTGCGAGGACCGAAACCAAAGTGGGTCAGTTTGTCGTCTTCGTCCTGAAATACCCGAGCCCCTTCCCGCACGCCGCCGCCCAGTCCTCAAGCTCGACGAAGTCGACGCGGCGTTCACCCAGCTCGCATTTTGAGACCCAGGTCTGCGGCCGATCGACCTTGGCGGCGACCTCGACCTGCGTGAGCCCGGCATCGAGCCGCGCCTGCCGAAGGCGTTCGCGAAACGCTTGGTATCGCCGGGTCTGAAGCGCCTTGGAGGAGCCCATTGCCGTGGGAGCTTGCTCCCTGCAATGGAGTAGACCGCAGCGGGGTACACTCCGGGCGCTTGCCTGGGGCAGAGCCAGGTGCGCCGTGCTCTCGCGACCGCCGATCGCTGGAGTGCTGGTTCACCGGAGGGGTTCTCGATGCGGGGTCTGGTCGCCTTGTCGCGGCGGCAGTGATGCGGCGACCCGCGAGAGGAGTACTTCATGAACAAGGACGTGCTCAAGCGGCTCCGGAAGTTCGTCCCGCATGTTCTCAAGGCCCAGGACGACAACCTGAACGAAGCCGACACGCTCGTTCGGATCATGAAGTTGTTCGAGGTCGTCCTCGGCTACGACTCGCTCTCCGAGATCAGTCGCGAAGCGCAGGTCAAAGACCGGTTCGTCGACCTGGCAATCAAGAGCGACGGCGTCGTCAGGTTCTTGGTCGAGGCCAAGGCGGCGGGAGCGACGCTGCGTGATCGCCACATCGAACAGGCTCAGCGGTACGCCTCGGAGGGCAACCTCCGCTGGGTCGTCTTGACGAACGGCGTGAACTGGACGCTCTACCACCTCACGTTCGAGCAGGGCATCGAGTACACGAAGGCGTTCAGCATCGACCTGCGAAACGACCCGATCGAGCAGTGCGCCGAGAAGCTGGCGTTGCTGGAGCGCAAACACGTTCACGGCGGCGGACTCGAAGAGTTCTGGACGCACCAAGTCGCGCTGAGCCCGTCCTCGATCGCGCGTGCGCTGTTCACCGGCGACGTGCTCGGCGTGATCCGAAGGGAGATCCGCCGCCACGAGGAGATCCTGATCGACCCCGAGGACCTGGCCGTCGCGATCCACGAGATGTTCTCGACCGAGGCCCGTGAGCAAATCGGACCGCTCAAGATCCGGCGGAAGCCGAAGCCGCGATCGCGCGACGCGAAGGGCAGCTCGCTTGACCAACCGGCCGCGAGTTCGTCGGTCGAGTGCGAGCCGTCGACGGAGACCCCGGGCGCCAGCGCGTCCGAGCCAGAGGCGATGACCGACGGGCCGTGACGTTGGCGAACCGGCGGACGAACTGGAAGCTCGATGACGGGACGACGTTCGCCGACTGGGAGGCGCGGCGGCTTGGACCGGGCGGCGGTGGTTCGGGCTCGGCGTGACGGATCGGGGCACGGGTAACCGATCGCCCTGGCGCGGCAGTTCGACGAGACCGTGCGCGACGAAGCGTTCTTCGCGTCGTTCGCGAAGGTCGTCGGTTCGGTGGAGCCGCCGGGACGAGTGCCGAAGTCCTGACACCGGCCGTCCGGCGGAATCGAGCGCGGCGTACGCAGCCCGACCGTGAACCCGCTCACCAAGGTCGCGGCGGCTCTCCAGACCAAGCCGACGTACCTCCTCACGGGGCGATGGGCGTCGTGGTCCAGTTCTTCGTCCGACGGGCGCTTCTCGGACTTTCTCTGAATCAACGCCTCGATGTTCGTTCTGTCGTTGGCGAAAGCGGTCACGATTCGGCACCCTGGGCATTTGTGGCTGAAGGTTCGCACTCAGACATTCTCGGTTCGCGGGGGCATTGATGAACACGGAACGACTCGCTCGCGGCTTTGCATGGTCCACGGGCTGCGCGGTTTTGGTGTGGGCCGCATCGCGGCCACTCGGTGCTCAAGTGACGGCACCACGACACACATGTCTCACGGCGGAGCAGCGAGAGATCTTAAGCCACCTGAGTATCGAGTACGTGCCCGACGGGCTGGGCGGGCAGCTCAAGACGATTCGCGTGACGGGCGTGAACGTGCAGATCGTCAACGGTCTAGGGAATACGGACTCGACGAATGGACTTGGGAACCTGATCGTTGGCTACAACGAACTGGGTAACCCGGCCGGTGACGTCAGGGTTGGGTCGCACAACGTCTGCATTGGAGTTCGTGATACTTATTCAAGCTACGGCGGCATCGTGGTCGGCCAAGATAATGCCGTCACTGGAGCCTACTCATCGGTCACGGGCGGGCGCAACAATCTCGCGAGTGGAGTCTCCTCGCACATTAGCGGGGGCGGTGGCGACTATCCAATCGGGCACGTCTACCAAGAAGGAAACCTCGCCAGCGGTCCATTCTCAAGCGTAAGCGGAGGTGTCGTAAACGTCGCGAGTGGAAGGTGGGATGCTGTTAGCGGCGGAAATCACAACTTGGCTTCTGGCGGAGGCTCGTCGGTAAGTGGGGGTCAGAACAACATCGCGAGCGGTCCAAGTTCGTGGGCCGCTGGCGGCTTGGACAACGACTCCGGTGGTTACTGGACGTCGGCAATCGGTGGCTACAACAACTGGGCGGCTGACGGGCTCTGCCTTGGTGGGTCGAACAATCAGGCGTTCATCGGAGGATCGTGCGTGGGCGGCGATGGCAACATCGCGAACGGATTGCTCTCTACGGTGACTGGTGGATCTGGAAACACCGCAAGTGGAACGCTCAGTTCGGTCAGTGGAGGACTAGGTCGAACTGCAACCAGCGACAATGACTGGGTGGCCGGGTCTCTGTCTGAGGATCAGTGACGAAAGATCGCGCTGACACTCGCGGCCGGAAGACATCCAGTCCCGCAAACTGGTCGGAGTTGTTAGAGACCGAAGAGTGCAACCGAACGAGCGTGGCGGAATCGGGCGCTCGAACGCCCTTCAGTCGTCCGGTTGGCTGATTCCCGCGCGTGAAATCGGCCGACGCTCGCACGACGAGGTACTCGCTGCGAGCGAATCGCGACGAGGGCGAGGGATCCGATTGCGTCGCGAGAGTTACGCCGCGAGGCGGTGGTAGAACGACACAAGCCCTCCGAACTTTGCTGGCCGAGTTGCGCTTTGAGGATGCGGTTCTCCTCGCGGAGGTAGTCGAGAACGCGCTGCTGGTGGCGGTTGAGCCAGCCGGCGAGGACGACGGCCAGAACGTGAAGGTTGGGGGGCATGGGGCGCGGGAGCGTATCGGGATGGTGTGGCGATGGGGCGAGCGTTGGTGGCTCAGCCAATCAGCGCGATCCTCGTGACGGCCGACACAGACCGCGACCGATCGACTCATTCCGCCACGCAATCGGACACGATGCGGTTGTTCGGGGGCGGCCGTTCGGTTGCACCCTATGGGCGGGGCGTGTCGGCGCGGTTACCGTTGCCGTGTCGAGAGGTCGAACAGAAAGTTCACAATGTCGCGGTGCGGAGCACGGAATGCCGCTTAAGACGTCGTCTGCGGTAAGATGCCGATGGCGGAGCGCCATTCGAAAGTTCCAGCCTAGGATTGAACATGAATAACGAAGCGCAAGGCGATAGTCCGAAGATCGTTGCGTTGGCGGAAGAGGTGCAATGCATCCGCAAGGAACTCGCGGACATTCAGATGAAGTCTGATAAGGAGCGGTTGATCCGCTCAATCAACAGGCAGTGGATGAAGGCTGCTGGCGCCGTTCTCCTTGGTATACTAGGAGTCGGTGGGTATGCGGTTATCCCGCGGATGATCGGGGCCGAACTTAAGAAGCAGATCCCCGAAGGCGTGACGGCCAAGCTTGACGCGCTCGTCCGTTCCTCGGAGGAAAAGAAAGTCGCAATCGACGGGATTGTCGCGGGTGCGACTGAGTTGCTTGATCCGGCGTCCGGACTCGCGTTGATGATTCCTCCGGTCGGCAGCATCGTTGCTTGGCCGAGCACGTTGGAGTTGGGCCAGGGATGGCGCGAATGCAATAACGATCTCATCGACTACTCGAAAGACGCGGCCGGACGATTCGACGCGATCGTCAAGATTCTCGGCAACCATTATGGTAACAGCGCGGAGAGTCGAGAGCGCCGTCAGTTGTTCCTACCGGATCTAAGGGGGTGTTTTCTCAGGGGCAGCGGTGCTGGAGCGGGCGAAATTGGAGTCCGACAGGAGTGCGCAACGAAATTGCCGACCGACCCGGACGCGCCTTTCGTGACGGACGTTGAACCAGTCGCAAGTCTGACGAGCAACATAAACTTGGTGACGAAGACCGGCACGGCTGATCGCCTCCTTGTGTTCGATCGCGACTACACAGTCAAGAGCGACGGCCACGATAAAATCGTTGGAGCTGGACAAGAACCGAATCTTGCGTTTTCAGCGCCAATACGTGATGTGCCAGCTCATAGTCACAAAATCGACGGGGGAGACTCTGAAACCCGACCGGTGAACTACGCCGTTAGGTGGATAATCCGAGTCTGGTAGTGACGGCGCCATGTGACCGACGTTTTGCGGTGCTCATCACCACGACGTTCTGTGCTTTTTGTCGAGATCTCGACACTCCGGGCGAAGAGAAGCCCGCTGGCATGTTCGGCGGTTGGACGACTTGGTCACGGTTTGGCACTCGCACCGAGTGCATGTGCTCCTTGGCAACCACGGACACCCGGCTCGTGCTGGCGCGCGTTTCGGTCGGTGCCGCGTCGTCTCCTCAAGTCAGGCGCAGACGGCGCACCGACGTGCGCGATTCGCGGCGAGTCGCTCGTCGCGGGCGACACTTGTCGCGGCCGCGAGCCGATCAGGGACAGCGTTACCCGTTCCGAAGCACATCTCATCGGGTGTTTGGCCGCGGAACGCCGAGTGGGAGAGGCGCGGGTTGTGCTCGGCGACGTAGAAGGCGACGAGCGACCTGACCGTGGACATCGAGTCGAGCGGATGCAAGCACAGCCATTGGTGCTTCAAGCAGCGCCACCACGCTTCGATCATCGAGTTGGAGAAACGGATCTCGGTTTGGGCCAGCACGCGCTTCAAGAGCCCGGACGTGATCAACGCATTGACGGCGTCGTTCTTGTTCTCCACGCCGGCGTCGGCGAGCACGGTCGGTACGAGGGCGGAGCCGTGGACCACTTGGCCGCCGGCCTCGACGAGGACGGCGACCGCGTTGGCCGGGTCGAAGCGGTCGAGCAGACGCCACGCGAGGATGCGGCGCGAGAAGTTGTCGATGACGGCGTGCAGGTAGACGCGGCTGTGGTCGAGGAGGCGGATCAAAGTCGTGTCGATATGCCACACGTCATTTGACCGCGCGGCACGAATGCCGACGCGAGGTTGCGCGGGGTGGACGCGAAGACGCGGCCGACGCCAGCCACGCTGCACAACGAGCCGCAACCAGGTCGTCGGGGACGCGAACACGACGCCGATGCGCTGCGCGAGCACGGCGAGCCGGCTGGTTGGGACATGGCGATAGTCGGGCGCGGCCACCAGCGCGCCGATCGTCGATACCTCGGCCGGTGTCAACCGCTGCGGCGAGGAGTTCGGGCAGGAGGACTGGTCTGCGAGCTGGCAGACGATCGCCGCGTTTCTCCAGGCGTGGAGCCGAGCGGCGGATAGGCCGAGGAGGGCGAGGACCCGTTGCAGGCCGAGCACGGATCGGGTGCGCTCGATGGCCCGAAGCAGTCGTTCCTTGTCGAGTGCCGGGATGCGAAGACGCAAAAGGTCCGGCGCGACGGTGCGCAGCAGGACGAACAGCACGCGCATGACAGCGGTCAGGCGCTGGTTGCGCTTCTCGAGTCGCGCGACGCTACAGCGCAACTCGGCGAGGGAGGCGTCTCCGTCCGCGGCCACGGTGATCGAGCGCGGCGCTCGTCGAAGCCAACCTGCCGCCGTGGAGCGGGGCACGCCGAGCCGGGTCGCGATCGTCGGGTCTCTGGTCTCCTGCACGAGTTGGACGAGACGATGGTCGTAGATCTGCTGGTGGCGCTTGGACTCCATCCCGGCAGAGTCTGCCACAGTGCCGGCGCGGAGAAGACCGGCCGTGCGCGCCCACCTCAGCCGTCCAGCCCGAGCTCCCGCAGCAGTTCCTCTCGCGGTGGCGGGATCGAGCCCCCCGGGACGACGATGTCGGGCATGGTCCGGATCAGGATCGCGACCCGGCGACGGCCATCCGGCGTCGCGCACGCGGCGCGCGGGGTCAGGTTGCGCAGGATCGGTACCGGAGTGTCGAGCCAGCGTCGGTTCGCCTCGCGCAGCATCTTCTCGAGCGCGGCCCGCTCATCGGGTTTGAGCGCCGCAACGGTTACGGGAGACTTCAGGCGGTCATCGAGCGGCGTTTTGCCACCGGCGACCTCGTGCGTGGTCGACCGCTCGAACCGAACTCCCGGGATGCGCTCGATCCACTGCCGTGCACGCTTGAGTCGCGCGCGCGAGTTCACCTCGAGCACGAGGCGATCGTCGAGGAGTTCGATCCGTCCGAGGACCGTGTTCTCGCCGAAGCCGGGGGCCGGACCGCCGAGCCGCAACCACGTAGCGGAGCCTGCCAGCTCGTCGAAGTCGACCTCCTTGCGTGCTCGCAGCGCAGCTTGCAGCGTCCCGACCTCCATGACGCGGAAGGTCGCAGTCTGCGGTTCCAGCGGTTCGCCATCCGTGTTGCAGAACGTCGGGACCGTCGGATGGCGCGTCCGCTCGAGGTGTAGCGCCCAAAGTCGTCCGGTCAGGTGCGCCGAGCGCCGCAGGCCTTCCGGGGTCAGCTCGACGCCGTGCGCTTCGAGGAGATGCATGGCGGCGTTGAACTCCATGGCTTTCACCGGCGGCCCTGCGACGACGCAGGTGTCCCACTCGCCGAGCCGCACGAGCCGCAGCAGGACGTAGAAGCCTTCGATGTCGCAGCCGGAGAGCGCCCGGTCATGAATCGTCGCTCGCGTGCCGGTGAGGAGGTCCTCGATCTCGAGCGTCGCGCCAGGCGCGGTCGCCACGATGCGGAAAAAAGAGAACCGCGCGCTGATTCGCGCTTCGATGAGGATGCGCTCGAGCGGCGTCGTCTTACGTCGGCGCAGCTTGCGCTCGAAGTAGGTGGGTGATTTCACGGTGGCGCGGTAGTCGGCGAAGAACCACTCCATGAAGCCCGCCATTGGCAGCAGACGGTGGAGTTCGTTCACCACCTCTTCGCCGATGGCATGGCTACCGAAGAAGCGCGCCAGCGCGCGCTCGGGCGGCGGCTGCTGGCCGCACACGTCGAGGAGCAGGCGCTCGAGGAAGACCCGATCGGCTTCCTTCCATTCGTGGAGCGTCGTGGGCATCCGTTCCACCGAACGCTGCTCCTTCGCGGACTCGCGCGCGATCTCCTCGAACTTCGCTTCCAGAGAATCAATGGCGGCGAGTAACGCCGGGGGCTCGGGCTCGAAGCTGGCGGCGATCCCGAGCCGGTGCAGCGCGTCACGGAGACCGTCCCGCAGGTCCTCCGCCGCGAAAGCGATCTCGCGGGGCAAGCCCAGACGCCGGTCCGGCGTCTCGCCTCGGAAGAGCTTCTCGAGGGCGGCCGCGGCTTGGGCGACGTCGCCGGACGAGAAGGGTTCGGCTCCGATGACCCGGCCCGAGGCTTCGTCGACGACGATGAAGAGGACGGCGCTCGGGGCGTCGTCGCCGTCCTCCAGAGAGATGAGTGTCGGTACCCAGGTGGCGAGCCAGCGTTCGTCGAGGCGTGGTAGGCCGCGGTCGATCGTGCCGAACGCGGCGACCGCCGGAGTCTTCGAGGCTGCCGTCGCGGTCGGCCACGGCACGACATGGCTGCTCACATGGGCGTCGCGTCCCTCACCTTCGACCACGATCTCGAAGATTCGACGGCGGCGGGCGTCGAGCGGGCGGGGCTGGAAGTCGCCCACGGCGTGGACGGCGAGCACGGCATGGACGCTCGCGAGCAGGAGTCGACGTTCTTCCCGATTCGGGAGCCGTCCGCGGCGGTGGGGCGGCTTCACGAACGCCGACGGCGCGAGGCCGTCATGCAGAACCTGAAACCCGGCGTCGTTGAGCAGGCCGCGCTGGTCGATCGGAATGCCGCTCAAGGGTTCCACGGTGATCGAGAGCATCGAGATGCGATCGACCGCAGCGGGCGGACGGTCGCCGACTGCGGTGCTCATGGCCAGGGTCTGCGCGAAGGCGTCCTCGCCGCGCGCCAGGAAGAGGCCGTAGTCCGACCCGAGGTGGCCCATGATCGTCGCGACGAGCGGCGCGTCCTCACCGGGCACTCGGATCAGGAACGATGCGTCGGCTGGGACCTCGCGCCAGAGGCGGCGGCGGTGGAGTTCGAGCGCCGCGGCAACCAGGTCACGCGCGATGGGATCGAGTTTCGGCATGGGCTGAGCAGGTCCTCGATGGCAACGACGGCTGTGGGTGCTACGGCGTTCGCTCAACGTCGCCGCGCGCCTCATCCCAGCGGATCATCCCCTCGCACGGATCGACGATGCGGTCGATGTCGGGCACGAGATTGCGCGTGCGGACGAGAGCGAACGCCCTGACTTCCGTGTCCGGAAACCTCTCCTTCACGACGTAGCAGGTCGCGAACAGCATTCGACCCGCGGTCACGAAGTCATCGACGATCGTGATCTGCGTGGGGGCGAAGAGGGCGTCCTCTACCGCGAGGGTCGACAAGTGGTGATCGACCTTCGGCCGATCGACGCCGACGGCGAACGCTGACTTCGGAACGGCGAGTGTTCGTCGGACGCAAGCGGCGACTTGATTGCCGAAGCCACTCTGGACGAGGGCATCGCAAATCGCCTTCGCCGGCCAGAGCGCGTGCTCGTCAGACAGCGGGGCGCTGCGCGGTGCCGGTACGAGGGTGGTGTCCGGTCCGAAGTAGCGAGCGATCAAATCGACGTCGATTCCTCGCAGGTGCTCGATCGCGCGAGCGAGTGTCGCTGCGTGCCCTTGCTTGACGGCGTCTCGCACCTTGCGCGATCGCGCAGCGACATCGGAGGTCCCAATCCGCGAGTAGGCCAGCAGAGCTGCGAACGGGACTTCAGAAAGGGACCTCTTCACGGGCGGGCCTCTGCGGGAGGTGGTCGAGGACGGTGTCGAGGTTCTTGCGCGAGAGGACCTGGGCGCCGTAGCGGATCATCTCGGCCGGCCAAGTGAGCGCGCTGTTCGTCGCGACCGACTCAAGGAGGAAGAGCAGCCGCCCGAGTCGCAGCGCCTCCCATCCTTGGTGCAGGGTGCCGCTCTTCTCGCCGGCCTCGATGATGATCGTCGCGTCCGTGAGAAGGGCCATCGTCCGGTTGCGGATCGGGAAGTTCTTGATGCCGCCCGGCGTGCCCGACTTGAACTGCGAGACCGCCAAGTGCTCGCGCATGATCCGCTGCTGGAGGGCGCGGTTCTCGGCCGGGAAGGACTCGTCGAGCGGGGTTCCGAGGACGGCGAGCGTTCGGCCGCCGCCTTCGATCGCCGTCGCGTGCGCGACGGTGTCGACGCCGGCCGCGAGACCGCTGACGACGACCATGCGGCGTTCGACCAGTCGCGCCGCGATCACCTTGGCCCGTCGGAGACCTTCGGACGACGCCGCGCGCGAACCGACGACGGCGATGCGCGGTCCGGCCTCGAAGACGGCGCGGTCGCCAGCGACGAAGATCCGCGGCGGCGCGTTCTTGCGCTCGACGTCGTTGAGTGTCCCGAGTAGATCCTCGGGCGTTAGCTCGGCGTCGTCGATGTGAATCGATTCGTTCATCGCGCCTCGCCTCGCGGCCGTTTTTGGTCGCGGCGAAGTCTACCGGGCGGCCGAGCGCCGCCGTCGGCCCGCTCCGAGGGCACGTACTGGACGCGCGGTACGGGAGTCCCCGTCGCGCCGGCCCCGTCGACTGCCAACCTGGAACTGGCGGGGAGCCGTCCTGGCGGCGGCCGACCGACGTCTGGTCGATGCGCCCGACGCCGGGTTGGGGCGCCTCTCCGAGCGTCGGTCACTCCGCCCGAGCGACCGTCCGCCTCTCGATCGCCTTGCAGACCTCGCAGCGCATCTCGCCGAGCTCCGTGACCGCCCACGCGGCGCGGACGCGGGGCGTAACGCGGCGCCATCGGTCGCGCCACCACGAGTCGGTGACCTGCCGCGGCGCGTGCTCCTCGCAGCAGATCTCGCCGGTCACGGGCGAATGGAAGAGGGGCGCGGTCGCGAGCATGGGCGGTCTCCGGTCAGCGGACATCGACGTACTCGAAGCAGAGTCGCAGGACCTCGTCGTAGGACGCGGCGCCGTGGGCGCGTCGGGAGAACTCGTCGGCGGCGTCCGGCCTGCCCGCGTCGATCAGTCGTCGTCGCACACGCCCGATGATCGCGAAGACGTTGCCGTCGGTCCCGACGAGCCGGCAGCGGGGCTTCGCCTTGGTGTCTCGGCGCTCTCGGTCCTGCATGGGGGTCTCCGTTGAGGGCCGACGTGGCGCAGCCCGCAGGAGCGTTCGCCCGTCGGCGATGGTGGGTACCGCATTCATCGAGAAGTGCGCCGCCCCCTCGGCGGCCGCGTTGCCGGGACTCGGAGAACGGCGAGCAGTGCCCACGCCGCCGCGAGGGCGGCTCGGACGGCGTCAACCTTCGGTCGACCCGCTCCGAGGATCTCGCGAACGAGATGGTCCGCCAGCGCGCGCACCTGCTTCGACGGATTGCCAAACCCGTGCGCCGCGCAGGCGGCGATGCCGTGCTCGATGCCGACGTCGAAGTAGGCGGCCTCGCGGCGCGCCCGGATCTCGTCGGCCGCCCGCTCGTAGCGGAACCAGAGGCGTCGGCGCCGCGGCCCGAGCACCTTGACGATCGCCGTCGCGGTCTCGTCGGCAACGCGCCGCGCCTGGCGCAGGCCGACGCGCCGTCGGACGGTCCGATCGACGGGGTGCTCGTAGCTCGGCTCGGTCTCGAGGGCGCGGTAGGTGGGGCGGGGGGTGCTGGTGCGGTGCTTCATCGGGACGCCCCCTCGAAGCGCGATCGCCAGCGCAACTCGGCGGCGTAGTGGTGCATCTGCCGCAGAACGCCGCGCCACGCCGTGCCGCCCGCGTAGCCGTCCCGCCGGAGGCCGCGGGCGATCGTGTTCAGCGTCGTCAGCGAGAGCGCGTCCCTGGTCGCGGGCGTCATCGCGGCCGTCCGGTGGCGAACCGCGCGCCTTCCAAGAACGCCTCGGCGTACAGGTCGACGGCGGTCATCCCGTCGAGCACCGCATCCGGCGACAAGCGGTCATGTGCCCGGTCGTCGGCCTCGGCGCGGATCTCGTCGACCGTCGGGTCGACCTTCTCGGCGCTGGCCGCCGAGCCGTTCTTGGTCGTCATCGCGTCCTCCCTCGCGCGACCATCCGCGCGTGAGGGACATGCAGGAGCGGGGTGCAAACGAATGCAAGGCGGTGACACGAATCCGCGCACTCTCGTTCCAGCGCCGTCGTCGAGGAACGGCGGGACCGTGATGTCGCCGACCCCGACCGGGCCGGCTTCGGGCGGCGCGTCAGAGCGCACACAGGGCGTCGGGCGCGGGCTCCAGCGCCGGCTCCGCGACCTCCGGAAGCGTCCACACCGCCTCGAGGTCCGCCCAGGTCAGCGCACGGGCGCCCACGGGGAGTGCGTCGGTGACGACCTCCCCGGGGACGTTCGCAAGCTCACCATCCGCAGCAACTGCCCCCGCTACCACGTTGGTCACCTTCGCTGACGCGAAGGTTCCGGCCACGTTGGTCACCTTCGCGGCCCGAATCGTCAGGTGCCGCACCGTCGCGCGGCGCATCGCCCGCCTCCAGCC
>JANNXA010000003.1:0-3950 GCA_031409275.1 Planctomycetota bacterium
CAAGTGGACTCTTGTCCCCAAGGCTTCAACGCAACCGGTTGCCCGGCCGCGCTGCTCGGGTAGCTGCCATCCTGAACCGACAACTCGATGGACGGAACTTGCATCCGCTGGTCCTCCGCACCTTCGTGACGCACTGAATAAGACGGGCTAGGAGGCGTCCTTGAACGGAGCGGTCGTCGGATTCCTCGTCGTCGCGAGCGGATCGTCGCCGCACGCGCAAACGGCGCCGCTCGAAACGCGCCAGGCGGCGGGTCGCGCGGAGTACCGGTCGATTGCGGACGCCGACGACCCAAGCGTCGATGCTCGCCGCGTCGACAACCGCTTCGAGATCGCGACCTCGCGGATCGCCGCCGTCACGCTGTTGCTCTCCGAGTCGAGCCGAGCAAGCCGCTCCTGCTGAAGGAGTTCGCGCGCACCGCCGACCGTGGACGATTGCGCATCGCCGCCATCGCGATCGACCTCACCGACTCGGGAGGCTGACGATGAACACCGCAGAACGCGCGCTTGGTCTGTTGCTGTCGCTGTTCGCTCTGACGACGCCGCGGATCGACGACCGCAACGGCAAGCCGAAGGCGGCGCAGCCCGCGGATTCGAGCGCGATCGTGAAAGGCGCCGCAGGGCAGGAACTCGACGAGTTCATGCAGGCGACGAAGAACTTCCCGGAGGGCTTCAACGGCTGCGTACTGATCGCGAAGGAGGGCGAGGTCCTGCTGGCGAAGGGCTACGGCCTTGCGAAGGCCGAGCCACCGGAGCCGATGCGCGCCGACGCGCTGTGGGATTGGTGCAGCGTCAGCAAGCAGTTCACCGCGGCGGCCGTGCTCAAGCTCGAGATGCAGAAGAAGCTCAAGCTCGACGATCCGCTGGCGAAGTTTTGGAAGGAGGCGCCGAAGGGGAAGCGGGCGATCACGTTGCGCCAGTTGCTGAACCACACCCCGGGGATCGCGACCGCGCCCGAGCTCGATCGCAGCCAGCTCTTCGATCGCGACGCGACCGCACAGGGGGTCCTCGCGGCGCCAATGGTGAGCGAGCCCGGCAAGAAGTGGGAATACAACAACGCCGCCTACTTCCTGCTGGCCGCGTTGATCGAGCGCGTCTCGGGCAAGAGCTTCGAGGAGTATTGCCGGGAGAACCTCTTCACGCCGGCCGGGATGAAGGACGCCGGCTTCATCGGCGACGGCAAGGCCGATCACGCGCGCGCGCCGGGCGAGGCGCGCGGCACGAAGCCGCCGTTCGCGTACGGCGAACGCATGTCGTGGGGTTACCGCGGTGCCGGCGGCGCGCTGGCGACGGTCTTCGACATGCTCGCGTGGGATGAGGCGCTGCGCGGCGACAAGGTGCTGAGCAAGGCCGCGAAGGAGCAGTACTACACCGTCGCGAAGAAGGACTACGCGCTCGGATGGGAAGTGACGAAGGGCGCCGGCGGGCGGCGCGCCGCCCACAGCGGCCACACCGGCAGCCTCATCACCTACTACCTGCGGCTGCTCGACGAACGCGTCGTCATCGCCATCGCCTACAGCTACGAGCCGAAGACCCACCCCTCCATCACGGTGGAGGAGCTGCTGCGGATCGCACGCTCGGCGAAGTAACGGCGAAGTAGCGGAGCGGCGCGCGCACGTCCGGTGGCGCACGCGCGTCGCTCCCCATCGCGCCCGCTCGTCACTCCCGACGCGCGAGCCAGACGTAGCCGTGCATCTCCCACTTCTGGCCCTCGACGTAGGGCATCGAGTGGAAGTCGCCGATCAGCAGGTCGAGGTCGCCATCGCCGTCGTAATCGGCGGCGCAGATCTGCGTGCGTTCACCCGGCCAGATCGGCGCCTGCGGAGTACCGCGCTCGGCTTTCGGCTCGAGCAACGCCTTGGCTTGCTCGAAGCGTGGCGCCCCCTTCTTGCCGACGTTGCGGAACCAAAAGGCACCGCCGTCGCCGCCGCCAGAGAGCACATCGAACTTGCCGTCGCCATCCCAATCGACGACGGTCGGGATCAGGTGGGCGCCAGGCACGGCGAGCGGACCGTCTCCTGACATCAACGACTCGCTGTCGAGCGCGAAGGCGGGCTGCGCCGCTGTGCCTTCGTTGCGGCGCAGGAAGAGCCTGCCGCCATTCGAACCGAGCAGCAGGTCAAGATCGCCGTCCTCGTCCCAGTCGACCGCCGCGCCGCCGATGCCGAGCTCGTCCTTGAAGGTGCTGTCAGCGACACCGGTCCACTCGCTCTTCTCGTCGTCCCAGTACTGGCCGAGCCGCAAGATGCGACCGCCCTTGTCCTTCAGCGCCAACGGCGCCGCGAAACCGCCTTCGGCCCGCCCCGCCAGCACATAGAGGCCGCCCTCGAAGCAGCCGCTGTAGAGATCGAGACGTCCATCGCCCGTGAGGTCCGCCAACTGCGGTTGCACACCGATGCATCACCAATTGTGGATGCGAACCTCTTTGCCTTCCGCTTCGAGGAAGCCGCGCGATTCGAGCTTCGGCTCGCGTGCGCTGCCGGCGTTGCGGAAGAGCGCGAAGCTCCCGCTGAAGTTGCCGACCACGAGATCACGCACACCGTCGGCGTCGAAGTCGAGGAAGGCGGGGCCGGCATGCGCGACGTGCTCCCCCATGTCGATGAAGGCGTCGCCGGCTTTGAGCCGCACGGGTGGCGCGAGACGGATCGGCGCGGATGCGGTGGGTGGCGCGGCGGGTGGAACGGCCTGCGGCACGAGCGCTGCAACGGCGAACGAAACCGTGGGCAGGAACAGCATCGGTCAGCTCCTTTTCAGACGGGGTGGGATACCGACGTACGACTCCTCGACTCGGCCTCGACTTCCGCAGCGGCGAGCCTTCGGCGGCGCAGGCGCGCGAACGCGTCGGTGTCGCCCGGGCGCACCGCATCGAAACCGATGCGCGCCCAGTCAGGGTCGATTGGATCGAGGCCGAGATCCCGGATCGCGTCGGCTTCGCAAACGAAGAAATGCTGGCGGTAGGGCAACAAGTAGCCGCCGCCGACGGACTGCTGCGCCTTGGCCTCGTCGTAGCGAACGAACCAATGCTGGAGGTAGATGGCGAGCCGCGACCGGTACCAGAGATCCGCGGACCGGCTCTCGCTCTCGCGCTCGACCCGCCGCCTCAACTCGATCCACGAGGCGGCGCCCGACTCCTCGGCCAGCACCGCCAGCGCGTGCTTCAGACGAGCCCGCGAACGCGCGGTGGCGACATCGACGACCACTGGCGCGCAGAAGCTCTGCAATCGCCGGAAGCGAACGAGCGCTGCCGACGAAGCGGAAGGGTTGCCGGAACGCAGCTGCTGCAACAGCTCCTTCGCCTCGCGGCGGAGCTTCGCCAACTTCAGCGATCCACGAATCGAGTTCACGCAGTGTCTCCTCGGTCGACGCTGCGGGGACCCGACCAGTCGCAGCAACCAGGAGCGAAATCAGCGGGACGACGAACGGTGAGGGTGACGAGCTTTCGCGGGTAGAGGCGCCCCTCGGCACCGAGGCGCAAAAAGTAGTGACAGCCCGCGCGCTGTCAATGCGCGGCCGCGGCTCGCCTCCGCCGCGCTCAGCTGCCGAAGAGCTGATCCAGGCGCGAGGCGACCTGCTTGCCGAGGTCTTCCGGCGGGTAGCGCTCGTTCAGGATCGTCTCGAGTTCCGTCTTCTGCGTGATGACGCAGGCGAGCCGCTTGCCGGTCTCCGCTTCGATGTCGGCCACCGCCTGCGGATCGAGGTCGGAGTAGGTCGCGAGCAGCAGCACCTCGCCGAACACGTCGAGCGGCAGGATCTTGTGCTGGTAGAGCGTCGCCGCCGGCAGGACCGTCTTCACGTCCTTCGGCGAGCTGTACTGCTTCGCGCTCAGGTAGGGCAGCGAGAGCTGCCCGCTACTTCTTCACTCGTTCTCGCCACATGATCTGCGTGTTCTCATGACAAAGGTGCTCGACCATCCAATCTCTCCCAACCTCCTCATCAGTCCGTTCACCGACCGC
>JANNXA010000004.1:0-46660 GCA_031409275.1 Planctomycetota bacterium
CGAAGTCGGCGAGTGGGGACGCCCGCCTCCATGGCCTGCGGCTCCCGGCCACGGCCGCTCCCGCACCGAGCGCGGCATCACGTCCGCCGAGCGCCTCCTTCTTATCGACTGGGCCACGGGCGGCGCGCCGCGCGGCGCGCCCGACTCGCCGCCGCTGTCGGTGCCGCCGGTCGCGCGCAGCAGCGACGGCTGGCGGATCGGCGAGCCCGACCTCGTCGTCAAGACCGCGACCAGGATGAATCTGCCCGCGACCGGCGTGCTGCCCTACCAATACGCCCTGCTTCCGTACGTCTTCCTCGAGGAGACCTGGGTAGCGGCCGTCGAGATCCGCGCGAGCAACCCGCGCGTCATGCACCACTGCAACCTCGCCCATGTGCGCGTCGGCGAGGAGTACCGCACCGAGAACTTCATCACGGGTCAGGTCCCGGGCGGCGATCCGCTGGTGCTCGAACCCGGAGTCGCGGTACGGATCCCTGCGGGATCGATCCTCGCGCTGCAGATCCACTATGTGACCAGCGGCAAGGTCGAGCAGGACGAGATCTCGGTCGCCCTGCGCTACCCACGCTTCCCGGTGCAGAAGCAGATGCGCCATTTCGAGATCGCCGACTTCCGCTTCACGATCCCGCCCCACGCGAGCGCCCATCCGGTGAGCGCCGCCGCGACCTTCGACGTCGACGCCATCGGCATCGGCATGTTCGTGCACATGCACACGCGCGGCCGCGACATGCGCTTCGAAGCGCTCGCTCCCGACGCCGCGCCCGAGACCCTGCTGCTGGTGCCCACCTACGACTTCGACTGGCAGGCGTCCTACCGCTGGTTCCCCGGGCGGCAGCGCTTCGCCGCCGGTACCCGCGTCCACTGCCTGGCCCACTACGACAACTCGCGCTTCAATCCGTTCAACCCCGACCCGGCGGCGAGCGTCCGCTTCGGCCAGCAGACGACCCAGGAAATGATGTACGGCTTCCTCTTCTGGGTCGCCGCCGACGAGCACCTTCATCTCGACGTCGATCCGACCAGCGGCCGCGCACGGAGCTGAACTGGCGTCGGCCGCTGCGCGGGCTACGCTGCTCGCCGTTGATCGATCGGCCCCACTCCAAGCGAAACGGCGCCCCTTCCAACATGCTCGAAGCCAAGCCGGCCAAGATCCGCTCCCATCACCTCATCCACTCCAACGTCGGTCCCGCGAAGGGGCAGATCGAAGGGGCGACGATCAAGGAGCTGAAGCTCTGGCCCGATGACCGCGGCCACTTCGGCGAGATCTTCCGCGACAACGAGGAGGTCGTCGCCGGCTTCACGGTGAAACAGTCGTCGCTGACGCTGACGCGCCCGAACGTGATCAAGGCGTTCCACTTCCACCTCGATCAGGATGACCTCTTCGTTCCGCTGCGCGGCACCGTGCGCATCGCGCTGGTGGACTGCCGCGTGCAGTCGCCGACCTTCGGCATCGCCAACTCGATCTTCGCCGGCGCGCAGTACCCCAAAGCGGTCCGCATCCCGCGCGGCGTAGCGCATGGCTACGAGGTGCTGCCAGGCGACGACCTGCTGATGGTCTACTACACCGATCAGCACTACAACCCCAAGGATGAGTACCGCTTCCACCACGACGATCCGGCGATCGGCTTCACGTGGTGGGGCATCGAGAATCGATGAGCGCGCGTCGTCGCGCCTCGAAGGCGAAGTCGCCGCGCCGCGCCGCGCCGTCGGTGGCGCGCTGGACCGACATCGTCGTCGCCGTCGTGCGCGACGGCGAAAGGTTGCTGGTGGCGCGCCGGCCGGTCGCGGCGCCGCTCGGCGGCTACGACGAGTTTCCGGGCGGCAAGCGCGAAGGCGATGAAACGCTGGAAGCGACCTGCGTGCGCGAGGTGCTGGAGGAAACCGGTCTCGCGATCGCCGTCGACAAACTGCTTGCCGTCTCGTGGTTCGAGGGCGACGGGGGCCGTCTCGCGCTGAGCTTCTTCCAATGCCATCCGCTCGGCGCCACCGAGCCGAACGAAGAGGCGCGCACCCAGCGGCAGGCGCGCTGGATCTTGCGCAGCGAACTGGCGCAGCTGAACTTTCCGCCCGCGAACCAGAAGGTGATCGAACTGCTGCTGGCCGAAACTGCGGCGACGTCGTGACGCCGCCGGCCGCCGCCTGGTCGAGCTTCGCCCCGGGCCGCCTCGCCCTGTTCGGCCACCACGATGAAGAACTCGGGCTCGCGACCTTGACCCTCGCGATCGACCGTGGCGTCACGCTTCGCGCCCAGACGCAAGGCGCCGGCGGCGTGCGTTTCACCGGAGCCACGCCGACCTGCGCCGCGCCGCTGCTGCGCGCCGCGACGACGGCGCTCGAGGAGGAGGGGCTCGCCTCCGCGCTGCGCGAGCTGCACGCCACGATCGAGGTCGATGACGCGTTGCCCGCCGACTGGGAAGCGGGTCGCGACGAGGCGCTCGCCGTCGCGCTGCTCGAGCTCCTGCTGGCGCCGCTTGGCGTCGCGGGCGCGCGCTGGCGCGAGCCGCGCCGACTCGGCGAACTCGCCGGTTCCGTCGCGACCGCAGTCGACGCGTCGGCATCGCGCGCGGCGGCGCTGGCGAGCGCGCTGCATGGGCTCCACCACTGCCAGCCGGGGCCGACCCCGTTCGTGCAGCGGTTGGTCGCGCCGCTCGAAGCGTTCGTGCTGATCGACGCGGACGACGCGGTCGCGGCGCGCGCCGCCGCAGCGGCCGCGCGCGCACGGCGACGCGAAGCGATCGCGCGATGGCGCGAGGAGGTTCCGGGACTCGACCTCGTCCCGCTCTCCTTCGACGCGGCGTGGAACCTCCTGGTCGACCATCCCGATCGCGGCAACCCGGACTTCGCAGGAGCCTCGCGCGACGAGCTGGTGCTGGCGGCGCTGCATGGGCGCGACCTGCTGCTTGCGGCCGGGCGCGTCGCGGCGGAGTCGCCCTTCGATCACGCCCATTTCGGCGAACTGCTCGAGCGCAACGAGGCGCAGCAACGCGCCGCTCTGCGCCGCACCCGCGGTCCGGATGGCGCGCTGCGAGCGGCGCTGCAGGCGGCGGGCGCGCTCGGGATCGGGGCGCATGGCGGCGCATGGCTCGCGTACGCCGCCGAGGATGCACCGCGTCTCGTCGCCGCCGCGAGCTCGCTTTCGCGGCGCGCGTGCGCGGTGTCGGTCAGCGCTTCACCGCGCCAAGCGTGAGCGGATCCTTCGGACCACCGCACGCTTCGCAGCCGCAGAACGCGCGCATGCGATCGTAGGTGTAGATCCCGGTCGCATGGCCGTCGCTCCACTGGATGCGCAGGCCATAGTTGCCGACCGCCTCCATCTCGAGCGGCGCGACGTCGGCAGGGATCAGCTCCGGCTTCACCATGACCTCGCCGGTCCACTCCTGGATGCAGTGGGCGCACGGGCAGGCGAGCCGCAGATCACGCACGTCGTAGCGACTGGCGTGGCCGTCGCTCCACTTCACGCCGAGCGTGCGTGCGTCGGCCTGGAACAGTTCGAGGGGCGCGACGATGGGCTTCGCCATCGCGCGCTCAGTGCTTGCAGCCGGGCCCGTGCGCATGGCCATGACCGTGGTCATGGTCATGGTCGCCGCCGGGTCCGTGCGAATGGCCGTGGTCGTGGGCCGCGGGCGTCGTAGGCGCGGTGCCCGCGGCGCCGGCGGCTCCGGGCGCGTTCCAGAAGAGTTTCACGTTCGCCTGTGCCGGCGCCTGCGCGTTGGCGATCGAGAGCTGCGCCGCCATCGCGCCGGCGATCTTGCGATACGCCTCGCTCACCGCCGACTTCGGATTGCGCAGCATGATCGGCTGACCGCTGTCGCCGCCGAGGACGACCTCGGGATCGAGCGGTACTTCGCCGAGGAAGGGCACGCCCAGGCGCACCGATTCGCCCTGCCCGCCGCCGTGGCGGAAGATCTCGGTCTTCTCGCCGCAGTGGCCGCAGACGAAGAAGCTCATGTTCTCGACGAGGCCGAGCACGGGCACGTTCACCTGCTCGAACATCTTCAGCCCTTTGCGGGCATCGAGCAGGCTCACGTCTTGAGGGGTGGTGACGATCACGGCGCCGGCGAGCGGCGCCTGCTGGCAGAGCGTGAGCTGGATGTCGCCGGTGCCCGGCGGCAGATCGATCAGCAGGTAGTCGAGCGTGCCCCACTCGACCACGTTCAGGAACTGCTGGATGAGCCCCGACACCATCGGCCCGCGCCAGATCACCGGCGTGTTGTCATCGGAGAGGTAGCCCATCGACATCGACGCGAGGCCATGCGCGACGATCGGGAGGATCTTCTTGTCCGGCGTCATCTGCGGCCGCTTCTGCACGCCGAGCATCATCGGAATGCTCGGACCGTAGACGTCGGCGTCGAGGATGCCGACCTTGGCTCCGCGCTCGGCGAGGGCGAGGGCGAGGTTGACCGCGGTCGTCGACTTGCCCACGCCGCCCTTGCCGGACGCGACCGCAACGACGTTTCGAACCCCGGGCAGCGTCACCTTGCCGCTGAAGTTGCGGCCGGTGGTGGTGGCGGTCATGTTGACTTCGACCTGCTTCACTCCGGGCAGCGCGGCGACCTTCTTCTCGCACTCCGCCTTGAGCTGCTCCTTCACCGGACACGCCGGCGTGGTCAGGTCGACGTCGAAGCGGACCTTGCCGCCGTCGATGGCGAGGTTCTTGACGAAGCCGAGCTCGACGATGTTCCGGTGGAGGTCGGGATCGTTGACGCTCTTCAGGACGTCGAGCACTTGCGCCGACGTCACGGTCGATTTCGAGCTGCCGAACATGCGGACCTCGCTGTCGCGGCGCATCGCCGCTTGGATTCGAAAAGGGGCGCGCACTCTAGCGATGGCTGAAGCCGACCATGCGCGACCCGACCGCGACAAGGGCCATCAGCGGAAGAGGGAACCGACCTCGAAGCGCGCGATGGCTGCAACGAGGTAGCGGCCATCGTCGCCTTCGCGCAGCGCGAGTTCGACGTCGAGGCGAAACGGCGCGCCACCGCCACGCTGCAGGGCGGCCAGGCCGCTCCCCTCGGCGACAACGCGAGGCGTGCCGTCCGCGTCGAACGTCAGCGTCGTCGCGCCACGCGAGAGATGGAGTTCCGAAAGCCTGGGCAAAAGCGCATGCAAGGCGGCCGGGAGCGACGTGTGATTCGGCAACCAGGGCAGCGTGCGCGACCACTCCACCTCCTCGGTGCACCAAAATAGGACGGCCGCCTCGTCGCGCGCCTCGAACGCCGCCTCGAGGCCATCGAGCGTCGCCTCGACGCGCTCTTCGTCGCTCTCGATGCACCAGTCGATCAGCAATGGCAGCAGCACCAGCGCGGCCGCGGCGGCGATCGCGAGGCGGCGGGTCCGCGCCGTCACGGTGTGCGCCGTAGCGCGCCGGCGCAGCTCATGAGCTGCCCGATGGGCGAATCGAACGAATCGCCGCGACGACGGCCGCGTGCAGAGGCCCGTTGGTGGCAACGATGCCCTGGTTGCGTTCGAGTTTGCGTCCGGTCGTGAAGTCGAGCGCTTTTCCGTCGACGTCGGTCACGCGCCCGCCTGCCTCCTCGATGACGCGCACCCCCGCGGCCTGATCCCATAGGTTCTCGCGATAGTCGGCGGAGGTCGGTAGCCGCAGGTAGATCTCGCCGTCGCCGCGCGCGAGGACCGCGTACTTCGCCTGGCTGTCGAGCCGCACACTCGCGGCGCCGCAGCGCAGCGCCTGCCGCACCTGCTCGTGGCCACCATGGTCGCCGTGCGCCGCCTCGACGCTCTCGACGATGCGGGCGACCGTCGGGTCGGTGCACGTGGAGGCGCGAGCCGCCGCCGCAGCACTTGGAAGCGCCGCGGCACCGAGCGGCCTGATCTCGACCCCCTGGCCGCGCACCGCGATCAGGAGACAGCCGGGGGCGCCAGCGAACGCGAGGTTCGGGCAGGCGAGCGCGCCCACCTCGACCTCGCCTCGGTCGAGCAGCGCGAGCGCGACGGCGTACTGCTCGCCGCGCAGGACCCCCTTGGTGCCGTCGATCGGGTCGAGGCACCAGAAGCGGCCGCGGCCGCCGTTGCTGCGCGCGCGATCGATCCAGCCGAGCACATCCGCGTCGGTCGCCGCCGGCACCTGAACGCGCACCTCGGCGCAGACTTCGGCCGCGATCGTTGCGCGACCCGCTTCGCGCAGTTCGGCGGCGTCTTCTTCCCCCATCACCTCGTCGCCGGGGAAGTGGCGCGCGAGTGTCCTGCAAACGAGCGCCTGCGAGCCGAAATCGGCGATCGTCACCGGGCTCTTGTCCCCTTTGGTGAGGGAGGCGCCCGCCACTTTGCGGCGCTGGACGCGCTCGCAAAGTCGTGCGGCTTCCGAAACAGCCTCGATCGCCGCCGTACGTTCAGGATCGTATTTCGAACTTTTCGTGCTCATCTCGCACCTTTCGAGCGTTCGTTTCTGGCGAACTCCCCTGAGACGCCCCAGAGAGCCGCTTCTTCAAGGTTCTATCTTGGCTAGGATGCCCCACGGTTTCTCCCCCCTGCCCGAGCAGTCGGGTCGCCACTCGAGGGGAACGAGTGCGGCGGCCACGCGATCCGAACGCGAACCCGGTTTGGCATTACCCCGGTTCGGAGAGCGATGGCCAGGTGGGATCGGCGGACAGCGCCCCTGGGGACCTCACTCGCGGGCGCCCAATCAAGGGACTCCCATGGCTGATGCGAAATCGGGTGGCAAGAAGGCGACTCCTGCGGTTCTGATGATCCCGGTAACTCCCGATGAGTTGCTCGCGAAGGTCGTCGGTAGCGCGCCGCTGTCTCGGAGCGAGGTGACGAAGAAGCTCTGGGACTACATCAAGGCGAAGGGTCTGCAGGACCCGAAGAACAAGCGCATGATCAACGCCGACGACGCCCTCAAGGCGGTCTTCGCCGGCAAGGCGCAAGTCTCGATGTTCGAGATGACGTCGCTGGTCAACAAGCACATCAAGGCGTGAACCGAGCGGCGTAGCCACGCCGCCCGCAACCGTCTCCGGCATGGGGTGCACGCGCGCGCGTGCGCCCCATGCGGGCGTGTTGCGCGATGCGATGGGCGGCAACCGCGACGCTTCAAGACGCTTCACATCGTCTGGCGACGGTCGGTCACTCGCCGGCGGCGATCGCCTCGAGCAGGCGCTTGGCCGCCAGAATTCCGTCCGTCTCAGCGAGGCGCTCGCCCTCGTACTCGATGCCGACGTACCCGCGATAACCGGCCGCGCGGACGATGCCGAACATCCGCGCGAAGTCGGTCCGGGTCTCGCGCCCCGCTTCGTCGAAGTCATGGCACTTCGCCGACACCGCTTTCGCGAACGGCATCATCGCGGCGACGGCGGCGTAACGATCGACGTCGTCCGGGAAGTTGCCGAAGTCGGGAAGAGTCCCGACGTTGGCCATTCCGACCCCCCGCATCACGGCGACGAGGTCGTCGGGGTAGGACGACATCCCCCAGTGGTTTTCGCAGAGCACGTTCAGCCCGCGCTCGGCGGCCATCGCTCCGAGCCGCTTCAAGCTGTCGATGCAACGATCGCGGTCGCCTGAATTGGCTGGACGTCCGCTGCTGTTGACGCGAATCGAATGGCAACCGAGATTCGCGGCGATCTCGATCCACTTGTGATGGTTGGCGACCGCCTGCAATCGATCGAGCTCGCTCTCGGCCGAGAGGTCGCCCTCGGCGTCGCACATGATCAACAGGATCTTCACGTCGTGACGCCGCGCGTTGGCCAGCAGCTCCTGCTGCGCGCGCCAGGTCGGCGACGGGAACATCGTGTTCACCAGCTCGATCGCCCCGATGCCGAACTCCTCGCGCGCGACCCGCGGGAAGTCGGCGAGCGGCAGCTTGCCCTCCTGGAAGTGGCGCCGATGAAGCGACCAGCCCGCCAGCGAGATTCGGAACCACGGCTCCTCGCGCGCGGCACGCGAAGCTTCGACCGGCCGCGCGGAGGCGGCGGGAGCGGCGCTCATCAGCAACGGCGCCGCGGCCATCGCCGCTCCTAACGACCCGAGCGAGTGCAGGAATTCACGTCGATCCACGGCGACTCTCCTGGGGCGGCGCTCCGCATCACCGAGTGCTCTGAATGAACAGCGGGGCGCAGCTCGGTCTAGAGCCGCGCCCCGCTGGTGTTCGATCATGGACGGCTGTCTCGGGCCGACGCGCCAGCGCTCAGCCGCGCGCGTCGACGTCGATCACTTCATGTCCTTCATGTAGCTCTTCAGGCCGTCGAAGTTCGGCTTCATGGCCTTGGCGCCCGCCTTCCAGTTGGCCGGGCAGACCTCGCCGTTCGCCTTCGTGTAGTGGAAGGCCTCGATCAGGCGCAGCGTCTCTTCGACATTTCGACCGACGGCGAGGTTGTTCACGGTGGCGTGCTGGACCACTCCGTCGGGATCGACCAGGAAGAGCGCGCGCAACGCGATGCCGGCATCGGTGAGCACGCCGAGCGAGCGCGCCAGATTGCCGCCGAGATCGGCGAGGAGCGCCATCTTGATGCCCTCGACGCCGCCCTCCGCGCGCGGCGTCTTCTGGTAGACGCGATGGCTGAAGTGGCTGTCGACGCTGACGCCGTAGACCTTGGCGTTCAACTTGTCGAATTGAGCGGCCGCATTGTCGTAGGCGACGATCTCCGTCGGGCAGACGAAGGTGAAGTCGAGGGGATAGAAGAGCAGGACCGACCACTTGCCCTTCAACGCGGAGTTCTCGACGGTCGAGAATTCGCCAGCCGTGCTGGCGTTCAACTTGAAGGCCGGCAACTGCTTGCCAACGATGCTGTCCATTCGGAATGACTCCTGTACGGGGTGATGAGGTTTCGCGGTTGAGCCGGGCGGCGCCGCGAGGTTTCGCGGCGCGCCGCGGCCGGACGCGCTGAAGCCGTCGAGGCTCCATCGCTCGCCGCAGCGCTGCTGCGCGCCATGTCGAAGCGGAGCAAGCTACGGTCCGATCGGACCGAATTCCACGAGACGTGCACCGCCACCGCGAGCGCTCGCGCGGGCGCTCTCTCGACAAGCGGGCCACGGATCGTTTTTCTAGCGGCCCGCGCGCGCCGTCTCGGCGATCGCCATGGGAGGCTTCCGGAGTTGCTCACCAATCCTGAGAGTCGCAGTTGGAGCAGCGAGCAAAGCGATCAGCTCTACTCGCTGTCCGCCTGGGGCCGCGGCTACTTCCGCATCAACGAGGCGGGCAACATCGAGGTCCATCCTCGGCCCGAGAAGAGCAAAGGCTCGATCGACCTGAAGCAGCTGATCGACGACCTGCGCCGCCGCGGGATCCCGCTGCCGGTGACGGTCCACTTCGACGGCATCCTCGAGGATCGTGTCGAACACATCTTCGGCTGCTTCAAGCGCTCGATCGGCGAGTACGGCTTCAAGGGACGCTACCGCGGCGTCTATCCGATCAAGGTCAACCAGCACCGCCAGGTGGTCGACGTGCTGCTGCGCACCGGCCGTCCGCACGGGCTCGGGCTCGAGGTTGGCAGCAAGCCGGAGCTGCTTGCCGTGCTTGCGTTGATGGACAACCCGGACGCGCTGCTGGTGTGCAACGGCTACAAGGACCGCGTCTTCCTCGAGACGGCACTGCTCGCGACGCGCCTCGGCCATCAGCCGATCATCGTCATCGAGCGCTTCACCGAACTCGTCGAGCTGATCCAGATCGCGCGCGACCTCAACATCAAGCCGGTCGTCGGCCTGCGCGCCAAGCTGATGTCGAAGGGCTCGGGCAAGTGGGAGAGCTCCGGCGGCGAGCGCAGCAAGTTCGGCCTCACCGCGACCGAGATCACGGAAGCGGTCGAGCTGATGCGCCGTGAAGGCTGCCTCGATTCGCTGCAGCTGCTCCATTTCCACCTCGGCAGCCAGATCACCGCCATCGCCAACCTGAAGACCGCGCTGCGCGAAGGAGCGCGCCTCTACGTCGAGCTCTGCAAGCTCGGCGCGAACATGCAGTTCCTCGACGTCGGCGGCGGCCTCGGCGTCGATTACGACGGATCGCGCACCAACTTCGTGGTGAGCAAGGACTACTCCGATCAGGAGTACGCCAACGACGTCGTGTGGATCGTCCAGGAGATCTGCGACGGCGCCGGAGTCCGCCATCCCGACCTCATCTCCGAGTCGGGACGCGCCCTCGTCGCGCACCACTCCGTGCTGATCGTCGACGTCATGGGCGCCAACGTCATGAGCGATCGGCCGCCGCCGGCCCCTCCGGCCGCTGACGTCCACCCGGTGCTGAAGAACCTCTGGGAAGCGTTCCAGAGCATCAACGGGCGCAACTTCCGCGAGACGTTCCACGACGTCGCCTCCACCAAGGACGAGATCCACACGCTCTTCATGCACGGGATCCTCGGACTGAAGGATCGCGCGTACGCCGAAGAGCTCGACATCGCGACCCGCAGCAAGGTGCTGAAGCTGGTGCGCAAGCTCGACGAGATGCCCGAGGAGCTCGAGCACCTCGAGCGCGACCTCGCCGACACCTACTTCTGCAACTTCTCGATCTTCCAGTCGCTGCCCGACACCTGGGCGATCAAGCACCTCTTCCCGACGCTGCCGATCAGCGGCCACAAGAACCGCCCGTCGCGCCACGCCGTGCTGGCCGACATCACCTGTGACTCGGACGGAAAGGTCGACCGCTTCATCGACTTGAAGGACGTGAAGGAGACGCTGCTCCTCCACCCGGTCGAGTCCTCGACCGGCCCGTACGAACTCGGGTTCTTCCTGGTGGGCGCCTATCAGGAGATCCTCGGCGATCCGCACAACCTCTTCGGCGACACCTCGGCGGTCCACGTCGACGTCGCCGAGGATGGGACCTACGACATTCGCCACCTCGTCGAGGGCGATCGCGTCAGCGAGGTGCTGGCGTTCGTCGAGTACAGCAAGCGCGATCTCATGGAGCGTGTGCGGCGCGCGGCGGAGGCGGCGCTGAAGAATGGCCGCATCACGTTCGAGGAGTCGGGACGACTGCTCAAGCGGTACGAAGAAGGGATGGAGTCCTACACCTACCTTTCGCGAAGCTGACGAGCGAAGTTCGCAGCTCGCCTGGCCGGCGCAGCCACCCTTCGTCGCGCGGCGAGGGGGTCGGGCAGGGTCGCAAACGGCGCGCTAAACTCCCGGGCCCGATTCCGGCCCCGACGCCGCCCATCCGGGCACGCGGCGGGGTCTTCCGTTTTTGGCTAGAGCCGACTCATGGGCGCTGCGAAGACCTTCTCCCTGACCCCAGGCAAGCGAGTCCTCTTCCTCACGAAGGACCCGGAACTGCTGCGCCGCCAGCTCGCCGGCGAGCTTGACCTCACCATGGACCAGGTGTCGGTTGAAGCGCTGCTCGACGACATCAACACCGATGCGATGACCCCGGCCTGGGTCTGCTTCGACCACGACCCCGCCGAGATCGCCAAGAACGCATACGCGGGCCTGATGCTCGGCGGCAAGCGGCTCTTCGCGCAGGAGGCGCTGAAGCGCGGCAACTTCGAGGTGATCGTCAGCGGCTTCCGCAAGGGCACCGGCTCGTCGCGCGAGACGGCCGTGCAGGCCGAGAAGTGGTCCGGGATCCGCCTCGCCATCGCCGCCTCCTTCGCGCCGATCCACGCGCGCAACAACATCAACCAGGGCGTCCTGATGGGCGACCATGCGATCCTGCGCCGGCTGCAGAAGGGCGAGGCGATCGCGCTCGAGGAGTTCACGCGCGGCAAGGATCCGATCACCAAGCTGCTGATCGAGCACGGCGGACTGTTCAAGTTCTCCGCGGCGATGAAGCGCGGCGAAGTGAAGCTGCCGTTGCCGGCGACTCCCCGCCGGCCGATGAACATGGCAGAGAAGATCATCGCGCGTCACGCCGTCGGCGGCGGCCCGACGCTGGCAGTTCAGCCGGGCGACGCCCTGCTGATCAAGGTCGACGCGGGCTACTCGCACGAGTTCACCACCGCCCAGGTGCACGAGTTCCTGAAAGAGGAGTTCGGCGCGGGCTACCAGGTCGCGAACCCGGCCAAATTCGCCGTCTTCGAAGATCACCTGATCTACGCCGACGGGGTCGCCGCGATGGCGCCTTACTCGGCGAAGATCGAGACGCTGCGGGTGCTGCAGCGCGACTTCCAGAAGCACACCAAGGTCCTCGACTTCTCGGCGAAGGCTGGCGTCTCGCCCGGCATCTGCCACCAGATCGCGCGCGAGAAGATCATCGGCCCGGGCGAGATCGTGAACGCGACCGACAGCCACACCTGCATGGGTGGCGCCAGCAATGCGCTGGCATGGGGCTGCGGCGCGACCGAGTACGCCGCGCTCGTCCACGCCGGATTCACCTTCGTGCGCGTCCCCGAGTCGATCCGGTTCGAGCTCTCCGGCCAGCTCGCTCCCGGCGTCACCGCGAAGGACCTGATCCTCTTCCTGCTGTGGAAGTACGCCCGCGAGCAGCAGACGCTCGACCGCGTGATGGAGTTCGGCGGACCGGGGCTGACCTCGCTCTCCGTCGATGAGCGAGCGACGCTGACCAACATGGCCACCGAGTGCTCGGCATTCACCGGCATCGCCGAGTGCGACGCGAAGACCGTCGACTGGATCGCCGCACGCCGGCCGGGCGTCGATCGCGCACAGCTCGCACGCGACGCGGTCCTCCCCGATCCGGGCGCGACCTACGCCGGCGGGGTGCACGCCATCGACCTCGCATCGATCCGCCCGATGGTCGCCAATCCCGGCGACCCCGACCGCGGCGTCCCTTCCGATCCGACCAACGGCGAGTTCATCGACGAACTGCGCGCGACGCCGATCCAGATCGCCTACGGCGGCAGCTGCACCGCCGGGAAGGACGACGACATGGACTTCTATGCCGCCGTCTGCCGCGAGGCCGACGCGTCTGGACGCAAGGTCGCCAAAGGAGTCGAGTTCTTCCTGCAATTCGGTTCGGCCGACGTGCAGGAGACGGCGCGCAAGAAGGGGTACCTCGACCTCTTCTCGCGAGTCGGCGTGAAGGTGATCCAACCTGGCTGCGGCGCGTGCATCGGCTGCGGCCCCGGCGTCTCCGTGAACGGCGAGCAGGTGACCGTCAGCGCCATCAACCGCAACTTCAAGGGGCGCAGCGGCCCGGGCCGGCTCTACCTCGCATCGCCGCTGACCGTGGCGGCCTCCGCGTTTGCTGGCCGCATCGTCTCCTTCAGGCCCGGCATGTTCCGCGAGCCGGTCACCGCCCGCTGACCGCGCAGGCGCCGCCCGACACCGTTTCCACCTGAGCACTGCGACGCGCGCCTCGACGAAGCAGATGCACCCTCGCCGCCTTGCGAACCGGGCGCCGAGGTTGCCGATGCGAGGAGGTGCGTCCCGAAGCTGTGTCCAAAAAGACACTGCGATGGGCGCCGCGACGAAGCAGATGCACCCTCGCCACCTTGCGAACCGGGCGCCGAGGTTGCAGTTGCGAGGAGGTGCGTCCCGAAGCTGTGTCCGAAAGGACACTGCGATGGGCGCACCGACGAAGCAGATGCACCCTCGCCGACCGGTTCCCGCTTAGCGGAGCTGGCCTTCGACGAAGGGCACCTCATGCACCTTGGGATGCATGATCGGCCCATGGCCGAAGTAGCCCTCTTCGCCGAACAGCTCGCCGTGGTCGGCGGTGATCGTGATGTAGGTGTTCTTCGGGCAGATGTCGAAGAGCTTTTCCATGACGGTGTCGACGTACTTCACCGTGTTGATCTGGCGTTGCCGCAGCTCATCCATCTCGCTCTGCACGAAGAAGCTGTCGTTCTGGTGAACGAGCCGTCCTTCGACGACCTCCTTGTCGAGCCCCTTCAAGACGCCGTTGATGCCGCTGATCCGCGGGAACTTGTTCGAGTCCTCGGTCGGCAGCGCGAACGGGTAATGCGTCTCGCCCACGTTCAGCAAGTAGAAGCTCGGCCGCTCCTCGCTGAACTTCAAGGTCGGCAGCATCGCCGCCATGTCGTTGTGCTTGTCCATCAGCTGGAACGAGTCGAAGTCGCGATTGATGCAGGTCGTCGGATTGAGGACCGGCAGCGACACGCGCGCGTGAGTGAAGTAGCCGAGCTCCTTGCGCAGGAACGTCGGCATGTAGAGCGACGGCACCAGCTTGCCGAACTCCATGCCGTCGGTGCCGTAGCGACGGTTGTAGTTGAGGAAGTCGTGCTTGTAGTACTCGGAGGCGAAGACGTTCGGCGGCGACGTATGCGGCAGGAGCCCCATCAGCAGGTTGTAGTGCGACGGCGCGGTCCAGCTCGCGTAGCTGTAACGCTTCTCCACCGGCCCGAGCTTCATCATCGCCTTCGGCTGGGCCGCCATGAACGAGTCCCAGCGGCACGAATCGAGCGTGATGACGATGTAGTTGTTCTTGCCCTTCGGTTCCGGACGGACCAGCGTTCCGGCCTTCGGCGGCAGCGCCTTCGGCGGCAGCGCTTTCTTGGGTTCGTCCTTCTTGCCGAAAAGTCCGTCGAAGATTCCCATGTCGTCGTCTCTCGTCCCTAGCGTGGCGTAGAAACCGAATCGCGCGCCGAAGTAGCCGGCCCTGCGGGTCGCGTCAAGGAACCGTTGGGACGCTCGCGCCGGCTGGCCCATCGCTACCACCGGCACGCACGCGCGGCGCCGGTGGTGGAAGACTATTCCCGCCGTCCGCGCGCCAGGCACCGAGCGTCGCCAGAAAGGCCTCGGTGCGGACGCACAACGCCCGCTCGATGCGCGCCGCCGGATCGAGCTCGCGACGCAGCAGTTCCAGGTCGTCGCCCGTGTCGACGTCGAGCCAGGTCGGCAGCCGATGCGCTCGCATCTTGGCGGCTGCGGCTCGGCGCAGCGTCTCGTCCAGCACGGAGGTCGTGCTCATGGCGAAGCCGCGGAACAACTCCGGATGCGGCGAGCGCATGCCGACGAGGTAGTAGCCGCCCCCGCGATCCGGCCCGAGCACCAGGTCCGCCCCGCGCTCGAGCGCGTCGAGCGCCTCGCCGATGACGGCCGCGGGCAGCGTCGGGCTGTCGCTGTTGCGCATGGCGACGGCGCCGTAACCCTCCGCGAAGAGCTCAGCGAACGCGGCGATCATTCGCTCGGAAAGCGTCGGCCCCACCTGCGATCGCACGACGTATCGCCCCTCGGCGATCTCGGCGAGCCGCGGCAGCGAATCGGGCGGCCACGCGTAGATGAATCGGTCCGCGCGAGCGGTGGCCGTCGTATCGAGCACGTCCTGCAGGAACGCTCGGTAGAGGCCTGCCGCCGCCGCCGCCCCCAGAGTGGGAATCAACCGCGTCTTCGCGAGGCCCGGGCGGGGATCCTTCGCCATGACGATCAGCGCCCGCCGCATCACCCTCTCCCCGGAGAAGCCGGGGAGCGTATCGCGCGCGGCACGCTTTGCGCGACGCCGACTGAAGCTAGAGTCTTGTTGAGACCGAGTCTTAAGATCAGGACCGAGGATCTGCGACCCCATGAAGCTGCTCCCGCTACCCGCCGTTGACCGCGATGAAGAGGCGACCATCGAGTGCCTCGCCGCCGCCGGTCCGTTGCGCGCGCGTTTGCAGGAGCTCGGCCTGCTGCCTGGGGCGCGCATCCGCGTCGTCGCCGCGGGATCGCCGTGCATCCTCGTGGTCGGCGGCACGACCCGCCTGTGCCTGCGCGCCGACGAAGCCGAGTCGATCCTCGTCCAGGTCGGTTGAGCCGCCGCCCACGATGACGACGCTCGACCAGTTGCGGCCCGGAGCTCGTGGCCGCGTGGCCAAGGTGAATGCCGCCGGTCCGACCGCGCAACGCCTCGCCGAAATGGGATTGGTGGAAGGGACGCTGATCCGCCTGGTGCGGATCGCCCCGCTCGGCGACCCGCTCGAAATCGAGCTGCACGGCTACTTCCTGTCGCTGCGCAAGGCCGACGCCCGCGGCGTCGAACTCAGCGACGCCTGACCGCATGAACTCCCCCACTCCACCGTCGGTTGCGCGCGGCGCGTGGCGCATCGCGGTGCTCGGCAACCCCAACTCCGGCAAGAGCACGCTCTTCAACGCGTTGACCGGGCTGTCGCAGAAGGTGGGCAACTACCCCGGCGTCACCGTCGAGCGCAAAGCGGGAATCGCGGTCACCGCGGAGGGGCCGCTCGAGTTGATCGACCTGCCCGGCACCTACAGCCTCGCGGCCCACTCGCCGGACGAGATGGTCGCGGTCGATCTCCTGCTCGGGAACGTGACAGGAGAGCGGCGACCCGACGCGATCCTCGCCGTCGTCGACGCGAGCAACCTGGAACGCAACCTCTACCTCGTCGCGCAGTTGATCGAGACCGGCCTGCCGGTCGTGATCGCGCTCAACATGATCGACGTCGCGCGCGCCCGCGGGATCCGAATCGACCTGGCCTTGCTCGCGACGCGAATCGGCACTCCGGTGGTCGCCACGCGCGCTGACCGCGGCGAAGGACTCGCGGAGCTGCGAGCCGCGCTGGCGGAACGGGCGCGCGCTCCGCAGCCGGCACGTCCGCAGATCGTGTACGACGAGCCCGCGGCGTTTCGCGCCGGACTCGCCGCGCTCGAACGCGACGTCGCACCGGCATGGTCGAGCGCCATCGGGCGACCGCTGCATCGGGTCGAGTTGATGCGCGCGCTGATCGACGTCGGCGGACACGCCGAGCGGCGCCTTCTTTCGGCGCTTCCCGCGACCGCGACGGCGCTCGCAGCGGCGCGCGCGCAGGAGGCTGGCGCAGTCCCTCTGTCGGCGCTCGAGGCGCAATCGCGCTACCGGTTCCTGCGTCAGCTGACCACCGGCTGCATCGAACGGCCGACGACACCACCCACGAATTGGACCGACCGCCTCGATGCGGTGCTGACGCACCGACTCTTCGGCTCGCTCTTCTTCGCGGCGGCGATGGTGCTGCTTTTCCAGTCGATCTTCACCTGGGCAACTCCGGTGATGGATGCCGTCGAAGCGCTCTTCGCAGCGATCGGCGGGCAGCTCGCGCAACGCCTCCCGCCTGGCGCGCTGACGAGCCTGCTGATCGATGGCGTCATCGGCGGCGTCGGCGGCGTCGTGGTCTTCCTGCCGCAGATCTTGATGCTCTTCCTCTTCCTCGGAGTCCTCGAGGACTGCGGCTACATGGCTCGCGCAGCGTTCCTCATGGATCGCCTGATGACGCGCGTGGGGCTGTCGGGGAAGTCGTTCATCCCGATGCTCTCGGGATTCGCGTGCGCGGTGCCGGCCGTGATGGCGGCGCGCGTGATCGAGGATCGCCGCGACCGACTCGCCACCATCCTCGTCACGCCGTTGATGACCTGCTCGGCGCGACTGCCCGTCTACGCCATCCTGATCGCCGGCTTCATTCCGCCCCATCGGGTGCTCGGCAACTTCATCGGCCTGCCGGCCCTGACGCTGCTCGCGCTGTATGTCCTTGGCGTCGTCACCGCGATGGCATGCGCGCTGCTGTTCAAGCGCACGCTGCTGCGCGGACCGCCGCCACCGTTCGTGCTCGAGCTCCCGTCGTACAAGTGGCCTTCGCCGCGCGCGCTCGCGCTGCGGCTGCTCGATCGAGCCAAGGCGTTCCTGACGCGCGCCGGCACCGTCATCCTGGCCATGAGCCTCGTCGTATGGGCGGCCGCGTGGTTCCCGCGTTCCGCGGAACTCGAGCAGCGCTTCGCCGCCGAGCGCGCACCGATGGAGGCTGCGCTTGCCGCGGCCGACGATTCGAGCCGCGCGCCGCTCGAACTCGGGCTGGCGCACATCGACGCCGCGCACGATGCGGCACAGCTCGAGCAGAGCGTGCTCGGGCGCCTCGGCCACGCGCTCGAGCCCGCGTTCGCGCCGCTCGGGTGGGACTGGCGCCTCACCGTGGCCGCGATCGCCTCCTTCCCAGCTCGCGAGATCATCGTCTCGACGCTCGGCACGGTCTTCAGCCTCGGCGGCGACGTCGACGAGGAGTCGAGCGACCTGAGGGCGCAGCTTCAGGCGGCCAAACGCAGCGACGGCACGCCGCTCTTCGACGTGGCCGTGGCGCTGTCGGTGATGGTCTTCTTCGCGCTCTGCTGCCAATGCGGAGCGACGGTGGCCACGATCCGCCGAGAGACGCAATCGTGGGGATGGGCGTGGTTCACGTTCGGCTACATGACGGTGCTGGCATGGATCGGCGCATTCGCGACCTTCCAGGTCGCTCGGTGGCTTGCGTGAGGCGCCGATCATGACGCTCGGCGAAGTGGCGGCGCTCGCGATCGCGGTCGCGGCACTCGCGTGGCTCGTGCATCACGCTCGGCGCGGACGCGACGGCGGCGACGGTCACAGCGGCGGTTGCGACCAATGCCCGACGCGCAAACCGGGAACGGACGCGCCGCCGGTCCACCCGATGAGGTGAACCGACGGCGCCGGGGTCATTCAGGCGCAGGTGGCGCCGCGAGCGTGCATCCCGTTCAGGTCAAGTCCTTGAAGGTGAACTTGCGGACGATCGCTTCCTTCGCGGCCTCCTTGCCGTCGATCTCGCAGTACGGGTAGATGAAGAAGTTGCGCGGACCGGACGCGGCAGCCGGCACGAGCGGCACATCGCGGCCGGTCGTGAACTCGACGCGGTCCTTGGTCAGGCCTCCGAAGTAGAAGTCGGCCATCTCCGGCTGCTTGTCCGCGACCTTGTCCGCCTCGCTGATGTCGACCGGCGTCCAGCCTTTCTGATCGACGAAGAACTCGGCCCAGCAGTGGTAGCCGCCGACCTCGCCTTCGGTCTTGTCGGTGGGAATCGACGCACCCATCAGGAAGCGCGCGGGCACCTGATTCGCACGCGTGAGCGACATGAAGTAGGCGTGGAAATCGGTGCAGTTGCCGTAACCCGCAGAGCAGGCCCACTCCGTCGACCCCGTTCCCCAACCGGTGCCGTCCTTGCTGTAGCGCATCTTCTGCAGGACGTGGTCATAGGCCTCGCGCCCGATCCCGAGCGGATCGCTCTTGCTCGGCTTGAATCCGCCGGAGAGGGTCGCGACTTCGGGGCCGACCGGGACGAGCTTCGAACCTGCGAGGTAGCGGGCGCGATCGGCCGGCGACAAAGAAGCCCCCGTGTCAGCCGCGGCGAAATCCGACTTCTCTTCGAGGCGGACCACGTCGAAGCTCAAGCGCACGGTCAGCGGCAGCTGCGCCGCCGGCACACGCGCGTGGAAGATCTTGTTTCCGAGCGTCGGCTCGACTTCGATCGAGTAGCCGTTCGGCGCGACCACCCCGTTGAGCTTTACGGTTTGAAACGGGGCATCCTGCGCGACCGGAAGCCACAGGTCGACTTGAGACGCACCCGCCGGCGCCTCCTTGACCGTCGCCTCATAGTTGAACTCGAAATGGCGGGACTTCGGATTCTTGAGTGTCGGAGCCGCCGATGCTCGGTTCGTTCTCAGCTCCGAATCGGCGGCGCAAGCCGCGGCCAGCAGCCCCAGGGCGATCGACGCGCATTTCGTGAGATTCACGGGCGGTTCCTTTCCAGCTGGAATTCGAATCGCGAGGAATCGTAACTGACGACGTCGGAAATCGGTTTTTCCAAGATCCCGCCGTGCTCCGCCCGTACGAACGACGGCTGCGTGGCATCTGCCACCGATCTCCGCTAGAGGGCGGGACAGTAGTTTTGAATCCGAACCAGTCCTTCCGCCCCCAGTGCGGATTCCGTCAAACTTCCTAGAAGGATCTGCAGTAGCAGTCGTCACAAGTCGAGTCGTCTTGAGGCGGAACTGGCGCGAACACCGCGCGTAGCTGCTTCCGCCTGGCGAACGCTCAAGGATCCTCGTGGGTCCGAGCGCCCGCGCGACCGAACCAGCGCAATCCAGTGAGTCCTCCCCGATGAATGAAACGCCTGCCCCCCTCCCGACCTCTCGTCCGGCACTGCCCGAGCTGCCGGTACCGCCGTTTCCTTGGAGCGAGAACGTCGAGTACGTCCTCGCCCGCTACGAGCGGCAGCTCATCAACCACGCGCTCGCGAACGCCGACCACGTCAAGCGGCGCGCGGCGATGCTGCTCGGGATCTCGCGCTACGCGCTCGAGCGTCGCCTCATCCGCGTCGCCCAGCTCCTCGACGGCGCGCCCGCGCAGTCGAACAAGGCCGCAGCCGGTGGTGGTCCGTCGAGCTGAGTCATCGTGAGCGAACGCGGATCGGCGAGCTGCATCGCGGGGGATGCAGCCTCGCTCAGACGGTCGTTGCAACGTGGCGAACGCGCAGCCGCACTTCGCGCTCCTTGATCGACCGTGCCGCGACCGCTTCAATCCTGCTCGAAGTTCCGACCGCGCGGGTGTAACTCAGTTGGCAGAGTGTCAGCTTCCCAAGCTGAATGTCGAGGGTTCGAACCCCTTCACCCGCTCCATTTCTAAGGCACGCTGAAGGCGCGACTTAGCGCCGCCGGCCCGCGCGGGCCGCGCAGCACGAGAGTCCCGGATTCGGGGGTAGTTACCCCGGAAAGGGACGCGAGGCTGCAATGAACGACCACGTTCCGGCGTACGTGCACCACCGACCGACGGGCCAAGCGCGGGTCCGCATCAAGGGTCGGGACTTCTACCTGGGCCCGTTCCGCTCGAAGGCGAGCCGGATCGAGTACGACCGCCTGATCGGCGAGTGGCTCGCGAACGGCCGCCGGCTCGCGCAGCCCGATCGATCGTCCGAGGTGACCGTGAACCGCGTGCTCGCCGCGTTCATCGATCACGCCGAGCAGCACTACCGCAAGAACGGCCAGCCGACCGGCGAGGCTCAGAACTTCGTCTACGCCCTCGCCCATGTCCGCCGGCTCTACGGCCAGCGCCCCGCCACCGAGTTCCGCGGGCTCGCGCTCAAGACCGTACGCGAGAAGATGATCGCCGCCGGCGACTGCCGCAATCGGATCAACCGGCAGGTCAGCCGGATCAAGCACGTCTTCAAGTGGGCCGTCGCCAACGAGCTGATCCCGCCGGACAGCTACCAGGCACTCGTCACCGTCGAGGGGCTCGATCGCGGGCGCTCGAACGCGCGCGAGTCCTTTCCGGTCCGGCCGGTCGACGAGCAGTACGCGCGGGCGATCTTCCGATTCGTCTCGCCGCAGGTGCGCGCGATGATCGAGCTCCAACTCCTGACCGGGATGCGGCCGGGCGAGGTGGTCCTCATGCGCAACGGCGACATCGATCGATCGCGGGCGACTTGGGTCTATCGACCTGCGACGCATAAGACCGAGCACCACGGCTTCCAGCGGCAGGTCGTGCTCGGCCCTCGGGCGCAAGAAGTCATCCGGCCGTTCCTCAAGCAGGACGGCGGTGCCTATCTATTCAGCCCGAAGGAGGCGCAGGCCATCCGCCACGCCCGACAGCGGGACGAACGGCGGACGCCGCTCACCCCAAGCCAGCGCGCCCGGAAGCCGATGAAGCGTCCGCGCATTGCCCCGGCGGACCACTACCCACGCGAGAGCTACGCGAACGCGATCCGCCGCGCCTGCCTCTTCGCCGGGGTGGTCCGCTGGCATCCGAACCAACTGCGCCACACCGCGGCCACGATGCTGCGCAAGCGGTACGGGCTCGAGGTCGCCCGCGCGGCGCTCGGCCATCGGTCGGCGGTGACGACCGAGCGGTACGCCGAGGTCGACACCGAGCGCGTCGCAGAGGTCATGCAGCAGGTGGGGTGAGCGCACCGTCACGCGGTCGGCAGCGCAGAACAACATGGAGTGGTCGTGAAACGTCCACGTCGAAAGAGTGCGGCTGCGCCGACGGCTGTCCCCACGCCTGCCCGCAGAGCGACTAGCAGCCGGCCCCTCCCGCCGGTGCGCCTCGCGCTCGACTATTCATTCGACGTACTCCGCCAACTTTCGCGGCTCAAGAGCACCATGTACTTCGCGACTCAAGGCAGCGCTGAACCCGAAGTTGCCAAATGGCTTGGCGGCGAGGTGATCGATGCGTGCCACGAATTGGTGACCATGCGCAACACGATGCGTGATTGGCTCGATCGCACCCGAGCCCACCTCTGCCTCCGCGCGGCTGCTAGGGTGACGCAGGACGTGGGACGACTTGCGTTCCGGCTACGACGGGTCGTCCTGAACATCGTCTCAACTTGGGTGGCTCCGCTCTTGAAGCCACCAGCGATTCCGAAAACGTTGCCACCATCGCTTCAGAACTTCTTCAAGATCTTCCCCTCGGGTGTCCCGCCGCGGCAGTTCATGCTCGATCTCAATGAGTACCTCGTGCGGATCGACGTGACCAGCTTGCTCGCAAGCGCCGACATGCTCTTGGCACAGATCCCGCAAGCCGAAACGCTTACGCGAAATCAGACTGAGTTGCTCACGTTCCTGAAGACGCACGGTCCCCACAAGCGGAACACACTGGCGGACGGGCTCAAGACCGATGCATCGGGACTGTATTCGATCGCCCGTTGGGGGCTCTCCGACCTGATGCACCGAGGCATCGTCGAAAACGGTGACCTGGGCTACTTCGTCGTGACGCCATCTGAAGCGCCACCCCGCCCAGAGCTCGGAGCAGGCCACGCCGCCGATGCGCCACCGGCGGCCGACTGAAGGCTCTGCCACCAAGTCTGCCACCAACTCGCCACCAGACGTTTCCGCCTCGCGCCCGCACACTTGCCCTCACTCGTCCAGCATTTCGCTGGCGACGGAGGGCAATCGATGGAAACCGACGAACCGCTCATCACGCTCACCGAAGCGACGAAGCTCAAGTGGCTGCCGCGTCGCCGCAAGGGCGCGCGACCCCACCTGAGCACGATCCTGCGCTGGATCCTCCACGGCGTCGGAGGCGTGCGACTGAACGCGTGGAAGGTCGGCAACGCTTGGTGCACGACCGAGCGCAGCCTCCGCGACTTCTTCGCTCGGCTCGCGGCCCAGCCGGCGTCTTCCCCCGCGCAGGCTTCATCGAGCGACGCTGACCGACGTGCCGAGGAGACACTCGACCGGGCGGGCGTTCGATGACCCGGACTATCGGCAACGCCTGCCAGCGTGGGGCACTCGCACGTCCAGGACTGTCGCAGCCCAATCGTGCGCTTTCTGGAGTCCGACGGGCCGCATCGATTGCGCGAGTGATCTCCGACCGGCTCAGTTCGGGGACACGCAATGGCTCGTAGGAGTCCGGGCGTCGTCGACTTCCGAGTCGACGAAGCCCTGAAGGCATTTGACCGGGGCTGGAAGCTCACGCCGCTGCGCGGAAAGCAGCCATTTCTCAAGAACTGGCAAAACCTCGATGCGCCGGATCGCGCGACGGTCGAACGATGGGCCCGCGAGGGAAACGTCGGGCTGCGGACCGGCAGTGCCTCCGGCGTCGTCGTCATCGACGACGACACGCCGGACGGATCTGGCACGGACCAGCTAAACCTACCGCCAACGCAAACTGTCATCACGGGGAGCGGCAAGCGGCACCTCTACTTCAAGCGACCGGCCACGGGCCTCAAGAACTCCGTCAAGAAGATCGCGTCCCACGTCGATGTGCGCGGCGACGGCGGCCAGGCCGTCTTCGTCGGGTCCATCCATCCCGAGACTCAGCAGCCCTACCGGTGGTCGCCAGGTCGGTCACCCGACGATGTCGAACTTGCCGAGGTCCCAGAGTCGATTCTTCAGCGTCTCGCCGGCCGCCGGCCGCGCCCTCGGCCAACGACGGATACCGCTCGACGCCTCTCGGGGAGAGACCTCGGCCGTCTTCGAAGGTACGCAACAAGCCAACTACTCCATGCCGCAGAGCGAATCGCCGCAGCGCCTGAAGGGCAACGCAACGAGACTCTGAATCGCGAGACGTTCGGCCTGGCACGCCTTGTCGGCAGCGAGCTTCTCCATCGCAGCGACGTCGAGCAGCGGTTGCTGGCCGCTGGTGTGCGATCAGGTCTGCCCGAAGGCGAAGTACTCAGCACGCTCAAGAGCGGCCTCGACGCCGGGATCGTCGAGCCACTGTCGCTGCCGGACCTGCTTGCAACTCTTTCCAGATCGACATCGCCATCGGAGACCGACAAGGCGCGTCCAACCATCCTCGTCGAAGGTGGACGCCTATCGGAGATCGTCGATCAAGCAGAACAGGCACTACTGGCCGGCGGAGGCCCTCCCGTGTTCCAGTACGGCGGAGTGCTGGTCCGCGCCGTCCGAGTCCAGGGCGGTGAGCTTGCTCGGGATCCACTTGCGCAATCGGGTGCTTTGCTGCTGCGACCGATCGAGCTTTCGTACTTGCGCGAGCAATTCACCAAGGCAGCTCGGTTCGAGTTCCTGCGGGGTGACGGCGTAGAGGTGATCGACGCGCCCGAGCGGGTGGTCACCACCTACCTCGGTCGCGAAGGCCAGTGGAAGGTGCCTGTACTCCTCGGCGTCATCGAAGCACCAACGTTGCGTACGGACGGATCGATTCTCGATCAGGCAGGCTACGACCGAGAAACCGGTCTTTTCTTCGATCCTGGGAGCACCCAATTCGAGGTCGTTCCGTCAACGCCCCTGCGCTCCGACGCAGTTCAGGCGCTCGCGCGGCTCAACGACTTGCTGAAGGGTTTCCCGTGGGTCGCAGACTCGGACCGAGCGGCCGCGCTGAGCGCGATTCTCACGGCGCTCGTCCGCCGATCTCTTCACACGGCACCCCTCATTGCCATTCGTGCTCCGAAGATGGGTAGCGGCAAGTCACTATTCATTGACGTCGTCTCGCTCATCGCAACCGGCCGACCGGCACCCGTGATGAGTGTCGGACGAGACGAGGACGAAGATCGAAAGCGCCTCTTTGCCGCGCTGCTTGCGGGTTTGTCGATCATCTGCCTCGACAACGTCAGCCGGGAACTCGGAGGCGACGCTCTTTGTTCGATGCTGACGCAGTCCTTCTACGAGGACCGAATGCTGATGTCGTCCAAGATCGCGCGGGTGTCAACCAGGGCCACGTTCTTTGCTACCGGCAACAACCTGACCTTTCGCGGCGACATGACGAGGCGAACGATTCCCATCGACCTTGACCCTAAGTGCGAGAAGCCGGAGGAGAGGAAGTTCGAGGTCAACCTCCATGAGTACATCCCAGCGCATCGAGGGGAGATCGTTCGAGATGCGCTGACGGTGCTTCGCGCGTTCGACGTGGCCGGCCGGCCAACCCAATCGCTCCCGGCATTCGGGAGCTTTGAGCAGTGGTCAAGCTACGTACGGTCCGCGCTCGTCTGGGCAGGCGAAGCTGATCCGTGCGCGGGCCGCTCCCGAATCACGGACACTGATCCCGAGCGTGAGATTCTGGCAAGTATCCTCACTCACTGGTACGCGCTCTTCGGCGACCACGTCAAGACCGCGATCGACGTCATTCGTGAGGCCGGTGGCCCCGGCGGCACCGTACCCAACGAGCTTTGGGACGACCTCTGCGCGGTCTCCCTGGGACGCGATGGTGCCCCTGACGCGCGCCGCCTTGGACATTGGCTCAAGAAGGTCGAGTCACGGATTGAGCAGGGGCTGCAGGTGATCCGTGCTGGCGATCGACAGAACGCAGTTCTCTGGCGGGTCGTGAGAGTCGCCCCGCAACCGTGAGTTCGGTGAGTAGGGTGAGTTCTTCCGGTCCGGTTTCGGCGACCGGCCATGCGTCGGCATCCCGGCCGTGGGGGTCCAGTACGAAAGCGGGGCCGATCCGAATCGACTGCCACGAACTCACGCAAGTCACCGAACTTGCCGTGTCAGTAGGACCGAGGCTCCCCCGTAGGCACCGCGGCGCCGCCTTTTCCGGCCCCGCGTGCGGCCCTGTCGGGGGGACTCCAGGTCTTCCGACGGCCGGTCGATTGGCGGAGTGCAACTACCATTGCACCGCTCGGACACCTACGGATGCGGCACGTCCACCCCAAGCACCTTCGCGAACGATGCGAAGAACGCCTCGTCCACCCGGAATGCCTTTACCGGCACGAGCCCGATCTCGAGTTCCTCGAGCATGTTGACCAGCTTCTGGCCATCGACCAAGTCGATCGGCGGCACGCCGTCGTGCACGGCCTCCTTCTTCGCCTCTGCGGTGAACGCCCCGGTGGTCAGGATGATGCCCTTGTCGGCCCGCCCGCCCATCGCCCCGCGGAACTCCCGCACCTGCGACGGGGTCACGCTCCGCGCGTAGCACTTGCACTGGAAGAGCACCTTGAAGCTCACGAGCGCGTCGAACTGCAGGATGCCGACGCCGTCGATGCCGCCGTCGCCCGCACGGCCGGTGACACCGACGTTCTGGAAGCCGGCTTCGCGTAGCAGCCGCTGGCAGAACCGCTCGAAGCCGGATGGCGGCAGAGCTTGCAGGATCTCGATAACGCGCGTCCCGTGGTCGCCGACACTGCTCGCCGCGTCGTCGTCGGCCGGCGGAGCATGGTCTTCCGCGCCAGCTAGCAGGGAACCCTCGCCGGGATCCCTGCGCTTCGCTCAGCGGCCATGTCGGTTCGGACCTCGCGGAAGAGATCCAGCGCCTGCGCCGGAGTCAGCGACGGGGCATTGCGTCCCCTCTCCGTCAGCGTCCAGATGCCGCGCTTTGACGAGTCGAGGAGACCGGCGAGAACGAGGTAGAAGCGCGCCCACGCCATCTGGTTTTCGTGACGCGGGACGCCGCTCGACGTCTGTCTGTGCTGCGCGCGCCACAGCCTCAAGCCCGAGGGACTCCGCAACCCGCTCGTAGACCTCCTGCGGCCAATCCGAGCCACCGAGCGCCCGTACGGCATCGAGGACCGGGCCGAACATGGCCACGAACTTCGGCCCGGTGGCTGGCGGCTTCTCGCCAATCTGCTCCCCCGTTCGTCGGGAGCGGTCATTCGGCGATCGGCCCGGCTGGGCCGCACCGAATCAGCGATCGGGCCAATCCGGTCGAGCTTGCCCCGCACTGGTCTAGACCATTGCAGGGAGCAAGCTCCCGCGGCGATGGGTTCCTCCAAGGCGCTTCAGACCCGGCGGTACCAAAGCGTTCCGCGAGCGCCTTCGGCAGGCCCGCAGCGACGACTCCGGACTCACGCAGGAAGAGGTCGCCGCGAAGGTCGGACGCCCGCAAACCTGGGTCTCGAAGTGCGAGCTCGGCGAGCGGCGCGTGGACTTTGTCGAACTCGAGGATCTCGCGGCCGCCTACGGGAAGCCGCTGCCCTTCTTTACGACGAAATCAAAGAGCTGAGCTTCGCAGACGCGGGTTTGACGGCCCGCGCTGAGAGAACTACGTTGGCCGCCGTCGCCCACCTCTCCGATTCGTCGGACCTCGAACTACCCCTTCGAATCCGGCCGGGCAGACCGGAGAGGCGGGCGACTTGCTCGGCGGGAGCTGGCTGGCCAGCACGATGGAACGCGCGCCGATTCGAACTTCCAATGTTGGCGCCAGGCGAGGAGTGCCGACGAGAGACTTCGAAGGGCAGTTGGTGAGGCGGCAATACGAATCCCGCCGAGATCGCGCGGATTCGTGGAAGCGAACCTCGGTTCCAGGACACTAGCCTCGCTCGCCCCAGAAAGCGGGGAGAGCATGTCGTCCCTTACCTGGCTCGATTCCTCTGAGCACGATCGCCGCAGAGCGCTCGATGTCGTGAGCTTGTTCGCCGAGAAATCGACGGTCGACGAGATGGGGCTTGGCGGCGTGCGCGACGGGATCGCGGATGTCCTGTCGCCGGGGACGAGCACTGTTCAAACGCGGGCGAAGTACTTCCTCTTCGTCCCGTGGATCTACATGGACCTCGAAGCGCGTGGGGTGGCCGCGGTAGAGATGGCGGAACGGGGGCGGCGAGCCGAAATCAAGCTCAGCGACGCACTGGTGGAGTCGGTGGACACGGACGGCGTCATCGGGAAGGAAGCACGCGCTGGGCTCAAGCGGCTGCCGAGTGCGGTCTACTGGAGCGGCCTCGCTAGATGGGGTCTCCGCCTCGCTCAACTCTCGCAAGAGGCGTATCACCGATCAGTCGATCGGTTGCGAGCGGCGCGGAATGCCTCGACCGCGGACTACCGAGAAGCCGTCAACCTCTGCACGCCGCGCGCCTGGCATCCCGCGATCCCGAGCCCGCCGCGGGGCTTCCCAGCCGGCGCCACGCTTGCGCTTACGCGCGCCGAAGCCGAATACCTGCGCGAGCGGATCATGGCGCGCGCCCCAGCGACTCTCCTCGCGTTTCTCGTCGATCGGGGACGCCCCGCCGCGCCCGTGCAGTTCCCGTGGATACACCCTCAGGTGGCGGAGTTCCCGCAGAAGCTGCGCACCGAGCTCGTGCACGCCCGCAACTTCTCGGAAGCCATGCACGGATCCGCCCTCCTCTACAACCTCATGGTTGCGGAGGCGGTGAAGAACGGTGATTGGATCGCGGACTACGTGAAGAGGCTCGACGTCTGGACCAGCGATATTGAGGGACGACTCGAGGCCATCCGGGCGTGGGACCGGATCTCGTTTTGGAATCTCGTCGCTTCGGGCGGGGCTCGCGGATCTCCCACAACTCGCGCCTTCGTGGAAACCTGGATCGATCTCGTCATCAAAGCGCCTGGCGCGGTCAAGGCGAGCCGCGCCGCGCGGCGGCTCGTCGAGGAGCGCGAGACTGCCCTCAAGGGCGCACTCGCACGCCTCCGCAACGCAAAAGCCCGCGACGCATGGGCCGGAGCATCCGGCGACTACCCAGCCGACTACCGTTGGAGAGTCACCCAGCGGGTCGTCGCGGATATCCACGCGGGCCTGATGGCGGGAGGGGACGATGCTTGACCCGCATGATCGTCGTCTGCTCCTCGATTCGATGCGGCCGCCCATCGGCTACGGCCTCGACCGCGCGATCGGCACGACGTTCACGCTCGACCTCCTCGCGCTTTTGACCACGCCGCTCGGGTTCACGCTCTTCGACTTCGAAGACGAGGAGGGTCGTCTTCGTCCGGATCCGATGGCGCTCCTCGAGGCACTTCGCCGGTACGCGGACCGTGTCGCGATCTTCTGCCACGCGGGGCAGATCGCCGTCCCGCGCAAGGCGGAGCGACTTTTCGAATTCCTCGAGGGTTCGGTCTTCGAGGTGGCTCCCGAACGCGGACTTTTCCACCCGAAAGTCTGGGTGCTCCGGTTCGTGTCGCCGGATCGGCCCGTCCGCTATCGGCTGCTCTGCACGAGCCGCAACCTGACCTTCGACCGGAGCTGGGACACAATCCTCGCGCTCGATGGCGAGGTCGTAGATCGAAAGCTCGCGTTCGCGGCGAACCACCCGCTCGCGGACTTCGTGAAGGCCCTTCCGGGCCTCGCCCGCGGTGTCTCCGACGCGGTTCGCCGGGACGTCGACATCGCGCAAGCAGAACTTCGACGGGTCGGGTGGGAGCTCCCCGAAGGCTTCGACGGCGTCCGTTTCTGGCCGCTCGGCATCGACGGTTACGACGCCTTCCCGTTCGAAGGGCGCGTCGACCGCCTCCTGGTGCTGTCCCCCTTCCTTTCGGACGGTGCCGTCACGAAGCTCGGAAGTCGCGGCGAAGGGAACGTGCTCGTCTCGAGGCTCGAGACGCTTCAAGCGCTCGATCCGGCGAGCCTCCGTGGATTCGCGCGCGTCTTCTACCTGAATCCGAGCGCCGAACCCGCCGAGTTGGATGACGACGAGGAGACGCGCTCGGCGATCCGCGGGCTCCACGCGAAGCTCTACGTCGCCGAGCGCGGTTGGGACGCACACGTCTGGACGGGCTCCGCGAACGCGACCGACGCAGCCTTCGGCGACAGCATCGAGTTCCTCGTGGAGATCGCAGGGAAAAAGAGCCGCGTCGGCATCGACACGCTCCTCGAACACGCAGACGGACGCACGACGCTCGGCGGCATGCTTCAGGCCTTCATCCCGTCCGAGCAGAGGAAGGAAGAGGAGGAGCCGGGCGCGGCGAAGATCGAGATGGCGCGGGCCGCGATGGCGCGCGCCAGGCTCGCGGCGCGCGTCGAGTCGATCGAAGGCGAAGCATGCACGCTCGTCCTGCGGGTCGCCGATGGGCACGTGCCGAGCCTGCCCGAGGGCGTTCGCGTGTCCTGCTGGCCGATCACGCTCCGGGCCGGCGAACGCACCGTGGAACGCGGTGCGGACCCGCTCGCCGAGTTCGCGCTGGCCGTCGAGTCTCTCACGTCTTTCTTCGCGTTCGAGGTCGCCGCGCCGGGCGAGGCCGCCCGTCCGATCACATTCGTGCTCAACGTGCCCCTGGAGGGCGCGCCGGCGGATCGCCCGCAGCGGTTGCTCCGCTCGCTCCTCCGCGACCGTTCGCATGTCATCCGGTTCCTTCTATTCCTCCTCTCGGAGGATGCCCTGGCCACAAGCGATGGGTCCGTTGGCGGGCCGCGCGCAGAGGGGGCTTCGGGCTCCGCGTCGGCGTTCTTCGCCGGATCGACGCTCTTCGAGGCGCTCGTCCGCGCGCTAGACCGAAATCCTTCAAGGCTGGATCAAGTCGAGAGAATCGTCCGGGACCTCCGCTCGAGCCCCGAGCTCGAGGCCTCGCTGCCGGAGGGATTCCTCGGGATCTGGGAGCCAATCTGGGCGGCGCGGCAGAGGTTGAAGCGATGACGGCGAGCGGGCAGAAGCCCGACTTCGCGCAGGTCGACGCCGGGCTCAAGGACTTCCAGCGCCGGACTGTCGAGTACGTCTTCGCGCGGCTCTACACGGACCCGGACCGAAGGCGCCGCTTTCTCATCGCCGACGAAGTCGGGCTCGGTAAGACACTTGTCGCGCGCGGGCTCATCGCCCGCGTCATCACGAAGCTCTGGGACGACGGCGTCGAGCGCATCGACATCGTCTACATCTGCTCGAACGCAGACATCGCGCGACAGAACATCGCGCGGCTTCGGGTCACGGCGGGGAACGACTTCGTGCTCCCGTCGCGCATCACGCTCCTGCCGCTGTTCATCCAAGACCTCAAGCGCAACCGGATCAACTTCGTCTCGTTCACGCCGGCGACGTCGTTCGACCTCAAGTCGAGCATGGGGACGGTGGAGGAGCGCGTCCTCCTCTACTGGCTCCTCAAGGACGCGTGGAACCTCGAAGGCGCGGGACCGTTGAATGTGTTCCAGGGAAACGCCGGGGCGGAGCGGTTCCGGGAACGGGTGAAGTCGTGTCGCGACCAGTCCATCGACCCCTCCCTACGCACAGCCTTCGTCGAGGTCGTCGCGATCAGGCAGGAGCTGCGAGAGCGTTTCGAAGTGCTGCGCGAGCAGTTCGGCCGGCAGCGCATCCACATCCCGAGGGAGGAGACGGACGCGCGCGCGCGGCTCATGGGCGAGCTGCGGTCGACCCTGGCCCAAACGTGCTTGCGGGCTCTCGAGCCCGACCTCGTCATCCTCGACGAGTTCCAGCGCTTCAAACACCTCCTCGCTGGCGAGGACGAGGCAGGGCAGTTAGCGCGGGGTCTCTTCGGATACTCGGAGGGGAACGAGGAAACGCGGGTCCTCCTCCTCTCGGCCACACCGTACAAGATGTACACGACACCGGACGAGGCCGGTGATGAGGACCACTACGCCGACTTCCTGCTGACGCTCGAGTTCCTGCTGGACGATCGCGCGGCCCTGCGTGAGTTCCATGGACTCGTCGGGGAGTACCGTCGGGCGCTCTACCGGATCGCCGACGAGGGCGCCGGACCGCTCGTGCAGACGAGACGCGAGCTCGAGGCACGACTTCGCCGGGTGATGGTCCGTACCGAGCGCCTCGCGGTCGCCGAGGATCGGAACGGGATGCTGACGGAGTTCTCGAACCGGCGTCCGGCACTCGAGGCCAGCGACCTGGAGGACTACGTCGCGCTGCAGCGGGTGGCGCGCGTGCTCGGTCATTCGGACACGATCGAGTACTGGAAGTCGGCACCCTACCTCCTGAACTTCATGGACCAGTATCAGCTCAAGGAGGATCTCGAGGTCGCGCAGGATGCAAGCGAGGAACTGCCTGCGCTCGTGGACGCACTTGCAAGCGGTGGCACCGCTCTCCTGCCGTTCCGAGACGTCGAAACGTACGCGAGGATCGATCCGGCGAACTCGAAGCTCCGCTTGCTTTTCGAGGACACGCTCGATCGCGGCGTCTGGCGGCTCCTGTGGATCCCGCCGTCGCTCCTCTATTACGAGCCGGCGGGACCGTTCTCGGACCCCACGCTTCGCGATGTCACGAAGAGGCTGATCTTTTCGTCCTGGCGCGTGGTTCCGAAAGTGATCGCGACGCTCTGCAGCTACGAGGCGGAGCGCCTGATGTTCCGGTCGCTCGAGGAGAAGACGGAGAACACGGCCGACGCTCGCGAGCGCAGAAAGCCGCTCCTGCGGTTCGCGCGGGACGAGGCGCGCCTGACGGGGCTGCCGATCCTCTCGATGCTCTATCCGTCGGTCGCGCTCGCCGCGGAATGCGATCCGCTCGCGCTCTGCCAAGGACTGCGTCCGCCGCTGAAGATCGTCCTCGCTAACGCCATCGCGCGCGTGGCGGCGCTACTCGCACGCTTGCCCGCAGAACCTAAGGGAACCGAAGACGAGAGCTGGTACTGGGCGGCACCTGTTCTCCTCGACCTGGCGCGCGACCGAGAGTCGACGCGTGCGTGGCTGTCACAAGAGAGGATTCATACGGTCTGGACGGGAGACGTCGAGCAGGACCCGGATGCCATCGATACGGCTTTCGCGGCGCACGTTGAGCAACTGCGCGCCGTCGCGGACGGAAAGGTCACGCTGGGCGCGCGGCCGGCGGACCTCGCAGAGGTTCTCGCGCGCGCCGCGATCGCGGCGCCAGCGGTCTCTGCGCTACGTGCCTTGTCCCGGACGCAGTGCGGCCCCGGGCCGTTTCCTTCGCAAGCTGTGCGCAACGGGGCCGCGCGGATCGCGTGGTCGTTCGTGTCGCTCTTCAACCTCCCGGAGGTCACAGCGCTCCTGCGAGGGATGAACCGCGACGAGCCGTATTGGCGGCGGGTCCTCGACTACTGCGTCGATGGGTGCTTGCAGTCCGTGCTTGACGAGTACGCGCACGTGCTGCAGGAAGCGCTCGGCCTGCTTGATCGCCAGGACGGCGCCGCCGCCACCATCGCGGAAGTGATCGCCGGGGCGGTCACGCTCCGAACGGCGTCTCTGTCCGTAAGCGACGTGACCGTGGACCCGGAGAAGAAAACGTTCGCGAACGAGCCGAAGCGTATGCGTGCCCGTTTCGCCGTCCGGTTCGGCGAGGAAGCTGTCGAGGGTGGCGGAGACGTGAGGACCCGCGCAGACCAGACCCGGGCGGCCTTCAACTCACCGTTCTGGCCATTCGTGCTCGCGTCCACATCGATCGGCCAAGAGGGGCTCGACTTCCACTTGTACTGCCACGCGATCGTCCACTGGAACTTGCCCTCGAACCCCGTGGACCTCGAACAGCGAGAAGGCCGCGTGCACCGCTACAAGGGCCATGCCGTGCGCAAAAACCTCGCGCTCCGGCACGGCGCGACCGTGCTCGCCTCACGGGCTCCGGACCCGTGGTCCGCCCTGTTCGACGCAGGGAGGAGCGACCATTCCGGAACCGACATCGTTCCCTTCTGGGTCTACCCCGTTCCGGGAGGCGCCCGCATCGAGCGCCACGTCCCCGCCATCCCACTCAGCGCAGACCTCGATCGCCTCATCGCTCTGCGCCGTGCGCTCGTTCTCTACCGCATGGTCTTCGGCCAAGCCCGGCAGGAGGACCTGCTCAGCTACCTGCAGAGCCGCCTGCCAGCCGACCGCCTGGCCGAACTTCTGACGGAGCTGCGGATTGATCTGTCTCCCCCCGAGTCCCACAACGTGCGAGATGTCCCGCGATAGCCCCGCCGAGGTTCAAATGAACCGCGCGGAAACACCGTGACTGACATTGCGATTGCGCCTTACTCACCCTCGAATCTCCACACACACACCGTGCAGCGGCAGGTGGATCCAGCGCATCGCCACCGCTCGCCCTGTCGCGCGCTCGAGCGCCTCGGCGTAGGCGGCGAGCTGCGCGCCATATGAAGCCGCGGTCACGAGCGCCTCATCGAGCGAGCCGCCGAGGCACTTGTGGTCCAGCAGCACGAGCCCCTCGCGCGTCTCGAGGACGAGGTCGGTGAACCCGTGCAACTCGCTGCCGTCAGCGAGTCGGTGTCGCAGCGGCCACTCGCGTCGCCAAGTGGCGCCGGGCCAGCGGCGGCCGATCCACTCGCGCAGCGCGGTCCCGGCGGCGGCGAGCGCTTCGGCCCGAAGCGCGCCTTCGACCGCGAACGCCTGGAGCAACCGCGCCGCCATCGCCACCCGCTCGACATCAGCAAGGTCCTCGCCATCGGCCGCGAAGAAGGCGTGGCAAGCGTTGCCAAGCGCGGCTGTGGCTTCGCAGGTCGGGACGGAGGCATCGACACCGATCCGTTCCGGAGTGCCGAGCGCGCCACTCCCCAAGAAGCTCGACGGCGTGACGATCGCCGGCGGGAAGTCTCGCAGGCCGCGCGTGATGTAGCCCATACCCGACTCGCTCGGCGCCGGCGTTCCCGCGGCCATCACCGTCGCGCGGACGCGCGCTTCTATCCGGCGCCCCGCCCACGTCGCGACGCCGTCGTCGCCCGGCTCCGCGAGCGTCGACACGCCGGCAGCGTTCTCCAGGATCGCGAGCCCTCCGGTCAACAGTTCGCCGGGCTTGCTCGAGAACACGAGGAGGTCGCGCGCTCGCGTCCAGCCGACGTAGAGGAGTCGCAGCCGTTCGCTCGTCGAACGCTTCTCGACTCGCGCGTGCTCGGCGCCAGCGCTGACGGCCTGATGCAAGGCCGAGTTGCTCCCACTGCTCCGCGGCGCCCAGCCGCCGGACGAGAACGTCATGTACGGATCGGGCCAGTAGCGGAGCCAACGGCCGCCGAGCGGATCGTCGAGCGAGAACGCCGCCCGATCGCTCTCCACATGGAGGCCGAACGCGCTCGGATCGCGGCCCTCGTCGAGTCCGAAGAGCACGGTCACCGGCCACTCGAGCCCCTTGGCGCGATGCAACGTGCAGACCGTGACCGCATCCTGGCCGGCCGGAGTGGCCTGCTCGTCGCGGTCGTCGCCCGACCCGGAGTCGGCGAGCGATTCGACGTGAGCAACCAGTCCCGCGACCGTGGGAGTCGCGCGCTCGGACGCACAGAGGTCGGCGTAGCGCACCGCGCGCGCGCGCAGCTGATCGAGGTTCGCGAGCCGCTGCGCTTCGGCGCCCCAGCGAAGGCAGAGCTCGCGCGCGCCGACCGCCTCGACGGCGGCGTCGAAGGCCGCGAGTAGTCCGGCGGACGGATTCGCCTCGCGCGCCGCCGCGATGCGCACGACCTCGGCGAGATCGACGAACGGACGGCCCTGCGCGTCGAGCAGCTGGCCGAGCCACGCGTCGGGATCGTGCGGCAGGCTGGCGAGCCGGCCGAGCTCCGCCGCCGCGAGCGTGTCGCGGCCATCGACCCAGAGGCGCAACGCCGAGATCACGACACGGGCCTCCGGCGTCGCGACGAGGCCCGACCGCCCGAGCACCGCGGGAACGCTCTGCGCTTCGAGCGCCGCCGCCACCGCGCGAGCGCCGGCATTCGTCGGGCAGAGGACGGCGAGGTCGGCGGGACGGGGGCTGCGCGCGACGCCGGTGACGAGGTCGCGAACCCTCACCTTCGCATCGCGCAGGAGTTCGCTCACGGCGGTCGCCAGCGCGCCGGCGAGTTCCGCCTTCCGGCGGCCCGCCAGCCGCCACACCTCCACCACCGGCCCGAGAGCATCGGGATCCTGCGTCCTTGGAGCTGGTCGCAGTCGCACGCGCGCCTCGGGGATCCCGTGCGCCGCGAACGCCGGCGCGAAGACGTCGGAGGTGAGGCGCACGAGCTCGGCGCGGCTGCGCCACGACTCCGCGAGCGTCTCGAGCGCCGCGGCACCGGGCTGCACCTCGATCGCCGCGACCGCGGCGTCCATCAGCGCCGGATCGGTGCCGCGGAATCCGAAGATCGCCTGCTTTTGGTCACCGACCCAGACGCTCCGCGGCGCGAGCTTGGCCAGCGCGAGGAAGAGTTCGAGCTGCAGCGGGCTCGTGTCCTGGAATTCGTCGACGAGGACGAGATCGACTTGCTCGGCGAGGATCTCGCGCACGTGCGTCCGTCCGAGCAGGTCGAGCGCGAGCCGCTCCTGGTCCTCGAAGTCGATCAGCCCCCACTCGAGCTTGTGGAGGCGGTACGTCTCGAGCGCCCGCGCGGCGAGCTCGAAGACGCCGGCGATCGCGGCGCGAAGGTCGGAGCGGAACTGCGGATGGCGATCGTGCGCGCTCGCGGCGGCGCGTACGCGGTCGAAGAGGTCGCGCGATTTCACGGCCGGCTCGGCTTCGGCGAGGCGCACCCACTCCAGCCACGCGATCGTGCCGTCGCGACGCAGCGACACGAGAGCGCGTTCGCAGAGGACGCGCACGGCTTCCGTCTTCTTCGTCGCGTCGAGCGACCCGCTCCCCGCGAACTCCGCCAGCGCCTCGCTCAACGCGCACGCGATCGCGTCGCCATCGACCTCCGCCGCCGGCAGATACGCGAGCAGCGTCTCCACGCTCCGCGCCGCAGCGGCGCGCAGCGCGGCGGCGTCGAGCCGATTCGAACGCGCCTGCCGGACGATCTCGCGCACGTGGTCGCGCCAGTCGAGGCCCGGCATCCGCTCCTCGAGGTCGAGGAGGTCGCTTGCGGAATCGATGACGCTCGCCAGGGCGCGCTCGAACGCAGCGTGAGCCGCATCCTCCTCGAGTGTGCGCAGGTCGGCGGGAAGCCCGAGCTCGAATGCGAACTCGCTCACCAGCCCAGAGCAGACCGCGTGCACCGTGCCGATGCGCGCCGAAGCGAGCCGTTGCGCGAGGCCGACGTGCCCGTGCTCGAGCAGCCGCGCGCGCACGCGCTCGCGCAGCTCCGCCGCGGCCTTCTTCGTAAACGTCGTCGCGATCACCGCCTCCGGACGGACCGGGCAATCGGCGCGCGTGAGCGCGCGCTCGAGCTCGTCGACGAGGCGATGCGTCTTGCCGCTGCCGGCACTCGCCGAGATGACGTGAATCGCGTTCATTCGCCGGCTCCGGCGAACGAGCGACCGCAGAGCGAGCCGAAGGAGCAGAACCCGCAGGGCGGCGCCAGGACGATTTCGTCGTCGACCACCTTCGAGTCGCGGGTGACGGGATCGTTCTCGGTCGCGACCCCGAGCGCCTCGACGCTCCCCGACTGCAGCGTCGCCCAGCGCCTCGAGTGCGTCGCCTCGAGCCGTCGCCACGTCGGCTCGGGCCCATCGCCGGCCACCGGCTCGGCTCCCGGAAAGTGCGTCGGCGAGGTCGTGAGCAGCCGCTGCGCGCTCATGATCAGGTAGGCGACCGGCGGGAATTCACCACCTTCGCGGCTGAGGAACGAGTAGGCGGCGAGCTGCAGCGCCGTGCCGTTCGCGAGGCTGTTCCGGCGGTACGACGCGCCACCCCACTTAAGGTCGACCACGCGCGTCGGCGACCCGATCAGCAAGTCGGGCGTCCCCTCGAACGCCGTCCCGAACGCGCGGCCCTGCCTCGCCTGCTCGCTCGCCACCACGCTCGTGCCCGTCGCGCGCAGCAGCACCGCGACCATCGCGGCGCTCTTCACCAGCGCGCGCCGCGCCTGCGCGCGCAGCGTCTCCGCGCCCGGGATCCAGAGCACCGCCGCGAGCCGCGGCGCCTCGCGGTCGAAGAGCGCCGCCGCGCGCGCCTCAGCCTCCTCGGGTGGCGGCGCGGCGGTGGCGAAGAGCCGCTCGATTAGCTCGTGCAGCAGGTTCCCGAGCAGCTGAGGATTGCTCGCCTCGCTCACGTGCGGCGGCTCCGCTTCGCGCAGCTTCCCCGGATAGTCGAGCGTCCACTTGAACGAGCAGCCGAGGAACGACTCGACGCTGCTCGGCGACTCGCGCTCGCGGCGAGCTATGCGGCCAGCCGTGACGTTCCAGTGGCGGCGTGGCGAGGAGAGCACCAACGCCTCGCGACGCGCGCGCGGCAGCCGGTCGGCGAACGATGGTTTCACCAACCGCTGGACGGCGACGTTGCGCTTCTCGCTCGGCGAATCGAGGCGCGCGAGTAGCTCGTCCCAGAGCGGATGGGGATGGAGCAGCTCGCCCAACTCGTCGCGGCCGGGGCAGACGAGCAGTAGGGAACGGGTCGCGTGCTGCAGCGGCCGCTGCCACCGCTGCGCCTGCGCGGCGGCAAGGCGAGCCAGCGACGGCAGGTCTACTCCCTGCACGGCGAGCTCGTCGCGCTCCGCGCGCGAAAGCGGGAGCCTTTCGATCGACTCGGGAGCGCGCTGGTCGAACGACCACCAGACGACATGCCGCGCCGCGCCCGCGATCGCGCCGGGCCGGCCGACGTGAGCGAGGCCCGCCTGCGCCGCGAACGGCGCGTCCCCCGCCGTCGCAGCGGTTGATTCGACGAGGAAGCGCTGCAGGAGTGGTGGCGAGAGCTCGGGCAGGCCGCTGCCGCGCAACAGCGCGAGGAACGCACCGCATTGCGCCAGTGCCGCGCGCGCTGCATTGGGCGCATCGGCCACCGATGCAAGGCGCGCGAGCCAGGTGCGCAGCAGTTCGGTGCGCGCCAGCGCGACGGCCGACGGGAAAGCGCTTCCGCGCGGGATCTCGGTGCGCCAGAGGAGGCCGAGCCGCGCCTCCACCCGCGCGCGTCGATCGGCCGCTCCGATCTTCGCCAGCCCTTCGGCCAGCGCCGAACGCCACCCATCGCTGTCGACCGCCGGCCACTCGCGCAGCGCCTTGCGCAGCGGATAGGCCACCTCGGCAGGAACGAGCGAAGGCCGGAGCGACAGCAACTCGAACGCGCGCTGCGGATCCTGGGGTCGCCATGCCATCTCGAGCACGAGCGGCAATAGTTGCAGCAGCGCGCCGTCGGACACCGCGTACGAAGTGCCGAGCGTCGGCAGGCCATGCCGTCGCAGCGCCCCATCGAGCAGCGGATCGGCGCCGACGACCACCGTCTGCCCGAGAGCGTCGGGGCCGAGTGCGGCGAGCCATGCCGCGACCTCCTCCGCCGCCTGGAGCGGTCCCGCCGGCCGCAGAAGCACGAGAGAGCCGTCGCCCTGCGGGTCGAACCCGGCCGCGCGAGCGTGCGCCAGGTCCCCTTCCGCCGACGCGACCGTGAGCGGCGCCGACTCGATGCGCGTCCCGCGGCGGGCGAGTCCATCGAACAGCCGTCGCCAGAGGAGCTCGAACTCCTCGACGGGCGCGAGCAGCCGCACTTCGTCGACGTGCGCGCTGCGGCGCCCGAGCACCGCCGCAAGCGCGACGAGCCGGTCGGGCAGGCCCGGCGCCGCCGTGCGCACCACTTCGCCGAGCTCGCGCAATCGCGGCGCACGCCCCTCCCCGCGCCACCCAGCCATCGCCAAATGGTCGCGCCACTCAAGCAGCCGCCGCGCGCTTCCCAACGGGTCCATCCTCGCCGACGCGCTCCAGAATCCGGGCGTCGCCACGACGGCCGGAACCAGCAGCGCGGCTCGCTCACTCGCGCTCAATCTAGGCGCGGGCAACCCCAGCGCCGTCTCGAGTACCTGGGCCAACCGTTCCGCCCCAATCCAGTCTTCGCCCGCGGACGCCTCGCGACCACGAAGCGGCCCCGGCCAAGAGCCGGCCGAGAAGTCAGGGTCGAAGACGATGCGCAACGGTCAGCTCCGAACGCGCGTTGATCACGCGAGTATGCGGTGGAATCCGAACGGCCGCCCCTGAACCGCCTTGTCGCGTCCGACTACGTGTTTGAATCAACCACTCGATCGCAGACCGATTCGGGCAAGACTGGTTACGCGCAAAGCGACGAGACGAGGAATCGGTCGGCTATCAGCACCTACGCCACGACCTCAACGAACTCCGCGACGACCCGCACCTGTCCCTCGTCGTCGCACGTCAATGTGATCGCCTTGAACGACTTGTTTGCCGGTTTGAGCATGACCTCAATGTGCCGCCAGGCGCCGTCCTCGGCGGCGATCTTGGTGCTCTCGTAGCGCTTCACGGTGAAGCGCTCGTTCGTCTCGGGGTCGGCGGCATCGCGCAGCGCGACGAGCACGACCTTGCCCTGGCGGGTACCGGCGAGCTGCGAGGCGAAGAGGCAATGAGCCCCGTCGGGGATGATCGGCTCCATCGACTTGCCGACCACTTGAGCGACGAACATCCCGGGCTGCAGCTTGCGCTTGGCGTCGATCTCGACCCATTCGTCTGCGAGCTCCTCGAGCGCCTGCGGCGAACCGAACCCGCCGGCAGCCGCCTTGAGGGGGATCAGGGGAACACACGTCACGAACCGTTCGCCGGCCTTCGGCGTCACAACTCGTAGCGCTCGACGCGCGGTCGGTTCGCCGCCTCGCTGAGCACGATCGAACCAGTCGTGGTCGGCGGCGACCCGCGCCTTGAGCCCGCCGTCGCCGAGGTAGCCGGCGAGCTTGCGGAAGTGGCGCGTCATCGCGTCGGGCTCGTCGAGTTCGACGACGGTGATCTCTAGGACCTCCCAGTCGTGGCTGCGGAGCCAGCCGCGGATGCGCTGGTCGCGGTCGCGCGTTTCGGCGTTGCCGTGCAGGTGGCCGCTCAGGCCGTCGAGGTAGATGCTGATCTGCACCGGATCCCCGTCGCGCTCGCTGCGATAGATCACGTCGGGGGTCGTCGAGCCGATGGCTCGGTCGAGCAGGATCTGTTCGCCGCGAGTGCCTTCGGGAAAGCCTGCCGCGAGCAGCATGTGCCGGAGCTTTTGTTCGCACTCGTTGACCGGATGCGCGCCCGATCGGGCCTCGCCGACTGGCAGCGGCGACGGGATCTCGTGATCGAGTTGGAGCGTTCTTCCCCAGGCCTCGAGACGGTCGAGGGCGACGGTGCGATCGAGCTTCGAGTGATAGAAACTGTTGCGGAACGTCTGCAGGCAGTCGATGCAGGATGTGGCGCAGGCGGCGGGGCACTTCTCGACGACCTCATGCGCGGCCTGGACGATCTCGCCGAACCGCTCGAGGATCTGGTCGAGGAGCCCGGAACCGCCCGGCATCGGGTCCCAGAGCAGGGTGTCGACCTCTTCGCGATCGACGTGGCCGATCACGAGGAGCTGCAGGTCCTCCATGTCCATGTCGAGGACCTGCGTCGCGGCGATGCGCAGCGCCTCGAGGACGCTGTAGGCGATCGTGGCGTCGGCGCACTTCGGCAACGAGAGAACATCGGCCACGACGTCGGCGTAGAAGCCGACTGAGTCCTGCTTCAGACCGCAACGCTCCTCGTGCTTGGTCTTGAAGTCCAACCGCTGGCGCTCGGACGAGAGCGGCGAGACGCTCTGGCCGCAGACGGTGCAGACGGGGTAGCCCAAGCGATCCGCGCGGTCGGCGTTCTCGACCGTGGCGGTCGCGCCGACGTTCACGAGCCGCAGGCGGACGCCGCGCCGGTGCTGCAGAACCTGCTCGCCCCAGCGGTACTCCTTGCCCCCGTTGTGCTGGTCGCGCTCGAGGCCGTAGATCGCGACGCCCATCTGGAAACGCAACTCCTCCTCGTCGGAGATGTGCGACTGGTGGACCAGGTCGACGTCGCAGACCGAGATCGCGGTCAGCGCGGTGCTCCCCAGCGTGCTCGCCGCGGCTCCGACCGGGGTCGGTTTCACCGCTTGGCGCTCGGCTGACACCTCGTAGGTCGGCTCCTCGTTGCGCTCCCGGTCGACGTCACGATGGAAGCGACGAGCGACGAAGCGGTGGCCGTTCGCATAGATCAGGTTCCCCGGGACGTACTCGCGGAGCGCGACGCTCGGCGGGCGCGGCAGGGCGAACTCCATCGCGCCGGTCCGCCAGAACGGGATGTCGGCGGTGCCGAGGATCGAGCCGACCTCGAGGCCGTAGCCGGGGAGGAAACCCTCGGCTGCGAGGACGCCGAACGTGTTTGTGTCCTCGTAGCCCTCCGCCTCGCTGCGCTGGCGGCGGGTCGCCCCTTTCAGCTTCTTGATGATCTGATCGCAGCGCCGGAACAAGGCGTCGTCTTCGGGTTCGAGCGTGCCCTGCTTCGCCCGATCCTGGTTCAGCCGCTCGATCTGCCGCAGCGCCCAGTGGAGCCGAGCCGCGAGTCGGCGCTCGACCTCCTGCAGGCCGCCGACGAAGCCGTCCACGTAGCCGGCGATCGCCGCGTCCTCGATCACCAGCCGATCGCTGTCGGGCCATCCTTGGTGGAAGACCTGCCTCACGTAGGCGAGGAGATCATCGCGGTTGTCCGCGATCAGCCGCTCGAGCGTCGCGAAGTCGAACGGCGCCGTGCGGACGCGGCCGCCGTCGAAGAGGTAGGACGAGACCTGCTTCGGCAAGCTGGCTGACAGCGTGTCGCCGATCGTGGCGCGCGTCGGCTCCGCGCGAGCCGGATCACGCGCGTACTGATGCAAGCGGGTGATCATCGTCGCGTGGACGTGCTTCGCGACCATCTGCTCGTTGCGCAGATTGAAGGCCGGCGGATCGACGCGGCCGGAGAGCAGCTTCAGCGGATCGGTGAAGTAGGCGCGGTCGTGCGACACCGGCCGGCAGTAGGTCAGGTTGACGGCCATGCGGTGGCGGCGGCCGGCTCGCCCGGCGCGCTGCCAGTAGTTCGCCGGCAGCGGCGGCACGTTGCGCATCAGCACGGAGTCGAGCTGCCCGATGTCGACGCCGAGCTCGAGCGTCGGCGTGCAGACGAACGCATTCACCGCGTCGGAGTCGCCCTTGAAGAGGTTCTCCAGCCGCTCCCGCTCGTCGTGCGGGACCATCGCCGTGTGCTCCTCGGGGCGGAGCATCACGTAGCCCTCGTCGAGCAGCTGGAGGTCGTAGTTGTCGGGATCCTCCTGCAGGTACTCGAGCTGGCCGTCGCAACGCCAAGCGGGGCAGCGTCCATGCGGCGTCCGGCGCGGAGATCGCCGGCGACAGGTCCGACAGCGCCACACGCCGTGATTCGCATGCAACCGCAGCACGTCGGCATCGACTTGGTAGACGCCGCTGACGTTCGGCAGCGCGCGCCCCTTCTCACCGGTCAGGACCACCGGCTTCAGGAACTCGGTTTCGCAGAGCATCTTGAACAGCGACTCGAGCACGCCGGGAATGTCCTCGGTCTCGACTCCCCACTTCCGCGCGATCTGCCGGAACGTCGTATCGCCGCGCTCGGAGAGCCACTGCGCAACCCACTCCGGGCGATCGTGTCCGTCGCGCGAGAGCTTCGTCCCCTTGGGCGCACCGGCCTGCGGCAGGTAGCCCTGCTGGATCTCGAGATCGCCCTCGCCCCAGAACTTCGAGAAGACGTGGTGCTCGGCGTCGTGGAGGACGCGCGTGCGACGGAGGTAGTCGAGCAGGTTCGCGACGCCGTCGCGCAGTTCGTCGGGCGGCAGCCCGAACCGCCGCGAATGCTCGACGATCCACGGCAGCCCGGCGTGAAGCCCGTCGTACTCGACCTTCATCCGCCCCCAAGGTTCGAGGCCGAGCGACTGGCGCGACGAGAGCGTCACCTCGCGCAGCACCTGGATCCGCAGGAACTTCCGCCGCTCCCGCTCGTGCTCGCCGCCGCTGCCTTCCTTGCGCGCGACCTGCCAGACCTCGGGAATCAGCGCACGCGAGAGCGCCTCGTCCCGGTCGAGCGCCTGATCGACGCGAAGCGCCAGATCGCCGACGGACAGAGCCCCCGACGCGATCCCCTCCGCCATCAGCGCGCGCAGGCGGAAGCGCCGCGCGTGGTCCTTCATCCAGCCGGCCTGGAACGCCGCGTCCTGGCGGTTGTCGCAGAAGACGAGCAGGCGGCGCCGCTCGGCATGCTGGACCATGTCCTGCGCGAGGACGTGCACGTCGGCGACGTTGGTGGCGCGCACCGGGCGCGCGGGCTCGCGCCAGCGCGTGCCCAGTCGTCGCAGGTTCGTCCCGCAGGAGACGCAACTCGTGAGCAGCCCCGGATGATCCTCGCTCTGACGAATCGCATGCAGTGCGACCAACGGCCCGACGAGTCCGCAATGGAGGCAGCGCGGCCCCGCCTCAGCATGCGCCGTCCCGCAATGGCGGCAGAGGTGGAGCAACGCCATTCGACGGTGGTCTTCGAGGTCGTCGTCGTCGCCCTCCCCGACGATCCGATCGACGAACAGGGCACGCCGGCCGCCCTTCGCCTGCTCGAGCGGTTCCCAGAAGGTCGAGTTTCCGTCCGCGCGCCCGCCCCCGGGCCTCTTACCGGTGAACTCGAAGCTCTCGAGGAGGGCGACGAAGTAGTGCTGGCCGCAGGTCGAGCATGTCGTGACCGGGAAGTGGGCGTGCTTCTCCCCACCGGCCTCCGCCTCGACCTCGTCCTCCGCCGCCAGCCAGAGTCGCGGACCGGCCGAGGCCCGGGGGAAGCTCACGACCGCGCCGCTGATGCCGCGGATGAAGCCGTGGACGACCGGCCGGACCAGCGGCCGGCCGTCCCTGCGCGCCGCCGCCCCGAGCGTGAGCCACGCGAGGAGCTCGGCCTCGCTCACGGCACGCCCGACCGCCTTCGAGAGTTCGAGTGCCAGCTCCGCGAGAGGACGCGGCGACACCAAAAGCTCGCTCATCCGGAACAGGAGTTCGTTGTGCGACAGCGCGTCGTGCAGGCGCTCCTTCCAGTCTCCTGCCGCGAGCGCCTCGCCCGCGAGGTCGCGATAGGCAGCACGGAGTGCCTTGCCGTCACCGGCGTCGTCCTCGACCGCCGTAACGCACGCACCGAGGCAGGAGGACGCCTCCTTCCCGGGCGCTGCAGGCAGGCGGCGTGGCGTCGCCCATGTCGCCGCTTCGTACGCCTCGCCGACGGTCACAACGTCGCCTGCCGGCACGCCGAAGAAGCGCGAGGCGAACTTGCGTGCCGCGTCGGGATCGTTGCGATCGACGATCGTCGCTGAGGTCGCCACGCAGACCGTGTCCTGCAAACCGCGGCCGCAGAAGCTACGGAGCCGGCGGATCAAGCACGCTGTCTCGGCTCCCTGCGCGCCGGTGAACGTATGCGCCTCGTCGAAAACGAGGAAGTCGAGTCGCGCGCCGGCAAAGAGCTCGACATCGCGCTGGCGGGTGAGCAGCAGCTCGAGCTGCTTCACGTTGGTGAGCAGGATGCGGGGCTGCTTGCCGGGCGTCCGCATGATCTCGCGAGAGCAGACCTCTTCCGGCGGGAAGACCGTCTCGCTGCGCTTCTCACGACGGACGCGCTCAAGCGTCGCCTCGTAGTCCGCGCGCGAGGCCCCGGCAGGAAGGCGGATGCCCGCGACATCGCGCTCGAACTCAGGCGTCTTGCCGACGTACATGCCGAACGGGATGCCCGTGCCGGCCAGCAACCCGCGCAGTCGCTGGAGTTGGTCCTCGGCCAGCGCGTTCATCGGGTAGACGATCACCGCGCAGATGCCCGACGGCGCCGCTGCGTCGCGCATCTCAAGGCACTTGCTCACGATCGGGTAGAGGAAGCACTCCGACTTGCCGGAGCCGGTGCCTGTCGAGACCAGCGTCGTCCGGCCCGATCGGATCGCGCGGATCGCCTCTTCCTGATGGCCGTAGACATGCGTGATGGCAGCCGGGATCCGCTGACGCATGTGGGGGTGGAAGACCTTCTCGCGCACCAGATCATCGACCGCCACCCCCTGCCGAAACGGGCGCGACAGGCTCACGTACGGCCCCTTCAGCAGCGGCGAACTGCGCGTCTCGTCGAGCGAGAGCAGCGTCCGCATCTGCGCGAGCAGTCGCTCGTCGGCGAACGGATAGGCCGTGAGTTGGTAGCGCAGGAAGCTGCGGACGACCTTCTCGCTGTAGGCGATAGGGTTCAGAGCCATTGCCTACGACTCTCCCGTCGCCGTGGGACTCGCCTGGGGACCCCGATCGCCGCTCTCAACATCCGGCGATTCGTCCATGGCGTCTTCAATTGCGCGACGCCTCGCCGACATCTTGAATCCCTGCGGGACGGGCTTGAACGGATCATCGTCGCGCGGCCAATTCTTCGCGCGCGACTGGAAACGTCGCAGTCCGTCGACGTTGAGCCGAGCAACTACTCCAAAGTCATTCTCACCGCCCTTGATTCGGCACACGTCGCGCTCAAAGTCCTTCTTGGCGGGGCAGCGCACACGGCTGTCCCCGTAAAGCGCGTTGTTCACGACCGCTACGTATGCATGAATGTCGAGCGCAGCGGACTCAACCAACGGCGAGAACGTCTCAAGGTCCTTGTTCCAGGATGGAACCATGAGGCAGTCGACCTGCCCTTGGAACGCGGCCCGGAATCCGATGTGCTGAAGCTCCGAGCAGATCAGCACGCCGAAATCGAACCCGTGATGGCGGTAGACCCGAAGGTGGTTTTCAGGTCTTGGATCATCCTGCAACGCCCGCGATGACCACAGCGTTCTTCCGTACGACCGAAGCAGTTCCTCCTCTTCCGCCGGAGCTGGCGCGGACTTCGGCTGCCGGATGAGCACTGCAGCATCGAATCCAAGCCGATCATCAGTCAGCGCAAGGACGGCCTCGTTCAGAAGTCGGCCGTTCCCAAAGTGCCGATACTCGACGCCGGCCACAACGCTGATTCTCGCGCCGAGCAGGCGATTGACGACACTCTCGACCCACCTCTGCGGCAACGCGAGTTCTGGCAGGAGCACGTAATCGGGCCTGGGTACTGTCCGTAGAATCGCATTCACGAGTCTCGCGACGCGCACGTAGCGGGCAGTGCTCAGGTCCGGGGCATTCGCCGCCGACGCTCTCCACGATCCGACGTCGACTCGGAGGTTCGCGACGAGAATGCGCGGCGGATGCCCCTTCTGCGGCCGGCCGATAACCGCCAACCGCGGTCCAACATCGGTCGGTTCCTCGTCCGCCACGTCCGCCAGCGTGACAGATCTCGTCCAGATTCCGCGGAATGCTCGAGCTAGTGTCATGAGGTAGAAGTTCGTTGAACAATGTCACGGAGGCGTCGTACTCCTCTACAAGGAGCCGACGATGCCACGAGGACGCCCCCGCGCTGACCTGAAGCTGACGCCCGAGGAGCGCGCGACGCTCCAGG
>JANNXA010000005.1:0-51317 GCA_031409275.1 Planctomycetota bacterium
GACATGTGGACGATGAAATGGGGCGAAATGCTGCGCATCCGATCGTACAACCAAGTTCCCCAATACGGCCGCGACGGCAAGGCGATGTATTCGTATGCGGCGTGGGTGAAAGAACAGATGGCGGAGAACCGTCCGCTCAACGAGTTCGCCGCCGATCTGCTGGTCGGTTCCGGCAGCAACTTCAAGTCGCCGACGGCGAACTTGTACACAGCGAGTGAACGATTGACGCCGGAGAAAACGGCAGAAGATATCGCTCAGGTCTTCCTCGGCACACGCATTCAGTGTGCTCAGTGCCACAACCATCCGTTCGACCGCTGGACGATGGACGACTACTACGGCTTCGCCGCGTTCTTCGCGCAGGTGGGGCGCAAGAACGCCGAGGATCCGCGCGAGACCATCGTCTTCGACCAGCGCGGCGGCGAGGTGAACCACCCCGTCGGCGGTCGCGTGATGGCGCCGAAGTTCCTTGGCGGCGCGACGCCGGACGTCTCCGGTCGCGATCGCCGCGCGGTCCTGGCCGAGTGGCTCACCGCGCGCGACAACCCGTGGTTCGCGAAGAACCTGGTGAACGTGGTCTGGAGCCACTTCTTCGGCGTCGGCATCGTCGAGCCGGTCGACGACGCGCGCGTCAGCAACCCGCCCTCCAACCCCGAGCTCCTCGCGGAGCTGGCGCGGCGCTTCGTCGAGTGGAACTACGACTTCAAGCGGCTCGTCCGCGAGATCTGCACTTCGCATGCGTGGCAGCGCGCGACCACGACCAACGCCACCAACGTGCTCGACGAGCGCAACGCCTCGCACGCCCTGGTTCGGCGCATGCGAGCCGAAGTGCTGCTCGACGCGATCCACTCGGTGACCGGTACCGCGGAGAAGTTCCAAGGGCTCCCGATCGGTGCGCGCGCGGTGCAGATCGCCGATGGCAACGTCGGCAGCTACTTCCTCACGACCTTCGGCCGCGCCTCTCGCGCGAGCGTCTGCAGCTGCGAAGTGAAGATGGAGCCGAGCCTCTCGCAGGCGCTCCACCTGCTGAACGGCGACACGACCTCGCAGCGGATTCGCGAGGGCGGGCGCATCGCGACGTGGCTCGCCGCCGGCCGCACGCCGGAGGCGATCGTGCGCGAGCTGTGGCTCGCCTGCCTCGCCCGTCCGCCCACCGACGAGGAGCTCTCCTCGATGGTGGCCTCGTTGCCGATCGCGACCCCACCCGCGAGCGAGGCTGCGGTCCCCGCGTCGCCCGAGCTGATCGCGGCGCTCGAGGACCTCTTCTGGGCGCTGCTCAACTCCAAGGAATTCGTCTTCAACCACTGAACGGAAGGTTGAACCGCGACGGGAGCGAGAGGACTCGATGACGGCGAAGCGATGGCGTGAGGGACTCGGCGTGCTTCTGCTGCTGCTGTGCGGCGCCGCGCCGGCACGCGCGCAGGAGCGCGTCACCTACGACGACCACGTGCAGCGGCTCCTCACGCAGCACTGCGGCAAGTGCCACGGCGCAGAACGGATGCGCGCTGGCCTCGACGTGACGAGCTACCTGTCGCTGCTGAAGGGGGCGAGCAGCGGCGTCGTCGTCGAGGCAGGCGACCCCGACGCGAGCACGCTCTACCTCGCCATCACTCATCGCCGCGAGCCGACCATGCCGCCGGGCGGCGGCAAAGTGCCTGATGCGGTGGCGGAGACGGTGCGCCGCTGGATCGAGGGCGGCCTGCTCGAAAGTGCGGGGAGCCAGGCGAAAGCGAAGAAGAAGCGCTCGCTCGCGTTGAGCGTCGTGCCGGGCGCGGGGCGGCCCGAGTCGCTGCCGGAGCTGTCGCACCATCTGCCGCAAGAGCCGTTCGTCGTGCCGCGCCGCGCCGGCGCGATCACTGCCCTGACGGCCCATCCGTGGCTGCCGCTGGTCGCGCTCGGTGGCCCGAAGCAGGTGCTGCTCTACGACCCGCGCCAGGGCGAGCTGCGCGGCGTGCTGCCCTTTCCCGAAGGCCAGGCGAACGTGCTGGCATTCAGTCGCGACGGTCGGCTCCTGTTGGCCGGCGGTGGCCAGGCGGCGGCGAGTGGCCGCGCCGTCGCGTGGGATCTCACCGACGGTCGTCGCGTCATCGAGATGGGGGACGAGGACGACGCGCTGCTCGCCTGCGACCTCGCGCCCGATCGATCGCAGCTGCTGGTGGGCGGCTCCTCGAAGCACGTGCGACTCCTCGACACGGCGAGCGGCGCCGCGCTCCACACGCTGAAGAAACACACCGACTGGGTCACGGCCGGCGCCTTCAGTCCCGACGGCGTCCTCTTCGCCAGCGCCGATCGCTCCGGCGGGCTGGTCGTCTGGGAAGCGCTCTCGGGCCGCGAGATGCACACGCTGGCCGGCGGATCGAGCACGCTGACCGGTCTCGCCTGGCGCGACGATTCGAACGTGCTCGCCAGCGTCGGCGAAGACGGGCAGCTGCGCCTGTTCGAGATGGTCGAGGGGCAGCCGGTGAAGAGCTTTGCGGCGCATGACGGCGGCGCGCTGGCCGTCGCCATGGCGCACGACGGGCGGCTGATCAGCGGTGGGCGTGACAAGCACGTGAAGCTGTGGAGCCCCGACGGCACGCTGCTGCGCACCTTCGGGCCGATGGGCGACCTCGTCCTCGAAGTGGCGATCGACGACGAAGGGACGCGGGTGATCGGCGCCGATGGCGCCGGTTCGGTGGCGGTGTGGAACGCGGTCGACGGCGCGTTGATCACCACGCTCTCCGCGACGCCAGCGCGGCTCGAGGATCGCCTGCTCGCGGCGCGTGCGCGGCAGTTCGAGGCTGTCGCCGCCGTCGCCCTGCGGGTGCCGGTCGCCGAAGCGGCGCAGGCGCTGGCGCGCGCGCCGGCCGCGGAGCAGTCGCACCGCGCGCAGGAAGCTGCGGTGGCGCTCGTTGCTCGTGACGCGATCCAGCAGCAACTGCAGCAGGCGCGCGAAGCGTCGCAATCGGTCGCGTCCGCGGCGCAGGCGGCAGTCGAGCAGGTGGCGCGTCTCGAAGCGGAGCGGGCCGTGGCGCGCGAGGCGGTCGCGCCGGCGCAGGTGGCACTCGTCGCCGCGGAGCCGATCGCGGCCAGCGCAGCGATCGGCTCGGCGGCGCGTGGTGCGCTCGCTCAACAGCTCGAATCGGCCGCCGACGCCGCGCAAGCGCTGGCAGCGGCCACACCCGCCGACGCCGAGCTCGCGGCGGTCGCGAAGGCGGCCGTCGACGCGGCGGCCGCGGCACGGGCGGGGGCCAACGCTGCATCGGAGCAGGCGGCGACCGCGGCGCGCTCCTTGGAAGCGGCCAGGCTCGCGGCGGAGACGGCGACCGCCCAGGTCGCACGTCTCGACGCCGCCGTGCAGGTGGCGACCGCCGAGCGTGACGTGGCGACGTCGCGCGCCGCCACCACCGTTGCGGTCCCGGTCGAGCTCGAGGCGGCGTTTGCCCAGGCGCAGGTCGATTTCGACCGCACGGCCGCGATTGCCGCCCAAGCGGCTGCGGTCGCAGCGCCGATCGTCGAGGCGGCCGCTCAGGTGCAGGCGCAATCCGATGGCGCGGCCCGCGAGCTGGTCGCCGCGCACTCCGAGGTGGCGCGGCTCGAAGCGGCGCGGATCGACTTGACCATCACCGCCGAGCAGGCGGGGCTGTGGAAGCAGGACGCCGTCGTCGCGGAGTGCGAGGAGGCGGTGGCGCTGCGAGCCGAGGCCGCGGAGGCGGCGCGGTCGGCGCTGCGAACGGCGGAGCAGCAACTCACCGACGCGCCAACGGTCGACGCCGCGTTGCTGGCGGAGATCGCGACTCGTCAGGCGGCGCAGGCGGCGAGCGAGGCGGCGCTACGGGCGATCGACGAGTCGAACACGCAGAAGGGGAGCCGGCTTGCCGAGCTGCGCTCGTTCACCGCCGAGCTCTCGGGCAGCGCCAGCGGTGGGACGCCCGATGCCCCCCTCGCGCAGGCGGTGATGAAGTGCGGCGAGGCGCTCGCGGCGCTTGAAGCGGACCTCGCCTCGGCGCAGGCGTCGCAAGGGAGCGCGTCGGCCGCGGTGGCGTCGGCCGCGCAGGCCGTTCATGAGGCGCAGACGCAGCGCGAGGCGCATGTCCAGAAGTTCGCAACCTGGCCCGCTGTCCTCGCCCAGAAGCGGGAGCTGCTCGTGTCCGCCGAGGCAGCGCTGGTGCAGGCGAAGACCGACGTCGCGCAGGCCGATGCGGTGCGCGCAGAACCGCGGGCGCGGATCGAAGCGCTGGTCGCCGCGCGCGAAGCGTGGCTCCAGCTCGCCGCGGTTCGCTGAACCGGCGAGCCGAAGCCGCAGCCGGTCAGAGCAGGATGGCGGCGAAGACGAGCGCAGCGATCGCGACGGCGGTCGCCGTCTCTTTCACCACCACGAACTGGATCATCGCTCGGTCGGTGATTGCACTATCGGTAGTGGTCATCGGATGTCCCCTCTACTAGGTAACGCGCGAACAACTTGCGCACGGAGGGAGTAGAGCGAACAGAACGCGAACGTCAAGCGACTCGTTTCGAAAGGTTCGATCAACGTCCGTCAAGGAGCACCCCGGCCGGCAGCGCGGCGACGAAGCGGGTCGTGCCGCGGCGACCGCTGAAGTCGAGGGTGTTGGCCTCGAGCAGCGGGAGCGGCGCGCTGGGCGTCGACGGGTCGGCGACGGTCCAAGCGCGATCGATCGAGATTCCCGTCGGCAGCCGGAGGCGCAGCGCGAGTTGGCGCGGCGCGATGGCGGGCGCCACGACCTCGCCGTGGAGCGACTTCCCGTCGGCCGCGACGTGGATCTCGAATACGACCGGCCCGAACGCCGTGGGGGCGCCGCGCAGCACGAGGCGTGCTCCTGGGCGACTCATCCAATGGCGCGGCGTCGCATGGGCCAGGCGCAGCGCGTCGGGGCGCCCATCGGCATCGAGATCGACTTCGTCCGCGACCATGCCGCGGAGCATCGAGAGGAAGAAGGCGCTCCCCGCCGAATTGGGGGGCAGGTAGGTCGCCCGCCCTTCGCCGCGCCCCGCGACCGTGATCGGCCGCAAGCTGCTGCCTTCGCCGCTGAGCCACGTGCCGCGGGTCATGCCTTGTGCCAGCTTGCCGTAGAACGCGACGACCACCTCATCGGGGCGATCGAGGTCGAGGAGCGTCTCGACGCGGCGCAGCGTGTAAAGGTCGTCGACCCCCTCGGTGTTGGCGAAGAGGCCGGAGTGCTGGTCGAAGCGGACCATCCCCATGCAGAGGCCGCCATGGGTGGTGGGGTAGTCGATCAACCAATGGAGCCGCGGATCGTCGAGCGCAAGCAGGCCGGAGGCGGCGGCGTAGGGCGCGACGAGGTTCCAGTAGGAACCGTTCATCGATGCGGTGAGCTGCTCGTAGGCCTGCTCGCCACCGAGAAGCGCCATCGGGAGGAACGGGGGCGCGACGTTCCGCTGCACGCTCTGGTCGATCGTCGTGCCGATCACCTGTCGCAGTCGCTGCGCCGCGGTGGCGTAGCGCGCCGCCGTGGCCGGATCGCCCGCCGGTTCGACTTCCTCGAGCGTCTGCGCGAGGTCGCGGACGCCGCGCCAGAAGTTCGCGAGCGTATGCAGGTTGTCGACCGGCGTCGCGATGTCGCCGCAATACGCCTGCTTGGGAAGCAGTCCACGCTCGTCGAGTTGCGCGAGCCACGCGTCGACCTCGACGGCCACTCGCTGGACGCGGTCGCGCGCGCGAGCGGTCACGTTCTCGGCGGTCGACGCTCCCTTCGCCAACTGCCACCACTCGCGCAGCAGCTGCGCCTTGAAGCCGACGTCCGACGCCTCGACGCCCTGCTGGTTCGGTCGCGCCAGAAGCGGGTCGAGGCCGCGCTCCGTGGCCGGCACCGCGAAGCGCCAGAGCGCGCGCAGCGCATCGCCACACTCGGCCTGGAAGGTGATGTGGTAGCTGTTCTGCGCGGAGTAGAGCAGCGTGTCCTTCTCGAAGAGCATCAGCGTTCCGGCGAGCGTCGCGCGCCACGCGGCGTTGACGAGCGGCTCCGGGGTCTCGAGCTCGAACTGCCGTCCCAGCGCGTCGCGCCATGACTGCGCGACCCGAGCGTCGGCGCCGTTCAACTCGGCGCGGTCGAACGCGGCCACCGCGTCGAGCGCGTTGGGAGCGTGGAGCGTCGCGACGGCCGCTCGCTCGACGACGACTCCGAGCAGCGCGCTCTCGCCTGCCGCCAACTCGATGACGCGCCGCTGCGGCCCGTCGAGTTGCCAGCGTGCGTCGCCGAACGACCGCTCCGCCGCCGGCGCGCCCAGGTCGACGGCGAAGCGCAGCGCCCGCTCGCGTGCCGTCACTCGCAACCGTGCGCAGGTCGCCGCGGCGATCGTGTCGCGCGGCAACAGCAGCACCTCGAGCGAGGCGCGCGACTCTTCGAAGGTCACGATCGGCAGCCAGCCGTCGCGCAACTGCGGATCGCGGCGCGTCGAGCCGTCCTGCCCGAAGGCGCGCCACTGCGCCGCCGCGCGGGTCGCGTGCTCGCCACCGCTGGCTGCGGCGTCGATCCAGAAGGTGATCGGTGGCTGCGCGCTGTCGGTCCAGTACGCCTGGTTGGCGCGCAGTGAAAGGCCGCTGCCGTCGCCCGCGACGCGCACCTTCGGCCCGCCGTCGGGATCGGCGAGGACGATCGGCACTTCATGGAAGTCGGTGTTGACGAAGCGCAGCGGCGGCAGCAGCTCGGCGAAGCTCTCGAAGGTGGGGCCGAGCGGTTCGCGCAGCGCCGCCTGGCCCCAGAGATCGATCGAGGAGGCGAGCACTTCGTCGAGCGTCGCGGACGGCGGGGTTGCGGAGGACGGTGTCGCGGGCTCCTGTCCGCTCGCCGCGTTCCCGGCGACGACGAGGGCGCACCGCCATGCGGCCGCGATCGCCGCACGGTGTTCGCGTCGGTGTGTCATCCGCTGCTCCTGTGCGCGTCAGGAGCGAGGGTCACGTGCCTCAGCTCCCGATGGTGAACTCGATCCCGTTCGACAGCGCGATCTTCTTCGGCGCCGCGCGATCGACCACCAGATCTTGCAGGAAAAAGGTCGCGCCGATCAGGGTCGGGTCGTTGGGGATCTCGTCGAACGCGACCGCTTCACCGTTGCCGTCGCCGCTGCCGCCGAAGCTGAGCGGCAGCAAGCCGAACGGCTGCGTCCAGTCGACCAGGAGCGTGCCGCCCCAATTCGGAATGGTCGCGGCGGCCCCGCCGAAGAGCGTGAAGCCGAAGGTGCCGCCGAGCGCAAAGCGGTGCTCGAGGCCGACGACTCCGCCGATGGTCGGCGAGAGGATGCCGCGCAGGTCGGGCACGAAGCCGCCGCTGCCGGCGAGCCCGCTGCCGTACTTGGTGATCGAACCGGTGCTGTAGGGGAAGTCCTTCGGCACCGAGATCCCTTCCATCGGGCCGAGCGAACTGGCCTGCAGCAGGACGGTCGTCGTGCCGTCCATCTGCACCTCGATCAGCGCGCTGTTGGGCTGCGACGTCGTGAGGATCGTTCCTTCCTTGGTGACGCGCAGGTCGGTGACCTCCAGCAGGATCGGGTCGTTGCTGACCACCACGCAGCTGCCGTCCTCGACGCGCACGCGCACGATCTGGCCGAGCCCGAAGTCGGCGCAGTAGAGGTTGCCGCTGTTGTCGGCGTGGATCGCCGCGCACTCGTCCATGACGCCGGCGCCGTCGGTGACCAGCGTGGCGACGCCGCTGACGGGATCGAAGTGCCAGACGTCACCCGCCTCGTACTGGCCGAGGTAGAGCGTTCCATCCGGCAGGAACGACATCCCCGACGGCGTGTCGATCCACGGGTAGCTCGACGGGTCCATGCGGATCGTCTGATTGCCGGCCGCGTCGATCGTCATCACCGTGTCGCTGTCGATGTTGGTGACCCACAGCTCGTTGCTGGGCGAGACGGCGGCGGTGATCGGGTTGTCGACCGCGCCGCCGGACGCGAGCAGCGTCGTGGTGCCGTCGGTCTGCACGCTCCAGACGCGGTCGTTCTCGTAGTCGGGCACGATCAGCGCGCCGTTCCACCACTGCGAGTAGTAGGGCGTGCCGACGCCGTTCGTGACGAAGCGCGGCTTGAGCGTCGTGCGGTTCACCTTGTAGATGCCGCTCCAGGTGCAGATCCAGTAGTCGGAGTCCTGCGCCTTCGCGACGACGGGCGCCGCGACGAAACACGCCGCGAACGCAAGGGACCGCTGCAGTGGGCACCGCATGGGAGTCCTTCCTTCTTGGGGGGAGGGGCCGCGCGTGCGACGTCGCCGCGCGATGACGAGCCGCTGGAGTAGCTCGGCACGGAGTGGCGTCAAGACATCGAGCCAGCCGCTCGTGGTGAACGGCGGGATCCGCGCGCGACAGGACGCGCGCTACCATCCCGCGCTCTTCTCTCCTCCAAGGCCACGTGACGAGGCTCTCGCCATGCGCACGATCAAAGGACCGGCGATCTTCCTGGCGCAGTACATGGGCGATGCGGCGCCTTTCGACTCGCTCGACACCATCGCCGATTGGGCGGCGTCGCTCGGCTACGTCGGTCTGCAGATCCCGACCTGGGATCCGCGCGTCATCGACCTCGCCAAGGCAGCGAAGAGCAAGAGCTACTGCGACGACTGGCGCGCGAAGCTGGCGGCGAAGGGGCTGCAGCCGACCGAGCTCTCGACCCACTTGCAGGGGCAGCTCGTCGCGGTCCATCCCGCCTACGACGAGCTCTTCGACGGCTTCGCGGCCGAGCACGTGCGTGGCAACCCGAAGGCGCGCACCAAGTGGGCGGTCGAGCAGGTGAAGCTCTGCTTGAAGGCGAGCCAGAACCTCGGGCTCACCGCGATGGCCACCTTCAGCGGCGCGCTCGCCTGGCCCTTCCTTTATCCGTGGCCGCAGCGGCCTGCCGGCCTCGTCGAGGAGGCGTTCAAGGAGCTCGGCCGGCGCTGGCTGCCGATCCTCGACTACGCCGCCGACTGCGGCGTCGATTGTGCCTACGAGGTCCATCCGGGCGAGGACCTGTTCGATGGCGCCACGGTCGAGCGCTTCCTCGCCGAAGTGAAGGGCCACGCGCGCGCGCAGTTGCTCTACGACCCGAGCCACTTCGTGCTGCAGCAGCTCGACTACCTGCACTACCTCGACCTCTATCACGACCGCATCAAGATCTTCCACGTGAAGGACGCCGAGTTCCGGCCCAACGGCCGCGGCGGCGTCTACGGCGGCTTCCTCGGTTGGGCCGATCGCGCCGGCCGCTTCCGGTCGCTCGGCGACGGCCAGATCGACTTCAAGGCGATCTTCAGCAAGCTCGCGCAATACGACTATCCGGGCTGGGCCGTCGTCGAGTGGGAGTGTGCACTGAAGGACAACGTGCAGGGCGCCAAGGAGGGCGCGGCGTTCGTGAAGTCGATGATCATCCAGACCGCGAAGAAGAGCTTCGACGACTTCGCCGCCTCGGGCATCGACTCGAAGAAGAATCGACGGGTGCTGGGGATCTGAGCTGGCAAGGGCGGGGGCGGCGTCGCGTGCTTCGCCTCGTCGCGCGATCCGCCACCCCGCGCCGCCGGGCGACGTCGCTGCGAGCTCCACCTCACTCGAGCGTCAGCACCTCGCTCTGCGAATCGACGAGCTTGCCGCTCCAGCCGATCGCGTAGCCGCGGAACTGCCACGTTTGGCCGGCGAGGCCGGGCGGAACGGTGGCGTCGAGCGCGAGCTCTCGCGCCGCGTCGAGCACGCCGAACGCGACGAACTGCCCGATGGGCAACCCGTTGATCGACTCGAGCAGGAGGGCGGCGGGGAGGCCGCTCGGGCCGCCGCGAATCGCCGCTGCGACCGTGGCGCCGGCGGGGGCGCGCTCGGGCGCGATCTCGAGGTAGAGATCGTCGAGTTCGTGCAGCGCGAAGCGGCCGCTGCGATCGCCGTGGAGCGCGTCGGCGGCATCGATCGACACGAGCCACGGGCCGTCGGCTCGCGGTGCGGCGCTCGGCAGCCACGCCGGCGGCGCGGCTGCGAGCCAAGCCGGGTCGTAGGCGAATCCCTCGGCGTGGATCGTCCGCAGCAGCGCGCCGTCACGGCCGGAGCGCAGCTCGACGCGCGCGCTCCTCACCCCAGGCTCGCCGGGAACGGCGATCGCCAAGTCACCGCACCCGTCTCCGTCGCAATCGGGCAGCGCCGCCATCGAGCGGCCGTAGTACTCGTTCGGAGTGCTGCCGTGAATCGACTTGTAGATGCCCCCGTTCTTGCCGAGGAGGAAATCGACTCGGCCGGTGAAGTTGTTGAACCACGTCTCGGCCGCGACTGCGAGCTCAGGAATGCCGTCGCCATCCTGGTCGCCGAGCGCGATCACCTGGCTGCCGAAGTGGTCAAGGTCCGCCTTGCTCTCGATCGTGCGCAGCTCCCTCCCGTCGACGCCGGAGACGAAGATGACGCGACCCGAATCAGCGACGGTCGGCCAGTTCTGGTGGTAGCGGGGGGCGCCGAACACCCAGTCGATGACGCCGTCGCCGTTGAGATCACCCGCAGCGGCGATCGCCGAGCCGAGTTCCTCGCCGTCGCTAAAGTTCGAGTTACCGTCCACGTGGAAGACACGCTTGCCGGTCGCTGCGTCGTGCACGTCGACGCGGCCGGCGTGATCGTAGAGGGTGTAGACCGCTCGATCGGGTGCTCCGATGGCCACGTGCACCGCGCCGCTCGGTTGCGCCGCCATGGCGACCGCCTGCCCGAAACGGACGTTGCTGGCGTTGGACGTGAACGTGCGCTGCAGCGACAGGTCGGCGCCGGAACGGATCTCGACCACCTCGAGGAACGGGTCGGGGGCGTAGCCGATGAGGAACTCGGCCCACCAAGCGACGCCGCTGACGGCGAGGTCAGTGATGCCATCGCCGCTGACGTCGGGCAACGCCACGATCCGGCCCATCAGCCCGGCGTCGGGCTCGCGCCGCAGCTCGCGGCCATCGCCGCCGGCGCGCATCACGAGGTCGCGCTGCACGTCGACGACGTCCCATTCCGACTCCGACTCGGTCGTGACCAGCTCGGGCAGTCCGTCGCCATCCTGGTCGTCGACGAACGCGACGCCACCGCGCCATTCGGGGTCGTCCGCGATGCCCTCGAGCGCGAAGTGCGTGGCGTCATCGGCGAGCGAGCGCACCTGCACGCTGCCGGTGATGCGCGTCCCGGACGGGACCGGCAGGCTGCCGAGCAGCAGCTCGGGCACGCCGTCGCCGTCGAGGTCCCCGCCCGCCGCCAGCGACTGCGCGAAGCTCTGCTGGCCGGGCGCGTCGTCGACCACGCGCAGCAGCTCGCTGCCGTCGCGGCCGGAGCGGATCGAGACGAGGTCGCCCGTCGCGTCGAGGACCGTCATGGCCAGGTCGGCGCGGCCGTCGAGATCGACATCGCCGACGCCGGCGCAGAGCGTGCCGAGCTCGCCGCTGGTGGGGGCGAGGAAGGTGTGCAGCGTCGCACCCGTCGCGCCCGACACCACGTGCGCGCGTCCGGACGTGCTGCTGCCGGTGGTGCGCGGCGCCGAGATCAGCAGGTCGGGAAGGGCGTCGCCGTCCACGTCGCCCGCGCCGGCGACGCAGAGCGATTGGGTGGCTGACCAGGTCGAGAGCAGGACGGTCGCGTGCAGCAGCGACTGGCGCGTGGCGCCCGACCAGACCTCGACGTTGCAGTTGGGCTTGCTGCTGCTCAGCGTCTTCACGGTCTCGGCGGTGAGGAGATCGCCGATGCCGTCGCCATCGAGGTCGCCGAGCGATGCGATGCGCCGCGCGTCGCCGAAGCGCGTCTCATGGGAGGTGCCGGTCACGCTGCCGAGCACGGCTCGCGTCGCGCCCGAGTAGAAGTCGACGCGGCCCTTGACCCCCGAGCCGACGAAGCTCGGGATGCCGACGGCGAAGTCGTCGACGCCGTCGCCGTCGAGGTCGCCCAGCCCCGCGAGCGAGGCGCCGAAGTGGTCGCCGCCGGTCGCGACGCCGCGCAGCTCGAAGAGCTCGGCTCCGCTCGCGCTCGAGCAGGCGATCACCGCGTCGGCGACCTGCGTTGCGTCCTGCGGCGCCCCGATCAGCAGATCGTCGTGCCCGTCGCCGTCGAGGTCGCCCGCGTTCGCCAGCACGGCGCCGTAGTTCGCGCGCGTGGCGTGGCTCCACTCGCGCAACGTCGCGCCGTCGTCTCCGGAGCAGAGCCGCACCGCACGGGTCGTCGGCTGGTAGACGCCGCCGGCCGGCAGCAGAACCATCGCGAAGTCGCGCACGCCGTCGCCGTCCAGATCGTCGAGCCAGCAGAGGTTGCTGCCGACGATCTGCCGGCGCCCCTCCTGGTCGATCGTCCAGCGCTCCTGCTGGGCGGGCAGCAGCGTCGGCAGCAAGGCCGCGGCGGCGAGACTGGAGACGATCCGGATCGTGAGGCCAAGCGTGGCAGCGGGGCGCATCGGCAGCTCCTCGTTCCTGAGTTCCTGCGGCGACAAGGTAGCCCCGAACGCGATCCTCGCCATGGCGCGCGCGACGTTCCGTGCCCGGAACTGTCACGATCGGGGCGCTCCGACGCCCCCGCTCTCAGTCCGCCAACTTCAGGCGCAGGGTCGCTGCGACGACTTCTCGCACGATCGATGCGACCTGCTCGCGCTCCATGGCGCGGGGGGATAGCGCGCACGCCTCCGCCTACTGCAGCCGGACCATCCGCACGGCGCCGGGCGCGAGGAACGCCGTGACGGTGAGTTGCAGCGCATCCTGCGTGAAGGCGAGCGGCTGGCCGCTGATCGCGTCGGTGACCGCGCTGATCGAGCCGAGCGAGAGCGCTGTCTTGTCGATGGTCAGCGTGGCGTTGCGGCCGATCGCGCCGTCGTTCATCAGCGTGAAGAGCGGCAGAGCGCCGCTCGCCAAGCCGCCGCCGAAGCGCTCGCAAAGCAGTTCACGATGCGAGGTGGTGGCGTGGGTCACTGGCTGCCAGCCGGCGAGGTCGAGCTCGCGCACCAGCGGGACATAGTGGACGAAGAGGTCGCGGTCGCGCTCGTAGAGCGTCGCGTCCTCGAAGTAGGGGAAGCTCGACGCGTCGACCGAGAAGCAGCTCGCGAAGTGGCCGTAGAAGAGGCAGCGCGCGAAGTAGCGCTTCATCTCCGCGTGGTCGAACTGCGTGAAGTCGGTGTTCTGCAGGATGCAGAACGGGCGGCGGAACGCGGCGACGCGTCGCCACAGCAATGCCGCATCGCTTTCGGGCGCGGCGCCCCAGTTCGACTCGATGCCGAGGTAGTCGAAGTGGAGCGCACACGCGCGCACGCTCGGATCGAGGGCGTTGCCCATCAGCAGACGACCCGCGCCGCGCTCGCGTACCGCATGCGCCGCAGCGACGGCGGCGACTTGCGAGGGTGGCCAGAGCGCGACTGCGTGGTTCGCTCGCGACCAGGTGAGCGGCGTGCGAGTGGTGGCCCAGCGGTCGCGACGCAGGTCGAGCGAGTCGGCGAAGTAGGTCGTGCAGGAGTCGATGTAGGCGCCTTCGAGCGTCGCGCCTTGCGTTTCTGCTGCCGCCGCCGAGGCGTCGATGATCGCGGCGAAATGGTCGAACGGCGCGCTCCAACCGCGGCCCAGCGGATCGACGAGGCCGAGTTCGGGATTGAGGGAGACGAGGCAGCTCCAGCCGCTGCCGGAAACCCACGGCCGGTTCAGGATCTTGTGCAGCAGCGCTCCGCTGCCATCGCGCGCGCCGCCGACGTCGATCGCGCGCGCGAGGTCGACCACGGCGGGCGTGAAACCGATGCCGCTTTGTTGCGCCGCGATGCGAGTGAGGGCATCGGCGTAGGTCGGCTGCGTCGCGAAGTCGCCGAGGTCGACCCAATCGTCCCACGGCTCGACGTAGCAGAACGACGCGACCTTCAGCGCATCGTCGGTCGCGACGGCGTTGTCCCCCTCGTGGACGGCGAATCCGAAGTCGGCGACGTTGGGAATCGTGGCGGGGTCGGTGAAGGCGATCCAGGTGCCGGCAACGCCGAATCGCCGTTCCGCGTAGCTCGGGAAGAGGTGCGCCATCTGCGCGAGCCCGCGACGCAAGGGCCATTGCGGGTCGCTGCCAGCGAGGAACAGCGTGACGCGTGCGCGCGCCGGTCCAGCGGCGGTGGTCGTCGCGAGGCCGAGCGGGAACGACAACACGAGGCCGCCGCCCGGTTCCGTGGTCGCGCGCAGCCGCGACGGCGTCGGATCGCCAGGCGGAACGCCGAAGACGAGCGCGGGGGCGCGGCTCGTCGAAGTCGGCGGCGGACCGGCCAGCGCGATCAGCGGGTAGCTCGCGAGCTTCCCCTCGCCAAATGGCAGCCCCCCGACCGCCCATTCGCGCGTTTGGAATTCGGCGTAGAGATTCGTGAGCGCGAGCTGCGTCGTCGCGCGCGGCTCGACTTGCAGGGTCGCGTCGCGAAACGAGAGTGGTGCCACCATCTCGACCTGCAGCGCGCGATCGTTGCCGCTCCGGTTGATGAGGTCGGCGCTGCCGATCAGGCCGTGAGCTTCACCGTGCCACTCGACGTCGACGTCGAGTTGGAGCGCGTCGAGCGTGGTGCGCTGCCGTGCGAAGCGGCGCCCCGGATCGGCCTGCAGCGCTCCATCCACGCGTGCGCGCACGCTCGCATCGGGGGCGACGACGCGTGCCGCATCGATCCAGCACGAGCCGCCCTCGAGCTTCTGCCACGCGGCGATCAGCCAGCGCGCATTCGCCGGCGCCTGAACGATGCGACCGAACGAAGCGAAGCCTGCGTTGGCCGGTTCCGAGTCGCCGAGCAGCACTCCGCGCGACTGACCATTGGAGTCGAGCCAGAAGGCCACGATGCGCGCCGCCGCACCGCGGCGCGACGCCGCGATCAGCAGCTCCTCGCCTTCGGTCACGGCGATGGCCGGCGCTTCGATCGCCTCGCCGCCGCTGCCATCGAGGCGCACGCTGCGAGCGCCGTCGCTCGCGCTCGTCGCGTCCCAGGTCGCGCTGCCGCCGCTGCCCCAGAAGTCGACGAAGAGGAAGCCGTCCGGCCAGAGGTCGCCGTTCACGTCCTGCTCGAACGAACCGTTGGCGACGCGATTGCTCTCGCCGAGGATGGGGGTGAGCAGGGCGGCGACGTCGGTGATGAAGAGTCCGCCACCGCTCGTCAGTTCGAAGCGGCGACGCGCCTGCTCGACCCGCGCGAAGCGGCCATCGGCCGTGAATCCGACTTCGAGTCGATCGCCGGAACGGACGGCACCGACTTCGACGCCGCCGCGCTCCTGCACGAACGTTGCAGCGAAGAGCGTGGCGAGTGGAAGTCCCATGGCAGAGGACGATAGGCCGCGCGTTGCAGGCGCGCGAGGCGGCAGCGAGGGCGCCCGCGAGGGGCACCCCCGCCGCCGTTGCTCACTCGAAGTGCAGCGTCTGCTCCGGCGAGTCGACGATGCTGCCGCCGAAGCCGATGCCGTAGCCTTGCAGCGTCATCGTGGTGCCGGCGAGCCCCGGCGGCACCAGGTCGACCACGAAATAGGCACCGAAGACGTCGAACGTCCCGATCCCGAGCCAGCGCAACACCGGTGCTCCGTTCACGTCGAGCAGGAGGATGCCGCTCACGTTGCCGGTCGGGCCGCCGCGCAGGCGAGCGAAGACGGTCGCTCCCGAACGCGCGACGCTCGGCTCGAACTGCAGCAACAGATCGTCGAGCACGGTCAACCACGCTTGACCGGCACCGCCCGCCAACGAGGGGTCGGTGGCGATCACATCGGGGATCGCGTCGCCATCGATCGACGCCGCCTGCCACTCCTGCGCCACCGCGAGCTGCGCGGTTGCAGTCGACCCGCGCAGCTTCGCGAGGATGCCTGCCGTCGCGCCCGACCGCAGTTCGAGTCGCGCCGGCTTCGAACCGGCGGCGATCCACTCGCCGATGCCATCGCCATTCACGTCGGCGATCGGCGTGAGCGTGGCGCCGAAGCGATCGTTCGCGCCGCTGCCGGCGACGGTGCTGACGGGCAGCCAGCTCCCGCCTTGGAAGAGACGCACTTCGCCCATCGATCCGCCGGCGCCGAGCGCGGTGACGGCGAGCTCGCTGATGCCATCGCCATCGAGGTCGCCGACCGCGGCGACACTCTCGCCGAGGCGATCGCCGGCCACGCCGAACAGCGCCTTCAGTTGGCCACCGGCCACGCCGGAGACGATCGTGACGCGGCCGGCATCGAGGCCGCCGCTGCCGTTGTGCGGCGCACCGAACGCCCAGTCGCCGACGCCGTCGTTGTTGACGTCACCGAGGAAGGCGACCGAGGTTCCGAGCTGCTCGCCGTTCCAGTTGCCCGCCTTCTGGAAGACCACGGCACCGGTGGCGAGGTTGACGACGGTCACTTCACCGATGCCGTTCTTGGACTTGTTGGTGAGTGGCGCCGCGATGGCCAGCTCGACGGCTCCGCTGCCCTGCACGCCGACGGCCAACACGGAACCGAAGCCAGTCATCGAACCGAAGCCGTTGCTGAACCGTCGCAGCAGCGAGTTGCTGGCGCTGCCGCGCACCTCGACCGCGGGGCCGAGCGTTTGCACGCTGAGGCCGACCGCGTAGTCGTCGTGCCCGTCACCGTCCTGATCGGGCAGCGCCACCAGCGCTCCGTCAGCCGCCTCGCCGACAGGGTTGGAGGCGAGCTCGCTGCCGTCGCGGCCGCTGATCACCCGCACCGATTCGGTGAGGAAGTTCGGCGTCAGGCGGTTCTGCGCGGCGAAGTCGCGGAAGCCGTCGCCATCGACGTCGTCGAGCAGCGTCACCGCGCCGTTGAATCGTTCGACCTGCGCGTCGCCGAACTGGCGGGCGATGAGGCTGCCGCTCGGCCAGCGGGCGAGGCGCAGCTCGCCGGTCTCGAGCGCATTCAGATTCGCTGAGGAGTCGCCGACCGCGAAGTCGGCGACGCCGTCGCCGTCGTAGTCGTCACCGGCCAACAGGGCGCGACCAAACAGGCTCAGCGGCGTGCCGCGCAGCGTTCCGAGCGTTGCTCCGTTGGCGCTGCTGCAGAGGAAGAGGTTCGGCTGCGGACCGGAGAAGGCGTCGGCGGTCGTGCTGATCGTGAGGTCGTTGCGCGCGTCGCCGTCCGCATCGGGCGTGACGTTCGCGAAGAACCAGCGCGGGTGGTCGCCGAGGTCGATGCGCAGGATCTCGTTGCCGTTGGCGCCCGAGAGCAGCCATGCGCGGCCAGACGAGATCGGATCGACGGGGAGGCTGCCGACCACGAAGTCGCGCGTGCCGTCACTGTTGACGTCGCCAAGTCCCGCGATCGAGGAGGGGAGGTAGTCGAGGTAGTCGCCCTGATTCCATGCGACCGAGAGGAGTTCGAGTCCCGTCGCGCCCGAGAGGAGGCGCGCGACGCCGCGCGGCACCCCCGCGAAGAGGTCGACGTCGAGCAGCGCGAGTTCATCGAGCCCGTCGCCGTCGAGGTCGCCAAAGTTCGCCATGCGGTCGAGGCCACCGACGTGCGCGAGCGGGTCGCGGCCGTCGTGGCGGCGCAGCTCGTTGCCGCTGGCACCGGAGTAGACGTGGACCACGCCGACGCGAACGCCGCCGACATCCTCATCGGGCGCGCCGACGGCGAGATCGCCGTGGCCGTCACCGTCGAGATCGCCGAGGCCAACGGCGCTAGCGCCGAGTCGCGCGAGCGGATCGGTCGCGAGCCACTGCAGCAAGAGAACGCCAGTGGCACCGGAATAGACGCGCGCGGCGCCGGCGAGCGGCGCGCCTACGAAGAGGTCGGTCACGCCGTCCGCATCGACGTCGCCGGCGTCGGCGACGGCGGCGCCGAAGTCCTCGCCCGGATTCCCGTCGAGCGATCGCAGCAGCGAGAGGTCGCGACCCGACAGCACGCGTGCGCTGCCGAGGGACACGCCGTTCTGTGTGGTCGGCACGCCAGCCAGAAGGTCGGGAGTGCCATCGCCATCGAGGTCGGGCAACTTCGCGAGCGCGTGGCCGAGCGCGACCGCGCGATCGATGCCGTCGACTTGCCACACCTCCTGTTGGGCGGTGGCGCTGGCGGCGATCAGCCACGGCGCGATGCGCCTGATCGAATCTCTCCTGGCCATCGACGGTCTCCTCGAGGCTTCTTTGGGGGGACGGACGCTCGGTCAGACGGATCTGAGCCCGGAGAGGTTCCGAGCGCGTCCAAGCTTGCGCCCGCTTGCGCTGGAGCGCGAGCCCCGGCGCCGAATCGTGACAAGTGGGGGCGTGAAAACAGGTGGCGGGGATCTTTCCTCCACTCCGCCGAGCGGTCGCGGCTTTCGGAGGCACCGCCTCACTCGAACTGGAGCTCCTCCGCGCTCGATTCGACCAGCGTTCCATCGAAACCCGTCGCGTAGCCGCGCAGCGACCAGCAGAGTCCGCTCATGCCGGGCGGAACGACGCTCGAGTCGCGAAACGTGCCCAGCGTATCGCAGAAGCCGAAGTCGAGGAACTGCTCGAACGGCACGGCGTCGATCGCCTCGAGGTAGATGCCCGCGAACGCGCCCGCCGGCGCGCCGCGCACCTGACCGATCACCCGCTCGCCGACGGCGACGCTCTGCGGCACGAGCTCGAGGAAGAGGGAGGGGAGCGACCACACTTCGACGCTGCCAACCCGATCGTGCGCGCCGGGACGAGCGTCGTCGGGCGTCACGACCGCGAGCTCAGGGCGCCCGCAGCCGCTTCTCGAACCACCGTCGCGGCGTGTCGATGCGAGCACCGCCCCGAACGTCGGCCGAGCGGGCCCGATCGTCGAAAGCAGCGCCCCGTTCGCCAACGAGTGGAGCCGGACGCGCGAACCGCTGTGGAAGTTGGTCGTCGAGGCGAGTTCGGGTGTGCCGTCGCCGTTCACGTCGTCGACCACCACCACGCGCTGTCCGAGCCTCTCGTACGCCTCACCTTCGACGCGCAGCAATTCGTGCCATCGTTTGCCGGCCATCATTCGGACGCGGCCACCAGAATCGACGCCGCCGGCGACTTCGCAGAGCAGCAGCTCACCGAATCCGTCGCCATCGACGTCGTCGACCCCCGCCACGTCGGTGCCGAGCGCCGCAGCAACGCTCAATCCAAACCATTGGCGCACCAGCTTGCGAAGCGCGCCGTTGATCACCTGCACGCGCCCAGCTCGCGCGTAGAAGCCGCTGGCGTTGGGCGCACCAATCGCCCAGTCGGAGACACCGTCACCGGTCACATCGCCGAGCCACGCGAGCGCGAAGCCGTAACGCTCGTCGTGCTGGACGCCATCGAAACGGTGTAGCAGCGCGCCCGTGGAGAGGTCGAAGAGGAGCGCTCGGCCGGGGACGCGAGCGCCATCCGGCGCCATCGGTTGTCCGACCAGTAGTTCGATCGGACCACCGTCTGGTGCTCCGCACGCCAAATCCGACACGGGCTCGTCAGCGAACTCCTCGGTGAGCGCGAGGACGAGCCCGCCATCGACCGGCGAGCGGATCTCCACGACGCCGCGCCCGCCGATCGCGAGCTCGCCGATCCCATCGCCGTCGAGGTCACGCAGCGGTTCGATCGCTAGCCCGAAGCGATCGTCAAGCGGCGTGCGCGTGATGCGGCGCAGCAGCGTGCCATCGGCCCCCGAGCGCAGGGCCACGCTGCCGGAGGACCACCAGTCGACCTCCCCGATCGCGAAGTCGACGATCCCGTCGCCGTCGACGTCGTCGCACCACACCGCTCCGCCCTGCAGGCGGTGCTGTGTGTCGTCGCCGAGCCGCTGCGCGAGCAGCGCGTCATCGCGCAGGTTCCACGCCAGCACGCCGCCATCCGACGAGGTTGCCTCTGAACCGATGTCGCCGATGACGAGATCGGGTACGCCGTCCTGATCGAGATCGCGACCGCCGGCCAGCGCGTAGCCGAACTGTGGCTTTCGCGGGAAGCTAGGAAGGGGAACGCGGCGGCCGGCGATTCGACGCAGCACCGCGCCGCTGCGCAACGAGAGGAGCGCGACCTCGAACTGCACCTCCAGCGATCCCGAATCAAGGAGGGTGTGGCGCGCCAGCGCGAGCTCCGGAACTCCGTCGCCATCGAGGTCGCCGGCGTCGACGACTCCGCCCGCGAAGTGTTCGACTTCGGAGGCGAAGTGTCGCAGCGTCGCGCCGCTTGCGCTCGACACCACCCAGAGTTCGCTGTCGAACGGAGTGTAGTAGTCACTCTTGCTAACGAAGCCCGGCCGCACCAGCGCGAGATCGCGCCAGCCGTCGCCGTCCACATCGCCGATGGCTGCGACCCGCGTTGGCAGCTTCGACCGGCCGTACTTGTCGCGCACGTCGAACGCGAGGCGGTTCGTGAGGTCGCGTCCGCTGACGATCGTGCAGGAGGGCGGTGGATCGCCCATGCGCGAGTCGAACTCGTCTTCGCGCGGGAGGCCGAGCGCGGCGATCTCGCGCACGCCGTCGCCGTCGAGGTCGTCGAGCGCCGCGAGCCCGACGATCGATGTGGTGAATCCCGCGGGCGCGATGCGCGTCGCGAGCTGCGAACCATCCCGCGTCGAGCGCAGAGTGATCAGCGGCGGCGGCAGCTCGGACCCATACCGTCCGATGTCGTAGAAGGTCGCGACGGCGATCTCGCTCGCGCCATCCCCGTCGACATCGCCGACGGCGTCGAAGAGCGTTCCGAGTGCGGTGCCGTAGGGCAGCGGTGCGAGTTCGCCGAGCGGCGCGCCCGTGGCGCTGCTGCGCAGCAGGATGCGGCCGCTACCGTCGGCGGCGTCTGGCGCTCCGATCGCAAGGTCTTCGAGACCGTCGTTGTCGAGGTCGGTGATGGCGACGACGCGCGTTCCGAATGCCGTTCCAGGTTCTCCGACGATCTCGGCCAGAAGCGCGAGGTCGATCCCCGAGAGGACGCGGACGCGGTTCGCCCCTGGCGCTCCAACCAGGATTTCGTCGACGCCATCGCCGTTGCGATCCGCAAGCCAGCAGAGGCTCGTGCCGAACTGTTCGCCCGGCGTCGTGTCGCCGAAGAACTCGAGGCGCCGCTCCTGTGCACGCGCGCTCCCGTTCACCGAGCCGGTGCTGATCGCGACGACGCCGATTGCGAAGCCGACGACACCACGCCACGTCGCGCGAAGACGCGAATGAATCCACATGGACTTTCCCCCGAATCGCGGACGAACACCCGATGGCCGGGCGGCGGCGGTGAGCGATTGGCAACGGTCGTGCCGGCGGGGGATCCGGCCGTTCGCGGCGGGTTCGATGCGGTCGCGCGGCGAAAGCGGGCGGCGGCGCACGTTCGGGGATCGTGGTCGAGCGGCGAGTGGCGAGCTCACCGTCTCGGCATCAGTCGTTCCGTCGGTTCCGATTGGGTCGGAGGAGCGCCTACTCGAACGTCAGCACCTGCGCCTGCGAGTCCTTGAGCTTCCCGTCGAAGCCGATGCCGAAGCCCTGCACCGTCATCGTCAATCCGGCGAGCCCCGGTCCGACATCGCCGCACGCGAAGTACTTGCCCTGCCCGTCGAACGTCGCGAGCCCGATCCACTGATTCACCGGCGCGCCATTCACGTCGAGCAGCAGCAATCCCGCCGCAGTGAAGCTTGGCCCGCCGCGCAGGTGTGCGTAGACGGTGTCGCCGTCGCGCGCGATGGCAGGCTCGAACTGCAGCAGCAGATCGTCGAGGGCGATCAGCCACGCGCGACCGGTGAGAGTCGGGCCGTCCGGGTCGATCGCCAGCAGGTCGTCGACGGCGTCGCCGCTGGTGGATCCGAGCTGCCACGGCGCCGCGGCCGCGAGGAGTTCGAAGCCGGCGTTGCCGTCGACCGGCACGTTCGCGAGCAGGCGACCGTGGTCGCCGTCACGAAGCTCGAAGCGCCGCGGCGCCAGCGCCAGCGCCGCCCACTCGTCAGCGCCGTCGCCGTTCAGGTCACGCAGCGAGACGAGTTTCGTGCCGAGCCGGTCGCCGGGCGCGGCTCCGACCACCGTCGACAGCTGGTTCCAGCTTCCGCCGGCGAGGACGGTCACGGCGCCCTCGTCGTTGGCGCCCCGATCGCTAGCCGCAACCACGAGCTCATTCAGGCCGTCGCCATTCAGATCGCGCAGTGATGCGAGACTGCTGCCGAAATGGTCGCCCGCCAAGCCGAGGTGCGAGGCGAGCGTGCCGCCCGCGTTGCCCGAGACCACCAGCACGCGGCCCGCCTCCTTGCCGCCGGCGCCGTGGCGCGGACCGCCGAACGCCCAGTCGCCCGTGCCGTCGCCGTTCACGTCGCCGATCCAGGCGACGCTGCTGCCGAGTCCTTCCGCGAGCCACGCGCCCGTTTTTCGGAACTGCTGCACGCCGCTCGCCGCGTCGAAGACCCAGACGGCGCCGCCGCCGGTCGAGCCGAGGCTCGAGCCGGGGGCGCCGATCGCCAGGTGGATCGCGCCGGACGGGTGCACGCCGGCCGCCATCACGCCGCCGAAAAGGTCGCTGCCGCCGCTGCCAGCGAAGCTCTGCAGCACGCCGCCGCCACTGCTCGAGCGCACCTCGACGCGCGGCGCATTGGTGAGCGTGTCGAGGCCGATGGCGTAGTCATCGTGGCCGTCGCCATCGAGGTCGGGCAGCGCCACCAGTGCGCCGTCGGGACGCCCGCCGACGCGATGGTCTGCAAGGGTTGAACCGTCACGGCCCGAACCGACGCGCACCGAATCACGGACCCCGCTGAACGCGAGGTTGGCGGCGACGAAGTCGTTCGCTCCGTCGCCATCGACGTCGTCGAGAGCAGCGAGCGCGCCGTCGAACAGCTGGTCTTCGCCCTCGCCGTTCTGCTGGACGTACACGGTCCCGCCTGGCCACATCCGCTGCTGGACGGCACCCACGATGAGACCGCGGTCGACCCAGTTGGGATCGCTCATCGTCATGTCGCGAAGCCCGTCGCCATCGACGTCGAGATCGCACAGCGTCGCGAGGCCGAACAGGCCGTTCGTCGAGCCGCTGAAGGAGTCGAGCTCTGCGCCGTCGCTTCCGCGATGGAGCGAGATCGAAGTCTCGAAGTTGAAGCGAGTGAACTGGATGGTGAGCACCAGCTCGGTAAGGCCGTCGCCGTCGCGATCGCCGATGTCGCGCGCGACCGTGAAGTCGGAGTTCTCCGGGCCGTCGACGACGAGGAGCTCGGCGCCGTTCGCGCTGGAGAGGACCAGCGCACGGCCGGGGGCTGCGAAGAGGTTCCGGCGCGCTCCGATCAGCAGGTCGCCGCGGCCGTCGCCGTCGCGATCGGCCGTCGGCGCGATCGTCGTTGCCCGATAGTTGAGCCGGCTGCCGGCATCGAATCGAACGGCCAGCAGCTCGCTGCCCGTCGCTGCCGACACGACGCGCACGACGTCGCCCACGAAGGTGGCGGAGTCTTCGATGTCGACGATCGCGAGGTCGGCGATTCCGTCGCCGTCGATGTCGCCGACGTTCGCCATCCGGTCGCGATCGCCGAAGTGCGCGCGGGCGCTCGCGCCTTCGAACGACTGGAGCAGCAGGAAGTTGGCGCCAGAGAACACTCGGACGACGCCGCGCTCTTGCTTGCCGTGCGCCGACTCGAAGGGCGAAGCGATCACCACGTCGCCGAGGCCGTCACCATCGACGTCGCCGAGTCCCACGACGTTGGTGCCGAATCCGTCGAGCGGATTGGGACGGCTCCACTCGTGCAGCAGTGCGCCGTTCACGCCGGAAAAGGCGCGCGCCGCGTTCGCACCAGGCGCGCCGACGAGGAAGTCCTGCGTGCCGTCGCCATCGATGTCCCCGCCGTCCGCGACGCTGTGGCCGAAGCCCTCGAGCGGGGCACCCGACAGCTCAAGCAGCGTCACGAGGCTCTTTCCGGAGACCACGTGGACGCTGCCTCCGTTGACGGCAGGATGAGCCTCTGGGTTGCCGATCAGCAGGTCGCGCACGCCGTCGCCATCGAGGTCCGGGAGCGCCGCCATCGACTCGCCGAAGTGACCGGTCTTGAGCCGCCCGGCGACGCTCCAGCGCTCTTGTTGCGCCGCAAGCGCCGGAGCCAGCGTGAGGAGCGCGCAAAGGGCGGAGGTGCGTGGGCGCAAGTTCATGGCGGAAACTCCGAGCGCCGAGGCGACTGGCGCGCCGCAGGCCGGCACCACTCGGCCGCGGCGTACCGTAGGCGGCTCGTTCCGTATTGGCAATGGACGGCCGCTGCTTGGCGCCGCGTGTGGCTACTCGAACGTCAGCACTTGCGCTTGCGAGTCTTTCACCTTGCCGTCGAAGCCGTAGCCGTAGCCTTGCAGCGTGATCGTGAGACCGGCGAGGCCGCTCGGCCCGGTGTCGATGTCTCGCAGGAGCGCGGCGCCGAACTGCTCGCCTTCGGACGTGCTGTCGACCTTCCACACGGTCTGCTGTGCGGGCGTCAGGCTGGACAGCAGGACGAAGAAGCTGGCAATCGAGTGCATGCGCATCGGGGCTCTCCGAAGGGTGCCGGTTCGCTCGATCGTGTCCGCCCGGCGCTGGTTTGGACAGCCATCTCGCCCCGCTCGTAACCATTGGGCCGCTCGCTACCGTCTCCGCCTTCCTCGAGGAGCCACGCATGGGCAGCAAGCTTCGCATCGGCATGGTCGGCGGCGGGCCGGGCGCCTTCATCGGCGGCGTCCATCGCATCGCGCTGCAGATGGACGGGCAGTTCGCGCTGGTCGCCGGCGCCTTCAGCTCCGATGCGGCGAAGAGCCAAGAGACGGGTGGCGAGCTTGGACTGGAGCCCGCGCGCACCTACGGCAGCTGGATGGAGATGCTCGACGGCGAGGCGAAGCTGCCGGCCGAGAAGCGGATCCACGCGATCTCGATCGTCACCCCGAACCACGTCCACTTCGGGCCGGCGAAGGCGGCGCTCGAGCGCGGCTTCCACGTGATCTGCGACAAGCCACTCTCGATCACGGTCGAGGAGGCGGAAGAGCTCGAGCGGCTGGTCGCGAAGACGAAGCTCCGCTTCTGCGTCACGCACAACTACACCGGCTACCCGATGGTCCGCCACGCGAGGAACCTCGTGCATTCGGGGCGCCTCGGCGAGATCCGCAAGGTCTACGTCGAGTACCTGCAGGGGTGGCTCTCCGACCGGCTCGAGGCGACCGGCCAGAAGCAGGCGGCGTGGCGCAGCGATCCGAAGCAGTCGGGCGCGTGCGGCGCGATGGGCGACATCGGGACGCACGCGGCGAACCTCGCCGAGCACCTCACCGGCTCGCGCCTCGACTCGCTCTACGCGCAGCTCACCACCTTCGTGCCGGGGCGTGTGCTCGACGATGACGGCATGGTGCTCTTCAAGCTGAAGTGCGGCGCGAACGGGACGCTCGCCGCATCGCAAGTCTGCGTCGGCCGCGAGAACGCGCTGTCGATCCGGCTGTTCGGCACGCAAGGCGGCCTGCAGTGGGAACAGGAGAAGCCGAACGACCTCTTGGTCTGGTGGAAGGACAAGGCTCCCGAGCTCTACCGCCCCGGCAACGGCTGGGTCGACGACGAAGCGAAGACGCTGCAGCGCATCCCCGCCGGCCATCCCGAGGGCTACCTCGAGGCGTTCGCCAACCTCTACCGCTCCTTCGCGCGCGCGATCCGCGGCGAGAAGGACATCGCGTCCGCCTACCCGTCGGTCAGCGACGGCCTCGCCGGCATGAAGTTCCTGCGCGCTTGCGTGAAGAGCAACAAGGAGAACACATGGGTCACCATCTGATGGCGGGGATGTGTCGTACCGCGATGGTGCTCGGCGCCACGGTTCTTGCCACCCCTCCCGCCCGTGCCGAGCTCGGCCTCACGCCCGTCGCCGGGTTCGACGGCCACCTGTTCAGCTCGTACCTCTACGCGACCACCTTCTTTCCTGACACCGGCTTCGACCTGTGGCGCGAGCTGACGCTGCTGCAGTACGGCGATCCGCATGGACAGGTCGGTCTCGTGGTCGACCACACGGACGACCTCTACCTGAAGCCCGACTTGAAGGTGATCGTCGAGGCGAACGACTTCATGGGCGAGTCGGAGCTCGCTCACGAGCTTTCCGTCGCGTCGGTGCATCGCTTCTTCCCGAAGATCGATTGGGATTTCGAGAAGCTGCGCGCGCTCGATGAGGAGCGCGTGCTCACCATCAAGTTCCGCGTCGAGGTCGACGGCAAGCCGTTGCGCAAGCTCACGCTGCCGGTGCGCCTCCATCCGATCCACGACTGCCCGTTCGAACTCTCCGGCATCGACACGGACACGCTGCAGGCCGCGGCGCCAGGCAGCGATGGCGCGATGAACATCGATCAGAACTGGATGTTCGCCGCCTACGTGAACGAGCGCCACCCGACGATCGTCAACGAGATCCTGCCGGCGCTGACCGAGCAGGGCTTCGTGCGCGACCTCACCGGTTATCAGGCGGGGAGCACCGACGCGGTGCACGCCCAGGTGCTTTCGGTCTGGAAGCTGCTGCGCGAGCGAGGCATCCGCTACTCGAGCGTCGGCACGTTGCGCGCCGGCGGGCACGTCGGCTGGCAGCACGTGCGCACCATCGAGCGGAGCCTCGCCGCCGCGCAGGCCAATTGCGTCGACGGCAGCGTGCTGATCGCCTCGATCCTCGCGGCCATCGGCCTCGACCCGTTCCTCATCACGACCCCCGTCCACTGCTACCTCGGCTTCTTCCTTGGCGCCGCGAAGCCCGATGGCACGCGCGAGTTCAGCCTGCTCGAGACGACGATGTTGGGCGCCGAGGTCGACCCGGAGAAGTTGCCCGCCGAAGCGCTCGCCGACTTCCGCCGCATCGCGCGCGGCCCCGGCAGCAGCGATACCAGCCCGCATGACGAGGATCCGCTGATCGCGTCGTACGTCGGCGCGCTGCTGGCCGGCATGCGCAACTACACGAACGACCAGCCGCATCTCGAGCCGCCGCCCGCCACGGCCGCGGTGGATGAAGCGGCCGAGGAAGAGGCCGGTGACGAAGCCACCGCGCCGCCCGTCGTGGTCCCGAGCCCCGAATGGGGCTACGCGATGGTGAAGATCAGCGAACTGCGCGCGAAGGGGCTCGGCTCGATCCGGCGGTGAAACGAACCGGGCCGCCCCCGGCTCTTGCGAGCGAGGGGCGGCCCGGCGCAGTGGACTTCGATCAGGAATCTGCGGCGTTCGACGCCCCGGGTCACTCGAACGTCAGCGTCCGCGGCAGCGAGTCGACCAGCTTGCCGTTGAAGCCGATCGCGTAGGCGCGCAGCGTGTACACGTCGCCGCTGAAGCCCGCGGGGACCACGCCGCTGGCCGTGAACGCGCCGGTCGCATCGAGCGTCGACGCGACGATCAGCTGGCTCACCGGGATGCCGTTGACGTCTTCGAGGAGCAGCACGAAGAGCGCGCCGTTCGGTCCCCCGCGCACCTTGCCGAAGACGGTGACGCCGGCAGCGGCGCTCGGCGGCGTGATCTGGAGGTAGAGGTCGTCGAACTTGTGCATCGCGATGGCGCCCGACTGCGCCCCGTTGGTGGCATCGTCGGTGGCCGTGATCGCGAGCAGTGGGCCCGCACCCGGCCCATCCAGCAGAGCGAGCGGCCCGCTCGCGACCCTGAGCTCACGCGGGAAGATCGACGTCGCGACCGGCTCCATCAAGAGGCCGTTGCTTCCCGACACCAGGTCGACGCGGCGGCGCGACTTCCAGCTGCTCAGCAGGTCCTGCTGGCCGTCGCTGTTGGCGTCGACGAGGACCGCGACTGCGCTGCCGAGTTCGGCGCCTGCGGCGGCACCGGTCTGCGTGGCGAGGATGGTGACGTTCTTGCCAGAGACCGTGAGGGTCTGCCCTTCGTCGCCCGCGCCGGCACCTGGAACGCCGACCACAAGGTCGGGCGTGCCGTCGCCGTTCACGTCGTCGATCGCCGCGACCGACGTCCCGAGGCGGTCGTCCGCCGCGGTGCCGCGGATCACGCGGATCTGCGCGCCCGTCTTGCCGCTCATCAAGCCGACTCGGCCCGAGTTGGTTCCGTTCACGCCGTTGAAGGGCGCGGCCACGCCCCAATCGCCGAAGCCGTCGTTGTTGATGTCGCCGAGGTGGCAGAGCGCCGCGCCGAACTGCTCGTTGGTGAAGTTGCCGAGCCCCTGCACCACCTGGGCGCCAGTGGCGAGGTTGAAGATCTTGAACTCGCCGCCGTCGGTGCGACCGGCGTCGGAAAGCGGCGAACCGATGGCCAGCTCGATGGCGCCCGACGGCTGCACGCCGACTGCGAGCGCGCGGCCGAACCCGATGCTGGTGCGCGTGTCGGTGAAGGTGCGGATCAACGTCCCCGTCGCGCCCGAGCGCACTTCGACCGAGCTCGGCCCGACCGCCGCCGCGACGGCGAAGTCGCTTCGCAGGTCGCCGTCGAGGTCCGGCAACAGCAGCAGCGTGCCGCCGAAGTCCTGCACGCCCTTGTTGAAGCGCTGGAGTTCGTGGCCGTCGGCGCCGGAGAGGAGCAGCAGTCGCTCCGTCGTGTCGAGTCGCGAGGAGTTGCCGACCAACAGGTCGGCGTAGCCGTCGCCATCGACATCGTCGAAGAGGCACGCATCGCCCTGCAGCACGTCGATCACGTTCGTGGCGTTCTTCTCCTTCACGACCGCGCCGGTCACCAGCGAGCGCACCTGCGACTTGCCGAGCGACACGCTGAAGTCGAGGGAGGTTGCGCCCACCAGCAACTCGGCGATGCCATCGCCGGTGAGGTCGGAACCGCCGCTGAGCGCCGCGCCGAGCAGGAAGTTGTTCTGGTTGAAGCTGATCAGTTCGGCTTGCGTCGCGCCCGAGAAGACCGTGACGGTGCCGCCGTTGTTGCCGCTCGGCCGACTGACTGCGAAGTCGTCGGCGCCGTCGCCGTCGAGGTCGCCCGCGCCGCAGCAATCGAGGCCGAAGCCGCCGTTGGTGTCGACCACGGAGAAGAGCACACCGGCGGTGGCGGGGGAGTAGGCGACCAGCGTGCCCCACACGCCGAAGAACGCGTCGCTCGGTCCGACGACGATGAAGTCGTCCCGACCATCGCCGTCGAGGTCGCCGGCGAGGCGCGCCGAAGAGCTCAGCATCTTTCCGCCCGGCGGAGCGATCCGTTCGCTCAGCAGCGTCGCGCCGTTCGCGCTCGAGTAGACCTTCACCACCAACTCGATCGTGCCGAGCCCGTCGCGCTCGATCACGGCCGCGTCACGGAGGCCGTCGTTGTCCCAGTCGCCGGCGTCGGCGATCGTCTGGCCCATCTGGCTGGTGGCGCTGCGCCCGACCCAGCTGTTCAGCACGGCGCCGGTGTCGCCGCTGATCAGTTCGACGAGGCCGACGCCTGCCGCGAGCGCCGTGCTGTGGTTCGGCGAGCCGATCAAGTAGTCGGGAACGCCGTCGCCGTCGACCTCTCCGAGGCTGACGATCGTCGCGCCGAACTGCGCGCGCGGGGAAGTGCTGGTGAGAGTCTGCAGCAGCGAGCCGTCCGCTCCCGAAACGATCGAGACGCTGCCGTTGCCATTCGTCGGCGAGCCGATGGCGAGATCGCCGATGCCGTCCCCGTCCCAGTCGCCGGCGCGAACGACGGCGGTTCCGAAGCTCTCATCGCCGAGGTCGGCCACCGTGCGGAGCAGCGTGTGGGTGGCGCCCGAATAGATGCGCACCGCGCCCACGTGAGGCGTGGGAGCGGCGTTGCCGACCACCGCGCCGACCGCGTAGTCATCGATGCCATCGGCGTTCACGTCGTCGAGGAAGGTGAGCGAGCCGCCGAAGCGCTCGAGGCGGTCGCTGCCGAAGCGCGACCAGACTTCGTCCTGTGCAGTGGAGCGCGCGGCGGCGCACGCGAAGAAGGCAAGCCCGGCAAGGGCGCGCACCTCTTGGAATCGACGGAAGTGGATCAAGTTGTCCTCCTGGAGCTCGCTCGACGCGGGGTGGGGGGGCGTCATGAATGGTCGAGCGGGGGAGAGACGGTAACCCGCCGGGGCGGAAGCGGCCATGCCGCGCGAAGCAGGCGCGACCAAGAGACGAACAAGAACAGCGCCGCAGGGTCGCGACGAGCGAGTGGGGGGGAACTCGTCGCGGCCCCCGGCGCCCGGGGTGGACCCGCAGGAAGGTGCGGGAGGCGGGCGCGTCAGCCAGTTTCGACGCGCGCGCCGCACCTAGGGATCGTCTCTCGGCGCGTCGACTTGAAGGACGTGGAGTGGGAGCGCGAGAGGAAGAGCGTTCCGTCGCGCCGCCGCCTCACTTCGTCAGCGTGTCGATCACCCGCTCGATGGCGCGCTCGCACACCGGGCAGAACGCGGTCGGGTTGCGAGTGAACATGATGCAGTCGACGCTCGGCCGGTAGAGGCGCTTCGCCTCGTAGCCCGCGCCCTGGAACGCGCCGACCTTGCCGTACCACGGCTCCTTCGCGAGCTGCGCGCCGCCGCTCGCCTTGATCTCGCGCATCAACGCTTCATTCACCTCGTCGCCCGCGTTCTTGGCGAGCGCCTCGGCGCGCCGCTTCTGGTAGTCGAGGTCGAGCGCGTCGTACGCCGCCTGGTCCCACGACGTCGGCAGCGGCGTGCCGGCGACGACGAGATCCTTCCACTTGAGCTGCGTGGGATCGAGCAGTGCCGTGATGTTCGGCTCCCACGGTTCGGTGCCGACGGGAGTGAACTCCTCGTACGCGACCTGCGAGCTGTAGTACTCGTCGGCGAGCCCGCCGAAGCTGTGGCCGAACTCGTGGACGAAGACGTACGCCGCGACTTCGGTGTCGGCGCCGCAGGTCGACCACAGTCCGTAGATTCCGCCGCCGCCGTACTTGCGCGTGTTGGCCAGCAGGATCAGCGCGTCGTAGGGCGCCTGCGCGGTGAGTTCGCGCAGCTCGAGGTTCGCGAACGTGAGCATGTAGCGGTCGAGGTCGAAGGCGTTGAACTGCAGGCGCAACGGCGTGTCGACGAACGTTCCGGAACGCGGATCGGTGATGCCGGGCTGCGGCGCGGGCGCCAGCAGCGCGCGGACGTTGAAGTCGCCCTTGCGCCGCTTGAACGGTTCGGTGGCGAAGAGCGCCGCGGTCATGCGATGGACGTCGTCGACGAACTCGTCGCGCTGGCGGCCGGTGTAGCCGTCGCCGACGATCAGCAGGTCGACCTTCTCGGCGCTTGGCCCCTTCACGTCGATCGGCATCACGCCGCCGCGCGCGGTGATGGGCGAGCGGTCGACGAAGCGGCTGGCGGGGTCGCACTCGCCACGCCACAGCTCGCGCCACGAGAGGTCGTCGGCCCGCTTCTCGAGCGCCAGCGTGACCGCCGCCTTGGGTTCCGGAAAGCGCTGCGACTCGTGGAACGCGCGCCAGCTGCGCTTCGCCTCGCCGGTCGTCTCCCACTCGCCGTAGATGCTGCAGAAACCGCGGCTGTAGAGCAGTTCGCCGCCGGCGGCGTCGCGCACCACGAAACGGTACTTGCCGTAGCCGAGCGCGCCGACCCCCAACGGATCTTCGAGCTGCGTGCGCGAGCCGGCCCAATCGCCCTCGAGGCGGTAGCGATCGGGCGCGATCTGCTCGTGGGTCGCGTCGCCGCAGTGGTGGTAGTCGAAACGCAGCGTCTTGCCGGTGAAGCGAGCGTCGAACGCATCGCGCGGCGCCGTTGCTGTCGCCGCGGTCGGCGGCGCGGCAGCGGCTTGCGCGCCCAGCACGATCGCAAGGAGCAGAGCACTCATTCGTTTCATCTCCCCGCCGTGATCAGCCGGCGCACCGCTTCCAGTTCCGCATCGACCCCGCGCGCGAGATCCTCGGCGCGCGGCGTCACCGTCACGTCGGGCACGATGCCGGCGTCCGGTCGTTCCATCGTGCCGATCTTCGAGAACCGCCCGATCAAGGGAAGGTCCACTTCGAGGCCGCTGCGCGGCAGGCGCAGGAAGAAGAACGCGCCGCCGTTAATCCCGCGCTGATTGCCGCCGGTCGGCTGGCCGACGAGCGTCGCGAGGCCGAGCTGACGGATCGACTGGGCGAACTCGAACGTCGCGGAGCTGTTCGAGGCGTCGATCAGCACGAAGACACGCCCGCCGAAGTGCGGCTCGGCCGGTTCGATCACGGTGCCGCCGTCGGCGCCGCGCTCGTCGTCGTAGCGCTTGAGGCGATAGAAGCCGTCGATCGGTCCGATCGCATCCTCGCCCCAATCGCGAAACGAGTCGTCCCAGGTGTCGAGGCAGGCGTCGAGATCGCGCGGCGTCTTGCGGTAGCGCACGAAGTGCGAGTCGTCGGCCAGCACCGTCGTCGCTTCGACGAGGTAGGTCAGCAGGACGTCGCCGACGCTCGATCCGCCCTCGTTGCCACGCAGGTCGATCACCAGGTTCTCGGTGTTCCGCTCGGCGAGCTGAGCGAACGTCGAGTCGAGGTAGCCGCGCCAATCCCAGCTCGTGTCGTAGACGACCCAGCTCGGCATCGAGAGCAGCTCGCTCTTCGCGTCGATCTCCCGGTGCGTCCACAACGGACCATCGCTGCCAGCCGGCGAAGGGGCGAGCTCCTTGCGCGCGGCGAGCCGCTGCTCCCAGGTCAGCGCCTCGACGGCCACCTTCACGTTCGTGCTCTGGCCGGGACGGCGCACTTCCAGCTCGAACGTCGGCGCGGTCCGCGGAAAGAGGAGCGGGAAGAAGAGGTCGAAGGTCTCGAAGCGCTCGTTCCCCTGCACTTCGAGCAGGCTGATCCGTTTGGCGTCGTTGGAGCCATCGGCGCGCGTCACGGTCAGCAACGCAGAGAGGAGCGTGGTCGCCGGCATCCCGTCGATGGCCACCACTTCGCTGCCGGGGTCGAGTCGTGCGCCCGGCGAAAGATCGCGCGTCACGATCATGCGGCGCTCGATCCAGCGGAAGCAGAACGGCACCTTGTCCTGGCCGGAGAAGAGCTCGTTCACGACGGCCTTGGACTGGTTCGCCGGATTCAAGAAGGTGTGCCCGCAGCGGATCTTCGCGGTGAATCGCGACAACTCGAGGAACGCCTCCGGACGGGTGAGGTCGCGCTGGAATGCGTCCGCGACTGCCGCGAAGTCGAGCGCTCGCTGCGCCGGCGTGGCGTAACGGTGGAGTCCCGGGTGAAGCTCCTCGAAGGCGCGGCGCAGCACCGCGAGATCGGCTTGCAGGTCGGCGGCCGCGATCCGCGCCGGCGGTTCATCGCTGAACGGAACCGTCAGCGCAGCGGCGAGGAGCGTGGCGAGCATCGAGGCTTCCGGGAGTCGGTCGGGGCGGCTTCAGCGGGAGGGCTGGTCGTTGGTGACGCAGTGGATCGCGCCGCCCCAGAACCAGAGCTCGCGCGTGTCGACGACGCGCACATCGCGGCCGGGGAAGAAGTCGGCGACGCGCGCACGTGCCGCTTCGTCCCAATCGGCGCGGCCGAAGCCGGGCAGCAGCACGACGCCGTTCGCCACCAGCCAGTTGACGTAGTTCGCGGCCATGTCGACGCCGCGGTACCGCACCGTGCCCGGCACTTCGAGGCGCAGCACGGTGAGGCCGGCGGCGCGCAACGTCTTGGTCGCCTGCCAATAGAGGTCGGCGTCGGGGTCCTTCTCGTCGACGTACTTCGGCACGACGACGGTCGTCGCGTCGATGAAGCGGGCGATGCCATCGATGTGGCCGCCGGTGACGTCGTCCGCCGGCGCGCCTTCGATCCAGATCACCTTCTTCAGCCCGAACGCGTCGATCAGTTCCGCTTCCAGAGTCTCCTTCGCGACCCCCGGATTGCGCGACGACAGGCAGGTCCAGCTCGTGATCAGCGTGCCGTCGCCGTTGAACTCGAGCGTGCCGCGCTCGACGATGCGGCTGTTGTAGTCGTACGACGTGACGCCGACGTCCTGCGCGATCAGCGGCGGCATCGCGTCGTCATTGGCGAAGCGCTTCACGAGCCCGCCCCAGCCATCGAAGCCCCAATCCTGCACGACCAGCTTCTTGCCGGAGCGCACCCAAACCGGTCCGTTGTCGCGCATCCACGCCGAATCGGTCGGGTGGAGGTGGAACGTCACGCGATTGAGCGGGACGCCGGCTGCTTCGAGGTAGTCGATCGCCTTGGTGCGCTCGCTGGCGTTGTGGGCGACGAGGTCGACCGGCTCGAACTCCTGCAGGTTGCGGACGATCTCCGCGAACGCTGCCCGGTAGCTGTACTCGATGGGCCGCGGCCACTGCATCCAGGTGCGCTCGTGCGCCTCCCATTCGGCGGGGACGCGCCGTTCGGGCTTCGGCGCGCGGGGCGGGTCCGCGATCGCGGCGCCGCAGAGGACGGCCGCGAACAGCGAGCACGAGACGGAACCGGCGATCGTCATGACGAACTCTCCGCGAGGCGGTCGCATCGGCTCGCCCTTATAAGGGTGCCGATGAGCCTCTCCCTGCCGGCGCCGTCCACGACGGAGCCAGTCCGCTGTCCCCATTTCGGTCCTTGCGGCGGCTGCACGTCCCTCGACGTGCCGTACGGGGAAGAAGTTCGCTCGAAGGAAGAGAAGCTGCGCACGGCGTTCTCGCGCCACCCCGAACTGGCGCGCGCGCCGATCCTGCCGATCCTCGGCGCCACCGAACCGCTGCTCTATCGCACGTCGATCAAGGTGCCGTTCGGATGGTCGCGCGACGGGCTCGTCGCCGGCTTCTTCGCCCGCCGCTCGCACCACATCGTCGATCTCGACACCTGCCTCATCCAGCATCCGAAGCTGACCGCGCTGCTGCTGGCCGCCAAGCAGATCGCGATGTCGCTCAAGATCGCGATCCACGATCCGATCACCGGGCGCGGCATCCTGCGCCACCTCGTCGCGCGTGTCGGCGAAGGTAGCGGCGAGATCCTGGCCGGCCTCGTGGTGCAGGCGAAGGGCTACGGCAAGATCCGCGGCCTCGCGCTGAAGCTGATGGAGAAGCTCGGCAGCGAAGGGCTGGTCGGCGTCGTGCAGAACATCCACTCCGACGACGAGGACCACGCGATCCTCGGCGAGGAGACGCTGCCGCTGGTCGGCCGCAGCTGGCTGAACGAGATGAGCGACGGCCTGAAGATGCGCACCTCGCTGCAATCGTTCATGCAGGTGAATTCGGCGCAGGCGCAGGTTCTCTACGGCGAAGTGCTGCGGATGCTCGACGGCTCCCTGCACGCGGAAGGTCGCCCCGACCTTTCGGACAAGCGCATCGTCGACCTCTTCTGCGGAGTCGGGCCGATCGCGTTGCGGGCCGCGCGCGCGGGCGCCGACGTGCACGGCGTCGAATACAGCAAGGACTCGGTCCGCTCGGCGCGCTTCGCCGCGAAGCACAACGGGCTCGAAGAGCGCGCCCGGTTCCACGTCGGCGACGCCGCGCAGTTCCTCGACAAGCTCGCCGCCAAGGATCGGATCGACGCGGTGGTCGTCGATCCGCCGCGCCGCGGCCTCGCCGCGACCCTCGTGCAATCGATCGTGAAGAGCGGCGCCAAGCAGTTGGTCTACGTCTCCTGCGATCCATTCACCTTCGCACGCGACCTCACGCTCCTGTCGGAGAGCTTCGAGATCGCGGTGGTGCGGCCGATCGACCTCTTCCCGCGCACGCTCCATCTCGAGATGGTGGCGCTGCTGCGACGGCCGTGACGGACGCGGGGGCGGACACGGCTGCGGCGAGCGCCGCCGATCTCGTCGTCTGCGGCGCGGGACCGGCTGGCCTCGCGGCGGCGATCGCGGCGGCGCAGCTCGGGCGACGCGTGGTGCTGCTCGATCAGGCGACGCGGCCGGGCGTGAAGATCCTCATCAGCGGCGGCAACCGCTGCAACCTCACCCACGACTGCGACGCGGCCGCCATCGCGGCGGCCTTCGGGCGCGCCGGCAGCCGCTTCCTCGGTCATGCGCTGCGCGAACGCGGGCCGCGCGAGCTCAAGCGCTGGATCGAGTCGCTCGGAGTCGCCACCAAGGTCGAGCCCGGCGGCAAGGTCTTCCCCGTCTCGAACCGCGCCGTCGATGTGCGCGACGCGCTGGAGCAAGAGGTCGCGCGCGTCGGCGTGCGCTTCGTTGGCGGTGCGTCGATCGCGTCGATCGAGCGGTGCGACGCGGGATTCACGGTGGCCACGGCGCGTGGCCTCTTCGGCGCACCGCGCCTCGTGCTGACGCTCGGTGGGCGGAGCTATCCGAAGGTCGGAACGAAGGGCGACGGCTACCGCTTCGCGGCGTCGCTCGGCCACACGATCGTCGCGACGACGCCGGCGCTCGTCCCGCTGGTGGCCACGTCGAACTGGGTGCGCGAGCTGTCGGGTGTCACGCTGCCCGACGTCGTGTTGTCGTTGCCGGCTGCCGACGCGCGCCGCGAGCCGCCGCAGCGCGGCGCACTGCTCTTCACCCACTTCGGCCTCTCGGGGCCCGCGCCGATGAATGTCGGCGGCGCGGTGGCGCGCGAGCTCGGCGCCGGCGCTTCGAGCGTGCCGCTGCAGATCGACTTCCTGCCGACTCACGAGCGCGCCGCGCTCGACGCACGCTTCGCGCAGGCCACCGTGGCCGGTGACGCCCGACTCGTGCGCACCGTCGTCGGTGAGCTGCTACCGAGACGCGTCGCCGAAGCGCTGACGCTGCAGGCGGGAATCGCGGCGACGACCGCGATGCGGCAGCTCGGCGCGGCGGCGCGAGCGCGACTTCTGGATGCGCTGTTCGCCATGAAGCTCGCACTGGTCGGCACCCGCGGTTTCGACTTCGCCGAAGTGACGCGCGGCGGCGTCGCGCTGGCCGAAGTCGATCCCGCCACGCTGCAGTCGCGCGTGGTGCCCGGCCTCTACCTCGCCGGCGAGCTGCTCGACGTCGACGGTCCGATCGGCGGCTACAACTTCACCGCCGCTTTCGCGACCGGCGCGCTGGCGGGTCGGAGCGCGGCGCAGCAGTAGCGACGAGGCCGAGTTTCGATGCGTTGCCCGAAGTGCCAGGAGCCGCTCGCGCGCACGCGCCATCCGGGCGACGTGCAGTGGGCGTGCGTGCACTGCGGCGGCCGGCTCGCCGGACGCTCCGCGCTCGACCTGCGCCTCGATGCCGAAGCGTCGGCGAGCTTCATGCTGGCTCGTCGCAGCGGCGTGATCGCGGGGCGCCGTTGCCCGAGCTGCCGCCATTCGCTGCTGCGGATGCCGCTCGAGCTGCGCGAGACGCGCTTCCACGTCGAGGAGTGCGAGCGCTGCCGTCTCCTCTGGTTCGATCGCGGCGAGTTCGAACAGCTGCCACTCGAAGGTTCGGCGGCGCCGAATTTGGGACCGCCGGTCGTAGCGTTCGGCGAACGCATCGCGCTCTCGATCGGGCTGCCGCTGCTGCCGGACGAGGAGTTCCTCCGCGCACCGGCGTGTGTCACGGTCGCGCTTGGCGCGACCTTCGTGATCGCAGCGCCGCTTGCGGCACTGCTTCACGAGTTGCGCGAGTGGTTGTTGGCGCCGACCGTGGCGCCGTGGCGCGAGCTGCTCGATGCGCCGTCGTTGCTGCTCCCGCCCTCGCTCTTCGAGGGGCTGCTCTGCCTCTGGTTCCTGCTGGTGTTCGGCGGCGCGCTCGAGCGGCGCATCGGGTCGCTGCGCTTCGGCGCACTGCTGCTGGCGGCCAACGGGGTCGGCCGCGGATGGCAGGCGGCGCTGCAGCCGGCCGGCAGCGTGGTCGCGCCCGGTCTCGCGGCGGCCGGCAGCGGAATCCTGGCCGCGCTGGCTTTCATCGCTCCGTGGGAACGGCTGCTGCTGCAGCCATTCGGGGTCGGCCGCTGGAGGTGGTTCGCGAAGCTGCCAGTCGAGCTCGCGCTCTACGTCGGACAGCGCAGCGTCGGGTTCTTCGCGTCGATCTTCGACGAACTCTTCTACGGTTCGTTCGACGGTTGGCGCGAGGAGCGGTTCGACCGCGACGAGCGGGCGCGAGAGCCGTGGCAGCTCTCCGCGCTCTTCGCGCTGCCGATCGCTTGGGCACTCCAGTTCGTGCTGATGCTGTTGGACGACTTCGGCTGGCCGGAGCTGGCCGAGCGGCCGCCGGCACCGTGGCTCCATCTCGGCGGGGCGCTGGTCGGTCTCCTGTTCGGCCTCGGGTGGCGCTTCGTCGAATCGCATCGGAGCAGGTCGTAGTCGCGCTCCTCGCGAACCTCGCATTGGCCGCGCTCGTGCGACCGTCACCGAGTGCGATCGATCAGCGCGAGTGGGTGGGGGGTGAGGCGACGAGGCGCTTCACGGCACAATGGCGCGCTCGTTCCAATCGAAACGCGGAGCCCGTCTGCCATGAAGCTCAACCGTCGCGACTTCCTCGCTCGCACCTCCGTCGGTCTGGCGAGCAGTGCCTTGCTGGCCAGCGGTGCGACGATCGGCTGCTCGACCAACGGCGCCCGCAGCGCGGCGGCGATCGGCACCGGTGCCGGCGCGGCCGGACCGCTGGTGGTTTCGACGTGGCCGTTCGGGCAGCTCGCCAACGATGTTGCGCTGGCCGTGCTGCAGCGGGGCGGGTCGCTGCTCGATGCGGTGGAGCAGGGGATCGGCTTCACCGAAGCATCGGGCAACCAGTCGGTCGGGTTGACCGGCACCCCCGACGCGGCGGGGGTGGCGCAGCTCGATGCCTGCATCATGGAAGGGGTCGGGCATCGCGCCGGCAGCGTCGCGAGCCTCGAGGGGATTCGCCATCCGATCTCGGCCGCGCGCCGCGTCATGGAGAAGACGCCGCATGTGATGTTGGTGGGCGCAGGGGCGCGCCGCTTCGCGTTGGAGGAGGGGCTCGAGTCGATCGAGGTCGAACCGGAGTCCGCGACGAAGCACGACGCCTGGTGGAAGGCGCGTGCTGCGACGCGCGCGGCTGGCGGCACCTCCTCGAGCGGGGCGGCACCGCGTGCGTCGGCGGAGAACCACGACACGATCGCGTTGCTGGTGCTGGGCGCCGATGGCAACGTCGCGGGCGGCTGCTCGACGAGCGGGCTCGGCGGCAAGATCCCGGGTCGCGTCGGCGACTCGCCGATCCTCGGCAGCGGCCTCTACGTCGACAACGACGTCGGCGCGGCGGGCGCGACGGGGCTCGGCGAAAACGTCATGCGCTACTGCGGCAGTTTCCTCGTCGTCGAGCTGATGCGGCAAGGCGCGTCGCCGGTGGAGGCGTGCCTGGAAGTGATCCGCCGCATCGCGAAGAAGGACCCGCGCGGCACCGACTTGAGCATCAACTTCATCGCGCTCGACAAGCAGGGGCGCTTCGGCGCCGCCGGTTCCGCCAGCGGCTTCCAGTACTCCGTCGCGTCGAGTGCCGGCAGCCGCGTGCTCGGCGCGCCCGGAATCAGCGACGCCGCCATCGGTCCTGAGGGCGGCAACCGGAAGTAACCGCGTCGCTCAGGTCAGCCGCCCGATCAGCGCGGGCACCGCTTGCTCGACGCGTAGCAGGCGCGGGCCGAGCGAGACGGGGGTGAAGCCGTGGCGCACGAAGAGGTCGACCTCTTCGGCGAGGAAGCCCCCTTCAGGGCCAAGCGCCAGCGTGATCGGCCCCTCCACGTGGCGGGGGCAGGGTTGCGTTGCGGTGGGGTGGGCGATCAGTCGGGTGTGCGTCAGCGTGAGCGTGTCGAGCCGCTCTTTCGTGAACGGCACCAGCAGCCGCTCGAGGTCGACCCGCGGCAGCAGGGTGTCGCCGCCCTGTTCGAGACCGAGGCGCAATTGCTCCTGAAGCGCCGCGGGCGCGAGGGCCGGACTCTTCCAGTAGCTCTTGTCGACACGCCAGGAGTTCATCAGCACGAGGTGCGGCAGCCCCAGCGTCGCTGCCATCTGCAGCACACGGCGCAACGTCTTGGGCCGTGGCAGCGCGAGCAGCAGGGTCAGCTCGAGCTTCGGCGGCGGCGGTTCGTCCAGCGTGACGCGCAGTCGCGCCACTTCATCGTCGATCGACTCGACCACGCCGTGGCCGACCTTGCCGTTGATCCGACCGACGCGCAGCGTGCGCCCGACTAGAGCGCGGTGGACCGTGCGGAGATGGGTGAGCCGCCGCCCTCGCAACTCGACGACGCCGGCCGCGATGGAGTCGACGAAATCGGCCTCTTCCAACAGCACGAGGTTCATCGCGCGCCGACGTGGAGCTGGAGCGAAGTGACCACAGGGGGCGTGGTGGCGGCGGTGGCGGCTTGATCGCCGCTCGGCAGGATCAGTTGCATCAGGCGTCCATACTCGGTGTCCGGCAGCGATTCGCCGCGCGCGGTCGTTTCGGTGCCGCTCAAGCTGCCGCCGAGCCCGCGCACGAGTGGCGGCAGCGTGTTGCTGTGGCCCGCCACCACCGCGACCGCGCCGGGTGGCAATGCCTTCAACGCGGCAATCAACGCCGCCGGGTCACCCGCGTTCACCAAGGTCACCGTCTTGCCGGTGCGCGCGGCGAGCGGTGCCAGGGTCTTCTGCGTGCGCTCGAACTCGCTGGCGAAGAGATGGGTGATGCCGGCATCGGCGAGCAGGTCCGCCAGCGCATTCGCGCGCGCCACGCCAGCCTCGGAGAGAGCCGGGTCCTTCGGCGGAGCGGGCGCCTTCTCGCCATGTCGCACCAGGAAGACGATGCGCGGTGCGCTCGGCCCGGCGCGAGGCGCGGGCGCGGCGGCGAAGAGCGTCACCATCACGGCGAGCGGCAAGAGCGTCCATGCGGTGCGCTGCGAGAAGAGAGTTCCAGGCGGCATTCGAGTCTCCACGGTGCGCGAGGCGCGCGACGGGCACAGCATTGCTGGATTGTGGGTGCAGGGCTAGAACGCGGCGTCGCTTCGATTTCATCGCACCGAGGACGTCCCTCATGCACGTCTCGACCGGATTGCTCGTCGTCGCATTCGCGGCGACCGCCGCCGCTCAAGGGGGGGCTGCCCCTTCGTTCCACCTCATCGGCGGCGCTGGCGATCGCATCGCCACCCACGAAGCGGGGGACACCTTGACCGTCGAGGTCGAGGGGCTCGCGCCCAAGGCGGCGTACGACCTCCTCCTGCTCGACGACACGGGCGCGCGGTTGGGCTTCGCGCGCGCGGCGGCGAACCTCGACGGAGTGGTCGGGCCCGAAGTGCTGTGGTGGGAGTCGGGCGTCACCGGACTCGATCCGGACGGTCGCGGCAACGGCGGCGATGGCTTCCTCGATTTCGCTGCGGCCGAGCAGTTCCTCGCCGCCCACGCGCTCAAAGTCGAAGTGCGCCTGGCCGACCCATTGGCGTTCGGAAGTGGCCGGCTGGTGACGGACTGGGCCGTGCCGGTCCTCGCGCCGCGCCAGTCGCCGCTGCTCTGGTTCAGCGACGGCGGTTCGAACTACCGCACCAGCTTCGAAGCGGGACTCGAAGCGATCTTCGTCAGCGGCCAGGGGCTGCCGGCCGGTGCCATCGTCGACGTCTACCTCGTGCCGGACCGCGCCGATTGGAACGTGGGCGATCCGCTGCAGGACACCACGGGTTTCAACGGTCAGCCGTTCAAGGAGCGCGTCTACCTCGCGCCCGGATCGACGACCTTCAGCGCGCCGGTGTGGCCGGCCGTCTTCCAGCGACCCGGCAGTTTCGACGTCGTCGTGCGCGTCAACGACACCAGCAGCAGCAGCCAGCCGCAGTTCCGCGCCGGCGACCTCCTGGCCCACGGATTCGAGAGCGGTCTCGTCATCGAGCCGCCTCCGCCAGCGGTCAGCGCGGCCGGCCTCAGTGATCTCGAAGTGTCGCTCAGCGGCCGGCGGACGACGGGCAACCGCTTCCCCAACTTCCGCCGCCAGAACGTCTTCATCCGCCACAACCTCGTGGCGATCAACCTCGACCCGAGCGACATCCCGGCCAACCACCCCAAACCGAAGATCGCGGCGATCTACGTGGTTCCGGCGCGCAACAAGGCGCAGTGGAGCGCGCATCCGCGCTTGACCGACGTCACGGAAGCGGTCGAGCTGCGTGGCGTGAAGCCGGGCACGGTCGCGCTGGGCATCATCAACGCCTGGATCGATCCCGATCCGAGCGGCGACGGTGACCGCTTCGACGTCGTCCTCGACTTCCGCGACGACCTGAACGCGAATCCGCCGAGCTCAGGCGTGCCGGGCTCACCGCCGCCAGGCAGCTCGAGCGGCGCGATCTTGAACGGGCTCTACGACCCCGGGGTCGATGCCATCGATGAACTCGACGGCGACGGCCTCACCATCATCAGCGATCCGGCGGTGACCGGCCCGTATCTGGTCGGCCGCACCGACTACGACTTCATCGATGCCTACGACATCCCGTGGGGGCAGTACCAGGACCAGAACGTCGACGTCCGCGCCGTCGTGGCCTATCCGGCGCAGAGCGCCGGTTCCAACACGCCGGTCTTCGGCACCAACGAGCGCTTCCCGGTCATCGTGATCCTGCACGGCAACCACAGCGTCTGCCTGAACGGCGGTTGCACCTGCGGCGCCGGCAACCGCATTCCCAACCACAAGGGCTACGACTACCTGCTCGACCTGTGGGCGAGCCACGGGTTCATCGCCATCTCGGTCGACGGCTACGACATCACGGGCTGCGGGACCGATCGTTTCATCGAGCGCGGCGCATTGATGCTCGAGCATCTGCGTTACTGGACCGATTGGGACAACCCCGCGGTGCCCGACACCACCTTTGCGGGCCGTTTCTTCAACCGCCTCGATCTGAGCCACGTCGGCTTCGCGGGCCATTCGCGCGGCGGCGAAGGGGTGGCGGCGGCAGTGCAGTTGAACCAGGACCTCGCGCTCGGATACCACATCACGTCCGCCGTGCTGATCGCTCCGACCGATTACAACTGGAGCACGCCGCCGGGCGGCGGCCCGGTCGTCTTCGTCCTCGAGGACACGCCGACCTTCAACATCATGGGGTCGAGCGACGGCGACGTGATCGACAACGACGGCGCGCAGCTCTTCGATCGCGCGTCGCCGGCCGGCCGCAAGGCCGACAAGTCGCAGGCCTTCATCTACGGCGCTGACCACAACAGCTGGAACACGATCTGGATCGATCCGGCATGGAACGGCGGCTCGGACGGTGTCGGCAGCGGGCGCATCACGGCACAGCAGCAGCAGGACACCGGCCGAGTCTTCATCACCTCGTGGTGGATGGCCTGGCTGCAAGGGCGCAGCGAGATGCTGGCGTTCCACCGCGACGTGGTGCAGTCGTCGCTGATGGCGGGCGTCGACACGCACTGGTCGTACGAGTCGAAGGACTCCGTCGACGTCGATGACTTCGAGCAGACGCCGGTCAACAAGCTGCAGAACTCGCTCGGCGGCGCCGTGTCGGCCACGCCGACGCCGGCCACGTTCCAGGAGAGCGGCTTCCGTCCCGGCAACTACGACGGGAGCTTCCGCCATGACACCAGCGGACTGATCCTCGGCTGGAGCGCGGCGACGACCTACGAGTCGGCCATCCCGGCCGCCTGGCAGGACGTGTCGGCCTACAGCCACGTCGCCTTCCGCGTCGCGCAGATCTGGGACAGCAAGGTCCTGAACCCCGGCGGCTCGCAGTTCGTGAAGGTGCAGATCGAGGACGCCGCCGGCCATCAGCAGAGCGTCTCCGTCGATACGCGTGCCTTTGCCACGATCCCGGTCGGCTACTCCCATCCATGGACCGGGCGCAAGTCGATGTTGAAGTCGGTCCGCATCCCGCTGCGCTCGTTCACGCAGGACAACTCGCTGGTCGACCTCACCCAGATCACCAAGATCGTGGTGAGCTGCGAGTCGACCGGGTTGCTCGCGTTCGACGACGTGCAGTTCACGAAGTGATCAGAGGGCGACTGCGATGAACCTGAAGAACCTCCGCCTCGCTGCTGCTGCCGCCCTCCTTGTCGCCGCCGCGTCGGCGCAGGAGACGCCGGCTCCGCTGCCGTCGATCGAGTACGGCCGCCTCACCATCACCGGTTACGAGCTGCGCGAGGCGCGCTTGAACCCGCCGTTTCGCACGTGGACGGACGGCAAGGAGACGTTGCACCAATACGCCTTCAAGGTGGTGATCACGGGCAGTCGTTTCCCGATCCGTGCGCTCGACCCGATCCTTTGGATCGGCGATACGCCGGTGCGCAACTACGAGCGAGCCGCCTACGCCGACGGCGACGCGCTGCTCTTCTGCGTCACCGACCCGGCGTTGCTGCGCGCCGAGCGCGACCTCACCGTGATCTACGGCACCGACGAGCGCACCCGCACTCGCTTGATCGAACGGCTCGATCCGGAGCGGCTCGTGAAGCTGCCGGCGGCCGAACGTCTGGCGGCCGGGCTGCCGGAACTCGAGGGAGTCACCCTCACTGCCGTGGGCGCGGACGGCCGCGTGACCGGTCAGGGACGCATCGATGGCGGACGCATCGCGCTCGCGGCACGGCTCGACGATGGCAAGCTCCAGCCGCTCGTGAAGGAAATCACGCTGGATGCGACCGGCAAATTCGCCGTGGCCGTCGGGCCGCTGCCGGCGCGCGCCACCCACGTCGTCGCGCTGCTGGTCCGCGGCGAGATGCCAGCGGCAGGAGTCGAGCTGGCCGCGCTGCCGAAGGAGGTCGAGGTGCTCGACAGCAAGCCGATCCGGCGCGGGCCGGCCGGTCGCTGACGACCTCGCTCGGCGACGCTCGTCGCTGCGGCAGGAGCGGTCGTTGCGCGCTTCGTCACGAAACGGAGATCGGACCTTGGGGGAGAAGAAGAGCGCGCAGTACCTGGAGATCCTGCCGGGGCTGATGACGGTGCAGCAGCACATCATCGCCAATCAGCGCCGCCACTCGGAGGCGACGGGCGAGTTCTCCTTCCTGCTGTCGGGCATCACGATCGCGACCAAGGTCCTCGCTTCGAAGGTGCGCAAAGCCGGGCTCGTCGACATCTTCGGCGCCACCGGCGACAAGAACATCCAGGGGGAGACGGTCCAGAAGCTCGACCGCATCGCCAACGACTTGCTGATGCATTGCATCGGCTATCGCCGCAGCGTCGGCGCGCTGGCCAGTGAAGAGAACGAGTCGGTCGTCGACTTCACCGAGACGGGTCGCACCGGCAAGTACTTCGTGCTGTTCGATCCGCTCGACGGCAGCTCGAACATCGACGTCAACATCCCGACCGGGACGATCTTCTCGATCCTGGTGCGTCCGGAAGCGGGCGACTGGCAGCAGAGCGGTGACGTCCACACCGAGATCCTGCAGCCCGGCTTGAAGCAGGTCGCGGCGGGGTACGTGCTCTACAGCTCGGCGACGACGCTGGTCTACACCACCGGCAACGGCGTCCATCAATTCGTGCTCGATCCGGAGATTGGCGCCTACGTGCTGGTGGGCGAGCGGCTCCAGGTTCCCGAGCGCAAGCGCGTCTACTCGGTGAACGAGGCGAACTCCGGCACCTTCCCGAAGCCGGTGCAGGACTACCTCGCGTGGACCAAGACGCCGGCGGCTGACTACAGCTCGCGCTACGTCGGCAGCTTCGTGGCCGACTTCCATCGCGTCTTGATGCAGGGTGGGATCTTCCTCTATCCGCCGACGGCCAAGGCGCCGTCCGGCAAGCTGCGCCTGATGTACGAAGCCAACCCGATGGGCTTCCTCATGGAGCAAGCGGGCGGCGTGGCGGTCGATGGCACGCAGCGCGTCCTCGAGAAGATGCCGAAGAAGCTGCACGAACGCTCGCCGCTCTACCTCGGCAGCAAGCAGGAGGTGGCGATCCTGCAAGGCTTCCTCGACGGCAAGGGCGCGCCAAAGGCGTGAGCGGGCGCTGCCGCCGATCGGCGCCGCGCGGTCCATCGCCTCGCCGCGCGAGATGGGATTTGGCGCCGCCGCCTCCGATCGACCGGGGTGCGTCTTGATGCGCCCCTCGCTGCTGATCCGCCGCCTCCACTACTGGACCACGGCGTTCGTCGCGCTGCCGCTGCTGGTGGTGATCGTGAGCGGGCTCCTGTTGCAGGCGAAGAAGCGGTGGGAGTGGGTGCAGCCCGCGGAGAGAGCGGCGAGCGGCGCGCCGCCCTCGGCCGCCGTCGGCTTCCCGGAGCTGCTGGCCGCGCTGGCCGAGCGGCCCGAGCTCTGCGTCACCGGCTGGTGCGACGTCGCGCGGCTCGACGTGCGACCGGCGAAGGGGCTGGCGAAGGCGTCGCTCGCGAACGGCCTCGAGGCGCAGCTCGACCTCGCCACCGGCGCGCTGCTGCACGTCGCTCCGCGCCGCTCCGACTGGATCGAGTCGCTGCACGACGGCTCCTGGTTCGCCGGCGAGTGGAGCAAGCTCGGCCTCTTCCTGCCGGTCGGCGTCGCGCTGCTGCTCCTGTGGGCGAGCGGCGTCTGGATGTTCGTCCAGCCGTTCCTGGTGCGGCGCAAGGCCGCCCGCGAGGCAGCCGCGCGCCGCAGCGGGTGAGGCGTCCAGCGGCGCGCCGCGCGCGAGCGTTGCAACCCCGCCGCCTCGGGCGCACTCTGCGGCCGGTACGCGAGGGGTGCGCGAGGAGCGAGCGATGGCGAGTCGGGCGATGAAACGTCGGGCGATCGAGCGGCACGGGAACGCGGGCGGCGCGGCGCGCGACGGAGTGCGGTGGCTCGGCGCGGCGGCGCTGCTGGCAGCGTCCCTCGTGGCCGCCGGCTGCGGGGCATTCCGCCGTTCGGCGCATGTCGGGCCGCTCGTCGAGCTCGACACGCTGCTGCCCTCCGAGGGGCTGCTCGACGCCGACGTGGAACTCGACTTCTATGCGGGCCAGCTCGACCTGCGCGCGGCGCAAGGCGGGCCGCTGGTGCGGGTGCGCTCGCGCGACAACCTCGACGAGTTCGCGCCGCGCGTGGAACTGTCGCGCTCCGGTGACCGCGCCAACGCGCACGTCTGGCTGCACGGCGACTCGCGGTTGAAGGTGGACTTCGACGACGAGGTGGTGAACGAGTGGCAGGTCGAGCTGTCGGACGAGGTGCCGATGAGCCTCTCGCTCGACGTCGCGATGTTCGACGGGACGCTCGATCTCGGCGGGCTGCGCCTGCGCCGCGCGACGCTCTCGATGGGGCTCGGCGAAGGGAAGCTGCTCTTCTCCCGCCCGAATCCGCGCACGCTCGAGCAGCTCGACGTCGAGCTCGGCGCCGGTTCGTTCCGGGTCCTGCAGCTCGGCCACGCGCGCTGCGCCAACGCCCGCTTCGAGCTGTCGAGCGGCAGCTTCGAGCTCGACCTCGGCGGCGACTGGAAGCAGCCGGCGCTGCTGCGCGTCGACGGCGGCATGTGCCGCGTGAAGGTGCGCGTGCCGGCCAACCTGCCGCTGCGCATCGACGGCAGCGAGACGCAGCTGGGTGAGCTCGACGTCGCCGGCTTCCGCGAGATCGAGCCGCACTGCTGGGTCAGCGACGCGTGGGACTCCGGCCGCCCGCAAGTCGTGCTGGAGCTGAACGTCAACCTCGGCAGCGTCGAGGTCGTGCGGGAGTAGCGGGGGGCGGTGCCCTCCAGCAAGCGGAAGCGGAGGCGCAGACGAGGGAGCGCACGGCGCGAAGGTGAGTGCTGGTTGCTCGCGGAGCGCGCGGTTACCGGGCACTCTCTTCGCCGAACGTCGCGATCCGTGATTTGATGACTTGACGCCTTGCCGGCCCGCGCTACTCCAAGTCACCGACCGATCGACCGACCACGCGGTCGTGAGCGCTCCTCGCGTTTGAACGCGCGACGTTGGCTCTCGACCAGGGGTATTCGCGGCGCTTCATGCGCCGCGCAGGAGGGCAGGGCGATGCGGAACGAGACACCCGAACTCGGCAGGCAACTCGGCCACCAGCCGCGAGGCGCTACGGCGCTACGGCGCTACGGCGCTACCTAGGAATTGCTGCGATCGTCGTGCCGGCGATGTTCCTGGTTCCTTGGTTGAAGCAGGCCGGCAGCGGTCGACCGAGCGGCTCTGACGCTCCGACAAGCGCTCCGGACTCGGTTGTGCCCGCGGTAGCCGATCGACCTGAAGGAGACTCGTCGACGAACTCGGCGTCGGCAGGGCAGTTCGCCGCTGACGCGACGGTGACGCCGCTGGTCAGTCGCAAGGCCCTCGGACTGGCGGCAGCCCCGCTCCACTTCGTCCAGAACCAGGGGCAGTTTCCCCCGAACGCTCGATTCGTCGCCGTCACGGCAGGCCTTCGCGTCGCGGTCACGGATCGGGGGGTCTCCTTCGCGGCACCGCAGCTGGATCCTGACGGCGTGTCGCGCTGGCGGATGTTCGCGATCGACTTCGTCGACCCGGCCGTCCCGTGCGTCCTCGAGGGCGAAGGGAAGATCACGGGGACGTACAACTACTTCCTCGGCGACGACCCGAAGTCGTGGTGGAGCGCCGTTCCGGCGTACACGTCGGTCCGGTTCAAGGAGGTCGCCGCCGGCGTCGACGTCGTGTTGGTCGACCGTGACGGTGCACTCGCGTACGACCTGATCTGCGAGCCGGGCGCAAACGTCGAGGCCGCGGAGTTCACCTGCCACCTCGCCGATGACCTCGCGGTCATGTCCGACGGCGCCCTTGCGCTCTCGACCGATCTCGGCCCTCTGCAGCACGCGGCTCCGAAGGCGTGGCTCGAGGACGAATCGGGAGTCACGGAGCCGGTCGCCTGCGCATTCGAGCTGCGAGACGAAGGGCGGTTCGGGTTCCGGGTCGAGGGGCGGGACCCTGCGCAGCGGCTGGTGGTCGATCCGTCGCTGCACTGGTCGACGTACTTCGGGGGCTCGGACGACGAAGAGGTCGAAGCGATCGAGGTTGATGCCGGCGTCGTCACGATCGCCGGAACGACGAGCTCCGCGAACTCGGGGACGGTTCCGTTCCCGATCTGGCCGGCGACGGCCCCGCCAAATCATCAGATCGTCTTGCGCGGCGGCAAGGACGCCTTCATCACTCGGCTCGATCCGTCGCAGCCTGCCGCGTCGCAGTTGATCTTCTCGACCTACCTGGGGGGCACGATCGCCAACTCCAACGACCTGACGGAACTGGAGGCGATGAGTGTCGACGACTCGGGCGGGGTTGCCCTGGTGGGAACGACCACTTCGACCAGTTTTCCCGTCAGCGCGTCACCGCTGCAGTCGACTCATCCGTCCGCCCCCGGATTGAGCGGCTTCTTGACCCACTTCTCCATCGGAACCAGCCCGACCAGCGTGACGCTCGACTACTCGACGTACTTCGGCGGAACGGCGGGCGACACCTACGTCTACGACCTCGACCTGAACTCGGGCACGGTTGCGTCGATCTGCGGCAGCACATTCGATGGGTTGCTGGTGAGTTCCAATGCCTATGACGGCGACTACGACGGACCAGGCGGAACCTACGCGGTGGCCGATGCCTTCGCTGCGCGCATCGACTGGACGCTGCCGGGAACTTCGGGGTTGGTCTATTCGACGTACCTGAGCGAGTACCCCGGGGCACCGAAGAACTCCCTCGACTGGGCCAAGGCGGTGAAGTGGTCGAATAGTCGGTTGTACGTTGGTGGCGAGACCGGCAACGCAGGATTCAAGCTTTCGGCAGCGCCGTTCGATTCGATCTACGCGCTCGGTGAGCCCTTCATCGTCAAGCTCAATCCGGCCCTGTCGCCTTTGAACCAACTCGAGTACGCGACTTTCCTTGGGGGCAGCGGGTACGACCATATCGAAGACATCGATGTCTTGAACGGCGCGATCTACGCCTGCGGTGCGACCAACTCAACCGACTTCCCTGTGACTCCCTGGAACCCCACCGCACCATTCAACCAACAAGAGGCACCTGGCTTCGATCGCCTCCACGATGGGCTCAACCTCCACGGATGGGTAGTGAAGTTGAAGCCGAATTTCTTCCCTGGTACCCCAGCCTATGACCTTCGATATGGCACATACATCGGTGGTGGTAGCACCGATTGGTGCTACGCGATCCGTCGCTTGAGCAGCACATCGGTCGTGGTCGTCGGGAAGACCGACAGTGATGGCACCTTCGGTAGGGTGTTCCCGCTCGGCTCGACCGACCCCGCTGCGACGGTGGACTCCACTTTTGGAGGGGGGTTCGACGCATTCGTCACCGCGCTTTCCTGGGGATCGTTCGTCTACCCGCCCATCGAGCAACCCTTGATTGGGACGCAGTTGCGCTACTCGACGTTTCACGGTGGTACCGGATCGGACAGCGCCTACGGTGTCGCGACGGACGGAATGGACGCGTACGTCGGAGGGGCGGTCGAGGGGCCTGGAATGGACCTTGCCGGGAACGTCTTCGATTCGACCTCGGACCAGGCCGACGGTTTCGCCGCTCATTGGGCCATCCCGTCCGCGCAGCAGCAGCAGTGAGTGGAGCGATTCATCATGAGCAGGAAGGTCATCTCGATGGCGGCTTCGGTATTCGGCGTCGCCGCCGTGTGCGGTCGCGGTGGCATCGGCAGCGCACATGCGCAAGAGATCCTCGCGGAGTGGGACTCGAAGCACTCGACCGGCGCATGGGATGGGTTTGGCAACGACGTCGCCGTGCTAGGCGACATCAACTTCGATGGGTGGATCGATGTCCTCGTCGGTTCGTTCAATTACGACGTCTCCGGCCCCACCTACGAGGACGGCGCTGCCTTCGTCGTCTCCACCCAGGACGGCTCGTTCCTGCGGCAGCACTTCGGCTCGGCGCGCTTCGGTCGCTTCGGTCTCGCGCTGGATGGCGGTCCCGATCTTGATGGAGATGGAGTCTCCGACTACGCAGTCGGGGCGCCGCTCGAGCGTGGCAAGCAAGCGATGAGCGGGCGTGTGCACGTCTTCTCGGGTGCCACCGGCGCCGTCCTCTACGTGCTGGATGGCGAACGCAACGGCGACGACTTCGGCTACGACCTGTCGTTCGTTGGCGACCTCGATGGTGACGGCGCGTCCGAGCTGGTCGTGGTGGCCGAATGGTGGGACGACTACTCGCTGCTGCTCGGTCAGTGCGGACGAGCCTACTGCTATTCGGGACGCACTGGCGCGACGCTCTGGACCGTCGAAGGAGTCCAGCAAGACCAGATGCTGGCGCGCTGCTGCCCGATGGACGACTTCAATGGCGATGGCGTTCCCGAAGTCGGTCTCGGGTCGATCGGCAGCGGATCGGGAAGCGCCGGCGAGGGGACCTTCGACGTCATCGATGGCAAGACGGGCCTCTCGCTGCAGCGGATCGCCGGGCAGAACGCGCTGGAGCAGTTCGGCCACTGCGGACAGACCGGCGACATCGATGGCGATGGTGTTCGCGATCTACTGATCGGCGCCCCGAACTGGCCAGCGCCGACGACGCGGTCAGGCCGTGTCTACGTGATCTCCGGCGCGACGTTGGCCGAGCTGCATCATTTCGACGGCGAGGCGAAGGATGAGTTCCTCGGCGCGATCTCGCTGCGCTTCGGTGAGTTCGATGCCAATGGTGATGGGTGGCAGGACATCGCCTTCGGAGCGGTCAATCGCGTCCGCGATGGGTGCGCACCCGGTGTCGAGTCGCTCTATTGCGGTCGGACGTTTCGGTTGCTCTACGAGTTGCGCGCCCAGCCGATTCACGGCATGGACGATCTCCTCGGCGTCGCCGGCGCCCCCATCGCCGACCTCAATGGAGACGGCACGCTCGACGCCATCGTGACCGCCTACGGCGGCCTCGGCGGCGGTGGTGGCCTCGCCGGCCGTGTCTACCTCGTCGGGATGAAGACGATCTTCCTGCAGGGCGACCAGAGCGAGTACCAGTCGGGCGACTCGATCACGCTGCGCCTCACCGGCGGCGCGCCCGGCGTGCTGGGGCTGATCGCGGTGGTCTCCGTCGACGGCGTGCCGCTCTTCCAGCCGGTCGCCT
>JANNXA010000006.1:0-21076 GCA_031409275.1 Planctomycetota bacterium
CGCCTCGACCGTGCCGCGTTCGAGTTCCAGCTGATAGGCACCTTCGCGGGTGCGATCGCCGTGTCCCGGGGCCACCCGCAACCGCGTCTGCTCCGACAACTCGAGCCAGCCGACGTCGCCGACGCGCACGCGCGCGCTCGCTCCGTCACCGCAGACGATGCGGTCGCCGACGCTCAGCGTTTCGGCCGCCGCCTCCGTCGAGCGCTCGCCCGATTCGATGCGCACCCCGCCCTCATGGCGCGCGATCGCGACATCGACGGGGACCGCCGTCGATGGCGTGGCGCCGCCTTGACCGAGCGACGGTCCGCGATCGAGCACGCGCCACGTCACCCACGATGCGGCCAGCAGCATCGCGGCGGCCGCCGCGCGCATCGCGAAGCGGCGCCATCGCGCGGGCGATCGCGGCGCGCGAACCTCGTCGCGATCGTCCTCGCGTTCCAGCGAGTCGACGTCGAGCGGCGCCAGTGCGCGCGCGCGCAGCGGTGCCAGCCGTCGTTCGAGATCGGCGACTTCCAGCTCGGGTGTCGCCGTCGGGTCGAAGAGATAGTCGTCGCGCGGCTCGCTCATTGATGCACTCCACCGCGCAGTCGCTCGCGCAACAACTCCATGCCACGGTGCAGGTTGACGCGCACGGAGCCGTGCGTGAGCCCGGTCGCCGCCGCGATCTCCGGTCCCGAGAGTCCTTCGATGAGCCGCAGCGCCAGCGTCTCGCGGTAGGCCTCCGGCAGCGCACGCAGCGCGCTCAACGCCTCCGCCCCTTCCGCCGCGAGCTGGGCGTGAAGCTCGGCGCCGGGGGCGGCCAGGCTTTCCGGCAACGACTCGCGCGGCATCGCCTTGCGCGCTCGCCCCGCCAACGACCGGCTGATGGCGAAGAGCCAGGCGCCGAAGCGCTCGGGCTCGCGCAACGCCGCGCGCGCACGCCACGCCTGCAGGAAGGTCTCCTGCAGCAGGTCGTCCACTTCACGCAAGGGCGCATGGGCGAGCAGCAGCGCCCGCACCGCTCGCGCGAAGCGAGCGTGCAGTTGCGCGAAGGCCGTGCGGTCGCCGGCGCAGGCGGCTCGCGCCAGGCCGACCACCGCATCGCCCTCAATGATCGCGGCGGGCAGCGTCACCGGCGACCGCGGCACGCATCGACTCGAGGTCATGCTGGCCCACGAAGACTCCGAAGGTGGAAACGAGGTTGCGTTCGAGCAGGGGCGCGGGTGCGACCATCGCATGGCGAAGGTGCGCGCGCCAGTCCCCGAGCGCACTGCCGCCTTCACCGTGATCGATGTTCGCGGTCTGGAACGCGACCACCGCCGATTCGAGCACCGAAAGCAGCGGCTCCCAGCTCGTCAGCTGCGCCGCACCGGCCGGCCCCGCTTGCGGCTCACCGCTCGAGTGGATCGCCATCGGCAGCTCGGCGGCGGTGACCTTCGATTGGCAGTCGACCCCTTCCGCGAATGGCAACGGAGTCGCGTCGGCCACCTCGATCTCGAAGCAGATCAACGGCGCGCCCCGCGCCGGCGCGACGGTGCCGACCGGCGCTGCCGAGGCGGCGGCCAGTGCGCTTGCGCTGCACGCGAACGAGATCGCGATCCAGCGCAGCGATGGAGAGATGGGCCTATCCCTCGTCACGAGTCGACTTGGCTCACCGAGATCGACAGCGGCGAAAGGACGCCGCGCAGCCGCGTCGCGAGGTTGGCACACGGCTCCTTGGTCCAGACCATCAGCGTCTCTCCGTCGCCTCCAGGCGACCACGCCAACACCTGCTCGAGCGACGCGATCGCTTCAGCGACCGGTTGCCACTGCGACGCCGCGAGCGGAGCTGCGAGCGTCACCGTCGCGCGGGCGGCGCTCTCCGGCCACTCGACCAGCCGCGTCGACTCGGCGCGAACTCGGCTCGCGGTCGCGCGTGGCGACGCGCTCGCCAGCGCCTTCGCCAGCGTCGCTTCGAGCTCCGTTGCGGTCGGGGGCGGTGCCGCGAACCGGCCACGCGCCTTGCCATCGGCGCCCACTCGCCACTCGGTCGCGGCCGGCAACGCGGCGGCGAGCTGCAATTCCAGCGCACCGCACGTCGCCTGGTCGAAGCGAGCGTCGCGTGCCAGCAGCTCGATTTCGAGCTCGACGACGGAGCGGGTCGGCGGGGCGCCCGACGTGAACCCTTCGCCCGCGAACCCCGCCTTCTTCAGCGCCTCGATCACCTCTCGCTCGAGCAGCGTGGCGCCAGCGGTCATGGAGATCGTCGCCGTCTTGCAGTCGAAGACGAGGCTCGCGATCCCTTTCAGCGTCGACAAGGCCGCACGGACCTTGGGGCCGCCGCTTCAGCCAACGCCCGGGATCTTCACCGTGTAGGCCGCGCTGGCGCCCGCCTTGACCGCCGGAGCCGCCGGCGCGGCTTGCACCTGCTGCTCATCGGGACTGATCGCGCGCGCCTTCGTGCACGCCGACCCCGCGAGGCAACACCCAAGTGCGAGCAGCACGCCCGAGCGAACCCCGGCACGCGTGCCGCGACTCAACTGCCACTTCGACGACTGGACCTGCATCCTCTGCTCCTCGCGCGCCGCGCCCCGATCGGTCGGCCACGAGCGAGCAGGAGGCGTCATCCCCCGAAGTGTTAACCACCGCCGCCACACCCAACGGTGCTCACCCAGGTGGCGGGGATCTTTCCTCCGCCGAACCCGCGCCCATCGGCGGCCGAGGGGACGGTGATCGGCGAGTGTGCGGGACAGGTGGTGGAAAGATCCCCGCCACCGGTGTCACGGCACGAGGACGCCGAACCAGCGCAGGCTGTTGGCGGCGCGGCCGGTGACCTGCAGTTCGACGGAGTGGCCGACCGGGAGGAGTGCGGCGGGGAGCGTCAGCGTCATGATCCCGGTGGCGTCCTCGCTGTTGGCGGCGCGGCACTCGAAGTCGAGCTCGACGTCGCCATCGGCGGAACGCCAGCGAGCGTCCGTCCGGATCGCCTCGAAACCGAGCCACTCCTTGCCATCGAGCGCGAGCGTGAAGCCGGCTCCCGGTTGCGAGCAAAGGCCCATCGCCGCCGCGAAGCGCAGGCGCACGCGCGACGCGTCACCCGCCAGCGGCTCCGCCGCGCCCGTCCTCCAGCGCACGCTGCCGGTGCCGTCGAGCTGCCGGCAGTAGTGCATCGGCACGACGCCGAGCCAGCTCGGCTGCTGGAAGTCATCGAAGCGCGCGAGGAGCCGCGCGAAGCCGTTCAGCGGGCGAGCCGCGAGTTCAGCGCGCGCCGCCGCGATCTGTTCCGGGTTCATCGTGCCGAGCGCGATCGGTCCGCTCTGCAGCCACGCGATCAGGTCGGCGAGGTCCTGCGCCGCGAGCCCTTCCTCCAGCCCATCCGGCATCAGCGAGAGCTTCGAGGCCTTCACCTCCTTCACGTCTCGACGTGCCAGCACCCGCTTCATGTCGTTCGCCTGCAGCAAGGTGAACCCGCCGCTCGACTCGCCGCGGATCAGGCCGGAGAGGTCGCTGCCGTCGTGCAGCACGACGCGGTAGTTGACGTACTCGCCATTCACCGCGGCGTTCGGATCGAGGATCGATTCGAGCAGGCGCGGCGCACTGCGATCGCCGAGCGCGGCGAGGTCGGGACCGACGCCGAAGCCGGTGCCGCGAAATGAATGGCAGCTCGCGCACAACTTGGCGAAACGCTCACGCCCGCGACCGAGATCCCCTCGCAGCTGCAGCGCTGGCTGGAACTGCGCGATCACCTGCGCGCGCTTGGGAGTTCCGGCGGGCGCAAGCAGCTTGCCCACGCGCTCGCGCAGCCCCGCGTCGTCGACGTGCAGCAACTGCTCGCGCGCCGCCGCATCGAGCAGCGTGCGCGACACGGCGCCCGACTCGAGCGCCGCGACCAGATCGACGCGCCACTCGGCCCGCGACAGCAGCAGCGCCAGCGCCTGGCTGCACAACTGCGGGAGCATCCGTGGCAACGCCTCGAGCAGCAGACCCTGCAGCGGCAGGTCGGTGCGACGAGCGAAGGCGTCGAGCACCGCGTGACCGACGTCGACCGGCTGCGTCGGGTCGAGGAATCGGGCGAGAGGGTCGAGCAGGTCGAGGCCGCCTTGGTCGAGCGGCGCGGCGCCGCCCTGCCGGAAGAAGAGTGCGAGCGCGGCGGTCGCGGTCGGCGCGTCGATCTCGTCACGCTTGAGCGCCTCGACCGCAGCGCCGAGCATCTCGGTCAACCGCTCGTCGAGCGCGAAGCCGCCCGCTGCGAGCCGGCGCGAATCGTCGCGCGCACACGAGTCGACGAACCAATGCTCGTCCGCCAGCTCGCCGTGGCTCTCCATCCCTTGCAGCAACGGCGCGACCGCGCGCCAACGCCACACCTCGCTTGCCGCCGCATCGTCGTGGCCGACCAGCGCATCGAGCACATGAAGCTTCTCGTGGTGGGATTCCGGCGGAAGCGCGCCCGCCGTCGTGACGACGGCATCGAGCGCCTGCTGTTGCGCCGACGTGCGCTCCATCACGGCGAGCAGCGCCTCCAGCAATGCCGCGGCGTGGATCGGCGCCGCGCTGATGGCCGCCGCGCGGATCCACGGATCGTCGGCGTAGGCAACGATCGCCTCGCCGAGCAGCGTGCCCGCGAGGCGGGTCTTGCACTCGCCGAGCGCCATCACCGATGCCAGGCGCTCGGCGCGCGTTGGCTCGAACGAGGCGCGCGGTGCGGCGCCGTCGGGCAGACTCGTATCGAGCTCCTTCCAGTTCGCGGGCGTCCAGACGCTCCATTCCGTCACTGGAACGGGCGGCGCCATCGATCCACCCACGTCGTTGGCAGCGCTCGATTCTTCCGTCAGCGCGACAAGCCATCGCTCGGCCAGCGGCATGCAGGCGGCACGCACGTCGGGCAGCTGGTTCAGCGCTAGCAGATCGCTCACGTCGTCTTCCGCGAGCCATCCCAGCTGCTCGAAGCACCACGCCTCCTGCACCTTCGCTGCCGGAGTCCGAGCGCGCTGCTTCGTCGCGAGTTGGGCGGCGGCGCGCGCCCCGAAGGAGTCCGACGCACCGCGCTCCGACTTCGTCACCTTCGCCAGCAGCTCGCGATGCGCCAGATCGCGGACGACGCCGTTGTCGGCGACCAACGCCTCGCGCAGCTCGCTCACGCCAGTCGCCGCGAGGTCGGCGACCTTGCGCAGCGGCGCCCCCTTCTTCACGACGCGCCACAGCCGTCCCATCGTCGCACCGGCGCGCACGTCGAGTTGCGCGAGCTTCGCGGCCGGGATCCAGCGCGGGTGCTCGATCACGAAGCGGTACATGTCGACGATCCACAACGCGCCATCGGGCCCGGTCGTCGCCTGCACGGGCCGAAACCACGGGTCGCGGCTCGCAAGGAACTCGCGCTGCTGCTCCTCTGGCGCGCGCCGTCCGGTGGCGCAGGAGCCGTCGCGATCGAGCACGGTGCGGCGCACGACGTTCGCCACCGGTTCGCAGGTGAAGGCGTTGCCCTGGAACTCCGCGCCAAGCCACGTATCGCGGTAGATCCCGAGCCCGCACGCCGCCGTCACTCGACTGGCATCGCCGGCATCGTTGAAGCGCTCGAGCACCGTGCTGATCTGGAAGAGGCCGCGCGGATCCGCGTCCGCCAGCACGTTCCAGCGCGGATCGAGCGGCGCGACGAACGGGTTGCGGCGAAGCACGTGATCGGCGAGCGGGAACTGGAAGAGCAACCAGCTCGAGTCGCAGCCGAACCAGCGGCCGAAGTCATCGCGCACGCGACCTTGCTGGCTCGTCCCCTCGATCGCCTCGATCACGCCGCGCGCCGGGTCGATGCGGAAGTCGCGGCCGCGGCAGTCGACGGGCGCGAGCGCCAGCGGCGCGGCGCCGCCCGAACGCCCGAGCGCCTCGTGCTTGAACCCGGTGATCTCGCCGCCGAACAGCCCGCAACTGCCGTAGATCCAGCCGTCGAGCCCCCACGAGAGCGAGTTGACGCGCGCCTGGTAGTTCTCCGTCGAGAAGCCGGTGAAGAGCACCTGCCTCACGTCGGCGCGACCGTCGCCGTCGCTGTCTTTCGCGTAGATGACGTCGGGCGCTGCGCAGATCAACGCGCCGCCCCTCCACGCCATGACTCCGGTCGGGAACGGCAACCCCTCCACGAAGACGCCACTCGCCTCGTAGCGTCCATCGCCGTCACGATCGCAGAGCCACGTCACGCGGCCACCCGGCGCGTAGTTGCCGTCGAGCCCGGTCGGGTAGTCGTTCATCTCGCAGACGTAGACGGTGCCGTCGGCCGCGAAGTCGATCGCGACCGGGCTTTGCACTTTCGGTTCGCATGCGACCAGTTCGATGGCGAGATCGTCGCGCGACAGCTCGAAGTGGCGCTGCGAATCAGCGGCGCTCTTCGCACTCGGAAAGCGCGGATCGTCCTCCACTGCCGCGAAGCCGTCGGGCAGCAGGCGATGGACCGCGGCCACGAGGAGCGCCTCGACGCCGCTCGCCAACGGGCCGGGCCGCCCGTAGTAGGTCATCGCGCCCCCCGCTTCGTAGCCGCCTTCGCGCAGGATGCGCTCGCTCGGGATGTAGCACGGCACGTCGTTGCTGTAGGCACTGATCCAGAGACGCTCGCGGTCGAGCTCGCGCTTCAATCGCAGCGAGTAGTCGACCACCACTTCGCCCGGCAGGTAAAGCTGCGCGAGCGCGTCGCCCCATCGCCACACCTGCACCGAGTAGGGCAGCGCCGTCGGCAGCGTCTCGCCCCGATCCAGCCGCGCGAGCCACTGCGCCGCATGGAAGCCGATCGCCCCGCCCGCCTTGACGCGAGCCTCCCACTCGGCGCGCGCCGGGAGCGGCGCATACGGCAACTCGAAGCGCTCGATCGCGACGGTCGGCGCACCGCCGTCGCGCAACAGCGGCACCAACGGCCCTGCCAGCAACCGCTCGACTTCGTCGGCGACGCTCTTGCCGTGGCGTTGCGCGACCCGCAGGTCGGCGGTCGGGCCATCGAGCGGATTGGAGTCGGCACCGCAGCCGATGACGGTCAACGCCACCGCGTCCGCGTGGGTCGCCTCGATCGCTTCCGACGCGTAGCCGGCCCAATCACCGCAATGCTGGTTCACCGCGCCGTTGCAGGTGGTGCAGTGGCAGGCGTAGTTCTGCAGCGTGGCGAGCAACGAGCCGTCGGTGCGGAACGCGGCCAGCAGCGGCAGCGAGTGGTCGACCGGCCCGCCGACGTTGCGACGGTTGCGCGCGAAGGTGACGCTTCCCTCGCTCCAGGCAAGTTGCGCCGGCACGCGCGCCGCGACCGCCGCGAGCGCCGCCTCCTCCATGCGATCGACCAGCCAGGCGCTGTAGCGCTCGATCCGCTGCCACTGATCGGCGGGGATCGGCCGCCCGAACATGCAGTCGATGCCGCCGTCGAGCACCGGCGTCGTATGGGAGTGGGTGACGCTCAGCGTGAATCGCTCGCGCGCGAGTCCGACCTTCGCCGCCAGCCGCGTCGCCACGGCATCGGTCATTCGTTGCGGCACCGCCGTGTTGTCGAGCGCAAGCTGTACGGCGAGCTCCGGCCCATCGCCGATGGCCAACGCGCGCACGAAGAGCGGCTGCGCCGCGCTCGTCGCTTCCAGCTCGCGCGAGGCGTAGCCGCAGAGGCGGATCGGGAAGTCGGGAGTCACGTCGACCTTCGCGGCACCGACCGGCACGGTGGGCCGCCAGAGGTCGGCGAGCCCACCCGGCAACGCATGCAGCGCAGCGACTTCGGTGTCGCTCAACGCGCGCTCGAACCAGGCGACCTCGTCCATCCAGCCCACGTAGTTGAGCCCCAGCACCACTCGCTGGTCCGGCACGTTCCAGGTCCACGTCTGCGTGCGCGGCGCCAGCGTCGCAGCGAGCGTTCCGTCGAGGTACATCCGCGCGACGCCATCGGCCGCGCCGCTGTTGAAGCGTTCGAACGCCAGAACCACATGCGTCCAGCGCTCGCCGAAGAAGTCGTCCGCCGCGACCTGCGCCAGAGACTTCTCCGCGAAGGCGAGCGCCTCCCAAGGCTTGCTCGAGGGGTTCCAGACCGCGTGGTCGGCGTAGGCGCCCATGCGAAAGTGGCGGAAGTCGGCTCGCTTCTCGAATTCGCAGAAGAGGCCGGCGTCGTTCCAATCCTTCGCGGTGACGGTGATCGGGTCGCAGAAGCCCTCCGGCAGCTCGCCCTGCGGCGCGGCGCGCAGCCAGAAGGAGAGCGTCCCGCTCCAGTCGCGCGCGCGCCACGGCGTATTGCCCTCGCCGTGGAAGAAGAGCAGCTCGTCGGTGCGGCGATGGAAGCGCAGCGCCTGCCCGCGCAACGCGCCGCGCCGCTCGCGTGTGACCGCGCCGCTCTCGACGAGGCCGGGTTCGCCCACCCGCGGCGGCCCCCAACTCGCTCCGTGGTGGAGACGGCCATCGCCGCGCGCGACGTCGGCGTCGAGCCCCGCATCGAAGGTCGCCGCGAACGTGAGCGACTCGCGCAACGCCGTGCGGACCGGAGCCGCTTGAGCCGCGGCCCGCTCGCCACGACCTGCGATCACGAGCAACGACGCGAGAGCTGCCGAGTTGGCGACGCGCAGGGCCTTGGGCCACTTCATCACGCACTCCCTACGACGCCGATGCGCACGACCTTGGACGGCCGAATCGAGGAGGCGTACACTCCCGCCCTCCTGCGAAGGCGTCAACTGTCGTCCCCCGTGAAGTGCTGCGCGCCGCGCCCTGCGCCCCGGAACCTGCGATGACCGAGCAAGACCTCGCCGCCGCCCTCGAGATCATCAAAGGATCGGAGAGTGGCCGACGTCTGCCTCTGTCGGCCGGCACCACGACGCTCGGCCGCGTCGCTGGCAACACCCACGTGGTCGTCGACTCGACCGTCTCGCGCCAGCACGCCAAGGTCTTCACGCGCGACGGCCGCCACTGGATCGCCGACCAGAACTCGAGCCACGGCACCTTCGTGAATGGCGCGAAGATCACGCTGCAGACGCTCGCCGATGGCGACGAAGTGCGTCTGGGCACCACGGTGATGCGCTACGTCGCGACGCAAAAGCAGGTGCCGGCGGCCCCGCCCGCTGCGCCGGCGCTCTTTCCTGCGGAAGCGCCCACCGGCTCCTTCGAGCTCGAACTCCCCGACGCGGAGGAGCTCGCGCCGCGCAAGCCCGCGGCCACCGGTCCGGTCCCGCCAAGCCAGCTTCCACCACCCGCTCGCGAGCTGCGCGCGCTCACCGAGGCGGGCGAAGATCCCTTCGCCGACGAGGCGAAACCGGCCGCGAACAGCGCCCCTTCGATCGAGCTGCGCGGCGAGACGGCGCGCCACTTCGCCTCGCGATCGAGCGGGCAGCCGGTGCCGGCCGCTTCACCGAAGGCGCAGACCGCTCACGTCCCACCGCCGATCGCCAAGCCGCCGCGCTCCCGCGGCCCGTTCTCCTTCGTGCGAGACGAGCTCGATCAGCGCGGGCCCGCCGCCCGCATCGTGGCGCTGCTCTTCGCGATCGGCGCGGCGGCGCTGCTCTTCTGGCTCACGCTGCGCGCCTTCGACCTCGCGCCGAAGCACGCACCCGATGCCACCCTCGAAGAGGAAGCTCCAAGCGGCCCGTCGCGCCCGATCCTGCCGACCCGCCGCTGAGCCCACCACGGAGAGTGCCGCGCGGCCTCACTTGCGAAGCATCTTCGCGGAACCGTGTTCACCGAGGCATCGCGCTCGCACGACGATGGAGTGCGTGCCGGGCGGCACGACCACGCCGCACAGATGGCCGAAGGCCGGCGCGATCGAAACGGCAACGCCATCGAGCTCCGCTTCGAAGAGGCGATGCCAGCGCCCCAGATCGCCCGTGACCCAACGCAGCGGATCGGCCACGCGCAGATAACTGCCGGCGACGACCAGGAACGCCATTCGATCGACCGCGACCGTCGCTCGAACCTGCGGATCGAAGAGTCGTGACGACGTCGAATCGTTCACGGCGTCTTCGACCGGTTCGAGCGACCATTCGAGCGTCGATGTCGGCAGGTGATCGCCGAGTCCCTCGACTCGTTGTTCCACGAGCACATGCTCCTGCGGATCGACGAGTTGCCGCACGCGTTCAAGGAGAGCCTCCTCGAACGCGAGGTCCGCGAACACGTCACCATCGAGCGGCCGCGACACGACCTCCACTCCGCCGGCGAGGAACACCGGCGGCAAGGGACGACGAAGACCGAGCGGCGCGTCCGTCGCGCGGGCGATGAACCGCTCTCCGTCCCACTCGAACGGAACGCGCGCGGCGCCCGGCACCTCCTCCAACGGCACCATCGAGAAGTAGCCGGTGGCCGTGCATAGGGCCGCGTCGTTTGGCGGCGGAACGAGCATGGCACGGGTGAGCGCGGGCTGCAGCGAAAGCACGACGTCGTGCAGGTATGCCGGTGCGTTGATGTAGCGGATGCGATCGAGGTCCTTCAGGGAGGGAGCCGCGGCACGCACGCCCTCCGCGACCTGGCGTGCTTCTCGATTGGCGCTCGCCAACGCGTCGAGACGCGACTCGGCCTGCGTGAAGAGAATCGCCGCGAGAGCGATGACGCTGCCGGCGCGGGCCACCACGACGACCCTGCGACTCGGGCGACCCGATCGGCACGCCAGCCGCAAGAGCCCCTCGGGCACGGCCGCCGCGAAGAGCAACGCCGAAAGCGCGTGGGCGAGCAGCGCGTAGCGATCCGTGTGGCCGACAACGGCGAACGGAAAGCAGGTGGCGACCGTCAGCAAAGCGAGGAATCGACACTGCCGCGTCCGCCACGCTCCCAGCGCGATGAGGAGCCACGCGATCCACGAGATCCACGGCGCGCCGGTCAGCAGATCACCACCGAGGCCACCCTCGAGGTAGTGAGGGACCACGTTGCGCACACATGCCCACAGGGATCGCAGCGAGAGTCGCTCGGAACGGTCAGCCGCAACTCCGCCGACTTCGAGCCAGTGCAGATGGATGAAAACCAGCAGCGCGACCGGCAGCAGCAGGAGGAGCGCATGTCGGCGACGCACGGCAAGGCTCGGCGGCACCAAGCAGAGCAACGGCGGCAAGAGCGCGAGCGGCCATGGAGCCTCGCTGCTGGCCAGGCCCATCACCATCCAAACCAATCCGCGCCACGCGAAGCCCCCCCCCCCCGCGCGCGAAGAGCGGATGAACTCCGTGGCTGCCAGCAACGTGAATCCAACGCCGAGTGACCACGAGGCGGCGACGGGCCACGCCGCGGTGGTGACATTGGGCGGCGCCAACAAGAAGAGCAGCACCCCACCCGCAACGGTGCGACGCGGGAGCGCAATCGAGCGCCCGAAGCGGGCCAGCGCGAATGCCGCGAAGGCGAAGGCTGCCAGCGCCAACGCTCGCAGCCCCACGTCGTTTCCGCCGGCGAGCCGATCGACGCCCGAATGCAGCAGGTGAAACAGCGGGCGCCAGAAGGAGTTGATCACTTCCGACTGCGACGGCAGGAAGAGCTCGGCGGTGGAGAGCAGTCGTGTCTTTGCGCGGATCGGGTAGCTGTCCAGCAGCGTCGGCTCGAACAGGAAGCGGCCAGGCAACGCAGCGATCGCCACCACGACCAGCAGGCCGAGCGAAAGCCGAAAGCGGTTCTGTCGTGTCATCGCGGCGCGGGTCGCACGACATCCTCCGTCAGCTCGCAGCGCCCCGCGGCGGCGAGGTCGACCAGCGTCGCGCGAAGTAGCGCGCGCGTCTTCGACTGGACCGACCTGAAGCCCAGCAGGCGCGCCGCTGCGGCAGCCACGTCGTCGGCCGCGCCGCCACCGCCGGCGGCCAGAACGTGGAGCAGCGCGTTGGCACGCTCCTCGGGCGCGATCTGCTCGGCAGGACGGGGCGCCTCTTCTGGCGCGGCCCGGCGCACGAGCGTCCACGCCTGCGGATCGATCGCGGCGGACCAGACGAACTCGCCGCGCCGCTGCAGCCGACCCGCGGTCGCCAACGCGGCGAGGCGCGCCTCGAGCTGCTCCTCGATGGCGCCGCTCATCCGGCTGATGCCGAGGCAGCGAGCGGCTCGCTGCAGCAACGGCTTCTCGTGGAGTGGCGCTTCGGCATCGACGATCCGCAGCAGCAACTCCTCCAGACGTAGCGCCGCGCCCGGATCGTCGAGGTCGGCGCGCGTGCCCGCGACGACAACTTCGAACGAGCGGTAGAGCGGCGGCTCGGCGCCCGCCGGCACGCCCGCAGCAGCAGCGGACACCGTCGACGCGGGCTCCACCACCGGCGGCGCGGGGAGCGGTGCCGACGCGACCACGCTTGCCCTCGTCGTGGGCGACGCCGATGCGCTCGCCGCGCGCTCCTGCGCCGCCTTCGCCGACTCCGCCTCGTGCTCCGCCTTCTCGACCGATTCACGCGCCTCGCGCAGCGCAGCCTCGACGCGCTCGATCTCCTGCACGCGCCGCTCGCTCCAGTCGGAGGACCAGATGCGATGGATGCGCCAACCCAGCCCCTCCAGCACCGACTGGCGCAAGCGGTCGCGATCGCGCGCGGTCGCACCGGAGTGGTAGGCGGCGCCGTCGCATTCGATGCCAAGCCAATGCGAGCCCGGCCGCTGCGGATCGCGGATCGCGAGGTCGATGCGGTAGCCCGAACAGCCCACCTGCAAGTCGACGTGATGGCCGCGCTCCTCCAGCGCGCGCGCCACGTCGCGCTCGAGCTCCGACTCGCAGGCGGACTCCGCGTCGACGACAACCGCCGCCGCCAGCGCGATCGCTCCGCGCTGCGCGTAGTCGAGGTAGTCGCGCAGATGGCGCACGCCTGGCGCAGCGCTGCGCGAGAGGTCGATCTCGTCGGCGCGCAGCGAAGAGAAGACCACCAGCCGCTCCCGCGCGCGCGTGATGGCGACGTTCAGCCGCCGCTCGCCGCCGCGCTTGTTCAGCGGGCCGAAGTTCATCGACAAGCGCCCCTGCGCGTCCTTCCCGTAGGTGATCGAGAAGAGCATCGTGTCGCGCTCGTCGCCCTGCACGTTCTCCAGGTTCTTGATGAAGAGCGGCTCGCCGCGCGCGCCACCTTCGGCGAACGGCTGCAGTTCCTGCCGTTCGAGCAGCGCGGCGTCGAGCAGGTCCTCGATCAGCTGCTGCTGTGGCTGGTTGAAGGTGACCACGCCGATCGATTGATCGCGACGCTGCGGATCGGACAGGGCGGCGACGATCCACTCGACGATCGCCCGCGCTTCGGCTTCGTTGGTGCGCCGTCCCGCCTTGTCGTAGGTGCCGCCGACGGCGACCAACGAGACGCCGAGTCCTTGCGCGCGGCCAAAAGCCGCTGGAAAGGTGTGAAGGCGGCTGCCGTAGTAGTGGCGGTTGCTGAAGGCGATGAGGCTCTCGTCGCGACTGCGGTAGTGCCAGCGCAGCGGCAGCGACGGCACCCCGGCCGCCTGCGCCTCTTCGAGGATGCTCTCGAGGTCGCGCACGAGCCCACCATCGGGGGCATCCGCCGCGACCTCTTCCTCCTCGTCGTCGGCCAGCGCCCGCTCGAAGAATGCGGTGGGCGGCAGCTGCTTGTCGTCGCCGACCACGACCACGTGGCGACCGCGGGCCAACGCGCCGATGGCGTCGTGCGTCGGGATCTGCGACGCCTCATCGAAGATCACCAGGTCGAAGAGCTCGCGCGAAACCGGCAGGTATTGCGCAATCGACTGCGGGCTCATCAGCAGGCACGGCTTGAGCTGCGCCAGCAGCGTCGGGATCTCGGAGAGGAGCCAGCGCACCGACTTCTGGCGCCGCTTCTTCTTCGCCTCGCGCTGCAGCGCCTCCACTTCCGATCCGGAGAAGCCGGCGTCGGCGCGCAGCGTCCGGCGAGCCCCCCACTCGGCGACCACGCGTCGCCCTCCCGCGGCGATCAAGCGCGCATCTTCGACTCGGAACTGCAGCGCGCGTGCGTGGTGGCGCGAACCGTCGAAGTCGCGCAGCGCGGGTGCGGCGCCGATCGCATGTTCCGTCACCGTCGTGAAGAAGGCGCGCTCGAACGCGGCGGGTGCGCTGGCAGGCGGAAGTTCATCGCGGCGCACCGCATCGACGATTGGCGCGAGTTCGAGCGCGCGCGCGGCCCCTTCGGCACGCACCAGGCGCGCGTGGGCGCGCAGCTCGGGCAATCGCGCGAGCCAGAGCTCGGCGGTCGAGCGCGCGAAGCTGAAGCCGTCGCGGGCGCTCGCGAGCCCGGCGCTCCACGAAGGCGCGACCGCGATCGCCGTCACCAGCGCCGCCAGCGCCGATTCGAAGCGGGTGAGCGCGCCCTCGAGGGCGGTGGCCGTCGCGTCGGGCGTCGAACCCAACGCGCGCATCGCCGGCGGCGTCGTGATCCCGGCCGCATTCCACTGCGGCACGAGCGCGCGCCAACGATCGAGGAAGTCGGCGACCTGCTGCAGCGCCGCGGGCTCTGTCGCGACGCCGCGCGCCGCAGCCCCAACCGTCGCTTCGAGGAACGCCGCTTCATCGGCGAATCGTCGGGCGCGCGCGACCACGGCGAGCGCTCCCGCGAGGTCGGCGCGCGTGACCTCGACGGTCGGCGCCTTGCCGCGCAACGCGGGCGTCAACGTCGACCAGGCGCCGCGCAGCTTGAACCAGCGCATCGGCGCGATCGCGTCGCCGTGTTGCGCAAAGTCGCGAGCGAGTGCGGCAACGTCGAGCTCGAAGAGGCGCTCGCTCCAGCGTGGAGCGAGCCGCTCCCGCTCGGCGCGGTCGGCCAGAAGCTCACCGGCCAGGGCCCGCAGCCGCGCGATCACCTCGCCGAGGTCGCTGCGAGTCGCGCACTCGGCGGCACGGCCCGGCAGCGGCGCCGCCAGCAGTCGCAGCGTGGCCAGCGCGACACGCGCCGCCGGCAACCCCGGCGGAACGACGACGCCAAGCGCCGCCGCGGCGGCATCGAGCGCGCGCTTGCTCGCTTCGAGCTGCGCGAGGAACTCCCGCAACAGCGACTCGCGTTCGCGCGCCTGAAGCGGCGTGTGGTCGACCGCTCCGCACTGCGCGAACGGGTGGCTCGCCAACGGGCCGCTCATCGCCGCGACGGCGGCCGCGGCGGCCAGTTCGGCGACCGCCGCCCGACGCTCTTCGTAGCCGCGTCGATCCACCTCCAGCGGCGCGCGCAGCGGCAAGGGCGGCAGCGTCGCGGCGTCGCGCTCGCGCACCATGCGGCCGAGGCATTCGAAGTGGTTCATCCCCAACGGCCCGCGCCGATGGAGCGCGGCCGCGTACTCGTCGAGCTCGCGCATCAGCTTCTCGGCGCGCTCGGCCAGCAGCGGATCGTCCTCGCGTCGGACCACTGGCGCTTCGTCCAGCGTGCGCGCCAGCTCGCTGATCACCTCGTGCTTGGCCGCCCGCTGCGAATGGAGTTCGAGGCAGGCGCTCGCGAGGCCGGCGCGCCGCAGACGGTTGGCCACCACTTCGAGCGCGGCACGCTTCTCCGCCACGAACAGCACCCGTTTGCCGGCGGCGATGCAGCCGGCGATGACGTTGGCGATCGTCTGCGACTTGCCAGTGCCAGGCGGACCTTGCAGCACGAAGGTGGCGCCGCGCACCGCCGCTTCGATGGCGACGAGCTGGCTCGAATCGGAATCCAGCACGACCCGCGCCTTCGTCGGCGGCAGCACCTCGTCGAGGCGACGCGCATCGACGAACGCGGGATCGGGCAGCGCGCCGCCATCGACCCGCTTCACCAGATGGCGCACCAGCTCGCTTTCGAGCAGCGCTTCGGAGTTCTCCTCGAGGTCGCGCCACAACAGGTACTTGGCGAACGAGAAGAAGCCAAGCCGCGCCTCCTCCACGACGGTGAAGCGCGGCACGCGCGAGACCAGCAGCTTGAAGCGCGCCAGCAACTGCGCGACGTCGACGCCGTGGTCATCCTGCGGCAGCGCGCGCAACGGCTCGGGGTCGATGTCGAGCTCGCTCTTCAACTTCTCGAGCAGCGCATCGTTCAGGCGCGGCTCGTCGTCGCGCAGCTTGAGCGTGAAGCGGCGGGCGAGACCGCGCCGCTCCAACGTGACCGGCAGCAACAGGATCGGCGCGAGGCGACGCTGCGTGCTGGCGGGCGACTCGAACCACTCGAGGAACCCGAGTGCCAAGAAGAGCGTCGAGGAGCCGGTCTCCTCGATGTGGGTGCGGTCGTCTCGAAAGAGCGTCAGCAGTCGCGTCTGCAACTCGTCGAGCGGGTGGCGGGTGAGCAGCGCCCCTTGCGCGAGGAGATCTTGCTGCTCGGCGGCGATCACTTCGGTGGCGCCGCGCGCGGCGGAGAGCTCCGCGGCGCGCGGATCGGCGGCCGCAAGCACGCTCTTCGGCGCGAAGTCGAACGTGCCACCGTTTGCCAGATGGTCCTCGATCGCGGCCAGCGAGCCCGCTTCGAGCACGACGCAGCGCTTGCTGTCGCGCCAGTGGATCAGCCGGTTGCGCAGCGACAGGTCGAGGAGCTGCTGCTTCCATTGCGTGAGGCGATCGGTGAGCGGCTTGTGGAGCGGCAACGCGCCATCCGCTTGCGTCACGCCCGGCGTCGCGCGCTCCTCCGCCGCGGTGGAGGCGTCGTGGGGCGCGAGCACGGCGCTGCCCGGCGTCGGCAGCGGCACGATGCCGGCACCGCGCGCCGCCTTCACGTCGACCACCTTCTGGAAACGCTCCGGCGCGTCGAGCAGCGCGTTCGCCGCGGCGACCGCCGCATCGAAATCTCCGCCGCTGACCAGCACCGTCGGATCGATCCAGAGCAGATCGCCCACTTCGACCAGCTTCTTCACCGTCGCGAGGTGGTCGATCGTGACGCACGGAAATTGATCGGCGATGCGCCACACGCCGACGACCGCGTGCCCCTCCACTAGCATCAGCAGCGGATGAAGACCTGCCTGTTCGAGCATGGCCGCCACCAGCAGCGAGAGCTCGATGCAGTTGCCCATGCGATGGGCGAGGAGCTGCTGCGGCAGTCGCAGCTTCTGCCCCTGCTTCTCGAAACTCGCCGGCAGCGCGTGGTAGGTGAGCTGCTGCGCGGGCAACGTCTCGGCCAGCGCGCGCACGACCGCATCGACCCGTTCGCGCCCGCCGCGCGGGTAGCCGGGGAACGACGGATCGCCGGTCGCCGCCCGCAGCCGGTCGCGGGCCGCGGCCAGCAGCTCGGCGACGGCGGGGTCGTTGGGCAGGACGAACGCGGCGAGCAGTTCATCCGCCAGCGAGCGCGTCCATTCGTTCCACGCCAGGATCTCGAGCGGGAGTCGCTGCCGTGCGAGGATCGCGAGTCCGAGACGCAACTCGACATGGAGCGCGCCGCTCGCCCGCTCCAGCAACGTCGCCAGGCGCGGGCGATCGAGCGCGACGTCGGGCGCGTTCAGCGTGTACGTCGCGCCGGGCTCGAGACGCGGCAGCGCGAATCGAGCGGGCGGGCCGAAGTCGGGGCCGACCTGCAGGCGCAACTCGAGCCCTTCGAGCGCCTGCGCGCCGCGGTTGGTGATCGCAACCGATTCGACCAGCGGCACGCCGTTTCGCTCGGCAGCGAACTGCAAGCGCGTGGCGTGGCGCACCTCGAGCTCGACCCGCGGTGCGACGTGGTCCGGTGCCGCGGGCTTCGCCTCCTCGCCGCGATCGCTCGCCGGAATCTGGCGGCGCCACTGCGCTTCGAGTTCGGCGTCCTCGGCACTGCCGCGCAGTTGATCGGCGACGCTGCGCTGCAGCGCCGCGTAGGCGCCCTCGTCGAGCCGCTCGGCAGCGAGTTCGAGCGACGCAAGTTCCGCCACCACTTCGGCAAGCCACTCCGCGCCGCGCGGCTCCTGTTCGCAGCGCGCCAGGTCGGCGGCCGCCTCCGCGTCCTGCAAGTCGAGATGGGCGCGCGACGCGAGCGGCACCGGCGGCATCGCGACTTCGCGGCGCCGCGCCGCCAACAGGCGCAACGCGAGGCGCAACGTCGCCGCCGGCGGAAGGCGCGCGTGCAGCAATCGCACCAGGGTGTCAGCGGAGTCGAGCATGCGCAGTACGGCCTCTCTCACGACGGGCGCGCGATTGTAGGGAGTCGCCGCGAACGCGCTCTGCCGCTCTCAGCGACGCGCGAGTTCGCGGCGCCACAACCCGGCCAGCGCATCGGCGGCGTCGCGCCACGTCCACGGATCGGGCACCACCAACGGCACCCGTTGCGCCGGCGCTTGCGTCGTCGCGGCGAGCGTCGCCATCGCCGCGGCCCACGCCCGCGGCTCGACCGCTGGCCGGACCAGCGCCGCCACGGTGGCCTTCGCGGCGGCGGCGGCGTCGATGGACGGCAGCACCGCGAACGGCGGCAGCGGTCGCACGATCACCGGAAGGCCCATGGCCATCGCCTCGTAGATCGGCAAGCCGAACCCTTCGTAACGCGTCGGGAAGAGCATCGCGACCGCGTGTTGCAGCAACGTCGCGAGCTCGCCTTCGCTGGCGCGACCGACGAATCGAACCTGATCGGCGATGCGCAGCGCGGCGGCGCGCGCCTGCCACGTCGCCAGGTCGCCACCGCCGACGATCACCAGCGGCAACGACGAAGCGGGCCCACCGGCGGCCTTCAGCTCGGCCATCGCTTCGAGCGCCAGCTCGATTCCCTTCCGCGGTTCGAGGTGGCCCACCGCCACGAAAAAGCGGCCGCTCTGCAGCGCGTGGCGCTGCAGCCACTCACCAGCGGAGGCGGGATCGAGCGGCGTCGGAGTCGCGACGTTGGCGTTCGCGATGCAAAGGACGCGATCGGGCGGCAACTCCAGCACTTGCGCCAGTCGCGTTGCCGCCGGCGGCGACACCGTCACGACCCCCGCCCAGTGGCGCGCCTGGCGCGGGATCCAGTGGCGCGCGGCGACGTAGCGCGGCAGCCAACGCAGCAGCGAGGCGTTCGTGGCGGTGCGCGGCTCGGCCCAGCGCGCGTCGTGGACGGTCACCAGCGCCGGTACGCCGGACGGGCCGCACGGCGGCACCGTCTCCGAATGCCACAAACGCGCGCGTGCCGCGAGACCCGTCGCAGCGCCGCCGCCGCGAAGGCGCTGCAAGGAGCGGCGCCACGGCCCGCCCGCCGGTGCCACCTCTTCGATCTCGACACCACCCACCGCCAGCCCATCGAGCAGCTTGCTGCCGCGGGCGATTCGCACACCGAGCGGTGGCGCCTCGTCGACCGCGCGCCACTCGCCGAGCCACCCTCGCAGCCGTGTGCGCGCGCCGCTGGCGAAGTCAGGCATCCCGGAGGCGTCGACCACGATCATCGGCACGCCTCGTAGAGCGCCACCACTTGCGACGCCGCGCGTGACCAGCGGAACTGCGCCGCGCGCGCGAGCCCACGTTCCCGCAGCTGCGTCCGCAGCGTTGCATCGCTCACGATGCGCGTGATCGCCGCGCCCCACGCCGTGACCTCGGTCGGCGCCACCAGCAACGCCGCGTCGCCCACCACTTCCGGCAGCGCGCCCCCGCTCGACGACACGACCGGAACGCCGCACGCCATCGCCTCGAGCGCCGGCAAACCGAACCCCTCAAAGTGCGACGGGAAGAGGAACGCGTGCGCCGCTCGATAGAGGTCAGGCAGGTTCGCTTCGTCGATCCACCCTGGAAAGTGGACGTGAGGCGCGAGGCCGAGTCGCTGCGCCTGCTCGCGCCACGGCATGGCCGCATCGGCGTCGAGTCCCGCCAGCACCAGTGGATGGTGCTCGCGTAGCGCTGGAGCCACCGTCGCGTACGCCGCAAGCAACCCCGCAAGGTTCTTGCGCGCGCGCGCCGCGCCGACGAAGAGGAGGAACGGCGCGTCGGGAACGAGCGAGCGGACCGCGTGGTCGGGGCGCTGCGCCTCGCGAAAGCGCGAGTCGACTCCGTGATGCACCACGACGGTGCGCGACGCCGCACGTGGATGGAGTGCGACGACGTGGCCGCGCGTGTGGTCCGACACCGCAATGAGCCACCGCGCGCGGCGCGCCGCGAATGCCAATCGCAGCCGTCGCGCGATCTGCAAATCGCGCGCACCGACGCGCGGCTCGCGCCACGGCACTTCGTGCACCGTGGCAATTGTCGCGAAGCCAGCGCCGCGGCCATTGATCGGCAGCGCCAGCACCGGTGAATGGAGCACTTCGACCCGTTCACGCGCGAGGCATGGAGCAAGGAGCCGCTCGCGCCAGAACGGGCCCGGTCGCGCGCAGCCGAGATCGACCACGCGGAAGTTCGCTGGCACCGGAAAACCAAGGTCGAGGGGCCGGCGCGCGATCAGCAGGTAGTCGTGCCCGCCGCCATTCACTCCGAGGGCGCGGATCAGCTCGAGCTGCGCCCGCTCGACGCCCGTCGGCCGGTCGGTCTCCAGCATGCTTCCATCGAGCGCGATCCGCATGAGGGGCGGATGGTAGCTCGCGGTCGAAGTTCGGCCCGCCGTCCGATCCGCAGACTCTTCCGATGAATGTGTCGTCGCGTCCGCTACCTCCCGTCGCCCCCATCGTCGCACTGGCCGAAACAGCAGCCGACGCGCTGGGTGAGGTCGCGGAACGCGGGGTGGAGATCGGCGCCGAACTCCTCGCTCAGCGTGGCGAGCGTGAAGCGGGCGTATTGCTTCTTCGAAAGCTCAGCGAAGTGGCGATCGAGCGGGTCGTGGTCGATGAAACGGCCGAAGAAGCGGCTGCAGAAGGCGCGGTAGAGCTTCGTGTTGAGGACGAAGGCGTGCCAGAGCTTGTCGATCGACTCGACCTGCTGGATCGGCTGGCCGGGACGCGCGAACGGGATGGCGGAGAGCCACTGCAGCAGGCCATCGAAGCGCGAGGCGGCGTCGGCGCGAGCGAGGCCGTAGTGCTGGACGGCGGTGTCGAGCACGGGGGTGTAGTCGAAGGCGGAGAGCATGGAGGCGTGGAGGGCGCGGCCGCGAGGGGCGGTGGAGGGCGAGGCGAAGGGGGCTGCCGTGGTGGACATCTCCTGCTCCTATCGATGGGGTGGTGAGGTGGCTGGGTGGTGGGATCGGGGCGTGCTCACTGCACCGCGACGGTGACGTCGATCGAGTCCATCAAGGGGCCGCGGCCGGCGCGGTTCTGGGAGTAGCCGCGCAGCGTGAAGTCGAGACCGCTGACGCTCGCGTCGACGTCGGCACAGAGCTGGAGTTCACCGTTGGCATCGAAGGGGGCCACCAGCAGCGGCTCGAAGAGCGAGGCCCCGCTGATGTCGGTCAAGACCACGAGGCCCAAGAGTCCTGGCGGACCGGCG
>JANNXA010000007.1:0-132769 GCA_031409275.1 Planctomycetota bacterium
TCAGGCACACGTCGGAGACCTGCCAGGGGGCGCGAATCCCCAGGATCGTCGCGTAGAGATCGCGGTCGTGCATGCGCTCGACGATAGGCCGGACGGGCTCACACGGCGCTCAGGCAACCCACACGAAAGTCTGAGGACCCCGCGTCTTCTGGTCGACCGCGTAGAGCTTGTCATGCGGGGCGTCGTAGGCCAGGCCGAACACGCGCGTGTAACCGGTGTTGTTCGCGAGCGGCGTGCAGACTCCGGTATCGGCGTTCAGCGTGTAGACGAACTTGTGGAACGTCTCGATGCCATAGACGACGCCGCCGATGCGTTCGTAGTCGCTCGGCCATCCGTAGACCTGACCGCTCGGGCTCTTCAGCGGCCCGACGTCGGTGCGCCCGCTCACGCTCGAGGACTTGATCAGCTTGTCCTCGGCAGCACCGTCCCCGTCGGCCGTCCAGAAGTCGAGCGGCGACACGTTGTTGACGACGCCCTGCATCGCGACGGGTGTCCCGCTCGAAGTCGCGAAGTCGGCGCCAGCGTTCACCTGGACTTGCGCTTGCGCCGCCGATGCACCGCCGAGCAGCGCGCCCGACACCACGGCGAGCGTGAAGAGACCGGGGCGCGGGGAGGACTTGGCGCTACTCATGAGGATCATCCCGGGTCGCGCGATGCTCGCGGTGTGGCCGATCGTTCGATGACCGAAAAGTCATCGGGGAGGCACGGTTTCGCGGTGAATTGCGGTGGCGCGTTCTAATGCTCTACCGCACATTTGGGCAATGCCCAACCGCACGGCACGACGGAACCTCGCGCCATCCGGTCGCCGCGGCCGGCGGCCGGGAACCAAGGCAACGCGTCGGCAGTGGTTTCTCGTCCGCAGCCGAGGTCGACCCGCGCACGCGCGCGCTCCTGGCCGCGCGCCTCGGGCGGGCGAGCACGGCGAACCCGCCGCCATGGTTGCTCGTCGAACCGGGCGTGATTGAATGCACCGGCCCCGCGAGCCCTCCGGAGTTCCCGTCCATGCGCGCCCTCTGCCTCCTGGTCGCCAGCTTCCTGGCGCCACTCGCTGCGTCGTCGCCGGCGCGCACGCACCCGCGCCTCCAGGCGGCTCCGGTCGACACTTCATCGGCGCCACGCATCGAGGCCGACCGTTACGCCACCGAGTTCGGCACGATCTTCCGCGGCGAGCTGCTGAACACGAAGTTCACCATCTACAACCACGGCCAGTCGGACCTCACCATCCAGAAGATCACCAACTCGTGCCAATGCACGGCGTCCAGCTTCACCATCGATGGAAAGACCTGGATCGAAGCGGAGCTGCGCGACGCGACGCAGCTCGGCGTGCTGTCGCCGGGCGAGGAGGCGCTGCTCGAGGTCAAGATGCGAACCGCCATCGCCACGACGCCCGGCAAGGACGCGGCGATCAGCAAGGCGATCCGCATCTACAGCAACGATCCGAACCGCCGGGTGATGAACCTCGAACTGAACGCCACGATGATCTCGCCCTTCACGATCGAGCCGACGACGATCGATTTCGGGGTCGTGCACAAGGGCACGCGCGCCAAGCGATCGGCGGTGATCTGGTCCGACACGCTCGGCGACTTCCCGATCACCGGCGCGACCTCGCCGAGCCCTGAGTTCGTGACGGTGACCGCGACTCGCGTGGCGACCGATCCGGGCGTGCCACCGACCTGGCGAATCGACGCGGAGCTGGCGCCCACCACCCCTATCGGCGACGTGATCAGCCACGTCGACCTGGTGCTCGACCACGCGCGCGTGAAAGAGATCCAGCTTCAGGTCCACTACGCCGTCGAGTCGAACGTCGTCTTCATCGACAACAAACCTGACCACGGGGAACTGCTCGATTTCGAAGTGATGACGGCCGGCACCGCGAAGACGATCGAGCTGACGGTCGAGAATGGCGACGCGAGCGTTCCCTACCTGCTGCGCAGCGCCGCACTCAGCAATTGCCGTCCGACCTCCACGGGATTCGTCTGCGAAGTGATCGAAGTCGAGAGGGGGATGAAGTACGTCGTCAAGGTGACGGCGCCCGGAACGCTCGGCAAGACGAGCTACTTCCAAGGCGACCTCGTGTTGACCGCCGACCATCCCGACGTCCCGCTCCGGAAGGTGCGGTACCGCGGCTGGTACAAGCAGGGCTCGCCGTAACGCGCGGCGATCCTGCGTGCTGGAGGGCGCCATTCACGATTCGAGCCACACGATGGGCGGCGCCGCCCGCTGGAAGCTGCGCGTCGCGCTTGGCTTGGGCTCGCTGCTGATCTCGACGATCGCGGTCGAGGTCGGCTTGCGCGTGTTCCATCCCGAGCAGGCTCCGGTCCGCCTCGCGCAACTCGGGACGGTCCTCGCGAACGATCCGCGCCAGCAGTTCATGGACCTTGTCGAGAGCGACCCGGAGCTCTTCTGGCGCCTCGCGCCGAACGTGCGGCTCGAAGAGGATCGGCGCCCGTTCTACGGACTGATCTCGAACTCGCAGGGGTTGCGCGAAGACCACGAGATCCCCGCCCGCAAGGCGCCGCACGAGGTGCGCATCCTCTTCGTCGGCGACTCTTGCACGTTCGGCTACCTGCTGCGTCCGGAAGAGAGCTACGTGCAGGCGGTCGAGGAGCGGCTGCGCGCGCAGTTCCACTCCACGCCGATCGAGTGCATCAACGCGGGCGTGCCGGGCTACAGCCTCTTCCAGGGTTGGCGCTTCCTCGAGACGCGCGGCGCGGAGCTCGAGCCCGACCTCGTCGTGCTCAACTTCGGCTGGAACGAGGCGGTGAGCTGGGATGGGTGGAGCGACTTCGACAGCCACCGACGGCTCCTCGCCCGCCGACCGCCCGAGTGGCTCGCCCACAGCGCGGTGGCGCGACTGCTCTGGTCGCTGCGCGCCACCGAGAAGGCGCCAGCGGAACTGCGTCCGCGGTTGACTCCCGACGAGTTCAGCAGCGTGCTCGAGAACTGCCGGAGCACCGCGCGATCGCTCGGGGCGGAGCTGCTCGTGCTGATCGGCGGCGCTCGCTTCAACCTCCCCACCGAGGGGGCGAAGCGGGTGATCAACGAGTACCAGAAGCGTCAGTACGACTTCGGCGGGACGTTGCGCCTCGCTCCGACCGACGCCGTCGGTGCGGTCGACGGCATCGCGGTCGTGCTCCAGCTCGCGCGCACGCTTCCCGTCGAGGAGCTCTTCCTCGATCAGACCCACCCGAGCGCGCGCTTGAACCAGGCGGTCGGCGACGCGCTCACCGCCCGGATCGCCCCTTGGCTGCTCGCACGCGGCGCGAAATGACGGTCGCTGCGGCGCGGCGCCGGGGCGTCACTTCTTCTTCTCGGGCTTCTTCGGCGTCACGATCGCCGTCGAGGCTTTGGCGCGCGCGAAGTGCTGCTTCGCGAGCGCATTCACCGACTCGAGCGTGATCGCCTTCAAGCTCGCCTTGGCGTCGACTAGCTCGGCGAGCGCCTGCGGGTTTGTCGTCGCCCGCGCGAGCTGCACCAGCCAGTAGCCGTCCTGCTTGATCGCCTGATCGATCTGCTGCAGCGCGAGGGTGCGCGCCTGCTCGAACTCCTCCTGCTTCACGCCGTTCTTCGCCAGCGCATCGCCGATCGAGAGGCACGCGTTCAGGACCTCGTCGGCCTTCGACGGGTCGCATTCCACGTCGGCGCGAATCGCGCCGACTCCAGGAAACAGCAGGCTCAGATCGTCGCGCGCGCGCGGCGAGTAGGCGGCGCCCTTCTTCTCGCGGATCTCGACCCGGATGCGGTTGTCGAGCGCGGCGGCGAGGAACTCGAGCTCGTGGCGGCGCGCCGGATCGATGCCGTCGCCGGTCGGCCAGACGACGGCCACGTGCGCCTTCTTCTCGGCCGTCTCGATCTCGCGTCGGAACTTGAGGCCGCTCTGGATCGGCGGCGATTGGAGCCGCTCGGCATGCTCCTCCGCGTCGCCGCGCTTGGGCAGCATCCCGAAAGTGCGCGCGACGATGCTGGCAACCGCGGTCGGATCCATTCCGGTGACCACCGCGACCTCAATGCGCCCTTCGTCGAGCTGCGGCTGCAGGAACTCCTTCAGCGTGTCGAGCAGGAAGCTCTCCACGAGCTCGCGATCGGGCGTCGCGAAGCGCGGGTCCTTTCCATGCAGCTCGAACTCGAACTGGGAGAGCGGCCCGGTGAAGCCGTGCGCCATCGCTTCGTACAGCTGCGGCAAGCCCTGATTGAACTCGTCGAATGCTTCCGGCCGCCAACCCGGGTCCGTGATGTAGGCGCAGATCACCTCGCAGAGGCGCTGGAAGTCGTCGGGAGCCGAGCTGCCGGAGAAGACGCAGCCGTCGAACGTCACGTCGAAGCCGAACGTGAGCTGCCTGCCCGACAGCGACTTCTGCAACTGCGTGAGCGTGTGCTCGCCGAGCCCTGAAGCGAGGAAGACGCGGTCGGCGGCCCAGCCGATATCGGCCTCGGACGGATCGAGCGCGAGGAAGCCGTCGCCGACGCGGACGTAGATCGCCGCGCCGCGGTTCTCCTGGACCGTCGGGCGGAACGCCACGCGCACGCCGTTCTCGAACTCGAGCCGCAGCACGTTCAGCGCGTCGTCGGTCTCCTGGCGAGCCAGCTTCCCGGTCGCTCCTTTCGCCTTGTAGAAGAAGTCGACCGGGCCGTCCGCGTCCGATTCCGCCTCCTCCTTCGTCACCGGCGCCGTCTTCCCCGAATCGGCGGGATTGGTGCCGGCCGCAACCGGTTTCTGGCTCTCCTCCCACGCGGCGTTCAGCTGCGCCGCCGCGTCCTTTCCGAGGTCGTGACCGCCGCGGGCGACGACATAGAGCTCACCCGTATTCCAAGCCGAAACGACGGTTTCGTGCAGCTTTTCAGCGGTCAGGTCCGGCAGCACGGCCTTCATCAGTCGGCGCTCGACCACTTCGTCGACCGGGACGTGCGCGCCACGTGCCGCGGCGAGCAACTCGCCGAGGTACTCATCCATCGGGAGGCGCCCGGCCGTCGGTTCGAGGATGCAATATTCGTTCAGGCCGCCGTACGTCGCGCGCACCTCCTCGCGCGTGAACTCGCCATCGAGCGTGCGGCGCAGCTCGCGCCCCGCCAGCAGCAGCGCCTCCTTCCACCGCTCCGGCGCGCATCTCACGGTCAGCGCCGGCCCCTCGAGGAGGTCCTGGTAGTTCCAGTCGCCGAACGACGCACCTTGGACCGGGCTGTTCGGTAGCTGGCCGAGCTTGGCGATGCGAGTGCTGACGAGCGCGAGCGCCGCGTTGCGCTGGAGGCGTGCCACTCGCTTCGCGACGGTGTCGGCCACCTCGACCTTCGCGCGCACCTTGCCGATCAGCAGCGTGAAGTCCTCCTGCTCCTTGTCGAAGGCGCAGAACGCGCGCGCCGAGACCTTCGGCGTGCCCGGCGAAGGCTGCACCGGAAGCGGCTCCTTCGCGATCGGGAGGGTCGCGAAGGCGTCCGTCACGAGCTTGCCGACATCGACGTCGGGCAGGTTGCCGACCACGACAAGCGTCATGAACTCGGGCCGATACCACTTCTTGTAGAACGCCTTGCACGCCGCCGAGTTGAACTTGTCGCGGATCGACTTCTTGCCGATCGGCCAGCGTCTGGCGGTCAGCGTCCCGTCGATCATCCGCTGATCGAGCTGCGCGAGCAGCCGCAGCCCCGCGCCAGCGCGCTCGCGCTCCTCCGCGTCGATGATCCCCTTCTCGGCCGCCACCTCCTTCTCTTCGAGGAGCAGCCCATCCGCGACGTCGCGCAGCCACGCGAGCGACTTCGCCAACCGCTCGGGGTCGGCATCGGGGAGGTCGAGTTCGTAGATCGTCTCGTCGGTGCTGGTCGACGCATTCTGGTCGTGGCCGAAACGCACGCCGTGGTGCTGGAACCAGTCGATCAGCGTGCCCGCCTTGAAGTTGCGCGTGCCGTTGAACGCCATGTGCTCGAGGAAGTGCGCCATCCCGAGCTCCGCTTCGCTCTCGACCAGGCTCCCGACCGCGACGTGCAGCCGCAGGTAGACCTTGGAGTCGTCCGGCAGCGGCTGATGCACCCATGCGTAGCGCAGCCCCGCCGGCACCGCGCCGAAGCGCACGCGCGGATCCAGCGGCAGATCGCTGCCCGCTTCGTGCGCCCAGGGCCGCGGCGCCGCGCGTGATTGGGCGTTCGCGCCGTTGGCAGACACGAGCAGCGCGAGCGCGGCGACGACGTAAACCGTCGGGATTCGAAGCAGGCGCATGAACAGTCCCCCCACGTTCCGGATCGCAACGGGCCGAAGCTGCGAAGGGCGAGCCTACTTCGTTGCGAGCGGTGATTCGAATCGCGGCGGAGGCCCACGGTGCGGGAGGAGCAGCTGGCAGTCGCCCCTGCGGCGTGGGCGCGCAACGCGTTGCGCGCACTTCAGTTCATCGCGGCAAGGTTTCGAATGGGAGCGAATGACGACACTCGAGGCTCTGCAGCGGGTCGACCAGCAGCGAATCGTCGATGCCGACGGCGAGCAGGAGACGGTACGTCTGCTGTCACCGGCGTCACCGCAGCGCGTGGCCGAGATCGAGCGCGAGTCGGCTTCGCGCTGCCGTCGGAGCTGCGCGAAACGCTCGCCGTGACGGCGGGAGTCGAGCGGCTCGAGTCGATCGATCTGGCGAGCGTCGGCCGCTCGCCGATCCCGGAGCTGTTCGGTTGGGTCGTCACGCCGGCGAAAGACGGCGCGGGCAACTCCTGGATCCTCGAGCTGGCGCCCGGCCAGCAGACGCTCGGTTCGATCTGGTTCGTCTGCCATGACGCGCCGGCGCTGCTGTACCAGAGTCGCGACCTCGCGAGCTTCGTGGAGGACTACGTGCACCGTCGCAGGTTGGCGAACCGAGCGGCGGTGGCGAAAGTGGCAAGCCAGTCGATCGACCTCCCGCGCGAGGCGCTGCTCGCGGCGAGCGATCCGGTGCTGCGCGACTTCGCCGCGCGACTCGAGCAAGGCTGGTTCATCCGCGATCTACGTGACGCGCAAACGGGCGACGGCATGCCGCTTGGCTGCTTCGGCCGGACGACTCCGTTGGCGCGCGCCGGAACGGAACCGGTCTTCGCCTACGGATCACGCAGCGGTTGGCAGCGCTTCGTGGGCTGGTTCACCGGTCGCTGAGCCGGCCGCTGAGCCGGTCGCGCTGCCGACGCTCTGCCGATCGACGCCCCGAACTTGCGCGCGCTCGAACGAGACGCGGCCCGACGACCGGCAGGGTCGTCGAGCCGCTTGCATCACGTCGACGGTGGACGCACCGCATCGCTTCGGAAGGAGAGATGCGAAGCGTCGCACCCGATCAGAGGTCGGCGATCACATCCATCCAGCTCGGGTCGCCGACGGGCAGATTCGTCGCGGCGTCGTACAGCGCCGCGTAGATCGAGCTGCGCCCTTCACCGAAGAACGATGCCGGCTCGTTGGTGAAGATCGTCTCGGTCGAGTTGGTCAGCGGCAGGTAGCCGTTGTGGTATCCCGGCGTCGTGGTCCACAACCCCGTCGCACCCAAGTGGTACCAGAGCTGCCCATCGGGAGCGAGGCGCGCAAGAACCACGCGGACCACCGGCGGCGTCGTGCCGGCGTGGTAGCGCAGCTTGAGACCGAACGTGCCGCCGGTCATCACCGCCGGCGTCATCTGCACCTCGACACCCGCCGTACCCGGCACTCCCATCGGCACGATCAGCGTCTTGATCGACTCCTTCGGCAGCTCCACGTTGAAGGTCGCCGTCGTCGGATAGAGGACGCCGGCTGCGTGGTCGAGCGTCGCCGACGTCGCGTACGTCGTCACGGTCCCGCTCGGCGCGGCCGGCAGCGAGAGCGAAACGAGGTAGCTCGCCGACTCCTTGTTGGAAAGGACGATCGCGTACTCCTTGCGGCCACCGACCGGACGCAGCCACGCCGAGACGCCGATCTGCCTCGGCCCCACCCCGGAGATGCGCACGGCACCGGGCTGGATGTGCGCGGCGTAGTGCTGGAAGACGCGCAAGCGCTTGGGAACGACGTAGGTCATCGAGCCGCGATCGATGCGAACGAGCCCCTCGCCCGTGCTCGCCGGATCGGTCGGGGAAGTCGGGTTCCACCAGTAGCCGAAGAAGGACCAATGCTTGCAACTGCTCTGGTTGGTGGCGGTGAGGATCCAATCGGAGACGCCAAGCCCGTTGACGTCACCCAGTCCAGCGAGGATCCCGTCGTTCGTGCCGCCGAGATACGACACTTCGGTCTGGCCGAACGACTTTCCGAAGAGCGTCGACTTCGCGTCGAGCGCCGCCCACTGCACTGCCCCTGACGCCGCCGACTGGCCGTACTGATGGGTGGTCACACCGTCGAGGTAGTCGATGGCCGGTGTCGGGTGGCTGTTGTCCGCGATCGCCTGCAAGTACTCGGTGGACTTGATCACGGTCGAGCACTCGGGCCCGAGGATCTGCGTCGTCAGGCCGAGGCTCGCGAACTTCTGGCCGACGATGCGGACCAGCTTGGCGTACTCCTCCTTGCTGGTCGGCGTCGACTCGTACTTGACGGTGGCGTAGTCGGGCTCATTCAGGATCGAGAGGGCATCGATCACGATGGCGTCGGAGATGCCGCTGCTGTGAGGGTGCGCCAATCCCTCGACGTAGGCGGCGAGGAACTCGGCGAACTCGTCGTACTTGGTCGGGTCGAGCTCGCCGCCCTTGATGAGCGTCCCACCCGATGGGGCATTCTTCTTCATCCAGGCCGGCGGCGAGCCGCACGACGCCCAGACGAAATCGATGCCGCGCTCCTTCGCCGCGAGGTAGGCGGTGCGCTGCGCGGGGTACCAGCTCGTGAAGTCGAGCCCGCCGTAGTTGATGTTCGAAGGCGAGTTGTCGTCGTTGCTCGGTTCCATCTCGTAAGGCACGCGCAGGCGCAGCCGCCGTGAGCCGGTCTGCAGATGGGCCAGGTCGCGCACGACGTCGGGGTCGTTGCCGAGCAGGCTGTCGGGCAGGAGCTCGACGTAGGCCGACGCCGCGCCGAACCCCTCCCAGGTCTGGAACTGCTGCGAGTCGTCGATCGTGACGGTCTTCTGCTCCCATTGCGGAACGCCGCCTTGGGGCGCGACCAGCAGTGCAAACAACGAAAGACATGACGCGAACATGCAGGGCTCCTTCGAAAGCGCCGGCGCGACGCCGACTCGACCGCGTGACCGGTCGCGAACCGCTTCAAGGGAGTTCATCGCTGCCACCCCGAGCGGGGACGCAGCGGCACCTCGCGATTCGCGCCGCGGCCGTTGGTGTCAGGCCAGGAGCGCGCTGCCCGCGGATCGCCGAAACGTGACAAGTCGCAGCGGCGCCGGGCGGCGGGCGACGGTGCGGCGCGCGCAGGCGCCACAAGCGACGACTTCGGCGAGCTTCCCGCCATCGCCAACCGCGATGGTCGGACGCAGCGCCGAAGACCGTAGTGCCCTGTAGCCGAAGTTCACTTCCATCTGCGTGGCCCGCTTCGTCCGCCGCCTCGTCGTTCCTCCTCGCCAACTGAGCTCGAAGTTGCGTGCGTCGACCCTCCCCGCGCCAAACGAAGCGGACACCCGGATCGGTTCGCGGACTTCGGTCACAGGAGGTCAGGAGCGCCGGTCGCGACATCGTTTCGATCCGCCGGACCGGGATCGCCGGGCCATGACACGAGAAACTCGAACGATCGGGTCGAAATGGATGTCCGGATCTCTCGATCTGGCGCGCGCCGACGCCCCTACCATCTCCGCCCCACCGCGTGTCAACGCCTTCGCCGGAGCGCCAAGCCGATGATCTGGATCTGGATCGGGTTCGTCCTCTTCATCCTGCTGCTGCTGGCGCTCGACCTCGGAGTGTTCCACCGCAAGTCGCACGTCGTGAGCCTGCGCGAGTCGATCGCGTGGTCGGGCGTCTGGGTGGTGGTGGCGTTGCTCTTCTCGACCTTCATCTGGCACGCCTACGACACGCACTGGCTCGGCCTCGGCAACGCCGCTGATCCGGTCGACGGGCTGGTCAACGACGGCCGCACGGCGACCCTCAAGTACCTCACCGGTTACGTCGTCGAGAAGTCGCTCAGCGTCGACAACCTCTTCGTCATCGCGATGCTCTTCACCTTCTTCGCGGTACCGCCCATCTACCAGCACCGCGTGCTCTTCTGGGGCGTCGTCGGTGCCCTCGTCTTGCGCGGCGCGATGATCGCCATCGGCGCGAAGCTGATCGCCGAGTTCCATTGGCTGCTCTACGTCTTCGGCGGCTTCCTGCTGCTGACCGGCTTCAAGATGCTGCTGATCAAGGGCAACGCCACGGATCCGAGCCAGTCGTGGGCGGTCGTGATCGCGCGCCGCTTCCTGCCGGTCACGGACCGATTCCACGGCGAACACTTCCTGGTGCGAGCCGGCAGTGCGGCGGCGTCCGAGGCGGCGACGCCGGGAGCGGCTGCCGAGGTGGACGTTTCGCTGGCGCGCGCGAAGCCGGGCGCGTGGCTCCTGACGCCGCTGGCGCTGGCGCTGATCCTGGTCGAAACGACCGACCTGATCTTCGCCGTCGACTCGATCCCGGCGATCTTCGCCATCACCGCGGACCCGTTCCTCGTCTTCACCAGCAACGTGTTCGCGATCCTCGGACTGCGCTCGCTCTATTTCGCGCTCGCGGGCCTGCTGGACAAGTTCCGCTACCTGAAGACGGCGCTGGCCGTCGTGCTGATCCTGGTGGGCGCGAAGATGCTGGTGGCCGACTGGCTGAAAGCGCTGCTCGGCGGAAGCTTCCACTTCGTCCTGCTCGGCGCGATCCTGGGCATCCTCGCAACCGGCGTGATCGCCAGCATCGTCGCCGATGCGCGCGCAAAGTCGCGCACGGGCACTCCAGGCTGACGCGGGACCGTCGAGTGGCAGTCCGGCCGACGGTCGCAGTCACTTCGCCGCCGGCTCGTCGCGGAGGAAGCGGGCGAGCTCGGCGAGGTGCTGGTCGGCGCGGCGCAACGCCGCGCTGGTGAGCGCATCGCGCAAGCGAGCGGCGAAAGGCGAGAGATCGCGGCGGTCGAGCTGGCGGCGCGACCAGAGCCAGCCGGCGACGAGGAGCGCGAGGCCCACCAGCACGTTGCAGAGCAGCCAGCCGAGATCGAGCTTCTGGAGAAGTGGCGCGCCGCTGATCGCTTCCAGCAGCAGCACCGGCAGCGGCAGCCACACGACCGCGCCGCCGAGCAGCATGAAGCGGAAGCACCGGAGCTCGACGCGACGCGTCCGCTCCAGCGCCTGCTGCAGCCGCACCACCGGCGCACCGCCATCCAAACGCAAGCTCGCAGCGAGAACCCGCACGCACTGCGCGGTCGCCACCGCGAGGTAGGCGAGGACCGCGGCGCCGATCAGGAGGTAGCGCGGCTCGTCGTGATGGCCGATCACCACGGGAAGCAGCAGCGTGAAGGCTGCAGCCCCGATCACCGCGTCGACCGATCGCCAGAAAGCGAAGGCGGCGAGCGCGAAGCGGACCTTGCGCAGCATCATTTCGCGCAACAGCCGCTCGTCGATGGCGAGGCTCTTCTCGAGGCGAGCGCCGTGCTCCGCCCAAGCGGCCTTCAGTTCATCGAGTTCCATCGCGCTCCTCCTTCGATGCGTCGACCGCGGGCGTCAACGTGCCACGCAGCCGTTCCTTGATTCGCCACAGCTTGGTGGCGACGTTTCCCGGCGAGATGCCGAGTGTCTCTGCGATGGCCGCGTGCTCCTCCCCTTCGAGGTGGAGCAGCACCAGCGCCTTGTCGAGCGGGCCGAGCGCATCGATCGCGGCCCGCAACCGCTCGGCAGCGTCACCGCGCTCCTCCGTCACTGCCACCAGCCGGATCGCGTGCGGCTCGAGCGGCTCGCGCTTGTCCTTGTGGCGGCGCTCGCGACGTTGAAACGAGATCGCCACGTTGAGCGCGATGCGGGCGATCCACGTCGATTCGCGAAAGCGCGGGTCGTAGCGGTGGTGCGCCCGCCACAGCTGCACCGCGATCTCCTGCACGACGTCCTCTCGATCGGCGGCGTCGCGGCAGTAGGCCCAGGCGACCTTGTGGATCAGGCCGGCGTGGCGCTTCAGCAGTTCGGTGAGTCGGGTGGGTTCCATCGCGTCGCGACATGATTCGCAGCGAACCGCCGCTGGATCACACCTTCGCCGATTTTCTTCGCGGGCCCCGGGCGAAACGAGGGGCTTGGCGCCCGCTACTCGTCGCCGCTGATGTAGCCGAGCGCCTTCAAGACGTCGCGCGAGTCGTCGCCGAGCTCGACCTGCGCGGCGCCTTCGAGGCGGGCGGCGCGCGCGGCGCCACGACGTTGCGCCAACAATCGAGTCAACGCCTCGGCGCGCTCGGGGCGCTCGGACGCGAGGTCGTGCTGCTCGCGCGGGTCGGCCGCGAGGTCGAACAGGAAACGGTGCGTGGCGCCGTCGTACTCGATCTCGATCAGCTTCTCATCGCCGACCCGCACCATCGCCAGCGGGATGACGCCGGCGCGTTGCGCGAAAGAGACGCGCGTGGCGCCTTCGCCCGCGGCATCGGCCGCACGCGCCGCATCGTCGGCGGCCAGCAGCTCCCGCAGGTCGCGACCATGCAGCCCTTCGCCGCTCTCGACGCCCACGGCGCCGAGCAACGTCGGGTAGAGGTCGACCAGCTGCACCGGCGTCGCGACGCGGCCCGGCACGACTCCCGGCCCCAGCACGATCAACGGCACGCGCAGCAGCTCGTCGTACATCGAGTGGCTGTGGCCGAGCTGCTCGTGGTCGAAGAACTCCTCGCCGTGGTCGGCCGTGATCACCAGCCAGCTGTCCTTCATCCAGCCGCGCGCTTCGAGCTCCCGCACCAGGCGCCCGACCTCGCGATCGCAGAAGCGGATCTCGGCGTCGTAGAGCTGCGAGATCCCCTCCGCGATCCCCGCCTCCTGCTCGGGCCAGCGGCCGAACGGATGCGGCGGGCAGTTGTGAGGGAAACGGCCGTGCGTCGCCATGCGCTCCGGATCGGGCGACACCTCGTTCAGCAGATCTTCGGGCGGCGCGTAGGGACTGTGAGGATCGATGTACTGCACGTAGAGGAACTGCGGCGCGGTGGGCGGCGCGGGCAGCCACGACAGCACGGCGTCGGTCAGCGCGCGCGCATCGCTGTCGTCGAGGTCGGCGCTGACGCGACCGAAGCCGAGCGTCTCGGTGACGAAGTGGGAGAGGCGACCCCACGCGGTGAAGCGCGCGAGCCGGCTCAGGCGGTGCAGCCAGAAATCATCGAACCCCTGCTCGAAGCCGAACACCGGCGACACGTTTTCATTGGCGCTGAAGCAGGCGGTACGCCACCCCGCGCCCTGCAGCCGCTCCGCCAACGTCTCCGCCGATTCAGGGAGTCGATCGAGCACGTCGTTGGTGCCGTGCGCGTCGGGGTAGAGCGACGTGAACAGCGAGGCGATCGACCCGCGTGTCATCGGCGCCTGGGCGCAAGCGTGCTCGAAGAGGACGCCGCGTTTCGCGAGCGCGTCGATCTCCGGCGACGTGTCGCGCGGATAGCCGTAGCAGCCGAGTCGATCGGCGCGCTGCGTGTCGATGGTCAGCACGATCACGTGGCGCGGCGTCGCTCCCGCCGCGAGGGGCACTGCGCCGCTGCGGCGTTCGGTGGCACCGCCCACGCCACCGACCGCGATGGCGCCGTACGCGCCGAGGTTCAGCAGCACGAGCAGCGCGACCATCCGCCGTGGCGCCCGCGCAAGTCCGAGCGCCGCCAACGCCGCGATCAACAGGGCAGCGAGCGCGAGACCGCCGGTCGCCAGCAGCGACCGCGCCGCCAGGAAGCCGACGTTCGCCAACATCCGCTCGTGCACCCAGTCCCCTGGCACGACGAACGCCACCGCCGCCACGCCGAGCGCGAAGGCGGCCGGCGCGCCGGCGATCGGTGCAAGTCGTGGGAAGCGGCGACGGGCCAACGCGAGCAGCGGCAGCGCGAGCAGCGCGACGCACGCGGACGACAAGGCGTACCACCCTCCGACGCCGAGCGAGTCGGCGAGTGGCGTTGCCACCACGACCGACGATGCGTGCAGCAGTGCGGCGCACTCGACACCGCCCACCAGCAGCCCGGCCAGCGCGCCGCAGAGCAACGCCGCACCGGCACCCGCTCGTGGCGCCTCCATCGTCCGGACGTTCAAGCGCTCCTCCCCGCCCATCGCCGCGCCACGCCCATCCAGCGATTCGCCGCGAACAGGCGCACGTAGCCCGACCAGGCGCCGCTCTCCCAATCGGCGACGCCCCGCATCTTCCACACGCGCGCACGGTCAGCGCCTGGCCCGCGCCAATACTGCGAGAAGAAGACGCGCGGAATCGTGGTCGCGCCGGCGGTCACTTCGTCGGCCCACTCGTCCGTCAGGAAGGTGGCGCGAAAGCCCGCTTCGCGCAGCGCGACGTCGAGGCCGGCGCGACTGACGCCGCCACCCGGCCACGCCAGGAACTCCGGCTCGACGCCCAGCAACTCCTTCATGCGCGCGCGACAGCGTCGCAGGTCGGCACCGATGCGAGCGCGCTGCGCCGCCTCGTCCTCGCCCGGCCCGCGTTGCCCGAACCACGTCCATTTCGCGCCGCTGCGATCGAGAACGGCGTGCGACGCCGAGTGCGCTTCGACCTCGAAGACGCCGCCGCGCGCCAACGCCTGCAACTCGGATGGCCGCAGGTAGCCCTGCTGCTCGACCTCGTGGTCGGGACATCGCCCAAGCGCCGGTCGCACCTGCGCCCCTGCTTCGAGGAGATCGGTGGCGACGAAGAGGGTCGCACCGAAACCGTGGCGCGCCAGCAGCGGTGCCGCGATCGTCGCGTTGTCGAGCCAGCCATCATCGAAGGTCAGCAGGATCGGGCGCGGCGGCAGCGGCGCGCCGGTCGTGAGGTGATCGTGCAGCTGTCGGCAACGAATCGACGTGTAGCCGCCGGCGCGCAGCGACGCGAGCCCGCGCTCGAAGACGTCCGCTTCCAGCGAAAGCTCGCCGTGCGGCCCCTCCATCGGGGCGCCGCGCGTGCGAACCGAATGGAACAGCAGGATCGGCACGCGGCCGAGGCACAGACGCTGATGCATGGTCAGCGGCCCTTCGCCTCGCGCTCGGCGCGCAGCAGATCGAAGTAGAGCTGCTCGCGGCGCGCGTTCTGGCGCACGCAGTCGAAACGCTCGCGCACGCGCACGCGGCCCGCGGCGCCCAGCGCGGCGCGGCGCGCCGGATTACGCGCCAGCTCGATCATCCAACGCGCCAGGGCGTCGACATCGTGCTCGGCCACGAGATGGCCGTTGACCCCCTCCTCGACCGCCTCGGGAATGCCGCCATGTCGTGTCGCCAGCACCGGCAGGCCGCTCGCGGCGGCTTCGAGGATCGAGGTGGGCACGCCCTCCTTGTCGCCGTCGGCCGGCGTCACGCTCGGATGGAGGAAGAGGTCGTGGTCGCGCAGGAACGACGGCAGCTCCAACGGCGCGATGAAGCCGGTGAACTCGACGCCCGCAGAGACGCCGAGCGCCTTCGCCTGCGCGACCAGCGTCGCTCGCAGCGGACCATCGCCCACCAGCGTGAGGTGACCCGCGACTCCGGTGGCGCGCATGCGGGCGAAGGCCGCGATCGCGTCGGCGAGCCCCTTCTTCTCGATGAAGCGGCAGACCGAGACGATTCGCAGCGGCCGCGCGGTCGCGCCGCTCGCCACCGTCGCTTCCGGCGGCTTGAAGCGCCCGAGGTCGATGCCCCATGGCAGCACCACGATCCGCTCGGCGGGCGCGCCGAGCGCGAGGACGTCCTGCTCCATGTCCGTCGACGGCACCACGAACGCGTCGAACGCCTCGATCACGCTCTGCAGGTGGGCGCGACCCAGGCCACCGAAGCGGCGCGCCGCCTTCACCGCGTCGTAGCCGTAGAAGCTCACCACGCGCGGCACGTCGAGCGCTCGCCACAACGGCGCGAAGAACGCGGCATCGGTCCCGAAGTGGGCGTGGATCAAGTCAACGCCGGCCTTCGCGAGACGCGCCGCGGTCGCGCAGGCCTCGCGCGACGAAAGCCTGCGAACGCGATAGGCGAGGTCGGCCACGAATCGCGCCGGCGCCGAGAGCCCGTCCGTGGTGAGCCAAAGCGGACGTGCTCCGAGCCGCTCGCGCGCACCGCGCTGCTCGAGCCGCGCGACCACCAGCGGCCGTGCGCGCGCGCTGCCGACCACCTGTCCCTCGATGAAGGTCTCGGATGGCGCCACCCACGTGCGGATCAGGTGGGCCACCAGCGGCGGCGCGGTCACATCGTGCAGCGTCGCGCGGTCGCTCATGCGGGCGCCAGTTTGGCGGGCGTCGCGGCGCTCTTGCGACGCAGCTTGCGCAATCGCGGCAGCAGCTGCGTGCGCGCCAGGTGAACCGTCGCGCCGCGCACGCCGGGACGCCAGATCAGCAACTGCTCGTGGTCGCGCACCGGACCGCCGTAGCGATGCAGCAGGTGCGGTCGCTCGATCTCGCCGCGCGACGCATCCAGCACGGTGACGCCGAGAGTTGCGCCTTGTTCTGCCATCGCCTGCAGCAGCAGCGTGCCGGGACCGTGCTCCTGCTGCTCGGGCCGATTGGCGAGGTTGTAGGAGAGGAACGCCCCCTCATGCAGGAATCCGAGGTGGTAGGCGTGCAACACGCCATCGACGCGCAGCGTGCCGATCGCGAAGCGGCCACTCGCCGAAAGCGCATGGAAGAGCGGGCGGAAGAAGGCGGCGCGATCGGGCAGCGCAAGGATTCCGGTGGCGGTCTTGCCCTTCCAGCTCAACCGCTCGACGACCGCGCACTCCTCCAGCAGCGCGTCGAGCGTCTCCGGCGTCGGGCGCAGGAACGCGACGTCGACGCGGCCGACTGCTGCCAATCGCTTGCCACCGCGCGAAAGCTGGCTGCGCAGGTTCGACGACGGTGCGCGCGTCCCTGCGGCGCCGAAGTCGAAACATGGCGAGCGCGAGCAGACGCGTCGCTCGACGCGCAGCCGGCGCGCCGCCGCCAGGCGTGCCAGCGTCTCGATCAGGAAGCCGCCGGCGGTCGCTTCGCGCAGATCGAAGACCGTCCAGCCCTTCGACGGCCCCACGAGCCAGTCGAGCAGCTCGTCGAGGAACGCCTCCCCTTGCGCATCGTCCCGGCGCGCGACATCGACGCGATCGAGCCACGGCGAACCGAGCACCTCGAGCTTCGCGAGCTTCCAGCGGCCGATGTGGCCTTGTCCGAGCTGCAACGGCAGCCCGGCCTCGAGGCGGCCGACGCTCTCGCGGAGCGCGACAAAGCGCTCGCACGGAGCGGTCGGATGAGCGGCCCACGTCGCCAGCCATTCGACGCGTTGGAAGAAGGCCGCCGCCGGCTGCGCCGCAATCAGCGTCTCCCACGCCGCGCTCTGCGTGGCGAGAAAGTCGGCGAGCGGCCGCGTGATCACTGCGGTGCTCCGTCGGGCTTGCGCTCACCGCAGTACGGCACCGCCAGCAGGATCGCGGAGACGTACCAGAGATTGACGTCGGCGATCGGCGTGTGGACGTTGTACATGCTCTTCGCGTACCAGCCGAGCAGGCCGGCAAAGCAGCCGGCCGCGGCCGTCCACAGGACCGGATCGCGCAACGTGCGCACCATCTTCCAGCCCCGCCACATCACCAGCCACGCCCACGCGTGGTAGGCGATCCCGCCCCAGATGCCGAGCTCCGCGGTCACCAGCAGCGAGCCGTTGTGGACGCGGAAGAGGACGTTGCGGATGTCGCCGCTGCCGTCGTTCCACTTCCAGGCGCCGTCCGTGTAGGCGCCAAGCCCGGTCCCTTCCCACCACGAATGGCGGATCACGTTGAGGGCGGTGCACCACTGCTGCCAGCGTGTTTCCGTCGAGCCGTAGTCGGGCGCCAGCAAACGCTGGCGGAAGTCGCCCCAGAACGCGAAGAGCAGCACGAACAAGATGCAGCCGGCTGCGATCGGCAACCAGAGACTGACCACGCGCGGCCGCCCGAGCCGGCGCTGCTGCCAGTGGAAGATCAGCAGCGCGCAGGTGGCCGAGCAGGCCCAACCCGCGCGCGAGAAGGTGATCAGCAGGCCGAACTGGGTGACGATGCAGGTCGCCATCCAGAAGAGGCGCGGCAACGCGCGCATCCCCACCTGAAGCGACTTCGCCATCGAGATCGGGCCGACCACGACGAAGTAGAGCGCAAGGTTGTTCGGGTGGCCCATCAGGCCGCCGGCACGCGCCTCGGCTCCATCCTCGGTCTCGAAGGTCTTCACGCCCGCTCGTTCGCCGAGGAAGTCGAGGTGAAGGCTCGACTTGGTCACGTACTGCAAGGTCGAGATGCCGACCTCGATCCAGCACTGCACCGCCACCGACATCAGCAGCCACTGCAGCAACTGCGGGTTGCGCACGCGCTTGGCGACGTAGACGAACATCAGGACGTAATGGAGCGTGCGCGACCACTCGATGAACGAGCTGACGGGGTCGCGCGAGACGCGAAACGACGCTGCGCCGGCGACCAGGAAGCCGAACGCCCACAGCGCGATCCAGCCAAGGCGCTGCGGCTTCACGGCGCGCCGCTGCAGGATCTCGAGTCCCCACGCCGCATAGAGCAGGTAGGTGAGCAGGTCGGGAATCGACAGCGTCATCGACGCCGGCCACAAGTTAACGATCGGATCGGTGCCGACGCGATGCCAGTACTCGACGTCGAGCGTGATCGGCGCGCAGAAGACCATCAGCCAGGTGGTGAAGTCGAGGAAGCGGTCGACGAGATTGAGCCAGATCGAGAGCGCCGCGCCCGACAACATGGTCAGCAGCGCAACCGCTTGCCACTTCACGCCGCCGGTCGCCGACCAGGCCACGCCGGTCGCCGCGAGCGCGGTCGCGATCGTCAGCACGATCAACGGGAACGGCGATCCCGGCGGGCGCTTGGCCGCGAGGCGATCGAGCACCGTCATCGGAGGCAGGGACGCCAAGGGCGCCTCAGATCCAGCGGTAGACGAGGCCCGGCACCGGTTCCGGCCGCCCGGTCAGCACCGCACCGGCGAACTGCCGCGCCTCACGCCGGATCAGGTCGGTCGCGCGCCGCGCCACTTCGAAGTGGACGTGGCCCGCGCCGAGCACCAGCAACGCCACGTCGGCCATGCCGACGAAGCGCGCTCCGTCGCCGCCGCCGCACAGCGGGGTTCCGGCGACGATCACCATCGACTTCGATTCGCGCAGCGAAGCGAGCGCGTCCGGCAACGCCGCAAGCGGGCAGGCGGAGAGATCGAACAGGCTCACGCCCTTCGCCCCCTCGACCGCCTTGCCGCCACGCAGGAGTGCCGCCGCGTCCATCTCGCCGCCACCGCGCAACGAGTCGGGTCGATCGCCGAGCAGCAGGAGCGCCACTTCGCGCTCACCGCCCGCGGCAGCGCGAGCCAACGCGGCGGCGAACGCAGCGGTTCCCTCGCGGCGCGAGGCGGCGGCGACATGCACCACGCGCGTCCCTTCACCCAACGTCGAATGGCGTTCAAGCGAAGCGAGCACGATTCGAGCGGCATCGCCCGTCATCGCGGCGCGGCGGCGGGCGCCATGCCACAGCCGCGGCCGGGCCACCGAGGCCAGCACCGGCACCTGCAGCTTCTCCTCGACATCCTGCACCGTGACGACGCGACCGGCGAGCCATGCGCGCAACATCGCCGCAGTGATCGCGCCAGGCACTCCGAGCACGATGCCGAGCAGCGCCAGGATGAACGCGTTGGGGAACCACGGCTTGGCGGGCATCGTCGGCCGTTCCAGCACGCGCACGCTGACGATGTTGTCGCTGTCCATCTCCTGGAAGATGCGCTCTTCGTCGCTCTTCTGGCGGTAGAGGTCGTAGCTCGCATGCAGCTGCGCCTCTTCGCTGACCAGCGCGTCATATTCGGCGCGACGTGTCTCCGCCTCGCGCAGCTCGACCCGCAGCTGCTTCTCGGCGTTGGCCAGCACGGTGCGCAGGCGGCCGAGCTGCTCGCGCAGGTCCTTCTGCGCGATCGAGATCTGCGAGCGGACGCCCTCGACCTCGCGCGCCTCCGGTCCGAACTGGAGGCTCAGCGTGGCGAGCTGCAGTCGCAGATCGAGCAGGCGACGACGGCTATCGGCGACGATCGGGTTGTCGGCGACGCTGGCGCTGGCGAGTTCCTCGCTGCCTTCCGGCAGCTGATCGAGCGCGCGCGCCTGGCTCTCGGTGCTGGTCAGCTCCTGCATCAGCAGCGTGCGCTTGAGCGTCAGATCGCCACCGTCATGGTCGACGCGGAAAGCCGTGAGCTTCTGCACCACGACGTCGAGCTTCTCGCGGCAACGCTTGGTTTCGTCCTCGAAGAAGCCGAGCGCCTTGGGGTTGGAGTGCACCAGACGACGCTGCTTCAGGTAGGCGTCGACGAGGTAGTCGACCGTCTTGAAAGCACCGGTGCGGCTGAAGCTGGTGAACTCGACCTCGACGACGTTGGTCATCGGCAGCGGCTCGGGCTCGATCTTCTCGCCGAGCGTCAGGATCATGTTCTCGCGCTGCGAAAGGGTCGGCAGCAGCTTCACGCGGCGGCACCAATCCTGGAACCGCGTGATGAAGTTCTCGGAAGGCTCGCCCTGCTCGGCGATCAGCCGATCGACCGCCGCCTCCAGCACCGGACGGCTCATGAAGATCGAGATTTCCGAGTTCACCGTCTCGGGGGTGGTCGGAATGTTGCTGACCGGCGCCATGGTGATCGGAACGATCGACTGCGGCAGCAGCTCGCGGCCGGCCTTCACCAGGATGGTGGCGCGCGCCAGATAGATCGGCGGGAAGAAGTAGCCGATCGCCAGCAGGACTCCGAAGAAGACCAGGAAGAACCACAACGCCGTGAAGCGGAACGCGAAGAGAGCGCGCACCACCTGACGGACCGAGTCGTTGCGATTCTGGGGCGGATTGGGTTCGGCTTGCGACATGCGGCGCTCAGCGGTTGGGGTCATCGAGTCGGTAGGTGAAGGTCAGGTTCGTCGGGATGTTCCGCCGCACCCACTGATCGATCCACTCGTTCACGTCGCCGATGCCGGTGCGCATCACGACGACCGTGTCCTGCGGCTGCACGCGCACCTGAGCGAGGGTGCTGCCATGCAGGAGCGCCGTTTCGACGTCGTAGAGCCAGGCGCGCACTTCGCCGTCGACCGGCTCGCCGACCACCATGACCTCTTCGAGGTTGGCCACCGGCGTCTCGCCGCCCGCGTTGGCGATGGCGTCGATCAGCGTCGTCTCGCCGGAAAGCGCATAGCGGCCGGGACGGCTGACTTCGCCGACGACGGTGTAGTTGGCGCGCGTCAGGACTTTCGGCCGCACGGTCACTCGCAAGCTCGGCAGCTCGCTGGCGAGACGAGTGTTCAGGAGCTCCTCGACTTCGCGCGATGCCAGTCCGGCCACCAGCGCATCGCCGACCACCGGCAGCGAGATGTGGCCGCCCGCTTCGACGGTCACCTCGCGCAGCGTGCCGGTCGGGTGGCGCAGCAGCATCTCGACGAAGCGATCCACCGCGACGTCGCCCTGCTCGAGGAAGACGGAGACGGACGGGTCGGGCAGGTGGCTGGCCAGCGCCGTCTGCAGCGCGGCGCGAAGCTCCTCGATCGTGCGTCCAGACGCGGGCACCGAGCCGACGCGGTGGTAAGCGACGGTGCCGTCCGGCGCGAGCGTCGCGGACGACGTCATGTCCGGGTGGAGCTGCACCTCGATGCGGACGCGGTCGCCGACGCCGAGGCGATACGTTTCCTTCAGCGTCGTGACGCGCGTGAACTCGACTTCGAGCACGTCGCCCGCCACGAGGGTGGTCGGGCGCGGCGGTGGGCGCGGCGCGGGCTGCTCGAACGCTTCGCCGATGGGCGGGGCGCCGCAGGTCGGGAGCAAGGCGAGGAGCGCGATCAGGAGCGAGGAAGAACGCTTCACGGCGGCAGCTCTCACGTACGGAGGTCGAGTTCGCGGCAGCCCATTCCTGAACCGGAGGGCGTGGTACTGTAGCGCGCCCTTGAGCTTTCTGCGCGACGCAGCCCAGACCTTCGTATTGCAGGCTGCAGCGGCGGCGCTGCAGGTGATCGCGAATATTTTTCTCTCGCGCAAGCTCGGGCCCGACGGCCGCGGCATCTACGAACTGCTGACGCTGCTGCCCACCATCGCCGTCTACGTGGCGAGCCTCGGCTTTGGCAACGCCGCCATGCGCTTCGCGGCCAAGGAACCACAGCGCGACGGGCAAGCCGCTGGCGCCTCGCTCCTGCTGGGAGCGCTCGGCGGCGTGGCGGTCAGCATCGCGCTGCTGCCTTTCTTCGAGCCGCTGCGTGCCTTCATCGGCGGCGGCTGCCCACCGGCGGCGCTCTGGCTCGCGCTCGCCGCGATCCCGGTCTTGACGCTCGAACTCCACTCCGGGTTGTTCCTGACCGGGCAGCAGGCGATCCTCCAGAGCAACCTCGCCAAGACACTGCAGGTCGCGCTCGCGCTGGCCGGAACAGTGGCATTGGTCGCGCGCGACGCGCTGACCCCCACCAGCGCGCTCGCGGTGTGGGCTGCGAGCTTCGCGCTTGGTGGTGCCGTCGCGTGGAAATGGTCGCTGGCACGTCTGCGGGCACCGCTCGGGTTGGCGGCCGACCTCATGCGGGACGGGCTCGCGTTCGGGCTGCGCTTCTTCGGCGGCAACCTCGCGCTGTTCCTGCTGTTCCGCATCGACCTCTGGTTCGTTCGCGCCTTTCGCGAACTCAGTGAAGTCGGCATCTACGGCCAGGCCACCAAGCTGGCGATCCTCTACCAGATGTCGGCACGCGCCATCGAGCGCGCCTTCGTGCCGCGCGTCCTGAAAGTCGACGGCGCCACCGCCACGGAACTGACCACGCGCACGACGCGCTGCTTCCTGATCGTGATGGGCGGCGCCGCGCTGGCGCTCGGGCTCGCCGCGTTCCCGCTGGTGCCGCTCCTGTTCGGGCCGCAGTTCGCTCCGGCAGCCGGGCAACTGGCCTGGCTGCTGCCCGGCATCGTCGTGGCGAACGTCGGCATCCTCGCCAACGGCGACCTGATGAGCCGCGGCCTGCCCAGCGCCGGGTCGTTGGCCGCCATCGTCTGCCTGGCCGCCAACGTCGCGGTGAACCTGTGGGCGATCCCTCGCTTCGGCGCCGACGGTGCCGCCGCCAGCAGCGGCGCCTGCTACACCGCCTATGGACTGTTGATGGCGCGCCACTACGCCAGGTGCACTGGCGCCCGCGTCCGTGACCTGCTGCTGCCTCGCCGCGCCGACTTCGCGGCGGTGCGGTCGATGGTTCAGCGCTTTCGAGACCGCAAGAGCGCCTCGTAGAGCGCCAGCGTCGCTTCGCGCGCACGGGCGATCTCGAAACGCTGGGCGGCGGGGCGGCCGGCAACGCCGAAGGCGCGTCGGCGCGCGGGGTCATTCAGCAACACCAGCAGCGCGTCAGCGAACGCAGCGACGTCGCCGTGCGGCACCAGCAGACCGGTGCGGCCGTCGTCGACGACCTCCTCGATGCCGCTCACTTTGAAGGCCACGACGGGCACTTCCTGATCGAGCGCCTCGGCGGCCGCGAGGCCAAGTCCCTCGTAGCGCGTGCCGGTCACGAAGAGGTCGGCGAGCCCGAGCAGCGAGTCGACGTCGTTGCGCATGCCCAGCAGCAGCGCGCGCCCCTGAAGCCCGAGCCGCTCGATCTGCGTTTCGAGCGCGGGACGCTCCGGACCGTCGCCGGCGAGCAGCAGGCGCGTTCGCGGGCGGCGCGCGAGGAGCCGCGCGAACGCCTCGAGGACGTGGTGGAACCCCTTGTTCTCCACCAGACGACCGACGCCCACCACCACAGCGTCGGCGTCGCCCAACAGCGCCGCGTGCCGGCGTCGCCACTCCGCACGCTGCGCGAGCGTGGGCAGCGGACGCGACTCGAACCCGGAGCGAATCAGGTGGATGCGCGCTGGATCGACGCCGGGCACCTTCGCGATCTCGCGGACGACCTCACTGCCGACCGCGATGAAGGCGTCGGCACGCCGCCAGAGCCGCGCCTGCACGAAGCGGCGCAACTTCGCGCGCAGGTCGGAAGCGCCGCGCTCCTGCGGCAGCAGGTGGGGATCGTGGCAAGTGATGACGACCGGAACGCGCAGCTGCCGGCCCACCCGCAAGCCGAGCCAGTCGGCGTCCGAGAGGTGGGTCTGCACCAACGCGACGCCATGGCGACGAGCGGCCGCAAGGGTTCCCTGCTCGAGGCGACGCGCATCGCGTAGCGCCGCAAGCGGACGGCGGATCGGCGCGCGCTGGATCGCCAGCACCTCGACCGGCACGTGAGCCGCGCGCAGCCGCTCCTCCACCGGGCCGCCGCGGTGCATCGCGACGACCAACGGCCGCGTCGGTCCCGCCTCGAATCCGGTGACGAGCCGCGCCACGTGCAGCTCGGCGCCGCCCATCGAAAGGGTCGGCAGCAGGTGGAGGACGCCGTAGCAGCCCTTTGGAGAAGTCACCGCGAGTCCGGCGAGTGGATTTCGATTGCGGCCACGCGCCACGAATTACCACGCGCGACGCGAAACGGCGCGCGGACGGTGGCGCCAGGTCGCGGCGCCGCGTCTGGTAGCGTCGCCGCGATGAATCCGTCGGGCCCCATCGGCGTCCTGTTCGTCAACACCGACCTGCGCGTGGGCGGGCAAGAACGCGTGCTGATCGAGGTGCTGCGCGGGCTCGATCGTGGCCGGGTGCGACCCGTCGTGGCGTGCCTCAAGGAGGAAGGCGAGCTCGGCCCGCAGGTGCGCGCCGCCGGCGTGCCGCTCTACGCGAACCTGCTGTCGCACAAGCTCGACCTGCGCGTGCTGCCGCGGCTGATCGGGCTGGTGCGGCGCGAGCGGATCGAAGTCGTCTGCACCATCGGCTCCGGCGACAAGATGTTCTGGGGTCGCCTGGCCGGAAAACTCGGCGGCGCGAAGGGGCTGGTCTGCGAGATCCACAAGACGCTCGATGCGCAGGGGCGGCGCGTCATCGAGCCGATGAACCGGCTGCTGACGCCGATCACCGATGCCTTCATCGCCGTCGCGCACGGCGCCGCCGACTACCTCGAACAGCACGAGGGCGTGCCGCGCCGCAAGCTGGTCGTCATCGCGAACGGCGTGGACGTCGAGCGTTTCGCCGGCGCCGGCCGCGCGGAGATGCGCGCCGAGCTGCGCCTTGCCGACGACGAGGTGGCGCTGGTCCACGTCGCGGTGTTTCGGCCCGAGAAAGGGCACACGGTGCTGCTGCGGGCGTTGCGCCGCGTCCTGGACCGCGGCACGCGAATGCGGCTGCTGCTGGTGGGTGATGGCCCCGAGCGTGACACGATCGAACGCACCGTCGCCGAGCTCGCGCTGCGCGACGCCGTGACGCTGCTGGGGAAGCGCGGGGACGTTGAACGGGTGCTGGCGGCCGGCGACCTCGTCGTGCTGTCGTCGTTCGATCGCGTCGAGACCTTCCCCATGTCGCTGCTGGAAGGGATGGCGAGCGGGCTGCCGGTGGTGGCGACGCGAGTCGGCAGCGTCGCCGAGATGGTCAGCGAGGGCGAGAACGGCTTCCTCGTCGCGCCCGGAGACGACGCGGCATTCGCCGAAGCGCTGTCGCTGTTGGCAGAAGATCCGTCGCTACGGCTTAAGTTCGGAAAACGATCACAAGAGCGGGTGCGGTCGGAATTCCCCCGAGAGAAGATGGTGAAAGAGCGACAAGCGCTCTTCGAAAAGGTCGCAAAGCGAGTATTGCAGCGCCGTGCGTGACGTCGGGGATCCGATCGCACTTCACCGTCCGTGACCTCAACGGTCGACGAGCGCGTTCGCCGCGACGATTTTCACGGGCCGAAGCCACAGAGAATCACGTTCGTGTGCGAGAACTAGCGCCGCCTTGACCGCCGACCGCTCCAACGCCAGCCAACCTCCACCATGCTCCGCGAACACCGCCTCTTCATCCGCCGCGTCCTCGTCTACGTGCACATCGCGATCTCGGCGATCAGCTACGCGGCCTCGATGGCGCTGCGCCAGAAGATCCGGATCCCCGAGCACGAGTTCCGCTTCGACGAGTGGACGCACGTGATCCTGGCGGGCAGCGGCATCGTGCTGCTGGCGTTCCTGCACACCGTCTTCGGCCTCTACCAGAGCAACCGACTCCACGGCTACTTCGCGGAAGCGCGCCGCATCTTCTTCGCGCACGTGCTCACGTTCGGTTCGCTGCTCGCGATCGCGGCCGGCCTGCGACTCGACCTGACCAACCGTCTGCAGCTCGGTCTCTTCATCGCGATCAACGCGACCAGCCTGTTGGTGCTGCAGCTGGCGATCCGCGGCGCCGCGATGATGACGCGCCGTCGCGGCTACAACTTCCGCCACCTGTTGGTGGTGGCGCACGACGCGCCGGTGATCGAGGCGATCGCGCGCAGCGTGAAGGCGCATGCCTGGTGGGGACTCAAGATCGTCGGCGTGGCCATCCCGCCCCGAGAGGGCGACGCGCGCGAGGCGCTGAAAGCAGTCGTCCCGAATGACGCCGAGATCGTCGACGCCGCCGATGCCGAGCGCTTCCTCGATCGCCAGCCCGTCGACGAGATCTGGATCGAGTCGCTGCCCTCCGACACGTCGCCGCAATGGGCGCTCGCCCATGCTGCCGCGATGCGCGGAATCTCGGTGCGCTGCATCCTCCCGCACGATCTCTTCTTCGGTGCGCGCTGGAGCCTCGAGAGCTTCGGCGGCATGACGACGCTCACCGCGACGCGCGTGCCGCTCGACGAGTTCGCGCTGGCGCTGAAGCGCCCGTTCGACCTCGCGGTGGCGACCCTCGCGCTGCTGATCACCGGGCCGATCATGTTGCTGGCCGCGCTGGCCGTGGTCCTCACCAGCGGCTTCCCGATCCTGTTCCGCCAGCAACGCGTCGGCCTCAATGGCCGCACCTTCACGCTCTTCAAGTTCCGCACGATGCATCGCGACGCCGAGGCGCGCCTCGCCGAGCTGCGTACCCACAACGAGATGCAGGGCCCCGTCTTCAAGATGAAGGACGACCCGCGCATCACGCCCATCGGCCGCTGGCTGCGACGCCTTTCGATCGACGAGTTGCCGCAGCTGTTCAACGTCATGCGCGGCGAGATGAGCGCGGTCGGTCCGCGGCCGCCGCTGCCCAGCGAAGTGAACGTCTACGCGCCCGATCAACGCCGCCGCCTGTCGGTTCGCCCCGGCATCACGGGGTTGTGGCAGGTCACCGGCCGCAACGAGATCTCGAGCTTCGACCGTTGGGTCGCGCTCGACCTCGAATACATCGATCGCTGGTCCATCTGGCTCGACCTCGAGATCCTCGCGCGCACGATTCCTGCGGTCCTCTTCGCGAAGGGCGCTCGATGACGGCGGGACCGCGACCGCGACGTGCGACGATCCTCGTCCAGAACCTGCCGGTCCCGCTCGATCGCCGCGTCTGGTCGGAAGCGTGCGCCCTGCGCGATGCCGGCTGGCGCATCAGCATCGTCGCGCATCGCGGCGAGGGGCAGCGCTGGCACGAGGAGCTCGAAGGCATCGAGTGCTGCCGCTATCCCGCGCCACCGCAGGCGCGTGGCGCTCTGGGCTACGCGCTCGAGTTCGGCTGGTGCTGGCTGCTGAGCCTGCTGTGGTGCCTGCGGCTGCTGGCGACACGCGGGATCGATGTGCTGCACGCCTGCAACCCGCCTGACACCTTCTTCGGTATCGCGCTCCTGCTGCGTCCGTTCGGCGTGCGTTTCCTCTTCGATCAGCACGACCTCTGCCCCGAGCTGCTGCGCGCGAAGCTCGGCGCCGCGGCCGAAGGATCGTTCTTCCTGCGCGCGATCCTGTGGCTCGAGCGGAGGACCTATCGAGCGGCGCGAGTCGTCGTCTCGCCCAACGGCAGCTACGCCGACATCGCGCGCACGCGCGGCGGCAAGGCCGCCGACTCGGTCTTCGTGGTGCGCTCCGCCCCGCCGCGCGAGCGGTTCGTCCCGGCGTCCCCCGATCCGGCGCGCGACGCGCGCTGGCGCCGCGGTCGCCGCCATCTGATCGGTTACATCGGCGTGATGGGCAAGCAGGATGGCGTCGAGCTGCTGCTCGAAGCGGCGGCGGCGTTGGTCCATGGCGACGCGGGCGGTGGCGCTCGCGACGACGTCGGCTTCGTGCTGATCGGCGATGGCGACGAGTACGCCGCCTTGCGCGCCCAGGCGACGCGACTGCGACTGGACGACCACGTCGAGTTCACCGGCCGTGTCCATGACCTCGCGACGATCGGCGCGGCGCTCGGCGCATGCGACGTCTGCGCCTGCCCCGATCCGAAGAACGCGTTCAACGACCTCTCGTCGATGAACAAGATCGTCGAGTACATGGCGCTCGGCAAGGCGGTCGTCGGATTCGACTTGCGCGAGAGCGTGCGCACGCTCGCGGGCGGTGGCACGTTGGTGGCCGACGGCCGACCGGCCGCGCTGGCGGCCGGGCTGCGCGAGCTGCTCGACGACCCGGCGCGACGCGAGGCGCTCGGACAGCAGAACCGCCGGCGCTTCGAGCAGGAGCTCTGTTGGGAACAGCAGATCGTCGCGCTGCGCGCCGCCTACGAGCGAGCGACCGCGTGAGCGTCCTCTCCGATCGAGCAGAGCGCGCGACCGCGTGGCGGCACGGCGCAGCGACCGGGCTTGCGGTCGGCCTCGTCGAAGCGACGCTGGTGCTGTGCGGCACCACCGACACGTTCGAGCGCTGGTTCGAGTGGCTGCTGATGCCAGGCGCCGGTGCGATCCTCTACACGCTGGGCGGCGCGTGCGGCGGCGCGCTGACGGGCCGCTGGCTGCGCTCTCGACGCCTGCCCTGGATGCTGCTCTTCGTGGCCGGAACGGCGTGGCTGTGGAAGTGCCGCTGGATGACGGTGCAGCCGGCGCGCTTGCTTTGGGCGATCGGCGGGACGTTCGCGGCGGCGCTGCTGCTCGGCGCGCTGCTGCGTCCGTCGGCAGCGCGCGTCGCCGGACGCGTCCTGCGGCTCGCGACCACGACGGCGGCGATGCTGCTGTTCGGCGGGATCGCGCGCGCGCTCGGCGGTCCGCGGGGCGCGCTCGATCTGCTCTATGCAACCGCCGCCGCCGCCACCGTGTTGCTCATCGTGAAGCGCCTCGCGATCGGCCGCGGCGAGCGGATCGCCCACGCGCTGCTCGCGGCGGCTGCGCTTCAACCCGCCGCGGCGCTGCATGAACACGTGACGCGACGCCCCGTCGAGCGCACGCCAGCCACTCGCCTTGTGGCCCCCGCCGACGCGCCGGACGTCGTCCTGGTCACGTGGGACACGGTGCGCACCGATTCGCTGCCGTGCTTCGGCGGCGGCGGCCTCGACACTCCCGCACTCGATGCGCTGGTCCGCGAAGGCGCGCTCTTCACCGACTGCCGCGCCGTCGCCCCGTCCACTGCGCCGGCGCACACGAGCATGCTCACGGGCCTCTTCCCGCCGCGCCACGGTCTGCGCAGCAACGGCGAAGCGGCACCGCCGATCGCGACGCCGCGCCTCTCCGACATCCTCGCGTCGGAAGGGTGGGCCACCGGTGGCTTCGTCTCCACCTACGTGCTGCGCAAGGACTACGGCTTCGATCGCGGCTTCCACCACTTCGACGATCGTGGCGCGATGACGGTGCTCGGCTTCTATGTCGGCCGCTTCGACTTCGGCTCGATGCTGGCGCGCAAGCTGGTGCCACCGAAACTGCGCGAAGAGGGCACGCACACGACCGGTCGCGTGACCCTGAAGCGCGCGCAGGAGTGGTTGGCGCGTACGGGAGCGCCGACCTTCCTGTGGACCCACTTCTACGACGCGCACCTGCCGTTCACCCCCGAAGCGCCGTTTGTCGTGCGAACGCAAGCGCGCGCCGATGAAGGGCCGGCGCCAATCGACCCCGCGCAACGGGCCAACGTCGTCGCGCAGCGCGCCGAGATCGAGCTGCTCGACTCGTTGCTGGGCGAGCTGCGAAAGACGCTCGAAGCGCGCGATCCGGGGTTGCGGCGCACCTGGATCGTGCTGCTCGCGGACCATGGGGAGTGCTTTGGCGAAGGCGGCCTGATCGGCCACCATCGCTCGCTCTTCGACGCCACGCAGCACATCGCGCTCGTGATGCGACCGCCAACCGGCACGCCGGGCCTGCCGCCGGGAACGCGAGTGGAGCTGCCCTCCAACCAGGTCGATCTGCTGCCGACGCTGTGCGATGCGCTCGGCGTGGCCGCGCCCGACGATGGCGATGGCCTGTCGCTGCTGCCGGCATGGCGCGGCGAGGATTTTCCGGAGCGCGGCTTCTACATGGAGGCGTTCCAGTCGGAGCTGCTCGACGACCGCCTGCAAGGCTGGTCGGAGCGCGGGTTCGATCTGGTGAAGCGCCTCTCGGGCGAGCGCCACCTCTACGCGCCGGACGCCGGTCCGCCTCGCGACGTGGCGAGCGAAGAGCCCGCGGTGCTCGAGCGATTGGAGCAGCGCCTGGCAGAGTTCCTGGCGACCCACGCCACGGTCGTCACGCCGACGCGTGCGTTGTCCGCCGAAGAGAAGCGCGCGCTCGAAGCGCTGGGCTACACCGGCGGCAAGTAGCGCGAAGCGACGGCGCGCCGCGAAACGAAGCGGCGCGCCCAGGCTCGAAGCCGGAGCGCGCCGCAGAAACCACAAGGAGTTCAGATCACCGCCGGACCGGCCGACTCGGCAAGGCCAGCGATTCGAACAACGATCAGAGCTGAGCGATCGTGATCTGGAGAGCGTTCGACGCGTAGAGCGACTTGCGCTTCTGGTTCGGATCGGAACCGAAGAACTGCAAGAAGAACGAGTCGTCCACTGCCAGCGGCGGCATCGTGTCGGTGACGTTCATCTGGCCGCGATAGTCGAGAACCACTGGAATCAGCGCCGCCTGGCCGCCGACCAGCAGATCCATGTCACCGACGCGCAGCGCGCCGACGTCCGTCGCGATCCAGATCGTGCCGAGACCATGCGGACGGCCGCCGACGATGTCGATGCTCAGCTCGGCGCCCGGGGTCGGAGTCCCCTTGCTCGACAGCGTGCACGAGCCACGCGTCGTGCCGGTCGGGATCCCGTACGCGATGTTCTCGACCACGAGCTGGCCGCGCACCTCGCCTTGCGGGTTCGCCGACGAACGAACGATCACGTAGAGCTGACCGGACTGGAGCAACGTGAACTCGTCGTCCGTGAGGGGGCGCGACGCGCCGGCGAAGCGGCTCGAGTTGCCAGTCAGGTTGAAGAGTGGCGTACCGGTCTGGCCGACCGCGCCGATCTCGACCGACGCACTCATCGCGCTGAAATTTTCGACGCTCAGGGAGTAGCGCAGCTTGCGATCCGACTGCATGGAGAAGCGACCGTCGGCGGTCGAGAACGAGCGGCGGGGCGGAACGGACTGCAGCGCGGTGCAATGCGTCGTGAAGTCGTACGGACTCGCCAGCAGGTGACCGCGGATCTCGCCCTGCGGATACGCGGTCGACGCCATCTGCACGTAGAAGCGACCGGCGCGCAGGTCAGCGATCTGCGTCGGCGAAAGGTTCGCCGAGCTTCCGGTCCAAGACGGGCCGCTGCCGCCCAAGTTGGCGAGCAACGCGCCATTCGAACCCGGATCGCCGATCCACACCGAGGCTCCGACGGCGTCGAGGCCGATCGAATAGAGCTCCCAGTCGAAGCGACCGTTCGCGTCGAGCAGGCGGACGCGACCGAAGCCGTGGGCATCGGACGTGATCGCGGGGACCGCGCTCGCTCCGTCGAGCTGAACGTGGAATTCCTGTTGAGCAGTGGCGACGCCCGTCACGAGCAGCAAGGCACCGGCTACGAACTTGGCACGCATCGACGCAACTCCGATCTTCGAAGACAAGGGAGCGACAACCGATCAGGGGATCGGCAGTCGCAGGGGGGAAGGCATGGGGGAAGGAGGTCGCAGGACCGAGATCCGCCGAAGTTTCGGGGGGTGGCGGGGTTCCCGAGCGCGCTACGAACGACAATCGTTATCACGCTCCGGCGTTTCGGGAATACCTCACCTAAAAAAAAGTGATTCGACCTGGGGGACGCGCTGAATCAGCGCCCTGCGGCGCCAGGTCGAACCAGCGCGCGGGTGAGGGCCGGCAACCGCTCGACGGTCCCCGTCCCCTCCACCAAGCGGACTCGCGAGCCGGCCGCAACGCTTCCGAACGATTCGCGCTTTCCGCCGGGCCACACCACCTCGAGTTGCGCCTCGCTCGCGCCGCCGGTCCCGAACAGCAATTCGTACGGCTGGCAGGAGAGGTAGGCGTTGCCGATGCCCAGCGTCTGTGAGCACGGCCGCCCCGCGACGGTGGCGATGACCTGCGCGTTCACCGCCGACCAGTGGCGCGACTTCGCCTCGAGCCGCACCTTCACGAAACGGCCGGCCGGGTCACCGAGGTCGTTGCGGAACAGCCGGTGGCGCGTGCGCTGCATCTCGTGGTTGAAGAGGTCGAGGTCGCCATCGTCGTCGAAGTCGGCTGCCAGCAGCGCACGCCCATCGCCTTCGGAGTCGGCGCCGCTGACATCGGAGACGTCGAGGAAGCCGTCGTCGCCGCGCAGCCACACCTTGTCGCGCTCGCGTCCGGCGTAGGACCAGCCCTCTTTCCACATCAGGTTGTACTGGGCCAGCCGGTACTGCTTCGAGTTCACCTGCTGCGAAACGCGGATGCTCGGCTCCTGCGCCGCGTCGACGGTGGAGGCCACCATCTGTCGCCAGGTGAGGCTGCGGATGTCGCCAGGCGTCGTGCGCGAGATGAAGCCGTTGACGCACACGAGGTCGAGACGGCCATCGAGGTCGAGGTCGCACGGTTGGCTGCCCCAACCCCAACGCCCCTCGGTCGCGCCGAAGCTCTTCGGCATGCGCTCGAAACGGCCGTCCCGTTGCAGGAAGACCGAGTTGCCGCGCGCCACGTCGTCCATGCCGTGGAGCTGCTCGGGCTTCAACGACAGGCGGGCGAGGATGCGGTCGCCTTCGACGGCGCACATGTTCGCAACATAGAGGTCGAGGCGACCGTCGTTGTCGAGGTCGCCGAAGCTCGCGCTCATGCCGAAGCCGACGTCCAGCACGCCGAGCTCGGCGGCGCGATCGGTGAAGTGACCGCGGCCATCGTTCACGAACATCTGGTTGGGGCCGTAGTCGTTGGCGATGTAGAGGTCGTCGTCGCCGTCCTGATCCCAATCGGCCGCCGCGGCGGCGAGCGCCCATTGCGTGATGGTGATCCCGGCGGACTCCGTGACGTTCTCGAAGCGCTTGCCCTCGACGTTGCGCAGCAGCGCGTTGCGTGGCGCGTTGTCCGCGTGGGTCCACTTGTTGTTGCGGACGCGGGCGAGGTCGCCGTAGGTGCAGAGGAAGACGTCGAGCCAGCCGTCGCCGTCGATGTCGAGGATCACCAGGGTCGTGAACCAATCGCGCAGTTCGCCGGCCAGCTCGCTGCTGACGTCGACGTAACGCCAGTCGTCGCCCTCGCCGTCGCGACGCAGGAAACGCAGCGGATGGCCTCGAACCGCCCCATCCTTGTCGATCCAGCTTTCGTCGCCGAGCACGAGGTCGAGGTCGTGATCGTTGTCGAAGTCGAAGAACGCGACTCCCGTCGGGCTGCTGGCGTTGTCGAGCCCGCGCCGCGAAGCCTGCTCGACGAAACCGCCTTCAGCGGCGGCGAGGTAGAGGTAGCTGCGGTCGTTCGCCGGCACGAAGAGGTCGAGCCGGCCATCGCCGTCGACGTCGGCCGTTGCCGCCCCTTCCCACGCGTAGGAGTAGTTGTCGAAGTCGGGCGTGATCAGCTCGACCCCCGCCGCCGCGCCGACTTCCGTGAACATCGCGCGCTCGCGTTCGAGCGACTCGAAGCTGCCCAGTTCCAGGCGCGACAGGCACCACTTGCGGTTCTCGCGACGCAGCTCGCCGCTGCCGATCGCCGTGGACGAGCGGCGCTTGCCCGCGCCATCGTCGCCGATGACAGTCAGTCGCCACTGGATCGCGCCGGTCAACGGCGGACCGTTCGTGAAGTCGGCGCGCGTGAAATCGAGCCGCACCTCGTCGAGATGCCGCCAGCTGCCGAGCAGCTCCTTCAGCGAGGCCAGCAGCCCGGCACGATCGACTTTCGCCGCACCCGTCACCGCATGCTCGATGCGGGTGACGCCACCCGGCCACGCGTGGCGCGCATGCTCCGGCGGCAGCGCGAGCGAGGTTCCCGCGAAGCCGGGTGCCAGGACGCCGTCACGATCGCTGAAATCCTGCTTCTCGAGCTGCTCGCACCAGAGCAGGACGCGCATCGCCGCCTCGTCGCAGAAGGTCTCGACGATCTCCATGTCGACGATCGGCTGGCCCTGCGTGGCGCCGATCTCCGCCACCAGCTCCTCCGCGCTCTTCGCGCGCGTCTGGCGTTGCCGCCACCACCACGCGCCGCCACCGCCGGCAGCCGTCAACACGAGGAGCAGAAGTAGAAGTCGAGCGCGTCCCATCCCGTCCGTATCCTTTTGCCCGTCCTCGTGAATCCAGCGCATCCAGACCCGAGAAATGGGCGCTGAACCCTAGCGCCGGATCGTGAAGAGCGCGAGGTGATGATTCACGCCACTGCCACGAGGTACCGAACTTGAAACGCGCTTCCCAGCGCAGCGTCACCGCGACGCTGCTCTTGCTCGCCGGCGGTTGCGGTGACGATCCCGCCCCGGCGCCGCCGCCCGCGGAGGCACCGAGCGGCCCGGTCGCCGTCGACGTCCAGCTCGCCCGCGACCTTGCGGCGGCGGCGTTCGACGCCACCGACCACGTCAAGGCGCGCGCGCTGCTCGCGCCGCTCGTCGCAGCCGCCGACGCGCCCGGAGAAGACCTGCTTCGCGCCGCCATCGTCGAGCTCGCGCTCGGGGAGCGCCAGGCCGCGCTCGCTTTCCTCGATCGCGCGCGCGCCACGCGCAGCCGTGACCCGCGGCTCTGGTTCAACCTCGCCCGCCTCGCGCGCGGCGAAGATCGGCTCGAAGAAGCGGTCGGCCACCTGAAGAAGGCGCTCGAGCTCGCTCCCGGCGATCTCTTCACCCAACTCGTGCTTGCCGTCACCTTGCACGACCTCGAGTCGCCGGATGCGCAAGGCGCCCTCCAGCGCATCCTCGACCAGGGGGTCGAGCACGGCGGCAGCGTCTACGTCGCCGCGCTCTATCGCATGAGCCGCCTGCACGTCGAGGCCGGACGGATGGAGCCCGCGAGCGCAGCGATGGATGAGTTCCAGCGCCTGCAGGACCAGGGGATCACCGCCCCCGACAACGAGCAGGTCGAGCGTGGCAGCTTCGGCGTGCTGGCGCCGCCGCGGCCGCAGACGGTGGCCGCCGCTGCGCCGCTGCCGCCCGCTGCGCCGCTCCTCGCGCCAACCACGCTGGTCGCGTGGCCGGGCACGCTGGGCGTCCGAGCGATCACGCTGCAGGACGATCGGGCGTACGCGATCACTACCAAGGTCGCCGCGCCGATGCAGCGAGCGCCCGAGCTGCTGCTCTGGGGCAGCGGCGGAGTCGCGCTCGCCGCTCGGGGAGCCGACGGAGCGTTCACCGTCACCGTCATCGACCCACGCGCGGCCACGACGGCCGCCGCGCTCGACTGGGACAAGGACGGCGATCTCGATCTGATCGCGGCCCAGGGCAGCGAACTGCACGGCTACGCCAACGAGCGCGGCTCGTTCGTCGCGGCCGTCACCGTCTCGGCGAAACTGACAGCACCCGCCGCGGACCTCGTGGCGGTCGACTACGACCACGATGGCGACCTCGACCTCTTCGTGGTCGGCACTTTCGGCGCGTTGCTGCTGCGTGACGACGGCCTCGCGCAAGGCGGCGCGCTGACGATCGATCGCGACAGCGGCGTCGCCGTCGAGGGCGCCTGCACCTGGTGCGCGATCGAGGATCTCGACTGCGATCAAGATGTCGATCTGCTGACCGGCTCGACGCAGGGCACCTGGCTCTTCGACAACTTGCGCGGCGGCCACTTCCGCCGCCGCGACGGCGTGCTGCCGGCGCCATTCCACGGCGCTCGCGCTCCGCTGCTTGGCGATTTCGACCAGGACGGTCGTCCCGATGGCGCTCGCGCCGGCGCGCTCGGCCACTTCGGTCCCGACTTCACGTTCCGTGCAGCCACGAGCGGCGCTCCCGGCGCCGGTGGCGAGCTCGTCGCGCAAGGCGACCTCGATCGCGACGGGCGCAGCGACGGCTTCGGCGTGCGCGACGGCGCCGCCACGTTGGTGCCGGCGTTGGCGAGCGGAACCGCCGAGTGGAAGGGGCCGACCTGCGGCGAGGCGCTTCCGACCACCATCGTCGACGTCGATGCGGATGGCGGCCCCGACCTGCTGTTTGGAGCGGTGGGCACCGTCTCGTGGACGCGCGTCGCGGCGTCGACCCATTCGGGAATGCGCCTGACGCTGGTCGGCGTGAAGGACAATCGCCGCGGCGTCGGCGCCGTGGTGGAGCTGCGGGCGAGAGAGGTCTACACACGCCTCTACTGGGATGGCGAGCCGCGTCTGTTGGGCCTTGGCGCGCATGCGCAAGCGGACTTCATTCGCGTCACCTGGCCCAACGGCGTCGTGCAGACCGTCACTGATTGCGCCGCCGGCAGCGCGCAGGTGATCGAGCAGAAGGAGGGGCTGGTGGGCTCCTGCCCGTTCCTCTACACGTGGAACGGCACGCGCTACGAGTTCATCACCGACGTGCTCGGCATCACGCCGTTGGGATTGCCGATGGCGCCTGGAATGCTGGTGCCGCCCGACCACGACGAGTATGTGTTGATCCGTGGCGAGCAGCTCGCGCCGCGCGACGGCAGCTACGACCTGCAGCTCACGGAAGAGCTGCGCGAGGTGACCTACCTCGACCGCGTGCGGCTCGATGTCGTCGATCATCCGGACGGCAGCGAGATCTATCCCAACGAGCGCTTCACCTTTCCGCCGTTCCCGGAAGCGAAGACGCACCTCGTCGTCGCACCGCGCGCGCCGATCGAGGCGACCGGCAGCGATGGCGGCGACTGGCGCGCGGCGCTGGCCCAAGCGGACGGCGAGCTCGCGATGCCGTTCGCCCCCTACCGGCCCGCGGAGGCCGGTGAGACGCACTCACCGACTTGGGGCGGGCAGTTCCAGGGCCTGGCACCGCGCCACTGGCTCGAGCTGCGCTTCGACCCGAGCGACCTGGCGCAGGCGAAGTTGCTGCGCCTGGTGATGACCGGCTGGTTCTTCTGGACCGACGCCAGCGTGAACGTCGCGGCGGCGCGCACGCCGACGGTGCGCTTCGAGCCGCCGGTGTTGCAGGTGCCCGATGGCGCCGGCGGTTGGCGCGATGCGGGTCCGCCGATTGGTTTCCCGGCCGGCAAGTTGAAGTCGATGGTGATCGACGTCAGCGATCTGCTGCCGCGCCACGATCCGCGCTTGCGCCTCGTCTCGACGCTGCGCCTCTATTGGGACTCGATCCGCCTCGCCATCGACGACGGCACCACGCCGTTCACGACCACCTCGATCGAACCGGCCAGCGCGCGACTCTGGGAACGAGGCTTCTCCGCTTCGCAGTTGCTGCCCGGACATCAGCAGCTCGAGTGGTTCGACTGGGACCGCCTCGCCAGCGAGCCGCGCTGGAACCAGCACCCCGGCAGCTACACGCGGCTCGGGGACGTGCTGCCGCTCACGGGCGCGATCGACGATCGCTTCGTGGTGATGGGTTCGGGCGACGCGCTCCACTTGCGCTTCCCGGCCACGGGGTTGCCGCCGCTCGCGGCCGGATGGCGACGCGATTTCCTGCTCTTCGTCGACGGCTGGGCAAAAGACCGCGACGCCAACAGCGTCGAGGCGCTGCACGTCGAACCGCTCCCCTTCCACGGAATGGCGGGCTACCCCTACGATGCACCGCAGCACTTCCCGGACGACCCGCTCCATCAGGAGTGGCGACGTGAGTGGCAGACGCGACCTTCTCGGAACTGGATTCCGACTCTGGCCCCGCGCTCGCCCTTCACGCCGGCTGGGACTGCGGAAGCGACCGGCGCCAGCCGATGAGCGGGCTCGACGTGCGCAGCGTGCGCCCGCCCTCCTGCAACGAACGGAGTTTCAGCGTGATCGATCGAGCCGCGCGTGGCGTCACCTCCTTCAGCCTGGCCTTCTTCTTGTCGTGCACGACGCTCGCGGGCGGCTGCAGCCACGCCGCCGACCTCTTCGATCCGGCGCCGCCCCGCGGTGGCGGTGGCGGTGGCGGAGGAGCGGCACCGGTGGGCTACGACGCCACGCTTCCCAACGCACCGCTGCCGAAACTGGGCGCGGGGGTACCGGCACCCGGCTACCTGGTCGGACTCTCGCCGGATGAGGCGAAGGCGCTGAAGGACGCGCCTGTCGGCAGCCGCCTCGCGAAGCTGCGCGATCGCGCCTTGGCCGCCGCGAAGCTGACCGACGCTCCGCTGGTGATCCTGCCGGGTCGCCACCTCACCGATCGGCGCATGAGCAGCGACGTCCCGGCGAACCTGGCGCTCGACCTCGGCTTCCTGATCCAGTGGAACGAGCTCGTCGACGCGCTCGGGCTGGCCTACGCCATCACGGGCGACGCGAAGTACGCCAAGCGCGTCGATGATCACCTGCGGCCGTGGCTGAACTTCTCGCCGCCCAACGGTCAGGGCCTCACGCAAGGCGGCGAGCCGAGCGTCTACCACCGCAACTTCTTCGGCGTCTTCCGCGCGGCCGAGCAGTGCTGGTCCGGGCTGACGCCCACCGGCAAGCAGGCGGCGGTGAAGCTCGCGATCACCATCCAGGACCGCCTCGAAGATTGGTGGATGCGCACGCCTTGGGAGCGCGGCAACCATGCCGCCGCCACGGCGCAGACCGGCATCTACGCCGGCATCGTGCTGGTGCGTGCCGGCAACAGCGACCCGAGCCTGATCAGCCCCGCCGCCGCACAGGCGCGCCTCGACAAGTTCATCAACGCCGGCGCCAACATGGCGAGCAGCTCGCTGATCGGCGGCAAGCAGCGCCAGATGGGGTTGCTCGGCTTCGGTCCGCAGGCGCGCGTCGGCATCCTCACCACGGCCAACACGGCGCTCTACCAGTCGCAGGGGTATGCGACGTCGAACATGCTGGGCGCCAGCATGGACTTCTTCTACAAGCCGGCCGACAAGCGCTTCGGCTACCACGCGCTGCTGACGCATCACCTGCTGACGAGCTACTGGGCGCTGGTGCGCAGCGGTCTCGACAAGAGCACGCTGACGCAAACCGCCGAAGCGCGCCTGGCGATTGGCGACCTGCTCGAGTTCACGCGCCCCTACCTCGAACGCGGCGAGCTCCTGGTCACCGCAAAGGGCAAGGCGCCGGCGCCCGCGACGGATGGTCGCACGCGCGAGATCGTCGCGATGGCGGCGCGTCTCTTCCCCGAGAAGCGCTGGCTCGAGACCTGCCGCCTGCGCGGCGAACCGGTCAACTTCGCCGAGGTCTACGCCGAGGTCGCCACCTTCCAGTGACGTCGCCGCCACCCGCCGCGCCAGCGCCGGCATCGGCGCCTCCGAGCTTCTTCGATCGAGTGCACCGGGCCTGGCGACGGCGCGTCTGGTTCCACGAACTGCTGTGCCTGGCACGGCGCGAATGCGCCTTGCCGGTGCCGGCCGGCGGCGAAGAGATCGGCCAGCAGCTGGTGATGCGACAAGCGACGGCGGCGGACGCCCCCCTGTGGGAGGAGTCCTGGGCGGCGAAGGTGCCGTGGTACCTCGAGCGACTGAAGAGCAAGAGCGAGTTCTGTTGGCTCGGCATCGTGAAGGGGCGGCTTGCCGTCCACTGCTGGTACAACCACGGCCCCTACCGCGACCCGGTGATGCAACACACCTTCGACCCTGGCGCGCGCGGCGCCTACTTCGGCGAAGGGTGGGTCCATCCCGACTTCCGCGTCGGCGGATTGGCCACCGCATTCAACCGCCGCATCTACACCGAGATCCTGCCCGCCGCCGGCATCGACCACGTGCTGTGCTACTACGCAGTCGACAACGTGCCGTCGGTGAAGCTGCAGGCGCGCTTCGGCTTCGTCGAGATCGGCTGGCTGCACCACTGGCGCGTGGTCGGACGGCATCTCTTCGCGAAGGCGGCGATGCCGAAGGGGCGAGACCAGGTAGTGAAGGTGGCGCGCTGACAAACGCCTGGCGACATGGCGCGCTCGTGGGGGAACGCCGATGGGTTGGCTCGCACCGATCACCCTTTCGGGGAAGCATGCGACGCTGGTGCCGCTGGCCGCGGCTCATCGCGAGCCATTGGCCGCGGCCGTGCGTGACGGCGAGCTGTGGAAGCTCTGGTACACCGCGGTGCCGAGCCCCGACGAGATGGCGTCCGAGATCGCGCGGCGCCTCGATCTGCAACAGGCCGGCGCGATGCTGCCCTTCACCGTGCTGGATCACGCGGGGGTGCCGGTCGGCATGACGACCTACATGAACGTCGACGCGAAACAGCGTCGTGTCGAGATCGGCAGCACGTGGTACGCGCAGCGAGTGCAGCGCACGGCACTCAACAGCGACTGCAAACGGATGCTTCTGCAGCACGCCTTCGAGACGCTCGAGTGCATCGCCGTCGAGTTTCGCACCCACCGCCTCAACCTGCAGAGCCGACGCGCCATCGAGCGCCTCGGCGCGCAGTTCGACGGCATCCTGCGGGCTCACATGGTCATGAAAGACGGCACCATTCGCGACACCGCCGTCTACAGCATCACCGCGAGCGAGTGGCCGGTGGTCCGCGCGCACCTCGACTTCGAGCGCTCGAAGCCACGCGAGTAGCGGCGAATCGCTCGACCGCTCGCGCGACGCGTCCTGGCACGAACGCCTGCTGCGGCGGCGGCCGCGCGCGTTCGGGCCGGCCCCCCCGCCTGCCGCTCACTCCCCCGCGTAGCCGAGCGCCTTCAGGAGGCTCTTCGTCGCCGGGTCGAGCGTGGCGTCGCGCGCGGTGCGGCCCGCTTGCGCGGCGGCGGCCTTCGCGAACGCGGCGAGCGCCGCGGCCGTCGCGCGCGCGGCGGCGGCTTCGCCCGGATCGGTGGCTGCAAGGTCGCGCTGCTCCAGCGGATCGGCGCGCGGATCGAACGCCTGCACGCGCTCGTCGCCGCCCTCGCGCGCGACGATCACGGTGCGCGTGCCGTCGCGGCTCGACAACGCACTGCTGCCGCCCCACTGCACCGAAGCGAACGCGGAGCGCGCCGCGGGCGCCTCGTCGGAGTGGAGGCGCAGCAACGGCAGCAGCGACTCGCCATCGAGCGGCGGTGCATCGGCGGGCAATTCGAGCTCGAGCAGTTCGAGCAGCGTCGGCAACAGGTCGAGCGAGCGGACTTGCGTCGCGACACGGCGACCGGCGGGCAGGAGCTCCGGCGCGCAGAGGATCAGCGGAACGTGCAGGAGCTCGCGATGGAGCGAGTGGCCGTGGCCGAACGCACCGTGGTCGAAGAACTCCTCGCCATGGTCCGCGACGACGACCACCACGGTCGAGTCGAGCGCGTCACGCGACTCGAGCGCCGCGAACAGCGCGCCGACCTCGGCATCGACGTCTCGGATGCAGCTGTCGTAGGTGGCGACCATCGCCGCGAGCTCGGCCGGTGGCAGCGGCGCCGCGCCGTGGAACGGCAGGAAGAGGTGGCGCGTCGTCTCGGGGAGGTCGACCTCGGTGCGCGCGCCCTCGAAGACGCGATGGTCGGCGCGCGGCCGATAGGGAGCGTGCGTCTCCATCAGCTGCACGTGCGCGAACCAGGGCCCGGGCGCGGCATCGACGAAGCGCAGCAGCTCGCCATGCAGCTCCGCGGCGCGAGGATCCTGGCGCGCGCCGCTGCGGTCGAACGGCAGCGACACCAGATCCTCGTACCAGCGCCACGGCCGCTCGGGCAGGTCGAGCGCCTCGACCCAGACGTCGCGCAGACGGGCGAGCACGTGGAACGCCGCCAGCGGCGCGGCCGGGCTCACTTGCGGTCCGACGTAGCGCTCAACGCCTTGCGCGAAACCGAAGGTCGGCGCGACGAACGCATTCGCGGAGAAGAGGCCGGTGCGGTAGCCCACTTCGTGGAGCAGCTCCGCGAGCGGGCGCTCCTCGGCGGGCAAGCTCGCGCCGAACGCCTCGACTCCGTGGCGCGGCGGAAGGCGGCCGGTCAGCAGGCTCGCCGTCGATGGCTTGGTGTGAGGCGCCTGCGCAAGGCACTCCTCGAAGAGGACGCCGCGCGCCGCGAGGGCGTCGAGATGGGGCGACGTCGCGCGCGCATAGCCGTAGCTACCCAGATGATCGGCGCGCAGCGTGTCGAGGAGCAACAGCAGCACGTTGGGGCGGCCCGCGGCCCGGCCACCATCGAGCGGCTTCGCGAGTCCGGCCTCGACGAAGAGCAGCGGAAGCAGCGTCGCGGCCAGCAGTGCCAAACGGAGCACTCCGCAGGTCATGCGCCCCACCGGGGCGAACGCGACCCGAATCAGCACAGCGCTTGGCCGCGAGAGCGCTCGCTGCAGCAGCGGCGCCACGATCAGCAACAGAGCCCCGTTCGCGGCGAGACTCGCCGGCGAGAACGCGTCCGCCAGCACTTCGCGATTGAGTGGAAAGGCGATGGCGCCGACGACGGCCAACGCCAGCGCGAGGGCGAGGTGCCACGTGGTGACGCCAAGCGCGACGGAGTCGCGACGCGTCACGAACCGCAGCAGTCGCCGCAACGCCACCTGCGCCAGCGTCAGCCCGACCCCAAGCACGCCGTAGAGCAGCGCGGCGGCCGGCAGCAGACGCGCGCCACCGATCGGCACGGCGCCGCGGGCGACCCGCCACGCCGCCTCGGCCACTCCGAAGAGGACCGCCATCGGCACCAGCCACGCCAGCGTGGTCGTCAGCTCGCGCGCCAGCGACGGGTTCCGCGACGGGTTCCGCGACGGCGCCGCCGCCATCGCGCTCAGCGCGCCTTCGCGCGGCCGGCGGCGATCGTCTCGCGACCGGCCCAACCGAGCAGCGTGCTGGCCCATGCCATGCCACCGCCGAGCGCGAAGAGCACGACGCGATCGCCGTCCACGAAGCGGCCGGCGCGATTCGCCTCATCGAGGGCGGTCGGAACGCTGGCGCTCGACGTGTTGCCGGTGTGGTCGATCGACAGGACGAGCTTCTTCGGGTCGAGCTCGACGCGCTTGGCGACGTCCTGCAGGATGTTGAGGCTCGCGTGGTGCGGAACGACGTACTTGACGTCGGCCAGCGTGACGCCGGCGCGGGACGTCGCTTCGTGCAGGCACTGCGCGGAGCGGGCGACCGCGAAGTCGTAGACCTGATGGAACTCGCTGACGAGGTGGTGCTCGCCGGCGGCGAGGCGTTCCGGGGTCAACGGGCGGGCGGAGCCGCCGGCGGGCACGCGCAGCGCGTGGCCCGACTTGCCGTCGGAGCCGGCGTAGAACGACTGGAAGCCGTAGCGCGGCGCGACCGGAAGCTCTTCAAGGATCACGGCACCGGCACCGTCGGCGAACAGGCCGCTCATGCGGAAGTCGCCCTTGTCGATCAGATCGCTCATCTTCTCGGCGGAGATGACCAAGGCGCGGCGGTAGCGGCAGCGCGCCATCAACGCGTCGGCCACGAGCAGAGCGTTCACGAAACCGGGGCAGGCGTCCTGAAGCTGGTGGAAGACCGCCTCGCAATCGAGCGCTGCCTGCACCTTGCTGACGGAGTGGGGCGCGACGTGGTCGCTGGTCGCCGTCGACATGACGATGAGGTCGATGTCCCGGGCGACCAGGCCGGCGGAGTCGAGCGCGCGGCGCGCGGCGTGGATCGCCATGTCGCCGGTGCTCTCGTCGGGGGCGGCCCAGTGGCGCGACTCGACGCCGTAGTGGCGGCGAACCCAGGTGTCGAGGTCGCTGCCGGCTCGACGCGCGTCGAAATTGCGCACCAGCTTGGCGAGCTCGGCGTTCGGGACGACGCGAGCGGGAAGGTAGCTGCCGGTTCCAGTCAGGATGCAGGGCACGAAGGGTCTCTCGAAGGGCGCCGTCTCGGCACTGGGCGGCGCCGTCGCAAGGCGGGAAGTCTAAGGAGCGAAGCGTGCTCCTTCGTCGGATCGAACGAAACGACCCATGAACCTGCGTCGAAGAAGCGTGGAGGCACGCACGCGAAAAGAAGAGAAGTCGCGCGGCGCCGTCCCGTGAAACGGATCGAGCGCGGCCGGGGGGTAAACCCCGCCACCGCGCTCGAGTCGGGAGGCAGCCGAGGCTGCCTTCTGGGACGGTCGGCGATCAGGAACGCTCGGCCTCCTCGGCCTTGGTTTCCTTGTGCAGGGTGAAGTCGAACTGGGTGTTGTTCGCGCTGAAGCGCAGGAAACCGGTCTTGCACTCGGGGCAGGGCCAATCCAGCAGGGCCGACATGTTCGGGTTGTAGTGCGTGAGCAGGTTGTTGTTCTGGTTGACGTAGCACTCGAACAAGCACTCGCGGTTGTCACACGAGAACTTGAGCAGCGGCAGGTTCGTGTTCTTCAAACGGGCATCTCCCCAGGGCCGAGGCAGGCGGGTGCAGACCTCTGCGCCCCGCCCCGGAACCCACCGTCGCCCCCTCCGTCACTTCATCGGCTCGTTCAAAGCATCCAGCAGGGCGGACGAGGTCATTTGGCAGTCGAAACAACTAGTTGCGGAATCCGATCCGGCGCCATCCATTGAGGGGTTACGAGCGGGCGGAACCGTAAGGCCCCCCTTGGAAGCTGTCAATCAGGCGGTCTCCGTTCGGAGCTGAAACCGATCAGGGCCGCCCGCCGAGCACAGTCGTACGCCGGGGCTGCGACGAAGTTGGCGTTCTCGCGGGAGAGATCTGAATCCGAACTGACGCGTGTGCCGCCGAAGTCGGCGGGCACAGGTGCGCTCGATCGACGAGACGGTGGGGTCAGTCCTTGTGCACCAGCGACCGCTCGCGCTCGATCCCAGCGAGGACGGCGGGGGTCACGTCGCCGGTCGGGTACTTGCCCGTGAAGCAGGCGTTGCAGAACTGCTTCAGCTCCGCGTTGCCTTCACGGACCGAGGTCTCGAGGTCGTGAAGGTCCTGGTACACGACCGCGTCCGCGCCGATCTCCTTGGCGATCTGCGCGTCGGTCTTGCCGCTCGCGATGAACTCGTTCTTCGTCGACATGTCGATGCCGTAGACGCACGGGTGCAGCAGCTGCGGCGAGCAGCTCGCGAAGTAGACCTTGCGCGCGCCCGCCTCGCGGGCCATCTGCACGATCTCCTTGCTGGTGTTGCCGCGCACGATCGAGTCGTCGACGATCAAGACGTCCTTGTCCTTGAACTCGAGCTGGATGGCGTTGAGCTTGTGGCGGATCGACTTACGACGCACTTTGTTGTCCGGCATGATGAAAGTGCGGCCGATGTAGCGGTTCTTGACGAAGCCCTCGCGGTACTTGATGCCGAGCCGCTGTGCCATCGCCAGCGCCGCGTCGCGCGCGGATTCGGGCACGGGCATGACGACGTCGGCCTCGATGCCGGTGAGCTTCCACTTCTCCGCCAGGTGCTCGCCCATGCGCAGGCGCGACTTGTAGACGCTCACCTTGTCGAGGAACGAGTCGGGACGCGCGAAGTAGACCCACTCGAAGAGGCAAGGGTGGTGCGCGTCGCTGCGCACCTGGCGACGTGTCACCGTCCCGTCGTTGCGGATGACGATCGCTTCGCCCGCCTGCAGGCTGGTGGTGTGGTGGTAGTCGAGCAGGTCGAGCAGCACCGACTCCGAGGCCACGCAGAAGCTCTTCTTGCCGTCGGCCTCGGCCCGCTCGCCCACGATGATCGGCTTGATGCCCTTGGGGTCGCGGAACGCGAAGAGGCCGAATCCGGCGATCATCCCGACGACCGAATAGGCGCCGCGGCAGCGCTCGAAGACCGCGTTGACGGCCTTGAAGACGGCATCCTCCGTCGGCTTGGCAACTCCGGTCTGCGCCAGCGCGTGCGCGAAGACCTGCAGGATCGCCTCGACATCGCAATTGCTGTCGACCATGTAGTGGTCGCGCTCGGTCAGCTCCTTCTTCAACTCGAAGAAGTTCGACAAGTTGCCGTTGTGGGCCATCGCGATGCCGAACGGCGACTTCACCATGAACGGCTGGGTGTCGTCGACGCTGCCGCCGCCAACCGTCGGGTAGCGCACGTGGCCGATGCCGACGCTGCCGCGCAGGCGACCGAGGTTGTTCTCGTGGAACACCTCGCGCACGAGCCCCATGCCGCGTCGCATGTGGAAGCGGCCGTTGAAGGTGCAGGCCCCCGCGGCGTCCTGGCCGCGATGCTGGATGGAGACGAGGCCGTCCAGGATCTCGCTGATGACGTCGCGCTGCTTGGGGCCCAAGACCCCGATGAATCCGCACATGCCCACCCACCTCGTTCATCCCTTCGCGCGCGGCCGGCTCGATTGCGGAAGGATCCCTCGTTCCGCAAGCAGCGCGCGTCGGGGTCGGTCGCCGGCCCGGCACTATACGTACTGCGGCCGGGCCCCTCGCTTTGCGCGGCTCGTCGCCGCGATCGCCCCGAGAGCGCCGAACAGAATGTCCGCTGCGTTCGAGCGGCTGCAGCCACCCAGTACTTCGTCGACCTCCATCGGCGACTCTTCAGAGTCGCCCACTTCGGCCTCCTCGTCCTGGGCGGCCTCGCTCGGTCTCGGCGCGACGCGTCCGTTCTGTCAGGCGCCCCGAATGGTGATGCGAACTCCCGGATCAGGACACTGGTTGTCCACCCGACGAGGGGGATCGCGTAGGCTCCCGACGTGTACTTCACTACGCGCCAGCTCACCGTGCTGAACCACCTGCACACGCAAGTGCAGGCCACTGGCGTCGCACCGACGCTCGACGAGATCGCCGCCCACTTCGGCTTCTCGAAGGTGACCGCGCTGCAGCACCTGCGGGCGCTCGAGAAGAAGGGGGCGCTGCGGCGCACCCGCTACCAACGACGCTCGATCGAGCTGCAATGGGCACCGAGCACCGAGAAACCGCGCGACTCCAAGCTGCCGATCGCCGGGCGCCTCTCCGCTGGCGACCGACTCGACTACGTCGCGCGCCCGGCCGACTTCGACCCGCAGGAGCTCATCCCGACCGAGCGCCATGGCCACGTCGTCAAGGTGGTCGGCGATCATCTCGCAGCCGACGGCTTCCGCGACGGCGCCCTCTTGGTCATCGAACCGCGCAGCACGCCCCGCCCCGGGGAACTCGTGCTCGCCACGCTGACCGATGGCCGCACGGTCATCCGCCGCCTCGAAAAGGGCGCCATCGACGACGCGCTCGTGCCGCTCGCCGGCGCCGCCGCCGACCGCAGCAACGTCGTGCCGACGCGACGCGCCAAGGTTCTCGGCGTGGTGAGAGCGCAGGTCGTGCGCTACGACGTGTGAGCGCGGCTCACTCCGGAAGCTGGGTGCCATCCGGCGCGAGGCGCAGCGGCTGGTCGACGCGGTAGCGCTTCACGCGACCCTCGTAGAGGTCGATGGCGACGCGGTTCTTCACCCCCCGCACCATGGCGAGCGCCCGACGGATCGTCGCCAGCGCCGCGCTGAAGTCGCCGCACTCGGCCTGCGCGGCGGCCAGCGCGTCGAGCATCTCCGGCTCATCGTCGTTGCCGACGATGGCGTGCTGCGCGAGGCGCAACGCCTCGGCACCGTCACGCACCTTCGCATCGACGCAGGTGGCGAGCAGCAGCGCGAGCTCCCGCTCGAGATCCACCTGCGTCGGCACGACGACGAGCGCGCGTCGCAGCGTCGTCACCGCAGCGGCCGCGGCGCCGCTCTTCCGCTGCTCGCCGGCGAGTCCGCGCATCGCCTTCGCGAACTGCGCCAGCGCTTCCTTCTCGGTCGGCCGCGCAGCGACGACCACTTCACAGGCGGCGGCGGCCTCTTCGAAACGGCCCACCTCGAGCAGCAGCGTCGCGAGCTCGCGCGACAGCTCGACATCGTCGCCGTCGAGCGCCACGGCGGCGCGAAGATGGTCGATCGCCTCGCTCTTCTTGCCGCGGCCGTTGCGCACGCGCGCCAGCATCCGCAGGGTCGCCGCCGTCGGCGCGAGCTGCGTCGCCTCGAGCAACGATTGCTCCGCGCCAGCAGCGTCGCCGCGGCCCGACTGCAATCGTGCGAGGTTGCCCCACGCGACCGCGGACTTGCGATCGAGCGCGAGCGCCTGCGTGAGCAGCGCCTCCGCCTCGCTGCCGCGCCCCTGCTGCATGCAGGCGATCGCGGCATTCGTGTAGTCGCCGGCGGTGATCGGCGGCGCGGAGAGCGCGGCGCGCGGATCGACGGGATAGACCTTCGTCGCGTGGTCGCGCGCCACCTTCGCGAACTTCGCCGCCTCCTCCTTGCGACCCAGCCCGAAACAGGTGGCCGCGAGCGCGGAGTTCACCTCGGGATGCGTCGGGTTGAGGAACAGCGCGCGCCGCAGCGGCGCTTCAGCCGCCGCCGTCTCCCGCGACTCCAACGCCAGCTGACCCAACGCCAGCCACGCGTCGACGTTCTTCTCGTCGAGCGCGGCCGCTTTCTCGAAGCAGGCGCGCGCCTCGGCGTAACGCGCGACGTCGCGCAGCAACTTGCCGTGGCTGACATGCGCCGGCGAATAGCGGTCGTCGATGGCGAGCGCGCGCTCGACGGCGAGCAGCGACTTCGCCACGTCGGACGTCGCCAGCAGCACCGCCTGCAAGTAGGGCCAACGGAACTCCTGCGGAGCCAACGCCTCCGCTCGCTCGAACGCGGCCGCCGCTTCGACGCGCCGATCGTGCGTCGCCAGCAACGTCGCGTAATCGACCCACGCGGCGAGGAGCTGCGGTTCGCGAACGAGCCGCGCGTACGCCGCCTCGATCGCGGTGCGCAGCGGCGCCTCAGCGACTTCGCTCAGATCGGGCTTCGCGGGCAGCGAAGTGGTCGGGAGCGCCTGCGGCTCGAGCTTCGACGGCGCGACGTCGTCGGGCGCGCACGCGTGCGACGCCAACGCCGAGAGCAGCGACGCGAGCCACGCCACCCGCCGCGACCGTGGGACGCGCGCGACGTTGCCGGCGCTCATGGCGAGCGCCCCTCGCCCTCGACGAGCTCCACCACGCGATCGGCGGCACCACCTTCGAACCGCTCCTTGCGGCCGCTCGGCCACAGGACCTCGATCGAGTCGAAGCGTGCGGCATCGGCGAGACCGAAGTGGGCGCGCGGGTCGCTGCTGCTGACGTAGCTGAAAGCGGCGAGGCAGAGGCGCCGCAGCGTGCGGCCACCGGCGGTGACGCGCACATCGGCGCCGAGCGCGTCGCGCTTGCCGGTGCGCGCGCGCACCAGCAGCCAGTGGCCCGCGCGCGGCACGTCGTTGCGATAGAGGCGCAGCGGGCCGAGCACTTGCGACGTGGCGAGGTCGAGGTCGCCATCGCCGTCGAGGTCGCCGATCGCGAGGCCGCGCGTGATCTCGGCGCGCGCCACGAAGTCGCCGCCATCGGCAACCTCGGCGCGCGTGAAGCCCCCTTTGCCGTCGTTCCAGAACAGGAAGTTCGGCTCGGCGAACGGATTCCAGAACGGCGCGAGGTGCGCGTTCGGCTTCACGGTCGAGCGACGCACGCGGCCATTCACGATGGCGAGGTCGACGTCGCCATCGAGCTCGACGTCGAGGAACGCGCAACCGAAACCAGTCGCGCCGAGATCGTGGCGGCTCATGCCCGCGCGCGCCGTGACGTCGAGGAAACCGTGCGCCGCATCGCCGGTGTAGAGGGTGTTGTTCTCCTCCTCGATGTTGGTGACGAAGAGATCGAGTGCGCCATCGCCGTCCGCATCGCCGATGCCGACGCCCATGCTCCCTTCGGGCTTGCCGAAGCGATTCACCGCCGCGCCGCGTTCGAGCCCGTCCTCGACGAAGCGGCCGTCGCCGCGATTCACCCACAGGTGATTGGCCCCGGCATCGTTGGCCACGTAGACGTCAGGCCAGCCGTCTCCGGTGAAGTCGGCGCACGTCACGCCAAGGCCGGCGCCGCGCGCGTTGATCCCGGCACCGACCGAGTCATCGACGAAGCGGCCACCGCCCTGGTTGCGCCACAGCGTGTCGACGGTCGGCGTGAAGGAGAGCGGCCCGCAATATTCGCGCGCGCTGTCCTGACGGCGGCAGACCACCGACTCCTGGAACGCGACGTAGTGCGACGCGAAGAGGTCGAGGTCCCCATCGCGATCGGCGTCGAAGAAGGCGACCGCGCAGGTCCATCCATCGGCCGCGCCGAAGCCGGCCGCCGCGGTGTCGTCGATGAAGGTGCCGTCGCCCTGATTGCGGAAAAAGGTGTCGTGACCGTAGTTCGCGCAGTACACATCGACGTCGCCGTCGTCATCGACGTCGCCCACCGCGACGCCCATCCCGTAGCCGGGATCGTGCAGCCCGGAGGTTGCGGAGGCATCGACGTAGCGGCCGTCCGCCTGCCGTTGCCACAGGCGATCGGGAGCTGGCTCGCTCGCGTTGCCGGGCGGCGGGCAGCGGCGCTCCAGCACGTCGAGATCACCATCGCCGTCGTAGTCGAGCAGCGCGACGCCCGGCCCCATGATCTCGGTCAGCGCGTAGGTGCCATCGGGCATCGCGCCGAACTCAGCGGGCAATCCAGAAACCGCGGTGATGTCGGTGAAGGCGGGCGCAACGGCAGGTGAGCCGCCGGGCGTGTTCGCGAGCGGCACGGCCGGGGGTTTCGCGTCCGGGGATCGGTCGTCCGGCCCGCAACCCAACGGCAGCAGCGACGCGAGGCAGAGCAGCGCGACGCGCGGCGTCACGCGCCGCGCTCCATCGTCGACACCCGTTGCAAGGGACGCTCCGCAGCACCGCGCATCCGAGCCGGCTCCTTTCACGATCGGGAAGTCGGCGGATGGTACGGCGCCCGGGAAGAGCCGCAAGCGATGGCGTACCGAATGCGCGACCCGCTGCACCGACGGATCACGCGTCGTCGATCAGCTCGAACACTCGATCGAGGCAGGCGTCGCGTCCGACGGCGACATCGTCCGGCGCGAAGACCGGCACGTCGTGATCGGGCGGCACGCCGCGCGCTTCGAAGTGCTCGCCTGCTTCGGTGAAGAAGATCTCGTTGGGCAGCCCGAAGCTCCAGCCATTTGGGAGCTGGCGGGTGAGGACGTCGGAGTAGACCCCTTGCGTGCTCTCGCCGATGCGCACGACGGCGGGGGTGCGACCGAGCAGCGCCATGGTGAACGTCTCGGCGGCGCTGACGCTGTCAGGTCCGGTGAGCAGGAAGACGCGGCCGAGGAAGCGTCGGCGCGACGAAGGGACCACCCGCGTCGACTGCGGCTCGGTGAGGCCATCGGCTCGCGTAGGGTCGTTGCGCGCGCGCTTCACGAAGGCGACGTACTCGCGGTCGGTGAGGCGCGACGCGATCGCGACGCCGAGCCGGTCCGAACCGCCGTCATTGAGGCGCACGTCGATGACCGCCGCCTCGCACCCGGCCCACTCCTCCATCGCGCGGTCGAGCGTCGTTTCGAGCGCCTCGAGCGTCTTTCGGAATCCCGGCAGCGGCGAGTAGCCGCCGAAGCCGTCGATGCGCAGGTAGCCCGTCCGCGCGTCGAGCCGTCCGTGCTTCACGCGACCGTTGCATCCCACGGTCAGCTTGCCTTGCACGTAGTGGTCGTCGATCACCGCCTGCACCCCCGGCCGCTGCTGGCGCGTGAGCGGCTGCGCGACGACCTTCGCGCCGCCGAACCCAGCGCGCAGATCGGGCGCCTCCAGCGACGTGTGCGCATCGTGGAGCGGCTCGATCAACCCGCGCAGGATCGCGAACAGCTCGCGCGGCGGGGTCGTCGCGTTGATGCGCGGACGCGCCGCGGCGCAGGCAGCCTCCCAATCGACGCCACGCAACGCGAAGAAGGGGTAGTGAGTCGCGAAGGTCTCGCGGAACACCTCGAAGGTCGTGATCGGGTCGGCTGGCGTCGGTCGCGTGACCGGAACGGGGACGTCGGCGATGCGGCTGAAGTGGATCGAGGAGGCGGTGCCCGGCAGCCGCAGCGCAAAACGCTCGACGGCCGTGGCGCCCGCGGTCGGCGCCAGCGCTTCGAGCTCCACCGTCAGGTCCGCGACGAGGAACTGCGCCGTCGCCTCGACCCGCGCGACACGCCGCTGCCCGATCGCGCTGATCGACGTGACCTCGTACAGCACCAGCTCATTCGCATCGATCCGCGCGCAGTAGCCGTAACCGTCCGAAAGCCAGTCGCCGACGAAAGGCGGCTGCTGCGCCTCCGCATGCCCCAAGATCGATGCGAGGGCGAGCGTCGTCGCGGCAGCGAACGCGACGCGCACAGCGGTCACAGGAACTCGACTTCGTTCTCGCGCAAGGAGCGTTCGCAGAAGTAGCAGCGCAGCTTGAGCGGCTCCTTGCCGATGACGAGGAAGCGGCCGGTGACGCGCGGGTCCTGCGTGACGCAGGCGGGGTTGACGCAGCGGATCAGCCCTTCGACGGTGTCGGGCAGCGTCGGGCGGAACTTCTTCACCACCACGAAGTCGCGAATGATGCTGAAGGTCGCCTGCGGCGAGAGGAGCGCGACCTTGTTCATCTCGTCGTCGGTGAGCTCGCGCCCTTCGATCTTCAGGATGTCCTTCTTGCCGAGCTTCGCGCTGTCGAGGTTGACGCCGATCAGGACGGTGGCATCGGCGGCAACACCGAGGATCTTCAGCGCCTTGAAGGCCGTGCTCGGACCGAGGTGATCGATCACCGTGCCGGAGCGCACCGCGCTGACCTGCATCTTGGCGTTGGCCGGTTTCACTTCGGCGGCTCCTGGGCTCGACTCATCTGCCTTCGCCCTCTTCGGCGCGCTGCCCCGTCCCATCTCAAGCCGCTCCGAGGCACAGCGCCAGCAGCGCCTGGCGAACGATGACGCCGTTGTGCGCCTGGTCGAACCAGGCTGCCCCGGGATGGGCGTCGAGCGCGGCGTGGATCTCGTTCACCCGCGGCAGGGGATGCATCAGCGTGAGCTTGTCGCCGAAGCGCGCGACGTTGCCCGGGTTCACCTGATAGGTGTTGCGGACGCGTTCGTACTCGACGGCGTCGACGAAGCGCTCCTTCTGGATGCGCGTGAGGTAGAGCACCTCGACATCCGCCGGGATCGCGGCGAGCTCCTCGACGACGTGATGCTCGGTGCCCGTCTCGCGCAGGTCCTCGAGGAAGTCCTCGGGCAGGCGCAGCGAGGGCGGCGACACCAGCCACAACTTCGCGTCGAACCACGACAGGCTGCGGATCAACGAGTGGACCGTGCGACCGTACTTGAGGTCGCCGACGAAGGCGACCTTCAGCCCCTCGATGCGGCCGGTGCGCTGCTTCAGCGTGTAGAGGTCGAGCAGCGTCTGCGTCGGATGCTGGTTGCTCCCGTCGCCGCCATTGATGACCGGCAGTCGCGTCGCTTCGGCGGCGAGGCGCGCCGATCCTTCGGCGGGATGGCGGATCACCATGATGTCGCAGTAGCCCTCGGCCACGCGGATGGTGTCCCACAGCGACTCGCCCTTGCTGATCGACGTGCTGAGCGAATCCGCGAATCCGATGGTCGCGCCGCCCAGCCGCTTCATCGCCGCGTCGAACGAGAGGCGCGTGCGCGTCGAGGGCTCGAAGAAGAGATTGGCGAGGACCTTGCCCTGCAGCAGCGGCTCGCGGTTCTTCTCGAACCAGCGGCAGCGCTCGAGGATCGCGCGGATCTCGGCGGCACCGAAGTCGCGCATGGAGATCACGTCGCGGCCCAGCAGCGGGTTCTTCTTCATGTCGAGCGGAGGCTCCGGCGCGGCACGCGGGTCGGCGCGGAGATTAGCGCGCGGCCGCGGAGGGCGCTGCGACAGCGGCAGCCGGCGGGAGGCGCGGGGCGAAGAGCGAGAGGAGCCAGCCGACCCCCATCACCACCGCGAAGCCGATCAGGTTGAACCACATGAACTCGATCTTGAGCGGCTGCTCGATGCGAAAGAGCTGCGTCTGCAGCTCGGGATTCGTGACGAGATGCTGCACCGCCAACACGACGAGCAGCCCGCTCGCCAGGCTGATCGCGCCGACGTTCCCGCGGGCGCGCGTCACGAGGCGACCGAGGATGAAGACGCCGAACATGCTGCCGTAGACGACGGAACCGATGCGGTTCACCTGCTCGATGATCGGGCGGTCGCCGATGAAGAAGGCCGCGCCAGTGCCGAGCAGCCCCCAGAAGACGGTGGCCCAGCGCGTCGAGCGGACCAGCTCGCTCGCCTCCATCGGGCGGCGGCGCAACAACGCCACCACGTCGACCACCGACGAAGTGGCGAGCGAGTTGATGGGCGCGACCACGCTCGACATCGCCGCCGCGAAGATCGCGGCCAGCACGAGGCCGGCCAGGCCGATCGGCATCTCGTGCACGAGGAAGTGCGTGAAGGCGAAGTCCTGGTCGTTCTTCTTCGGCTGCGGCAGCCCCGCCTCGGCGACCAGCGCCTGGCCGGCGCTCCGCAGCTTCGCCAGTTCCGCCTCCTCGGCGCGCAACGCGACGGCGCGCGCGGAGAGCGCCGCGGCGTCCGCGTCGGCGCGCTCGGCGGCAAGCAGCTCGCCGGCGCGGGCACGCCGCTGCTCCACGCGAGCGGCGTAGTCGGTGCGCAGCACGGCGAAGCGCTCGCGCAACGCCGCCGCTTCAGGATCGGTGCGCCGTTCGAGCGCCTTCGCGAGCTCCTCCTCGCGAAAGAAGGCGGGCGCGGGACGGTAGGTGAAGTAGCCCCAGATCGAGACACCGAGCAGCAGGATCACGAACTGCATCGGCACCTTCGCGAAGGCCGACATCAACAGGCTCTTCTTGCTCTGCTCGACCGAGCTGCCGGCGAGGTAGCGCTGCACCTGCTCCTGGTCGGCGCCGAAGTAGCCGAGGAAGAGGAAGAAGCCGCCGAGCAGGCCGGAGAAGAGGTTGTAGGGATCGGACAACGCCTCGCGCGCGTCGGCCGGCAGGTGGAAGGTATCGAGCTTGCCGGCCGCGCCGGCGAGCTGCAGCAGGCCGCTGACGCCGACGTCATCCGGCAGCCGCCACCAGGCGACGCCGAGGCACGCGAAGATCCCGGCGAACATCACCAACATCTGCTTGGCGTCGGTGGTGATGACGGCGGTCGCGCCGCCGACCGTGGTGTAGAGCGTGCAGAGCAGCCCCATCACGGTGATGCTGAGCCACTGCGGGATGCCGACACCGATCGAGAGCACGATGCTCGGCGCATAGAGCACGGCACCGACCGCGAGCGCACGCGAGAAGAGGAACACGAGGCTGGCCAGCACGCGTGTCGAGCGATCGAAGCGCGTCTCGAGCCATTGGTAGGCGGTGTAGATGCCCGCGCGATGGAACCACGGCACGACCGTCGAGCAGAGCACGACCATGGCGAACGGGATCGCCAGGTAGAAGTGGAGGAACTTCATCCCGGTCGCGAAGCCCTGGCCGGTGGTGGAGATCAGCGTGATGGCGCTGGCTTGCGTCGCCATCACCGACAGGCCCATCGCCCACCAGCGCATGCGCCGCCCGGCCAGCAGGTAGTCCTTGGCGTTCTTCACTTCGCCGCCGCGACGCACCCCGTCCCACACGATGTAGACGAGGAACGCGACCAGCACGAGCAGATCGAACGTGCGCATCAGTAGCGGTAGCTCCGCTCGAACCACCAGAGCAGCACGAGGGTCAGCACGCCCCAGACGAGCGCGCGCACCATGAGGTGACGACCGCGTGATTCGCCGGCCACCTCTTCGACCGCTTCCGCGGCCTCGTCGCGGGAGTCGCGTCCCGCCTGCTGCGAATCGTCCATCCCCGGCTCCTCCGAGGATCACGAGTTAGCAGGGCGCATCGTGCCGTGCGAGACCCATTTCCGTCGCGGCCCGAGCGCTCGACGATCGAGCGCTCAGCGGGCCAATGCCTCGGCTTGCGCTTCGGCCACCTGCATCCGCGCATCGACCTCAGCGCACAGCTGCGCCAGCCGCTCGTCGCTCGCGCCCGCCTCGACCTGCAACGCGGGAGCGGCGACGATCGCCACCCGCGCGAAGGGCGCCGGCAGGACGAATCCGTCCCAGCTCGAGAGCCGCTTGCACGGCCGCGCGACGAGCACGAGCGGGACGACCGGCCACCCAAGCCGTCCGGCGAGATAGAGCGCGCCGGGCTTGGTGCGACTCGGCGGCCCTTTGGGTCCGTCGGGCGTCAGCGCGAGGTCGCCGACGTCGCGCTTGGCGAAGTCGAGCATCGAGAGCAGCAGTCTCGCCGCGCCGCGCGTGCTCGAGCCGCGAGCAGTCTTGAAACCGAGCCGCTCGGCGATGCGCGCGCCGATCTCGCCGTCGCCGTGCTGCGACACGCCGATGCAGACGCCGGAGCCACGGAAGACGTAGCTCGCCAGCAGGACCGAGCGATGCCACAGGAGGTAGACGCAACGCGTCGTCCGCTGCGTGCGACACGGATCGAACTCGGGAGGCACTTGCGAGCGGACGCGCCACGTGGCGCCCCACGCACGCACCATCGCCGCGCCGAGCGGCGGCAACCACCGAGGAAGGGGCTTTGACGTCGCGCCCGCCGCCGCTCGATTCACTGCGGGTTCATCCGGTCGAAGTCACGCACGGCAAACCAGCAGAGGAGCGCCCCGCCAAGCGCGATGGCGAACCATGGCAGCGCCTGGAAGAGCGCGAAAACGATGACTCCGAAGCCGAGCAGCAACGTCACGCGCTGGCCCAAGGTGCCGGCGCCCATGACCGCCAGGACTCGCCCGAGCGACATCGCGCTGAGCGAGCTCTTCCACTTTCCGAAGCCGGAGAAGAATCCCATGAGCACACGACGCCAAGCCTGAGAGGGCCGAACAGAACGGACGCGTCGCACCGAGAACGAGCGAGGCTACCCAGGACAGGAGACCGAAGCAGTCGACTCGGCAGAGTCGCCGCTGGAGGTCGACGAGTTCATGGGTGGCCGCAGCCGGTCGAACGCAGCGGACATTCGATCGGGCGCTTTGAAACGGAGCCGGGGGACCAGCCAGTGACGGCCGATCCCCCGACTCTAGTTCGATTCCGTAAGTACCGCGCGTGGGCGTCAGCTGCGCGAAACGATGTCGTCGCCGGCGCCCTTGTCGTCGACCCCGTTGGGACCGAACGACCAGACCGTGTAGTGCTCCGCACCGTCCGTCGAATAGGCGTAAGCACGACCCCAAGGATCGTTCTTCAGTACGGCGCCGCTCAGGAAGCCTTCCGGGTAGCTCGGCTTGGGCTGCGTGAGTTCGACGAGCGAGGCCGGCGGCTTGCCGTACTCGATCATGTAGACGGTGATCGCCTGACTGAAGTCGGCGAGATCGATCTTGGCCTGGTCGGACGGCTCGGCAGGACGCGCCGGCTGCTCTGGAGCTGGGATCGCGCGCATCCCCCCCATCTCGCGCTGCGACGCCATGACGCCCATGCCCGCCGCGATGCCGATGCCGGCGGCCATCGCGCCCATGGTCGTCTCAGGACCGAACGGGCCGCGACTGACCGCGACCTGGCCGTTGCCGGTCGCATAGGTCATCGAAACCGTCCCGAACAGGTGCTTCGAGATGACCTCGGCGGTGGGCAACAGCGACATGTCGACAGGCAAGTCGTCCATTCCGCCCTGCGACTGCAGGCCCATCATCACCATCGGCAGCACGCCGAGCATCTGCGTGTAGGTGTTCTCGAAGTTCGCCGCCGTATCGCCATACGACAGCGAGGTCAGGATTGCGCCCTGCGGCGGCTCGACGAAGCGCTTGGCGAAGTCAGCCTTCGCCGTGATGTTCTCCGCCGGCGGAGTGCCGCGCGAATCGAGCGCCTTCTTCAACGACTTGGTCGACGTGGCGAACCAGAACTTGCCGTCGTAGATGGAATAGGTCAGCGAGAGGTTGCCGGCCATCATCGCGGCAGGCCCAAGCGACATCGGGTCGAGGACCATCAGCTTCGCTTCGCCGTGCATCTGCTCCTTGAAGTTGATCGGGAAGTCCGCGAGCTTGGCAGGGAGCGCGAAGAGGTAGCGCAACGACTTCTCGAGACCGGCCGCATTCGGCGTCTCGATCCAGAAGATCGTGTCGCCACCGGGGCCGAGCATCGAACCGGCACCCGGCACGGTCATGCTCATCATTCGGCCGGCAAACGCGCCGATCAGGTCGCGACGGATGTTCCAGTTCGGGTTGCCCTGCTCGTCGGCGCCGGCCACCATCGTCTCGGCGTCGCGCATCGCACCGGTGACCTGCTGGTGCATCTCCGGCGAAGCCTGCTTCACGGCGCCCATCGCCATGTCCCACAGGCCGCTCAGGTCGAAGTGGCTGAGTGAGAAGCTGAGCGCATCCTTGGGAATGAACTTCAGCAAGCCGCGGTCGATCGGCTGCGCGCGCGCCAGCGACGCGAGTCCGGGCGCGTTGGTGTCGACCTCGCTGTAGGCCGTGCTGACCGCCGTGCCGTCCTTCCAGGTGGAGACGGCGTACATCGGCCCGAACGCACTCGGGTTGAGCGCATCGAAGATCGCGCCAACCACGGCAGCTTGCGGATTGCCGCTCTCCCCGCCCGCGGCGATGGCCATGTCGATGCCGCTGCGAGCGAGTCCCATCATGCGACCGACGTGCATGTAGACGGAGACGTCGCCGTGGCCCGCCGCGCCGGCGCCGGCGACACTGCGACCGAAGTCGGGGCTCGTCAAAAGCGACGGCTGGGTGCCGGAAACACGGCCCGCCATCTCGCCGATCGTGCGCTCCGACAGCGACATCACGCTGACACCGCCAAGATTGGCGAAGCAGAGCGAGATCGGGGAACCGGTCGCCTTGAGGCGCTCGATGGCGACCCCATTCACGGTGACGGTGTCGATCGTCGTCTTCTCCGCCCCCTCAGTCCGGGCGAAGGACATCAGCACCTGCTTCAGCGTTCCGATCAGGTCGGCGCCACCGCGCGGCTCCACGCCCAGCACGATGCCAAGGTCGATCAGCGTGGGGTTCTTGATCGCTTCGACGGGCAGGTGCATGTGGGTGATGGCAAGAAAGGCGCGGCCGTAGGGGCCAGCCATCAGCTTGTCGATGTCGAGATCGACGTTGGCGAGCGCGGGCTGCTGCTTCGCCATCGCCATTCCCATGTCGACCGCCTTGCGCAGTTCGGCCATGGGCTTGTCGAGGAACTCCTTCACCTCTTGCTCGCCCATGAGCTGGCCGAGCGGGGACAGAGCGCCGGCGGCGCGCATCGCCGCGAGGTCATCCGTGCCGAGGTACATGAGCGTGTCGGGAGGCAGAAGCGCTTCCGGACGCACCGCCGACTGCGCGGCCGCAAGCTCGGGAAGACCGATCGAGCACGCCAGAACCAGCATCCGACCGAACATGAAGATCTCCTTGCGGTCGATCGATGAACGCGCCCGTGACGGGCGATCCGAAACTTGGCGAGTGGCAAAGGCAGTGCCGGACGTCCAACGCTTGCCTCACCGAGGGACGTCGCGTTCGGCGTCGTTCGTCGAGTGCCGAGTTGGCACGGGGGCGCCCCAAAACGCGGTGCGGGAGAGCCGGCCAAGCAAGGCGCCTCGGGCGACCGATGCCGCACCGAGGCGCCTCCAGCGTAGGCGGGATCGAAGAGGCCGGCTCGACTCAGCCCTGGATCGCGGCGATGTAGGCGTCGAACTCCTTGTCAGCGTCCTTGCCGAGCAGCGTTTCGAGCTTGAGGAAGTCCTTGAGCAGTCCCTTGTCCTTCGGCTTCGCCAATCCGGCGCGAACCTTGGCCCACTGCTCGTCGACCTTCTTCGGCTTGTTCTGACCGTCGATCAGGAATCCGATGACGGCACCGGCCTGGAGGATCGACTGACGCGTGCCCTGGAACGGGTCGAAGTAGCTCTTGAGGTCGATCTTGCCGCCTTCCTTCATCAGCGTGTCGAGCGTCCACTTGGCGATCGCCTTGTGGTCGGACGCCTTGCCGATCGGATTCCAGTAGCGCTCGCAGTACGCAGCGATGCCGACCGAGAACCACGGCGACGGCGGCTCCGCGAACACCATGTTCCGCGTGGCGGCGGCGGCCGCGGCGTAGCGAATGTGGCCCAGCGAGAAGTTGTCGTTCCCCTTCTCGTTTCCGGCCTGCACCTCTTCGTAGATCGTCACGCCGGCGAAGCGACCGGTGTTCGCGTCCGTGAGGATGAAGGTGCTCCAGTTCGACGACATCGTCGCGTCGAACGCATCCGTCACCTGGCCGCCGAGCTGCTGATAGTCGGCGATGTCCTTGACCATGATCAGACCGAGCTTCTGGACGTCCGCGGCCTTCGGCAGCGGCAGGCCGACGATCTGATAGGCCTTCTCGATCGATCGATCCGCGTGCATCAGCGCCTGCTTGGCGAAGGCGTAGGTGCAGGTCGTCGTCAGCGCGGTGTAGTCGCTCTCGAGCACCCATGGATTCGTGAAGTCAGCGTGGACCTTGTTGGCCTCGGCCTCGTTCAGCCACTTGTCGCCGACACGGAACTCGCCCTTGCGGATGTGCTCGATGTCTTCCTTGGTGACCCACAGTCCGTCGAAAAGGACCATCCCCTTCTCGAGGCGCTCCTTCTGCTCCGGCGTCACCCACTGGACGTTGCCGTCGGCCTCGTACTTGACGAGTCCCTTCTCGAGCTTGTCGTACTCCTCGGCCGGGACCCATTGGTCCTTCCACTTCTTCAGCCCCTTCGCGGCCTTCTCGGCCTCTTCGGCCTTGGCCTTCTCGCGCTCGATTTCGCGCTTGGTGAGCCACTTCTCGCCGAACTTCTCGTAGCCAAGAAGCGCGCGCGCTTCGGCGTGGTCGGGGTTGATCTTGATCACATCACGCAAGAGGCGCTTGCTGTCGGTCTTCAGGTTGTTCTGCTCGGCCCACAGGGCCACCTGGAAGACCGCGGCGGCGTCCTTCTTGTCGATTTCAGCGAGCTTCTTCTCGAGCTCTGCCTTCGCGTCTTGCACACGAGGCGCCGCGGAAGCGGCCTGCAGCGGCGCGGCAGCCATCCCGTGGACGCCCGCGACACCAACGATTCCCGCGAGAAGCCAGCGAGTTGCGACCTTCGTTGCCATGGAATTGGACCTCTGCCGACAAGTTCTTGAAATCTGCACGTGGGGGCGACGAGCTTTGCGTCCTTGCACGACTCGCTCAAGGGAGTAGTTCCGTCGGGTTCGCACGGAACTGCGCCACTACCCGCCGGAAGACCGACTCCGCTCGCCCCCTGCCTGCGCGAACTTCGAGTCGGTGCGCTGCCCGGCCCGTTGGAAACGGCGCAGGAGCGTCGCGTCACCCGCTTCGACCACCAGCAGGAGGCCCCAGTCGGGTCGCTCCGGAGCAGAGAGCAGCTTCATTCCAGCTTGTTCCGGCGTTCGGCAGCTCTTCTTCCTATTACAAGGCATGCATGCCAGCACGCAGTTCGCCCAGTCCGTCGCCCCGCCCTGGCTCCGCGGGACGACGTGATCGATGGTGAGCTGCTCGTTGGACTGGCGGCGGCCGCAGTATTGGCAACGGTGCAAGTCGCGCCGGCTGAGGTTGCGACGGCTGAAAGGAACGCTGACAGCAGGAAGTCGATCATACGTTGAAAGCAAGATGACTTCCGGAGCGCCTACCTCGAAGACCGGCGTCCGAACCACTCGACCGGGGTCGCGCGGGCCCGACCGTAGCCACTGTTCGAAGTCGAAGGTGGTGTAGCTCTCCGGCTCGACGGCCTTGGCTGCGTTCTGGAACAGCATCACCAGCGCCCGCCGCACCGTCGTCAGATGGATCGGCACCCACGAACGATTGAGGACGAGCGTTCGCTCGGCCAAGACGGACCGCTGCCGAAGAGGAGCTCGCTCCATACCAAGCGTCTCGCTCACCGCCATTCCGGGGTCGCCGCGCGGCGGGGGCGCGCCGGCGGGACCGAACCGGTGCGCGATTGTAGCTCGGTGGAACGATCCGTTGCGGCGCTCGGACCACCAAGCCGTCGAGTTGGCGCTCCCCCTCCAGCACGGCGGGCTGCTACGATCCCCCGCCTTTCCCCACGCCCGGCGCGTCCCGCCTGGCACCCGAATGCGAAAACCAAGCGATGGCAGCTGATCGGACTTCCGGCGTCGACTTCACCGGACTCGAAGAGACCTTCGAGTGGCTCAAGTCGAAGAAGAACCTCTTCGTCGGCGTCGCGCTGATCCTCGCGCTCGTCTGGGCGGCGTCGACCTTCATCGACAACCAGAAGGCCGAGTCGGAGCGCGCGCCGTGGCAAGTCGCCTTCGGCGGCGCCACCGATCCGTGGCGGGCCACGCCCGACGAGCTCGCGACGATGATCGCGGACCCGAAGGTCAAGGGCACGCCGGCCGAGGCCTACCTCCTCTACTGGCAGGCTCTGCGCAAGCACGAAGCAGGCGACTCCGCCGGAGCGCTCGAGCTGCTGGCATCCTTCAAGCGCAGCTTCAGCGGCAACCTGCTCGCGACCGGAAAGCTTCCGGGCGGTGACTTCGAGCTGCGTACCGCCGTCGAGCGGATGGAAGCGCAGATCCAGCAGCACGAGCAGTGGAAGGCCGCGCATCCGCTGCCAACTGCGAACCCCGCGCCGACCGGCGCTACGGTCACGCTCGTCACTGAGCGCGGCAACATCGTGATCGGCCTGCACGCGAGCGCCTCGGCGCAGAGCTGCGCCGCGTTCCTGAAGGTCGCGACGGCACTGAAGGATCAGTTCATCGCGAAGACGTCGCCCGACAAGTGGATCGAGCTCGGCGCCACCGAAGCGGGCACCCCCATCGAGACCAAGGAGTTCACCGAGGGCTTCCCGCCGTTCGAGCAGAACACGCTTTCGCACTTCGCTGGCGCCGTGTCGTTCCGCCAGCCGCCGTTCACCAAGGGCCCGTTCAACCCCGACGTCCGCATCTCGCTGGCCACCGACCTGAATGAGGATGGTCGCTCGACCGTCTTCGGTCAGGTGACCGCCGGACTCGATCTGCTGGTCGCGATCGCGGGCGAGGCCCGCAAAGCGGACAACCCGCAGCTGCTCGAGAAGCCGATCAAGATCACGGACGTGCAGCTGTCGACGGCGGCACCGGCAGGCGGCTGAGCGCCGCGCGGACGACCGCGATCGCCTCCGCGGCGGCCGCCGCACCGCGGTGGCTGTCGCGCGAGAGTTCCAGCGCCAACGGCCCGCGGTAGCCGATTCGCTGCAGTTCGGCGAGCCACGGGACCAGCTCGATCTCACCCTGCCCGAGCGGCAGGTGCTCATGCACGCCGCGTCGCGCATCGTCGAGCTGCACGTTCCTCAACGTCGGCGCGAACTCGGCCAGGTGCGCATGCGCTGCCCCTGGCTCGGTCACCAACAGGTGACCGCTGTCGATCGTCGTCGCCAGTTCGGCGCGACCCAACCGTCGGCGCAGCTCGCGATAGGCCGCGAGCGAATCGACCAGCATCCCCGGCTCCGGCTCGAAGCAGACCGTGACGCCGGCCAGAGCGGCATCGTCGAGCACGCGATGCAGCCGCTCGATGAGGCGCGTCCACGCCTGCTCGACGTCACCGTCCTCGGGCGCAGGCGCCCCGCTCCACAGCGACAGCTCGCGCGCGCCCAACGCGGACGCCAGCCGCAGCGCCTGCCGGTACCACGCCAGTCGTCGTGCCGCCGCGTCGGCATCGGCCGTCAGCAGATTCGGCCAGTGCTTGCGGCGCGGATCGAGGACGTAGCGTGCCCCGGTCTCGACGACGCAGCGCAGCCGATGGCGCTCGAGCGCAAGCCGCAGCGCGTCCCACTCACGCTCCCTCGACGTCGCGAGGTCGCAATGGGCGACGTCCGGGGTCAGCGCGACGCCCTCGTATCCGAGGTCGGCCAGCAGCGCGAGCGCCTCTTCCAGCCGATGGTGCGCGAGCCCGTTCGTGTTGTAGGCGAGCCACATGGGCGCCCGATCCTATGCCGAGCGCCGCAGTTCAGCGCGCCGGCTGTATGCGCGGCAGCCCTTCGCCCTTCTTGCGCAGCACGGCGAAGTAGCCGCCGTCGCCACCGTCGTCGACCGGCAGCGTCGATTGCTCGGCGAGGAGCTCGAGGTCGCGGTGCGCCGCCAACAACGCGCGCACCTGCTCCTCGTTCTCCTCAGGCTCGATGCTGCAGGTCGAGTAGACGAGACGGCCGCCCGGAAAGAGGCGACCGACCGCGGTCTTGAGCAGCTTCTTCTGCAGCTCGGTCAGCTCGGCGAGATGCTCTGCCGTCAGCCGCCCCTTGGCTTCGGGTCGCCGCGCCAGCACGCCCGAGTTGCTGCAAGGCGCGTCGAGCAGCACGCCGTCGTACGGCGCCGGCGTCACCGCGCGGATCGAAGCCTCATCGGTGGCGTCGACCGCCATGCAGCTCACGTTCTTCAATCCCAGCCGCGCCACCGACTCGCGAACCCGCTCCAGCCGCCCCTCGTCACGATCGGCGGCCAGGATGTTGGCCTGGTCGTCGCACAGCTCGGCGAGGTGCGTCGTCTTTCCGCCGGGCGCCGCGCACAGGTCGAGCAGCAGCTGACCGGCCTTCGGCTCGAGCTGCGGCGCCACCTTCATCGACGTCTCGTCCTGCACCGTGCACCAACCGTCGGCGAACGCGCGCGTCGCCACCAGTTCGGTCGGCGGCGCCAGCACGCGCACGCTCTCCGGCAAGTTGCCTTCGCCGCACTTCAGCCCCTCGGCGCGCAGCAGCTCGAGCAGCTGCTCGCGAGTTCCTTTGCGCCGGTTCACGCGCACGAACAGCGGCGCCTGCTTCAGGTTGCGCGTCAGGATCGCGCGCGTCACGTCGGGCCCGTGGCGCGCGAGCCAGCGCGCAACGAGCTCGGCGGGATGGGCGTAGACGTCGGAGAGATGCGCGGCGAGGTCCCGCTCCGGATCGGCGAAGACCTCCTTCGGGAAGAAGCAGACCTTGCGGCCATCGATCTCGAGGCGCTTGCGCGGCGAGGCGCCGCCGCGGTCCTTCTCGATCGGCACGCGGCGCACGAGGCGGTCGATCGCGCGCAGGACCGCGTTCACGAACGGCCGCACGCGCCGATCAGGGACCGCGGACACGGTCTCGTGGATCGACGCGAAGGAGGGCACGCCGTCGAGCCACAGCAGCTGATAGGTGCCAAGCCGCAGCGCCTCGCGAGCGCGCGGCGCAACATCGTTCCACTTCACGTCCGAGAACGCGACCGCGATGCAGTCGAGCGTCCGTTCGTGACGCAGCACTCCGAAGACGAGCTCGGTCAGGAAGCGACGATCGCGCTTGTTGAGGCCGCCGCGCGCGGCCGCCTGCACCCGTTCCTGCGCGAACACCCCGGGGCGGTGGTGCACCTCGAAGAGGATCTCGAGCGCCAGCGCGCGCACGTTGCGCTTGGGCCCGGAAGGCAGCGGCAATTCATCGGTTTCGGCCATCGCAGCGTTTCGCCTGACCCTATGGATTCGTGATCTCGGCCGCGAGGCGACGCTGGGTCAACTCGGAGCGCGAGGGAAGACGCGGGCTAGTTCAGGCGCGAGCCGACCGGCAGCGGGAAGCCGCGCATGAACTCGGCTGCGGCCAGCGAGCGCTTGCCCGAGCGCTTCACTTCCTTCACGAGATAGACGCCCGCCTTGGTCGCCACCTCGATACCGGAGGTGAAGGCGACGACCGTGCCCGGCATGGCCGGCGACGGCAAGTCGAGCACTTCGCCCTTCACCACGATGAGCCGCGTCGAGCTGCGATCGGTCGGGCAGAAGGTGAACGCGCCGGGCCACGGCGTCATGCCGCGGACATGGCGATCGATCTCCGCCGCAGTCCGGTCCCAGCGGACGCGCCCCTGATCCTTGTCGATCAGCGGCGCCTTGGTCGCGAGCGAGTCGTCTTGCGCCTTGGGCTTCAGCTTGCCGGCGATCAGCGCATCGGCGCTGTCGAGGAAGAGGTCGCGCGCGACGCCCGCGAGGCGATCGTGGAGTTCGCCGGCGGTCTCTTCCTTGCCGATCTTGGTGGACCGCATGGCGAAGATCGGGCCAGCATCCATCTTCGAGGTCATGCCGATCAACGTGACGCCGGTCTCGACGTCGCCCGCGAGGACTGCGGATTGGATCGGCGACGCGCCGCGGTGGCGCGGCAAGAGCGAACCGTGAAGGTTGAGCGCGTGCAGCTTCGGCGTCTTGAGCAGCGCATCGGAGAGCTTCTGCCCGTACGCCGCGGTCAGCAGCAGGTCGGGCTTCAGTGCGGCGAGCTTCTCGATCACGTCGGCAGCGTTGACGTCGGGCGGCTGCAGCAGCGGCACGCCGAGCGTCTCGGCCACGCCGCGCACCATGCTCGGCACCACTTCGAGACCGCGTCCCGCACGCGAGTCGGGTTGCGTCACCACGGCGACGAGATGGAAGCGCGGATCCTTGGCGAGCGCTTCGAGCGTCGGCACGGCGAACTTGGACGTCCCGAAGTAGACGACCTTCATGGGGAGTGGGCGCTCCGACGGACCGGACACCGAGGCGAACCGCTAGCTCGGCCGATCCGGGCGATCACGGACCCGCGCGACGCAGCCGGCGCGGGGAACGCGGCAGGTTAGGGGTGGACCGCACTTTGATCAATGCCGGGGAATGTTGCTCCGGCGGCCGCGCCTCAGCGATCGATCGGAAGCCCCGCTTCCTTCCACTTGCCGAAGCCGCCAATCATCGAGATCGGGTCGTGCACGACGCCGAGGTAGGCGAGAGTCTTCGCTGCGGTCGTCGAGCGCACACCGCTGCGGCACGAAATCACTTCCGGAGGCCGCGCCCGCAGCTCGTCGAGCGCGAAGCCGAGCTCCGAGAGCGGGAAGTTCAAAGCGCCCGGAATACGCCCATCGAGCGCGAGCTCCCACGGATCGCGCACGTCAATCCACTCACCGCGGGCGGTGAGCTGTTCGCGACGCGACGCGAGCTCGTCGCAACGCGCCTCGCGGACCTTCGCACTCGCGACCGCCGCGCCGCCCATCGAGCAGCACGCCGCGACGACGCTTGGGCCATCGGGCAGCTGCGGCGTTGCGGCGAGGTTGGTGGCCAACATCGCATCGACCTCCGGCGTGTTGCCACGCCCCTCGACGGCGCCGAGCGCGGCGGCGTAGGCGCGGCCGTCGGCGTAGCGCAGCGCGGGATTGTGCGCGCGCTCATGGCCGATGGTGGTGAAGAGGAGGTCCTGGTAGCCGTGACCCGGAAGCACGACGGTGGCGTCGGGCAAGGACATCAGCTTCGTGCGCACGGACTCGAAGAGCTGCGCCGGATCGCTGCCGCGGAAGTCGGCGCGCGCCAGGCCGCCGACCAGCAGCGTGTCGCCGCATGCCACGAAGCCGTGGCCGAAGAGCGCGATCGAATCGGAGGTGTGGCCGGGCAGCGATCCGACGCGCAATCGCAGATTCCCGACCGCCAGCGTGTCGCCGTCCGCCAGCCGATCGACGGCGCGCTCGCAATTCGTCGCCGCCCCCATGGCGCAACGCACGCCGCGCGCGAGCCACGCCGCCGAATCGGAGAGGTGATCGGCGTGCGTGTGGGTGTCGACCACCACGGCCAGCTTGAGCCCGTAGTCGGCGAGCGCCTTCTCGTAGACCGCTCGCTTGCCGGCCTTCGGGTCGATCAGCAGCGCCTGCCGCGTCGCGGTGCAACCGATCAGGTGCGTCTGGCACCCTGAATCGGCGAAGGTCTTGAGGACGAACGGGCGGGCGGCGGCGGCGGTCATGAGGCTCTCCATCGAGGCGGCCGATCATCGGCAAAAGACGCACCGTCGGCCAGTCGCCCGTCGAGACACCGCCTCTTGTCGGAAGCGCCGCCAGCTGGGATCGTGAGCGCCGCTGTGGCCCGCTTTGGACCGCGGCTGCTGCCGGCTGGAGTGCTTGCGACCATGGCCGCGACCGATCGCCCGCTCGACGACATCGTCGCGACGCTGCAGAGCCTCGACGCCGCGGAGTTCACGCACGATCGGCTCGGCGAGATCCTCGGCGCGCGCCCGATCCGCGACAGCTCCTGGCTCGCGCGCGTCGCCTTCCGCGACGACAAGTACGCGCGCCACTCGATCTGTCGCACCGAGCTGTTCGACATGATCCTCCTCTGCTGGAAGCCCGGCCAGGTTTCGCCGGTGCACAATCATCAGGGCAATTCCGGCTGGGTGCGCGTGCTCCGCGGCCGCATGGAAGAGACGCACTGGAAGGCGCCCGACTGGGTCATCGCCGGCGTCCCGATGCCTCACCCCGCTTCCGAGTTCGACATCGACGACGAGGGCGTCGGCCACGGCATCAAGCTCTCCAAGGTGCAGCAGTTCGTCCATGCCGCGGGTCCAGCTGTCGCCTCGGTCGACCGTCAGCGGCCGATCCACCAGCTCGGCAATCCCAAGCGCCACGCCGACGACGAGCCTGCCGTCACGCTGCACGTCTACTCTCGCCCGCACGACGCCTGCCTGACCTTCGACACCGAGAAGAACACCTGCCGCCGCGTCGAGCTGCGGTTCGACACCGTCGCCCAGAGTTGAGGGGCCGCTCGCTGCCGCGACCGGCTGACCGCCGCCACTTCCGTCGACACCAATGGGGAACGCGCCACCCGCGCATCACTAGCTGGAGGCTCCTCGATGATCCGCGCCGCTGCCGCCTGCCTTGCGCTCACCGCCGTCGTCGCCGCCGAGGCGCGCGCCGATGGATGGCAGATGCTGGTCCACCAGCCGTACGCACAGAAAGCCAACACGGCGTTCCTGCTGATGGACGGCCGCGTCCTGGTGAACGACTCTCAGTCAAAGCGTTGGCGACTCCTCACGCCCGCGAGCGATGGCAGCTACCTGAACGGTACCTGGTCGCTCGCTGCCAACTCGATCGACGACCACCTCTACTTCGCGTCGGGCGTGCTGCGCGATGGCCGGGTGCTCGTGGCCGGCGCCGCGGTCAGCAACAGCGGCGGGTTCGACAACATCGAGATCTACGACCCGCTCCTCGACGTGTGGACGGCAGCGGCCACGCCCCAGTGGCCGGCGATCAACGCGGCGCCCGGCGCCGTGCTTCCCGACGGCCGCTTCTTCATGGGTTACATCAACGATCGGCGGTGCGCGATCTACGACCCTGCGACCGACCAGTGGAGCAACTCGACCAACAACCCGCGATCGCGCGGCTACCGCGAAGGCTGGACGCTGCTGCCCGACGGAACGGTACTCAAGTGCGATGTCGCCTCGAATCCGCAATCGCACCTCTACGACCCCACCGCCGATGCCTGGACGATCCTTGCCGACACTCCGGTCGACCTGGTCGGCAACACGAGTGACATCGGCCCCGCGATCTTCCGGAACGACGGCAGCTGCGTCTGTTTCGGTGCGACGCAGCACAATTGCCAATACGTACCCGCGGCCACGCCCGGTGGCGTCGGAACCTGGACGCAGCTGGCCGACTACCCGAAAGTCAACGGGAGCCTTGTGACGGCGGACTACTCGAGCGCGGTCCTGCTTCCCAATGGCGACATCTTCTGCGCGCTCGGCGACCCGCAGCGAGCGCCGACCTACTTCTTCACGTTCGATGGTGTCACCTTCACGCGAATCACGGACGCGCCGAACCAATCGGGAGTCGCGTACGCGGGGCGCCTGCTGTTGCTCCCCTCCGGCGAGGTCCTCTACACCAACGGCGATGTCTCCCTCTACTCGCCGGACGGTGCCCCCGACCCGAGTTGGAAGCCCACGATCACCGCCGTCCCGCGCGACTTGATCCCCGGCACGACCTATCGCGTCGAGGGCACGCAGCTGAACGGCCGCTCGAACGGCTCCAACTACGGCAACGGCGCCGGGATCGCCACCAACTACCCGCTCGTCCGGCTGCGCTTCGAGAACAGCGGCCATGTCGTCTACTGCCGCGCCTTCGAGCCCAGCACGATGGGCTACGCGACCGGCGCCGCGCTCCACTCGACCCGCTTCGTCGTGCCGAGCGGCGAGACCGGACCGGCGCTGCTCGAGGTCTGCGCCAACGGCATCGCGTCGGACAGCGTGAGCGTCACCGTCCGCGACCCGATCGCGATCGACTTCGACGCGCTCACGCTCGGCAGCGTCGTGACCAGCCAATACGCGGACGCGACCTTCTCCGCCGAGAGCGGCCACGAGAACCTCGTCGTCGCAGCGACCGCCGGAGCGAGCGCGCCGCACATGCTCGCCACCGCGCCGATCGGTGGACTCCCCGACGGCTCTCACTCCACGATCGTCGACTTCCCCTGCCCGGTCGCCTCGCTCTCCTTCGCCGCGATCGGCGTCGACAGCGTCGGCACCGCAGCCACTGTCGATGTCTGGAGCGCTGGCATTCTCGCCGGCTCGATCGACGTGGCTGGCACCGGCACGCCGGGCGTCCCGGTGCGCATCGACCTCACCTCCTTCACCGAGGTCACGCGCCTCGAGATCCGCTCGATCGCCGACGTCGGCGGCATCGGCTGGGACGACTTCCTCTTCTGCGAAGCAACCACCGCCGCGTGGAGCAACTACGGCGCCGGCTGGCCCGGCACGCTCGGAGTGCCCGGTTTCACCTGCAGCACGCAGCCGGTGATCGGCACGACGCTCACCGCGAGGATCGACAACTCCGCCGGGATCACCACCATCGCCGTGGTCCTGCTCGGAGTGCAACAGGCCCAGATCCCCACTCGCAAGGGCGGCGACTTCCTCGTGCTGCCGTTGCTCTCCTTCACGTTTTCGATGCCGCCCGGCACCCTCACGCTCAATGCCGACCTCGACGACGACCCGACGCTGTGCGGCCTCGAGTTCTTCGCGCAGGCGCTCGAGCTCGATTCCGGCGCGAGCGGCGGCCTCTCCTTCACGCCGGGATTGAAGCTCGTGCTCGGCCACTGATCGAAGCCCAAGCCCGCTCGCGAGGCAGCCGACGCCCGATGCACGGCGGCGCGTCGTGAGCGGCGCCGGCTAGCGGGCCTGGGACGCACTGGCGTTCTCGTCGCCCGCACGATGCCTGCCTGACCTTCGACACCGAGAAGAACACCTGCCGCCGCGTCGAACTGCGGTTCGACACTGTCGCCCAGAGTTGACCGGAGACGCCCGCAAACGCGGGCTTCGTTTCACCGCGGCTACCATGCGCGTTCGTCGCGAACGGAGAGGCTCGCGACGCGCTGGATGTGCCGCCTGTGACGAACCGATCTCCTGCGGTGGCCGCGCCGTCCCCTGGACTGGTGCGCGTGCTGTGGCTCGCCGGCCTCTACAACCTGGCGTGGGGCGCGTTCGCGGTCCTCTTCCCCTCCACGCTGTTTCACTGGTGTGGGATGGCGCCGCCCGACTACCTGTGGTTGTGGCAATGCATCGGGATGATCGTCGGCGTCTACGGAGTCGGCTACCTGATCGCCGCCCGCGATCCGCGCCGCCACTGGCCCATCGTGCTGGTGGGCCTGCTCGGGAAGATCTTCGGCCCGCTCGGCTTTGCGATGCAACTGGCCGATGGCGCGGTGCCGCTGCGATTCGGCGCCACGATCCTCACCAATGACCTGATCTGGTGGGTGCCGTTCACGTTGCTGCTGTGGGATGCGGCGCGCTCCGCCGACGCGCCCGCTTCCAACACGCCACTGCAGTCGGTCGCGGAAGCGCTTGCCACGCGAAGCGTCGAGGGCGGTCGCGACGCGGGTGTGGCGCTCGATGCACTGTCGCGGTCCGCTCCGCTGCTGATCGTCTTCCTGCGCCACTCCGGCTGCACGTTCTGTCGCGAAGCGCTCGCCGACCTCGCCGCGCAACGAACGCGGATCGAAGCCGATGGCACGCGCCTGCTCCTCGTTCACCTCGCGAGCGACGCGGATGCCGCCGCGTTCTTCCGCGGCTTTCGACTCGACGACGTGGCGCGAATCGCCGATCCGCAGCGCTCGCTCTATCGCGCCTTCGCGCTCGGACGCGGGAGCTTCTGGCAACTGTTCGGGCCGCGCATCTGGTGGCGCGGCTTCATGGCCGGTGTGGTGCGCGGCCACGGCGTCGGCCGTCTCGCCGGCGATGGGTTCCAGATGCCCGGCACTTTCCTCGTGAAGGATGGCGCGATCGTCGCCGGCCGCGCGCATCGCGACGCCGCGGAACGGCCCGACTACGCCGCGCTGGCCTGCTCGGTACGCGGTCCATCAACGCGGGAAGCTCCTCGATGACCCTCCCCACGATCGAGCTGCGAGTCGTCCATGCGCTGGCCACGCTGCCGTTGGCGGGACTGATCTGGACCGTGCAGCTGGTCCACTACCCGCTCTTCGAACAGGTCGGCGAGGAGGCGTGGCCCGCCTATCACCGACGGCACTGCGCGCGCATGAGCTGGCTGGTGGGACCGCTCATGGCGGTCGAGGCACTGGCGGCGGCACTGCTGCTGACCGACGCCTGGCAGCGAGGCGATCGAGCCGCGCTCGAAACGGCCGGCGCACTGCTCGTCCTCGTCCACGGAGCGTCGACGGCGTTCGTGCAGATGCCACTGCACGCGGCGCTCGGCCGCGGCTTCGACCGCCGCCGCATCGCGCTCCTCGTTTCCACCAACTGGGTGCGGACGCTGGCGTGGTCGGCACGTGCGTGGATCGCGGTCGAACTGCTGCGGCGTTAGCCCGGCTCGGCGGGACTCTCGGCCTCCGGTTTCGCATGTCGCGGCGCGGTCGTGATGCGTTCCACCTCGGCACGCGCTTCCGCCTCGGCCTGCGCCTGCTCGTCGTCCTCGGCCACGAAGCCGAGCGTCGGCGGCGCCTTCAACTCCTCCTCGCTTGGCGCCTTGCTCGACCACAGCTCGGCGGCCGGTTCCCACCGTTCGGGGATCTCGCGCAGCGCCTCGATCACGATCTCGCCGAACGCCGCGTCCTGCACCGCCCGGATCACGCAGGCGCGCATCAGCTCGAGCACCGCGAGGAAGTGGCCGATCAGGTCGACCCGCGAGGTGTCGCTCTTGAAGATCTCGTGGAACGCCAGCTTCGGCGATGCGCGCAGCGCGCCGAGCAGGTCGCCGATGTAGTCGGAGAGCGGGCGATCGGCGACGATCGTCTTTCCGCTCTGCTGGTCGAGGCCGGTGTCGGCGAGCACCTTCCGGAACGCCTCGACCAGATGCCACAGCCCGAGCTCTTCGAGCGGCACGCCGGCGTCGGTCACCTGCGGCCGACTCTGGTGGATCAGGTCGCGTCCCACCGAGCGGCGATCGAGGATGCGCGTCGCCTCCTTCAGCTGCCGGTACTCGAGGAGCCGCTGGATCAGCTCCTCCTCGGGATCGAGCTCGCGCGCCAGATCGACCTCTTCGCGCGGCAGGAGGCTCCTCGCCTTGATCGCCATCAGCGTCGTCGCCATGACGAGGAACTCGCCGGCGGTGTCGACGTCGATCGACTTCAGGTCCTTCAGGTGCGCGAGGTACTGGTCGCAGATGCGGATCAGCGACACCTCGCGGATGTCCATCTCCTCCTTCTGCACCAGGTAGAGCAGGAGGTCGAGCGGACCCGCGAAATTGCCGAGTTCGAAGTGGTGGTCCATCGCGTCGTCAGCGGCCGTAGCCGTACAGCGGCATGCCGCCCGGCATCAGCGCACCCCACAGATCGCCAAGCGGGAAGAGGATCGAGCGCTGCATCTGGCTCAACACGCCAAACCACATCAACGCGAGCAGCAGGAGGATCCCTGCGCCTCCGCTCAGGCGGTAGTAGAGCTCGCGCAGCTTCGGCGGCAGGAAGTAGCCCGCCACGCGATGGCCGTCGAGCGGCGGGATCGGGAGCATGTTGAAGACCGCGAGGTTCAGGTTGAGCTGGATCGCCTGGATGATCATCAGCGACGACAACTTGCCTGGATCGATGTTGCGCAACTCGGTGTGGAACCAGTAGGCGGCCGTGAAGAAGAGCGCCAGCAGGATGTTCATCGCCGGCCCGGCCGCCGAGGTCAGCATCATGTCGCGCGTCGGCTTGCGCAGATTGAAGGGATTCACGGGAACCGGCTTGGCGGCGCAGATGCCGATCGGCGTGCCCTGCAGCGGACCGAACAACATCATCAGCGGCATGATCACCGTGAAGAACAGGTCCATGTGGACGATCGGGTTCAGCGTCAGCCGGCCCATGCGCTCGGCGGTGTCATCACCGAGCTGCTTCGCGCTCCAGGCGTGGCCGTACTCGTGGAACGACAGCGAGATCAGCAGCAGCACGTAGAAGACGATCTTCGAGATCGTCACTTCGTCGAGGTCCATCGCCGCGTAGCGCGCCGGCTCGAAGAGGAAGGCGGGCATGGCGACGGCAACCACTCCTCGGGCGGCGCGGCGCGCGGCCCGGTCAGGGAAGTCGGACGGGGGACGCGGGTACCATACTTCGCGCCCGCGCCCCCCGGAACCCGCGCGCAACGAGCCGGTGGCCGCGCTTCGCGCACGAGGACCATGGCCGACAACGACTTGTCCCCGCCGGCGCTGCTGCGTGCGGCGCGCGACGTCCTCGAACAGGAGGCGCGCGCCATCCTGCGTCTCGCCGAGCAGCTCGGGCCGGCGTTCCTCCAAGCGGCCGAGTTGCTGCGCGCCTGTCGCGGGATGGTCGTCGTCACCGGCATGGGCAAGGCGGGTCTCGTGGGCGCCAAGCTCTCGGCGACCCTCGCGTCGACCGGAACGCGTTCGCACTTCCTCCACCCCGCTGAAGCCGCCCACGGCGACCTCGGCCGCCTCGACGAGCAGGACCTCGTGTTGGCGCTGTCGTTCTCCGGCACCACCGAGGAGGTCGTGCGGCTGCTCGAGCCGATCCGTCGCATCGGCGCCCGGTTGATCGCGCTGACCGGCCACCCGGAGAGCCCGCTCGGGCGCTACGCCGACCACGTGCTCGACGTCGGCAAGGTCGTCGAGGCGTGCCCGCTCGGGCTCGCCCCCACCACCAGCACGTCGGTGATGCTCGCGCTCGGCGACGCGCTGGCGCTGACGGTGATGCGGCTGCGCAACTTCTCGCCGGAGGATTTCGCGCGCTTCCACCCGGCCGGCGCGCTGGGGCGCAAGCTGCTGACCGTCGGCGAGGTGATGCGGCGCGGTCGCGATGCGCCGATCGTCGCGTGCGGAACGCGGTTGATCGACGCCGTGAAGGCGATGACCGACACGCGCGCCGGCGCCGTCACCGTGGTGGACGCCGGCGGCAAGGCGATCGGCTTCTACACCGATGGCGATCTGCGCCGGAACCTGCTGCAGCGCGAAGACCACGGCAGCGTCGACCTCGCCGGGCCAACCATCGACGACGTGATGACGCGCTCGCCAAAGACCATCGGACCGAGCCACCTCGCCACCGAGGCGCTGCACGTCATGAAAGAGCGGCAGTTTGACCAGATCCTGGTCGTCACCGACGATGGGCGCCCCGCCGGCCTGCTCGACGTGCAGGACCTGCTGCGGGTCGGCCTCGTCTAACGACCCGCTCACCGGAAACCGCACTCTCCGCGCAGAAATTGGCATCTGCGGCGCCGCTGAAATTCCTATTCAGCACGCTGCCGCACGTCATTTCGAGTGATGGTGCGGAAACAGCGGGAGAAAGATCCCCGCCACCTGAGTTGATTGAGGGAGCCTCCATGGTGCGGAAAGCGAAATCGGAGAAGTCAGCCGGGCCTGCGCCGCTCGAGCGCAAGCAGCTCGCGCGCATCGTGCTTCTGGCGATGGATGTCGACGGAACGCTCACCGACGGCACCATCTCGCTGTCGGAGTCGGGCGAGGAAACCAAGGCGTTTCACTCGCGCGACGGCATCGGGCTGCGGCTCTGGAAGCTGGCCGGCCACGAGTCGGCGTTCATCACGGCACGCCGCAGCAAGGCCGTGACGCGCCGCGCGGGCGAAATCGGCGTGCGCGACGTGATCCTCGGCTCGAACGACAAAGGCGCGTCCTTGCGCGAGCTCTGCACCAAGCGCGGGGTCGCGCTCGACCAGGTCGCCTTCATGGGTGACGACCTGCAGGACCTCGCGGCGCTGCAGATCGCCGGCTTCTCAGTCGCTGTCGCTGACGCGCCGATCGAAGTGCGCCAGCGCGTCCACCTCGTCACCCGCGCGCGCGGCGGCGAGGCCGCGGTGCGTGAAGCGATCGAGACGATCCTGAAAGCACAGGGCCGCTTCACCGCCGCCGTCGCCCAGTTCGCGCGCGACTGACGCCGATTCCTTTACTCTCTCGCCTTCGATGAAGCGCCTGCTCATCTTCGGCTCGATCTTCGGCTTCGGGCTCCTGGTGTTGGTGCTCGTGCTCGGGCCGAGTCGTCTCGTGCGTCAGTCGGAAGATCCGGAGATCGGCGGATCCGATCTCACGGACGTTCGTGGCGCAGTCGAGATGAAGGAGTCGAGCGCGGAAGGCCGGACCATCAGCTTCGCGATGGAAGGGGCCGGCCGTATCCCGATCTGGAAGGAGCAGCAGCTTCCCGACGGATCGCTGCAGCGGCTGAAGGCCGCGCTGCTCGCCTACCGCGGGATCGAACCGTTCGTCGGCGGCTTCCACTTCGAGCAGCCGAGCCTCGACTTCTTTCCCGGCCTCGGCGTCGACGAATCGCGATCCGCATCGATCGTCGCCGGCGGCTGCGACCTCGCGTTGCGCGGTGAAACGTCCGGCGCCACGCAGTTCTCGCAGGGACTGCGTCCCGCGGACATTCGCGCGTTCACCTTCTCGCCCGCGGTCGTCATCCAGCAGTTCGACGCCGCCGGCAACGTCACCATGCGCTTCGAGACCGAGCGCCTCGAAGCTCCCGAGGTCCCGCTCGTCGACGTGGAGGCGGCGCTCTTCCTCGAGAAGCTCGTCGCGCCAGGCGCGCTGCGCTTTCGCCAGGGCGATGGGGCCTTCGATCTGCGCGCTGGCGGACTCGAGCTCGACCGCGCCAGCGGTCGGCTGACGCTGCAGCCGCCGCTGGTGTTGGAGGCGACTTCGCTGGCGCTGCCCGGGATGAACGGCGCGTCACCGGCGTCGCCTCCCGCAACCGCGCCCGCCGCCTCGCGCGCACCCATGACGCTGACGAGCGATGGTCCCGCTACCTTCGTCAGCGCGCCTGCCGCGACGCCCGACGGCGCCGCACGTAACGCTGCGAAACCTGCGACGGTGGATGCCGCCGCCGCCTTCGATGTCGCCAACGTCATCGGCCCAGGCGAACTCGTCTTCACCAAGAACGTCCTGCTGAAGCAGGAAGAGCGCTGGCTTCGGACCGAGCGGCTGGCGCTGACGATCGTGCGCGACGCGGCCGGCGCGCTGATCGTCTCGCATGTCGACGCGGGCCGTCCGCAAACGCCGATCGCGCTCGGCGTGATGGGCGGCGAAGGCGAAGCGACGCGGCTCGACTGGAACGCGAGCGACGAGCAGCTGACGCTGGCGGGCCCGGTTGCTCTGCACGACCTCGTGCTCGGCGAGGGCGCGGCAGCGCGCAAGCTCGAACTCTCCGCGCGCGAGCGAGTGACCATCCGTCAGCTGCCGGCGCTCGGGCAGCTGCCGGCGCGCGTCGAGGTGATCCTCGAACAGGCCGCGCATGTCGCGATCGCGGGCGAGCTCGCCGCCGACGGCGACCGTGTCGTGGCCGTGCTGCTGCCGCCGAACAAGCAGCCTGGACAGGAACGCGCGCTGCGCCTCCTGAGCGTCGAGGTCACCGGCGCGCTCGCCGTCGCCAACCTCACCGGCCGCGGTCACGCGCAGGCGCGAACGCTGCGCCTCGGCGAAAGCGACGATGGGACGCGCACGGTTCATCTCGATGGCGACGCGCGCGCCGACTTCGATCGCGGCTTCGTGGTGGGCCCGACGCTCGACCTCACGATTCCGCCCGATCCGAAGCAGCCGACGACGGTGCTCGTGCCGCAGCTCCTCGCCGCCGAGCTGGCTCTTCCAGCCGGCGCCGCGCTGTTCGAGCCGCGCCTCGTCGGCGCGGCGCAACCGACTGCCTTGGTCGTTGCGAAGAACGACACTCCGTCACCGCCGCTCGTCCGGCGCCTCGTGATCGAGCCGGCGGGACCGTGCTCCTTCACGCAGATCGGCGAAGCCGTCGATTTAATCGGCCGTGCCTGCTACCGCGTGCGCGCGGGGGTCGATGCCGGCGCTGCGGACCTGCAGACGCTGCATGCCGACGAGCTCCATCTGCAGCCCGAGGGCGATGGCCAGTACCGCGCACGTGCGCTGGGTGACGTGACGCTGAAGGACGCTACGCGCGGACTCGACTTGCATGCCGCAACGGCGCGAACGGAGACGCAGCGGCGCGGCGATCGCGACGCGCGACTGCTGCTGCTCGACGGCGCACCCGCACGCATCGAACGATCGGAAGCGGGCAAGGTTGACGCGCCGCTCGTCGTCGAATCGCCGTCGTTCGAGTTCGATCTCGACACCGAAGCGCTGCTGGCCGTCGATCCCGCGGGCCACGTGCGGGTCGAGGCGCCCGAAGCGCTGCTCGCCGACCTCTTCCCGAGCCACGCGTTGCCCGACCCGCCACCCGATGCCGTTCCCGCAGCGATTGCCGCCGCCGCACCGCCGTTGGTGCTCACCGCGGAACGGGTCGAGTTCACGCCCGGCGCAGGCGCCAAGCCCTTCGAAAGCGGAGCGCTGTTGCTGCACGGCGCCGTCGTCGTCGAGCGGCCGCTCGATGGCAGCACGGTCACCTGCGAGCAGCTCGCATTCGACCTCGCCGCCGGCACCGCCACGGTCGACGGACGTGAGGGCGTACCCGTCGTGCTGCGGCGACCGAAGCCCTACGACGCGACTCGGGTCGAGTCGCTGACCGCGGCATGGCTGCGGATCGACCGTCCCAAGCAGCGCATCACCGCAGCTCCCGGCTCGATCTTCGTGCTCCATCCTGAAGAGCCGCCAAGCGCGAGCCGACCGCTGCCGCCCTTGCGGCGCGTCGAGCTACGCGCGACCGACGCGCCGGAACTGCTGCGCCGCCGCCTCTCCTTCGACGGCGGTGTCGAACTCGACTTCACGTTCGGCGAGCTCACCGCCCACGCGCGCGCCGAGCGCGCCGAGCTGCTGCTGGCGCGCGGACTCGACGAGGGCCCCTTCGAACCGCTGCGCCTCAACCTCACTCAGCGCGTGCGACTCGACTACGGCGCCTACCACGCCACCGGCAACCTGCTCTCCTACCGAGTGCACTCCGATCCGGGCGAACGGGCCGGTCCCGGCTCGATCGAGTTGAAGGAAGGCGTCGAACGCGGGGCACTGCTCGGGCAGGATGACGGCGGCCGCTGGCAGGTCACCGCTTGGTTCAAGCTGATGCTGATCCATCCGCCGACGAGCGAGGATCCCGAGGAGCGGATCGAATTCGACGCACTGGAGCTCGGTGTCGAGGCGCTGCGTGGTGAGTGAACGGCGCGACTCTCGCGGCGCCGCCTTCGCGGTGCTGTTCGTCGTCGCGCTGCCGGTCGCGGCGCAGGAGGTTCCGGCGCCCGCGGTGACGCCGACGGCGCCGAGCGCCGACACGCCACCGATCGCCGCGCTGCTGAACGCCACCCGTCTCGACGTCGTGTCGAGCAAGGACTCCGACCAGGCGATCCTGGTGGCCGAGAATCTGTCGCTGCGGCTTGCCGACGGCACCATCGAGCTGCGCGCCGATCGCGCGATCCTCTGGGGCGATCGCGATCTGCTGCTCCTGCATCGCGTGGGCGGCGGTCGCCGCGACGAGGCTTTACCGCCGTTCGCGCCCGAAGTGCCGCCCGCGCCAGGTCGCGCACCGCTGGCGTTCGCCGGCGGATCCGCCGACTCGGTGTCGACGATGGTGCAGGGACTGCACGAGATCTACGCCGAGGGGCACGTCTACTTCCGCCAGGGCGCGGAGCAGGTGCTCTTCGCGCAGCAGCTCTACCAGCACCTGTTGGAACAGCGCGGCGTGCTGGTCGAGGCCGACGCGTTTGGTCGCTCGGCCTTCCGTGAATCAACGATCGACGTGCATGTCCGCGCTGCGGCGTTGCGCACGCTCGGGCCGCGTCAGCTGGTCGCCGAGGATGCGCAGTTCTCGACCTGCGCCTACGGCCATCCGCACTACCACGTGGAGAGCGGAACGCTGACGGTGACGCTGCGCGATCCGTTCGCGACGCCGGCAGCGGATGGCACGACGGCGGCACCCGGCATCGAGAGCCTCTCGCTGCGCGACAACTGGCTCGAGCTCGACGACAGCGCGTTCCTGCCGTTGCCCGGCTTCACCGCCCGCCTCGACGCCGGCGACGGGCTGCCGTTGAAGAAGGTGCGCGCCGGCCATTCGAAGCGCTTCGGCTCCTACCTGGAGACGCTTTGGGGTGCCGATCTGCCGGAGGAGTCGCTGGCGCTGCAGGAGGCGCTCGCGCTCGATCCGAAGCGGCCGCTCGAATTGGGCTGGGAGCTCGACGTCGATGGCTACTCGCGACGCGGCGGCGGCCTCGGTCCAGCGCTGCAATGGAAGGTGCCGGAGCTCATCGAGGGCGAGATCGGCGGCTTCTGGATTCATGACCGCCGCAGCGACGACTTCGGAGTGCCCTTCGAGATCGACCACGCCGACCGTGGCCGTGCCTACCTGCGCGACCGCTTCACGCCGATCGAGCACTGGCGCCTCGACACCGAAGTGCAGTGGCTCTCCGACCCCGGCTTCCAGCCGGAGTACTTCGAGCGCGAGTTCAAGGAAGAGAAGGAGCCGGAGAGCTACGCCCACCTGGTGCGCCAGGAAGAGCAGACGCGCTGGCGCTTCCTCTACCGCAACCGCCTGAATGACTTCACCACGCAGGTCGATCAGTTGCCGCGCGCCGGCTTCGACCACGTCGGCGAAACGCTCCTCAAAGTGCCGCTGCCGTCGTTCCTCGAGTACGAGCGGCGCCCCGCGTGGCTGGTGCTCACCCAGGCGCACGACATCGCCCACCAGCGGCTCCATCAAGCGGATGGCGTCCTCGCCGACGACGAGCGCGTGCTGCGCGCCGATTCGCTGCTCGACCTCTCGACGACGCTCTCGCTCGGGCCGATGTCCTTGCGGCCCTTCACCGCGGGTCGCTTCACCGGCTGGAATCGCGACGCCAACGACAGCAGCCCGCTCGGCCGCGGCGCCGGGATCGCGGGCGCGCGCAGCGAGTGGATGGTGCATCGCAACTACGACGCGTGGTTCCCGTCGCTCGGCATCGACGGGTTGCGCCACGTGGTGCTGTTCGATGCCGACTACATGAACGTCTACGACGTCTCGCGCGACCCGGCCGAGCTGGTGCAGATCGACGACATCGACGCCCTGACCGAGCGCGAGGTCTACCTGCTCGCGGTGCGCCAGCGCGTTCAGACCCATCGCGAGCGGCGCGATGTCGCCACCGGCAAGGTCATCGTCTCGACCGAGAACGCCTTCGAGCTCGACCTCGAGCAACCGCTCTACCCGCAGGCGCAGCGCGACAACATCGGCCCGATCGCCGGCACGACGGCCGGCCGCACCGCGGGGCCGCTTCACTACGACGCCGTGGTGCGGCCGGGGCTGCGCGACAAGATCCTGCGCGACGCCTACGCCTGGTCCGAGGGCGACTGGAACTTCAACGATGGCGCGCTCGACACCGTCAGCGTCGGCGCGGCGCTGCAACCGACGCCGGACTGGACGACGCTGCTGAGCTGGCGCGTCACGCGCGGCTTCTCGCGCGTCATCACCGGCGAGCTCGATTGGCGCCTCACCGACAAGTGGTCGGTCGCGCTGCTCGAGCAGTACGACCTCGAACAGGACAACGGCCTCGAGCATCGCTACGAGCTGCGCCGCCACGGTCACGACTTCACGCTCGCCTTCGGCTTCGAGCGCGATCGCGGCGACGGCGACCTCGCCTTCACCTTCTCCCTCTATCCGAGCTTCCTCTCGCGCGGTCGCGCGGGGCGCTCGCTCAGCTCGGGTCGCGGCGACCGGCCGCAGTTGAGCGAGGGGTACTGAGCGGCGCTGGTCAGTCGCGGATCGCGCGATCGGGAAGGTGGCGGACGGGGTCGGTCGCCTGGTCCAACGTGGCGAGCCGCAGCAACGCCAGCGCTTCACCAGCGGCGCCGAGCATCAAGTCGACGCTGTCGGCACCGCTGCTCGAGTCGTGCGTCGCGCCGCGCCGCCACTTGAGGCCGTCGCCGTCGGGCACCGCGGCGTGGATCAGATAGTCGCCTGCGCGTGCGGCGAACGCGGCGTGCTCCGCGCGACCAGTGGCACGATGGAGATCGCAGAAAAAGTCGAGCGCGCCGGCGACGCCGCAGCAGAAGCTCGGCGGGAATGCGACCGGTGCGGCACCTCCAGCGGAACCGGCCGCCGCCTCGGCGGGCGCCTGCGCCATCACGAACCGCGCCGACGCCAGCGCGACCTCGAGGAAGCGCGCTTCGCCCGTCTGCTGATGCAGGAGCAGGAAGAGGCGCGCGGTGCCGGGCGGGCCGTGACACCATCCGCCAAGGGTCGCCTCCGTACCTGCGACCACCGGCCACGCCAGCCCGTCGCCGCGCGGGATCGAGTTCGCCATCAACCACGCGGCGCCATCGCGAGCCGCACCGGCGCAGTCGGCGTCACCCGTCGCGCCCGCCACTCGCGCCAGCGCGTAGGCGACACCCGCCGTGCCGTGGCTGAAGTTGACATAGGGCTGGTTGCCCGCGAGCTGCCATTGCCAGTGGAGCAGGCGCTGAGTGGCGCTGGGGCGCTCGATCGCCGCTTGCCGGATCAGCCAGCGCGAGGCCGCCAGCGCGGCATCGACGAAGCTCTCCTCGCCGCTCGCGTCGGCGACATCCAGCAGGAACAGGACCGTGCCAGCGGCGCCGTAGATGATCTCGACCTGTTGGTCCCACCAGAGCTCGTCGCCCTTCCGTACACCGCGCGCGACGATCGAGTCGCCGACCGCCACGGCCAGCGCCAACGCCTCGGCGTCGTCGCGCAACCGCGCGCGCGCGAGGAACGCCGCGCCAACCCCGGCATCGCCCATGTAGAGCGACGTCGCTCCTTCGCGCATGCCATCGGGCATCCACGTCAGCTCGCCCGACGGAGTGAGTTGGCGCGTCGCCAACAGGCCTTTCACGGCGGCATCGGCCAGCCGCCGCGCGCGCGCATCGCCCAAGACCGCCGCGGCGTTCTCGAGGAAGAGCAGCACGCCGCTGCTTCCGCCGTAGAGCTGCGCACCGAGGTTCGCGCTGCGCGTCTCCGGATCGACGAAGCGGATCGCCCCTTCTTCACCTTCGATCGGCGCGGCCTGCCGCTCGATCCAGTCGATGGCGCGCACGATGGTGGCGCGCACCGGGTCGGTCGCCTGCGCCGTCGGCACCGGCGCGACCTCCTGCGCCGTGAGCGGCGCCAGCAACCATGCGCAGGCGAGGCTGACTCCGATCGTGATCGATTGCATTCGGCCGCTCCATTCGTGGGAGGGCGGACGCTACTGCAGCGCTTGACGATTTTCATCGAGCGACTCGACGCACTGCTGCTGCTGGCGTTCGCGATCCCGGCGGTGGCGGAGCGCTTCACCGTCGGCTTCGCACCGATCTGCGGTTTCCTGCGCCGGACCATGGGCAGCGCAAACGGCGCCATCGCGTGGCTGTCGATGTCAGTCGCGCTGTCGTTCGCGTTGTGGGTCGCTTGAGCGGCGTCGTGTCAACGACCGCCAGCGCGCTGACCGCGCCTCGATCAAGCTTTCGGCTTGGTCGCTGCGGGCGCGGGTGGCACCGCGTCCGCGGTCGCATCGCCGACGACCTTGCCGAAGAACTCGGGCATCTTCACGCCGCCGACATCCTGCATGAGGTTCATCATCGGCGGGATCGAGCGCGCAAGGCTCTGGAGGAAGCCCGCCGCGCCACCGCTGCCGTCGACGCCCTTGCCCGAATCCCAGACGACGACCTTGTCGAACTTGATGTTGGAGATCGCGGTCGCCGCGGTCGCCGCCAGCGCCTCGACATGCTCCAGCATCATCATCTGAAAGGCGGGCTGCGCGCCTCCGCACGCATCGATGATGCGCTTCAACCCTTCGCCCTTCTTGGCGAGGATCTCGTACTCGCCGCGCGCCTGCGCTTCGAGCTTGGCGTAGAGCCCCTTCGCCTCGCCTTCCGCCTCGATGCGCGTCTTCTCCGCCTGCGCCTCGGCGTCGACGATCTGCTTCGCCTTCGACGCCTTCGCGACCGCCTCGAACTCGCCGCGCTTCTCCTGCTCGATCCGCTCGGCGAGCGCCTGCATCGCACGCGCCTCGGCGATGTAGCCAGCCTCGGCAACCGCCGCCTGCGCCTCGCGGTGCTTGGTCTCCGCCGACTGGAACGCGGTCGCTTCCTTGATGCGCAGCTCGGCGTTGGTCGCGGCGATCTGCGCTTTCGAGTTGTTCTCGCCCACCACCGCCTTCGCGTTGGCGTCAGCGATCGCGATGCGCATCTGGCGCTCGCGCTCCTTGACCTGCGCCTCCTGCTCGAACGCCGCGGTCCGCTCGCCGACCGTCTTCTCCTTGGTCAGCTCGGCGATCTTCACGATCTGGTCGCGCTCGGCCTCCTTGGTGCCGATCTCCTGCAGCTTGCGCGCATTCGAGACTTCGATCGCCTTCACTCGGTCGGCCGCGGCGACGCCGATGGCGCCCTTCTTCACCTGCTCGGCGACGTCGATGATCGCCTGCTGGACCGCTTCGCTGGCCGCCTTGCGGCCGATCGCCTCGATGTAGCCCGACTCATCCGTGATGTCGGTGATGTTGACGTTGATCAGGACGAGGCCGACCTTCTCGAGCTCGGGTTCGAGCGACTTCTGGATCGCGGCGAGGAACTGGTCGCGATTGCGATTGATGTCCTCGATGCGCATCGAGGCGATCACCTGGCGCAGCTGGCCGAAGATGATGTCCTCCGTCTGCTTGACGATCTGCGGGATCTGCAACCCGAGCAGGCGGATGGCGGCGTTCTGCATCGGGACCGGATCGGTGCCGATGGCGACAGTGAACACGCTCGGGACGTTGACGCGGATGTTCTCCGCCGACAAGGCGCCCTTCAGCGGGATGCCGATCTGCATCGGCTCGAGGTGGAGGAAGTCGTAGTCCTGGATCAGCGGCCACACGAAGGCGCCGCCGCCGTGCAGCGTCTTGGCCGAGCGGCCTTCGCTGGTCTTGCCGTAGATGACCAGGATCTTGTTGCTGGGGCAGCGCTTGTAGCGCTTGGCCAGGAGCACGACGAAGCCGAACAGGATCAGGACAGCGGCGACCACCATCGCGAGGGTGAATGGATTCTGGCCGGCGAGTTCAGGGGGCATCGATACGTTCTCCTTCGATCAGGGAGCTTCGAGCGCGGTGACTTCGATGGTGTCGGCGGCGTGCAGCGCAACGACCTTCACGGGAACTCCGGTCGGCAGCGCCGGGCCATGCGAGATCGCCTTCAACTCGACCGTGCGACCCTGCAGCGCCAGCGTGACCTTGCCGAGCCCTTCGCCGCCGCCCGGCACGCTCAGGTAGACGGTGCCACTCAGTCCGACGGCTCGCTCGAGGCGGACGTTGCCGCGCGACTGCAGCCGGGCGAGCCCCTTCATCATCCACGCGACTCCGGTCAGCGCGAACGCACCCGCGATCAGCGCGAGGAGGAACCCGTTGGTGGGATCGACGTGGGACCACTCGCTCGCGAGACCAGCGAGTCCGAAGAAGGTGAGGAAGGCGACGATCGTCTTCAGCGTGAAGAGCTTGACGAAGACGTCGCCGTCGACATGTCCCTCGCCGGAGTGCCCGGCCTCGTGCGCGTCGTCGAAGCCGCCGTGCGCGTCGTGATGGCCGCCACCGATCAGCGACAGGAGGGTCTGCAAGACGAGGACGGTGCCGCCGACCGCAGCGCAACCGAAGTAGACGTTCTGGAGCATCGAGTACCCCCAACGCGCGCGCCGTTCGTGCGCGGGTCGGGCTGGAACCGCGGCGCGAGCGTGGCGCATGCTACTGCGCGACGGAGGGTGCGGTTCGCCGCTCTGGCACGGCCCGCTGCTTCAGCGCGTCCGCGCCGGCTGCGATCCCGACGCGAACAGGGCCTCCAGCAACCCGTGCTGGCCTCCCTGCACGATCAACCACACGCCGCCGGCACCCAACGCCACGTCGAGCGTCAACGTGATGGGAGTGATGACGATCGCGGTGATCGTCCCGCCATCGGTCCAGTCGATCACGCCGCGCGACTCCTTCGGCAGCTCATTCCAAACGGCGCTGGTGATGCAGCCCGCCAGCAGAAGCGGTGCAACGACAGCGAACCGGACTGCCGCGCGGCCGGCCGCAGCGAACGAACGCCAGCGACCAATAGAACGCGCGGGCATGCGGGAACTCCGAGCTTGGCGACGTTGTCGCTGAAGCCGGCCGTCACGATCGCATTGGTGCCTTCGATGGTCCGGATCGACTCGGTCGCGCCATCCGCAGAGTGGAGACTCATCGTCGTCACCGACTCGCGCGCTGGCGCATTCGCCGGAGCGTCGGTGACGTGATCATCGGGTGCCCTTCGGCCAGCGCCGGCAGCTCCTCGAGCGGGACGGCGACCTTGATCATGTCGGCGATCATGTCGGCCGCGGTCGACGCCCTGCACCGACTCCCCTTCCGTCTCCGTGAACTACGGCGGTGCGCCGCTCTTGCCGCCCGCCTCGCCCGGCCTCTGCACTTCCGCCAGCAGCTCCTTCACCTTCGCCGCCATCGCCTCGTCGCGCAGGTCCTTCGCGCGGATCACGCCTTTGGCATCGACGATGTAGATCGTCGGCCAACCGCTGACGTTCCACGCGCTCGCGATCGGGCCCGACGTGTTGCCGCCGTCCCAGAAGCTGCGCCAGGAGATGCCCTCCTTGACCATCGCGTCGCGCAGCACGTCCTTCGGATCGCTGTTGATGCCGACCAGGGCGAACGGCGCATCCTTCAGTTCAGCCACGAGCGACCGCTCGTGCGGGATCATGGCCCGGCAAGGGCCTCACCAGAAACCCCAGAAGTCGAGCACGACCACCTTGCCGCGGTAGTCCGACAGCTTGAACTTCACGCCGTCGAGGTCTTCGCCCTCGATCTCCGGCGCCACCTTGCCGATCTGCAGGTTGCGCAGCTCGAACAGCTGCGCCTCCGCCATCTTCCCGAGCGAACCGCGCCGCGGATGCGACACGTCGGCGAACTCCTTCGTCACCTTCTCGAACAGCGCCTCGCTCGCGGCGGTGTCGGCGGCGACGTCGGACTGCTCGAGGAAGGCGATGAACTCGTCCCCGTAATACTGGCGATAGCTCGGGCCCTGCTCCGCGTCGGCCTTGATGCTCTCCCAGCGTTCGCGCAGGCTCGCGTGGCTGGCGAGTCGCCACGCCAGCGTGATCGTCGCGAAGCCCTGCACGTCGTGGTGCGGGCTGCTCGCGATGACGGCGCGCAGGAACGGCTCGACCTTCATCGAGTTGGGGCCGTAGCGCAGCGACCCGATCAGGTCCGCGAGCGCCGGGCTCGCCAGATGGTCGGCCTGCAGCGTGTCGAGGATCTGCTCCGCGACCGCGCGTTCCTGATTCTGGCGCAGCACCCAGGTGAAGCACTCGATCGCGAGCGGATCGCCCTTCGCCTGCTGCCCGATCGCCAGGATGCGCGGCACGTACTCCGCCGCCTCGGGATAGCTCTCGGCGACCTTCTGCTTTTCCTCGTCGCTGGTCGCCGCCTTGTAGCGCGCGGAGAAGTCGTTCTGCTTCTTCATGTACTCGTCGCGCAACGCGACGAACTGCTCGCGCAACGACTCGACCGTCGTTGCCGCCGCGGCTCGAGCGGCCGGCGTCTCCGCAGCGGGTGCGACCGGAACGGGCGGTGCGCCTTGTTGGGGAGGCGCGGCAATCGGCACCGCGCACGCCAGCAACGCGCCCTGCATCCATCGAACCATCGGCGGGTCCTCCTGCTTCGAATGAACGGTCCGCAGTATGGCGTCGCGCACCGGTCCGTACACTCGGCGCGCGTCTCCCCTCGATCGCCACCGGAAAGCCGAACTCGATGCCGACACTCGCGATTGCATCCGTCTATTTCGGCGTCGTCGCCATGCATGCGCAGGAGGCCCCTCGTCGCATCCGCCTCTTCGATCGCCTGATCGACGAGTCGCCCGCGATCGCGCCCGCCGCGGAGCCCTCCACCGCGACCTCGCTGGCACTCGGCTTCGAGCCCGACTTCGCGCGACCCGCGTGGCTCGCGCGTCGGATCGGCCGCGACGCCCGCTTCGAGGCCGGCGCCTGGTCGCTCGCGACGCTGACCGCGGAGAGCGGCGTCACCGGCGGCGCGCTGCGCCTCGGGCCGAACCTGCAAGAGGACGGCAGCTTCCTCTCGTTCCTCCTCGATGCGAAGCCGCTGACCCGCTACGTGCTGCGCGGCCGCGTCCGGCTCGTCGGCCATCCAGCCCCGGACGAGGCGAGCTCGCGCGAGGTCGCCCGCCTGCTCGAGCATCTCGGCACGTTCGCCGACCCGAGCCGCTTCGCCCGTTTCGCGCCGACGCTGATCGAGACCCATCGCGCGACCCGGCAGCGCGACCCGGGCGACTGGGATCGCTTCGAGATCGAGATCCCGTTGACCAACGCGAGCACCGGCAAGCTCGAGATCCGGCTGCTCCATCGCAGCGGCGGCAGCACCGAGGCGTCCACGTGGTTCGATGACCTGGTCCTGAGCGAGCAGCCGCTGGCGGACGCCGATGTGCTGGCGGACATGGTCGCCGGACTGCGCGCCACCGATCGCGACGCCGCCAGCACGCCGTGGCGGTTGCGCGTCACGCTGCCCGACGATGGCGGCGTGAAGGAGACGACGCGCGATGCGGCGCTCCTGCTGCCGGGTCGGCGACTCGAGTTCGAGCTGGCGCTGCCGGAGGTCGCCGCAGCGCCGCAGTTGCGATTCAGCTACGCGATGTTGCCGGGGTGCTTCGCGATTCCCGGCGACGGCGCGCGCATCGACGCGCTCTTCACGCCAAGCGACGGGCCGGCGATCGCGCTCGGCTCGTTCCAGTTCGACCCGAAGAACGATCCGACGGAGCGCTGCTGGTTGCACGCGCGCGTCGACCTGACGCCGATGGCGGGACGCCGCGGCAAGCTCGCCTTCGTCTGCAGCGACGTCGGCGAACCCGATCGCCTCGACGCGGTCGTCGTGGCCAACCCGCGGATCGAACCGCGCGAGGAGGCGCCGGCCGGCATGAACGTGCTGGTCATCGCTTCGGACACGCTGCGCGCCGATCGTCTCTCCGCATTCGGCTACGACCGTCCGACCACGCCCAACCTCGAGGCGCTCGCCAGCCACGCGATCCTCTTCATGCAGGCGCGATCGCAAGCGCCGTGGACGCTGCCGAGCTTCAGCTCCATCCTCACGTCGCAGTACCCGTCCGAGCACGGCGCCGGCCGCGGCGGCCACGACGAATGGACGCCGCTCGCGCCGGGCGTGACGACGCTGGCCGGCACGCTGGCGCGCGCGGGCTACGAGACGGTCGGCATCACCGCGAACCACCTCATCTCGCCCGACTACGGCCTCGACCAGGGTTTCGAGAGCTACGCGGTGCCGGGCGAAGTCGAGTGGCAGCGACTCGGTCTCGAGTCGGTCGAACTCGATGCGCCGCTGGTGGTGCAGTTCCTCGAACAGCACCGCACGACGCCCTTCTTCCTCTTCTGGCACTTGATGGACCCGCACCTGCCCTACACGACCGACGCGGCGCTGCGGCGGGAGTTCACCGCCGCCGACTACGACGGCCGCTTCAAGGGCCGCGATCGCGAGGTGCCGTTCGAAGTGCTCGATCCGCGGCCGGGGCGCCGCTGGTTCACCCACGAGGGGCCGCCCAAGCCGCCGCCGCTCACCGTCGCCGATCAGCAATTCGTCAGCGACTACTACGACGCCGAGGTCGCGCAGATCGATCGCGCGATCGGCACCGTGATCGACACGCTGAAGCGCGCCGGACTGTGGGAGCGCACGATCGTCGCGCTGGTGGCGGACCATGGCGAGGGGCTCGGCGACCACGGCCACTACCACCACGGTTACACGCTCTTCGACGATCAGGTGCACATCCCGCTGTTGGTGCGCGTGCCCGGAATGCACGAAGGCAGCAGCCGCGAGGAGCCGGTGCAGTCGATCGATCTGGCGCCGACGCTGCTGGCCGCGGTGGGGCTGCCGCAGCCGGAGAGCTTCGCCGGCTGCGACCTGCTGGCGCAGCGCGGTCGCGGCGAGCGACCGGTCTTCCTCGAATACCCGAGCTACGACAGCTCGGCGGAGAAGGGGCTGCTGCAGGGTCGCTTCAAGTACCTGCACGACCCCTGGTTCCACACCGAGGCGCTCTACGACGTCGTCGCCGATCCCGGCGAGAAGCGCGACGTGAAGGCCGACCACCCCGACGTCGTCGCCCGCTCGCGCGAGCAGCTCGACGCCTTCCGCTGGGAGCACCTGCAGCGCGGCCGCTTCCATCTGCGCGTGCACGGAAAGCCCGGCGCGAAGCTGCGCGTGGCGCTCGCCACCGACGACCTCTTCGATGCCAACTTCGCCGCCCGCCCCGCACCTTCCGAACGCGACTTCACGCTCGACCTCGACCGTCGCCACCTCGTGCTCGAAACGACGCTGACGAGCGAGCGATTCGAGCTGGTCTGCTGGTGCCGCGGCAGCGAGCTGACCCTCGACGTGACGCTGGACGGCGCAGCGCTGGAGCACGGCGTGCGCCTCGGCTCGACGCTCGAGTCGCAGCCGTCGCCGCTGCGGCTCCCGCTCGCGGCGATTCCCGCGCTCGCGGGCGCGACGCTCGAACCGCCCAAGCGCGGCGAGGCGCTCTTCTGGCTCGAGCCGGGAGGCGGTAACGCGGCTCCGGTCGTGCCGTCACCCGCCGAGCTCGAATTGCTGCGCAAGCTCGGCTACGCGCACTGACCCGTTCCTGAGGAGCGTCCGTTGCCCCACCTGCTGATCTGCGCGACGCAACGAAGCGGCAGCACGCTCGTCGCCGAGCTGCTGGCGCAGACGGGAGTGGCCGGCTTCCCCGACGAGTTCCTGCTGCTGTGGCTGCGCGATCGGCAGCGCACGGAAGCGGCGTTCTGGCTCGAGACGATCCAGCGCACCGTCGACGCCGGCATGACGAAGAACGGCGTCTTCAGCTGCAAGGTGATGGCGAACTACTTCGTCGAGGCGATGGACCTGCTGCGCGCGATCCCCGGTGGCGAGGGACTCGACGCCTGGCAGATCGCGACGCGGGCGTTCGTCGGGCCGCAGGTGATCCGGGTGCGCCGCCGCGAGCGGCTGCGGCAGGCGATCTCGATCTACATCGCCGAATCGACGGGCATCTACCACATGGCTCGACGCAGCGGGGCGAGCGACCCGTTCCTGCGCGGCGCGCTGGCGCCGCCGCGAGCCGACCACGGTGGCGACGTCGCCTTCGACTTCGAGCGCATCCGTTCGCATCTCGCCGGGATCGAGACCGGCGAGCGCTATTGGGACGAGACCTTCGCGCGCCACCACGTGCGCCCCTTCGAAGTGATCTACGAAGAGTTCGTCCGCGATCGCCGCGCGCAGGTGCTGGCGATGCTCGACTTCATGCGCGTCACCTACGACCCGGCGCGGATCACCCTCGACGAGCACCTCGACCGCCTCTCGAACGCCACCAACGAGCGCTTCCTCGACCTCTATCGCGAGGAAGAGGCGCGGCGATCACCACACCTGTAGCGGCGCGCCCCTCGTCGCCGCCGGGTCCGCCCCCCTCGTCGACCAGGGCGCAGCCGACGAAGGTGACGTCGGCTCGAAGACGCTAGGTAATCTCCCTCGCTCGAATTTCGCGCGGCGGCGACCTCGAACGGCCGTCCCGAGCCTCCCCCTCGTCTGCTCAAAGGATCTGACCATGAAGCACCTGAACTTCGGCGCGCTCGCGCTGGCCACGCTGCTGTCGGCGAACGCCTGCTCGAAGGAAGGCACCGAAGGCGGCGGCGGCGGCAGCTTCGTCTCGGCGGCGAAGGGCGCTCTCGACGACGCGTCGAAGAAGCTCGCCACGCTCGACCTTGGCAGTCTCAAGCCGGCGGAGCTGATCGAGAAGGCCAAGTCGATGACTGGCGACCTGTCGACGCAACTCGCCGGCATCAAGGACTCGGCGACCGCGAAAGAGATCGTCGCCAAGGTGTCGCCGCTGCTCGACCAGCTGATCGGCGCGAAGAACACGCTGATGGCGCAGCACTTCGACATGAGCGGCCTGAAGGCGGCGGGCGAGCAGCTGCTCGCCAAGTTCAAGGGCGACGCTGGCGTGATGGGAATCGTGCAGCCGCTGCTCGACAAGATCACGGCCCTGACCGGCTGAGCGAGCCGCCGCGAACCGCACGAATGAAAAAGGGCCGGCCGCAGCGCCAGTGAAGGCGCCGCGGCCGGCCTGCTCATTTCATCGAGCGGTCGCGGCTACTGCGCGCCGAGCGACAGCGTCCAGCTGTTCAACTTGCCGGTGTCGCTTGCGGCGAGGTCCCGCACTTTCAGCGTCCAGTTGCCGGCGATGCTCTTGCCGGTGAAGGCGGAGAGCGAGCCCGCGGGCGCCGTCAGGTCGGGGTACTCGGTCTGGATGTTGTCGGCCGCTCCGCCGGTGCGATTGTGCAGCAGCACCGTCGTCCCGTCGGGCGCGATCAACGACACCTCGAGGTCGCCCTTGTAGGTGTGGGTGATGTCGACCTTCACCTTCACGCTGGCCACGGTGCCCGTCTGGCTGAAGGTCATCGGGCTCGACACGCCCGTCGTGTTGTTGTCAGGAATCGACAGGTTGGGGGCCAGCGACTGCTCGCCGTTGAACGTGATCGTCCACGACACGAGCGTCCCGGTATCCGTCGCCGCCAGGTCGCGCACCTTGAGGCTCCAGTTGCCCGAGGTGTTCTTGCCGTTGAACGCGGTCAGCGCGGCAAAGGGTGCCGTGGCCACCGCAAAGGTCGTCTTGATGTGGTCGGTCGCGCCGCCGGTCCGGTTGTGCACGATCACCGTCGTCCCGTCCGGCCCGATCAGCGACACTTCGAGGTCGCCCTTGTAGGTGTGCGTGATGTCGGTGGTCAGCGCGATCGACGAGACCGTCAAGCTGTTGGAAACGTTGACCGTGCTGGTCACGCCGGTCGTGTTGTTGTCGGGGATCGCCACGTTCGGCGCGGTGGTGAAGGTCTTCACCGGGTTGCCGCCGCCCGTTGCGTTGATGATCAGTTGCACGGTGGTCGAATGGACCAGGGCGCCGCTGGTGCCGGTGATCGTCACCGTGTGCGTGCCGGTGGTCGCCGTCGGCGTCGTCGTGACCGTCAACGTCGAGCTGCCGTTGGCGGCGATGGGATTCGGCGCGAAGGAGTAGGTCACTCCGCTGATGACCGGAGAAGCCGCCAGCGAAACGCTGCCAGCGAAGCCGTTGCTGGGCGTGCTGGTCGCCGTGTAGGTCGTCGACTGCCCCTGCGTGATCGTTCGCGAAGCGGGCGTCGCCGTCAGCGCGAAGTCCGGCGGCGGCGCACCCGCCGTCGCGTTGTAGACCACGAGCGCGAAGTCTTGGTCCGTGGTGTCGGCGTTGCCCGGCACGCCATCGCCCGCGATGTTGGTCGCGCGCACGGTGACCGAGATGGCGCCGGTGGTGCCGGCCGGCAGGAAGACGCTCTCGATGTTGTTGCGCAGGTCGGCGCTGCCGCCGGTGATCGACGTGCCCGCCGTGAAGACGTTGCCGCGATAGAGCGTTCCGTTGACCGTCACCTCGAGGTCGAGGTTGTTGACGTACGCGTTGCCGGTGGTCGGGCCTGGCGCATCGGTCCACGCCAGCGACACGCGCAGCGGCTGCGCGGAGTTGGCGACGTTGCCGGTCGTGGTGTAGGTGGCGCCGGTCGCGCCGAGCACCTGCGTCTCGTCGACCGTGATGCGCGACGTGGTGTCGAACGTGCGACCGAGGTCGACGCGGCCGTAGCCCTGATTGTTGGAAGGCAGGGTGTCGTTCGCGCCGACGCCCGTCATGTAGGCGGTGGTCGAAGTGAGGCACGCCTTCAGCATCGCCGGGCTCGGCGCCGGCAGCCCGTTGTTGAGGAACCACTGGCGCAGCAACGCGCACGCGCCCGAAATGGCCGGCGTCGAGTGGCTGGTGCCGGATGACCACGCATAGAGCGTCTGTCCGGCCGGCCAGTACTGATTGCAGACGCCCGAGCCGTTGTAGCCCACGGCGCGGCTCGCGGCGCCCTGGATGTGGGTACCCGGCGCCATGATGTCAGGCTTCTTGCGCGAGTCGGAGGTCGGCCCGCGCGACGAGAAGCTGATGATGTCCTTCGCGTTGTCCGCGCCCGAGTTCGCGATCGCACAGCCATCGGTGCCGGTGAGGCGGTAGTTCTCCGAGGCGCCGATCGTGAAGACGTTCTTCGCGGTGCCGGGCGGATGGATGGTCGACGCGCCCGAGCCGTCGTTGCCGGCCGCGAAGACGATCGCCATCGACTGGTTGCCGGCCGTGCCGCTCACCGAGTCGCGCACCGCCGCGTCATGCGCCTGGCTGTCGCTGTTGTAGGTGGTGCCGCTGGTGTAGCCCCACGAGTTGGACGAGATGCGCGCGCCGGCGTTCCACGCGTTGGCCATGCGGGTCGGCGTCGATTGATTGAAGACGCCCGCGCCCGCGTTGGAGAAGACCTTGGAGTTGCCGATCTTGACCCACGGCGCGACGCCGAGTCCGTAGTTGAAGCCGCTCGCATCTTCGGCGGAGCTGCCAGTGAGATCGTTGTAGCCGCCAATGATCGAGGCGTTGATGTTGCCGTGGCCAGCCTGGCTGTCGCCGAGCGGGTCGCCCGAGTAGTTGTTGGTGAAGACGAAACGGCTCGCGCCGGTCGACACGCCATCGACGCGGTACTCGACGTTGATGTCGGTCAGACTGCCCTTGTCGACACCGTCATCCACGACGTCGACCGAGAAGCTGAACGGGTTGGCACCGGCACCCGGAAAGCCGAGTCCCTGCAGCCAGCTCAGGTAACCCGGTCCGGTCGGCTGCGTGCCCGCCGCGTTCAGGTTGCCCGCCATGATCTGGCCCTGCGCCTCGTCCAACAACATCGCATCGAGCTTCGGCTCGACCGCGAAGACGTGACTGTCGCGCGCCAGCGCCAGTGCCATCGCACCGCTGGTGTAGAGCTCGACGTTGATGTAGTCGAGCACGCGCCACGGATCGCACAGCGACTGCTCGCGCGCGATGAGGCGATCCACAAACTCCTGCCCCTTCGCATCGGCGATCACCTGCACGATGATCCGCTGCAGCGCGTTCTCGAGCAGGAACGGCGGCCGCAACTCGGGGCGCAGCTTGAATGCCGGCTCGTAGGTGGAAATCGACAGCAGCCAGTCGTTCACGCGCAGCTTGCCGAGCGCCCCGTCGGAGAGCGGGTCGGTCACGACCACGTAGGCGTTGCTCGGCAGGTAGGAGACGAGGAAGGCACCGGTCGCGCGCAGCTGGTCGAGCCACGCATCCTTGACCGGGCCGTCGAACTGGACGATGCGCAGCCGGCGCTCGCCATCCGCGGGCGGCTCGACCGGGCCGCGCAGATCGGCGGGGATCGAGGCGAGGCGCGAGCGGGTGCCGGGGCGATCGGCGCCGTCCAGCACGAAGCCGTTGATCGGCACCAGCGTCTGCTCATCGGCGAGCTGAGCCCCCGCTGCAAGCCACTGAGCGAGGCTCAGGTCGAGCGAAGTGTCGACGAGCGCGTAGACGAAGGAGCCGTAGTCCTCGGCGCGCTCGACCGCGACGCTGGTCGCGAGTTGCTCGTGGGCGGAAGTGCCAAGCGGCGCCAACAAGCGATGGTGGTCGCCCTTCGCGACGAAACCGTCGGGGAGCGCCCCGCCGGTGGTCGCCTGGGCACCGAGCCCGTCCTGAGTCGACCCGAGGGCGACTCCTTGCGGCGGCGCAGTCGCGACCGCGGGTCTGGAACCAATCAACGGCGCGGCGCCCAACGCCAACAGTGCCGGAATGACCAACATTCGCGAATCGCGACGCATCTCTTCCTCCCGAGTGGGCGTCCGTTGACGCAGCGACTACCGATCCGCCTTCCCAAGCGGATTGTCTGGACCGACCGAACGCTAGCCCGACCGCACTGCAGCCGACACCTTGCGAGTGATCGCCTCGGGTTCCATCGCCGTGGCAAAGCGCGGCCGATTTCGCGGTCGCTCGAATTCAATGTCCAAGCAGCGGTGGCGAACGAGTCGGCGGCGGGCGAACTTGCCTCGCATGAGTCCCACCCCCGCCGCCGTCGTTGCCCCACCGCCCCTGCCACCACGCCCGGTGCTGCTGCGCGCGCTCGCCAAGCGCGATCGCAGCTTCGAGGGGCTCGTCTTCGTCGCCGTGCGCACCACCGGGATCTTCTGCCGACCGGGCTGCCCGGCTCGCACGTCGCGACCGGAGAACGTCGACTTCTTCGCCACCGCTCGCGAGGCGCTCTTCGCCGGTTTCCGGCCGTGCCTGCGCTGCCGGCCGCTCGCACCGCGCGACGCGCCGCCCGAATGGCTCGTCACGCTGCTCGCCGCCATCGAGTCCGAGCCGCAGCGGCGCTGGCGCGACGCCGACCTGCGCGCGCGTCAGCTCGACCCGACGCGGGTGCGCCGCTGGTTCGTGCGCCAGCACGGGATGACCTTCCAGGCCTACTCGCGCGCTCGCCGGTTGGGGACGGCGCTCTCCGAGCTGCGCCGCGGCCACAAGCTCGACGCCGTCGCGCTCGATCACGGCTTCGAATCGCACAGCGGCTTCCGCGACGCCTTCGCCCGCTGGTTCGGGGCGCCGCCCGGCCGCGCCCGCCGCGCCGACTGCATCACCTTCGCGTGGATCGAGAGCCCGCTCGGGCCGCTGATCGCCGCCGCGGTCGACGAAGGGCTCTGCCTGCTCGAATTCACCGATCGGCGCATGCTCGAAGCGCAGCTCAAGCGCCTGCGCCGCTGCTTCGATCGCCCCGCTCTCGAGGGGGACCACCCCCACCTCGCGCAGCTGCGCCGCGAACTCGCCGAGTACTTCGCCGGCACGCGTCAGCGTTTCGAAGTGCCGCTGCACGCCCCCGGCTCCGACTTCGAGCAGCGCGTCTGGCGCGAGCTGCAGCGGGTCCCGTGCGGCGAAACACGCAGCTACGTCGAACTCGCCCGCGCCATCGGCGCCCCGAAAGCGGCGCGCGCCGTCGGCCGCGCCAACGGCATGAACCGCCTCGCCATCGTGATCCCATGTCACCGCGTCATCCGCGACGACGGCAGCGTCGGCGGCTACGGCGGCGGCAAGTGGCGCAAGGAGCGGTTGCTGCGATTGGAGCGCGGGAACGACCGCGTTTGACGCAAGGGGCGCGGCGCACGCCCAGGCTCGGTGCGCCTCGTTACGCACTGCCCGCGGACGACGTGACTTTTCTTCGTCGGCGACCGCTGCGGCGATCGCGACGTTGACCGCTCGCAATCAATCGCTGACGGCCGTCGCGCCCACCGCCATGGTCGCCTTCCCGCCTGAAGGAAGGCGGACGTTCAACGACGAACGTGATTTCAAGGCGCTCTTCGTCGCGAAAAAGAAGGGGTGACGACGGCGAGCGAGCGGGAGGCTCCGCGCCTACTCTTCATCCGCCGGGGCATCGGCGTTCGGGCTGATCAAGAACTCGATTCCAGCATCGAGTTGAAAGTTGCCGCTGCCGTCGGGCGCGAGGTCGCCGAAACTCCATGTGATCACGCTGCCGCGGCGCTGCTCGTGGCACTTGGTGCACGATTCAGGGACCGGGAGCGCGATCCAGTCGAGCTCCTCGCGACGCCGGTCGGTGATGGTCAGCGGAACGACGCACGGAAGCGGTTCGCCGAATCGCAGGTCGAGCACCATCGGTTCGCTCTGGTAGCCACCGCAGCGCACCGTGACCGTCAAGAGCGCGCGCGGCAGCGGTGCCAGCGCGAACGCGTCGGGACGCGTGCTCGTGGCTTCGAGTCCTGCCGCGGAGAGTTCCGGCTCGTTCGCCGCGAGCACCAGCGAATCGCCTTCGGCGCGCGCGCGATCGAGGCGATCGGCGCCGTTGTCGCCGGCGAGGACTCGAATCGCGCCGTCCGACGGCGCGACCAGCCAGTCGCCGAGATCGGTCGTGGCCTCGTTCACGCGGTACACGGTGAGAGCCCGCCCCAAGGAGATCGTGATCGCCTGGTTGACCGCGCCATCGCCTTCTGGCTCCACGGCATCGGCATTCAGCGGCACCAACGGCTCGCCCACCGAGGCACGCACCGCCTCGACATCGGGCTTCCAGTTTCCTTGCGCGATCACCTTGCCGTCGCGCTCGATGGTGAACTCGAGGTCGGTCGGAGTCTCCTTGTGGAAGCTCGACCAGTCGCCACTGAAGAGGGCGCCGCGCGCGTGACGCAGCTCGATGCGCGCGAGGGTTGGCGCACTGACCTCCAGCGATTGCCAGACGTAGCCGCCACGCGTCACTTCCACGCGTCGCTGCTCCACGATCTGCCGCGCGGGATCGAAGGCGCGCAGGAAGTAGGTGCCCTCCGCCAGCTGCTGGAAGCGGAAGCTGCGATCTCCGGTCAACGTGAACCAGGTCGGTTCGTCGCCTTCGCCACAGCCGTGCGCCGGCTCCGTTTCTTGCCCCTTGCTGCGCTCCGATTCGACCCGCGGCGCCAGGCAGTCGGCGCAGCGGCGGCGGCCGTAACCGCGCAACTCGACCTGCACCGGCGCGTCGAGCGCGAGGTGGCGCGCGATGACGTCGCCCTCGATCACGCCATTGCCGCGCGCCATCACGACGTGGCCGAGGTCGAGCGGGAGCGCCGGGTCGACGGTGAACTCCGGGAGCTCGAGCGGCTCGTAGCCGCGCGCGTGCAGCCGCGCCGTCCAGCGGCCCGCGGTCAGCGCCGCGTCGATCGCCGCGCCGCTGGTGGTCTCGGCGAAGCGCTGTTCCGACAAGAAGCGCACCGCCACTTCGCCTTCGATCGGCAGGCCGCTGTCGCGATCGAGGACTTGCAGATGGACGCGGCCCGCCTGCGGCAGCGCCACCTCGGCGCCCGCCCCCGCAGAGCCGTCGCTCCCGACGAGCTCGCGCTGCGCGCCCAGTGCCGCCGCGTCGGGCAACGCCGCACTGTGCGCTGGATCGGCCAGTGGCGCGTCGGCTCGCGGTGCATCGAGACGCGCCCGCACGCCACCCATCGATGGCGGCAACCAGCTCGACCGCGTCGTGACGCCCGCGACCACGACCGTCACGCCGGCGAGCCCGGCCAGCAGCCAACCCTTCACCGCCATGATCGAGACTCCTGCCACGCACGCCGCACTCGTCGCGGTCGCCAACACCCCGCCACTCGCCGCCGTCGCACCGACCGCCGCCGTCTTCCAGCCCGCCACCGGAAGCAACAACGGGACCCACGCCTGCGCCCCGAACTTCGTGTCGAGCTGCGCGCGCAACCGATCGAGTCCGCGGCGCACTCGGACCCGCACGGTGTCGGCCGGAAGGCCGACTCGCGCGGCGATCTGCGCCGTCGTGAGCCCTTCATGGAAGCGCAGCAGCAACGTCGTGCGCTCCGGTTCGCGCAAGTCGAGAACGGCGCGCGCCAACGTTTGTTCGAGCTCGACCTGGGCGACCAGCTCCTGCGTCGAGGGCAGCGCTTCGTGGCGCGCCGCCGCCTGCTCGCGAGCATCTCGCCGCGACTCGCCACGCCGCCACTTCGCGGCCAGATGGCGCGTCGCCGTGGCCAACCAGCTGCGCAGCGCCGAGGACTCGCGCGGCGGATGCTCGAGCCCCGCGATCAGCACCTCTTGCGCGACATCGTCCGCCGCCGCCGGCGCCACCAACCGCCGCGCCAACGCGCGCACGAAGCCGCGCTGCGCCAGCAACCGCGCGGCGTGCGGCGATGCGTGCATCGGATCGTCGTCGAAGGAGTTGATGGGCGGGTTCATGGAACTCCACTTGTGTCCCGTAACAGAAGTTCACGAACAGATCCGGGTGTCCGCGTCGTTTGCGGCGAGGAGGCCCGACGAAGCGGCGGACGAGGTGGGCCCCGCAGATGGAAGTGAACTTCAGTTACTGGACACTACGGAGTACCCGCGAAGGCGCCGGCCGCGAAGGGGGCACCGATTTTTCGTCAGAGCGCGGCGAGCGCGCGCCGGGCGGCCGCGGTCGCGTGCAAGCTCGTCGTGTCGTAGAGCGGGATGGGCGAGTCCGCGGCGCCGATCAGCAGCGTGATCTCGGTGCACCCGAGGATCACCGCCTGCGCTCCACGCGCCGCCAACGTGCGCACGATGCGGCGGTACTCCTCGCGCGAACTCTCCAGCACGCGGCCGCGGCAGAGCTCCTCGAAGATCACGCGGTTCACAACCTCGCGATCGGCGCCATCGGGCACCAGCGCCTCGATGCCGTGGCTCACGCGCAACCGCTCCCGATAGAACTCCTCCTCCATCGTGAAGCGCGTGCCGAGCAGCCCGACTTTGCGCCACCCGGCCTGCGCGATCGCCTGCGCCGTCGGATCGACGATGTGCAGCAGCGGAAGCCCGACCTGCGCTTCGATCCGTGGCGCGACCTTGTGCATCGTGTTGGTGCAGAGCACCAGGAAGTCCGCCCCCGCGGCCGCCACGCGCCGCGCGGCTTCGACCAGCCCGTCGCCGATCTCCTCCCAAGCGCCGCTGCGCAGTCGCGGCTCGTACTCGGCGAAGTCGACGCTGTAGAGCGCCACCTTCGCGGAGTGGAGCCCGCCGCACTGCGCGCGGACCACCTCGTTCAGCACGCGGTAGTAAGGAATGGTCGATTCCCAGCTCCTCCCGCCGATCAGCCCGATGGTCTGCATGATTTGCTCGTCCGCTCTTCCTCGCCTGCCGCAGGAGCCCCCATTTCACGCGACGCGACCGGCGTGCCTCCCCGCAAATGGCGTCGCGAGCGAACCTCTCGCCCCGGGCGCGTCCCAATTCCGCTGCTAGCAGCCCGTTGGAGAAGTCACCGCGAGTCTGGCGAGCGGATTTCGAGTCGGGACGAGGAGGAGGTTCGAAGCCAACTCCCCGGTGAGTTGTCGAGAGCCTCCGACGAAATACCGCCTTGAAAGACGCCGCTAGGCGACACGGGGAGTTCTCCAACGGGCTGCTAGCCCGTTTGATTCACGAGCCCCGTCGCGAGGAGACGGGATGTCGGCGCAGGACGAGGAGGGAAATCGCGGCTCCGACGATGCGGGTCTGCCGACCCGCTGAGGAAGGAGCGCGGTTTTCCGACGATGTCATGCGTCGACAGACCGAGCTGTAGCAGGGCGCTCGCGAATAAAGCGGGTTAGGCGTCGCCGCACGGGAGCGATTCGAAGGAAAACCCCGATGCCGTCGAATTCGTCGCATGCACAGCGCCGGTCAAGTGTTGCCAGCGCTCAGCCCTTCGGCGCTGCGCTGGCGGTTCTCGCGTTCGTGCCGCCGGCTTTCGCGCAGGAGACGCGCTGGACACGAGCCGGGTCGCCAGGACTCGACGAACTTGGGCGCGCAGTCGCGTGGGTCGAGGACTGGGATGGCGACGGCAAGCGGGGCATCGCGGTTGGCGTGCCGACGGACGATCCGTTCGCGGTTCTACGCGTCATCGTCTACGCGACCGGCGACGGCGCGACCCTCCTCGGACGGCAGGACGAACCGGGCACCGGCTTCGGCGCGCGAGTGGACGCGTTGGGCGACGCTGACGGCGACGGCCGATCGGAGCTGCTCATCGCGGCGCCCCGCGCTCTGGATGCGGCGACCGACATCACGGGCGAGGTCGCGCTCTTCGACGCGAGCGGGCAAGTGCGCTGGACTTGGCGCGATACGGTCGCTGGCAGCGACATGACCTACGCGGCCGTGATCGGCGATGTCGATCGGCGACGTCGACGCCGATGGAGTCGAGGACCTTCTCCTGATCGTCCCCTTCCGATTCCGTGACGGCGCTTGCTACGCGTACTCCGGTGCGACCGGCTCTTTCCTCTACCGCATGTCCGTGTGGGATCCCCGGGGCGCGGTTGCGAATCTGGGCGATGTCGACGGCGACGCGATCCCCGACTTCGCCTTGCTCGGATTCGTGACCGAAATCAGCGACAACTATCTCGTCATCGGTTCTGGAATCGACGGTGCGACGATCCAACGCGCCGATGTCGCGGGCTACGCGCTGGCGCCGGTGGGCGACGTCGACGGTGACGGCGCAATCGACTTCGACGGCGATGGATCGCTCGAGCTTCTCTGCGGGTTGGGAGACGAGCCCGATCCGGCGGGAAGCGCGATGACCGGCGCGGTGAAGGTCATGCGCGTCGCGGATGGGGCGCTGCTGTTCGAGCGGTCGGCCGCAGGATTTTCGGACGTGCGATTCGGCGACGGCATCGCGCTGCTGCCCGATCGCGACGGTGACGGCGCTCCCGAGGTTCTGATGGCGTCACTGAAGGAGGCCGGGGATCTGGCGCCGAACCCGAAGGTGCAGATCCTCTCGTCCATCGATGGCCACACGTTGTCGAGCTTCCCCGTTGCGGGAGGGATCGGAACGAGCGGCCTGCCGATGATCGGCATCTCCGACGTCAGCGGTGACGCGGTCGACGACTGGCTCTTCGCGAGTGCCGATCGGACGGTCGAGGTGCGTTCCGGCGTCGATGACGCACTGCTTCAGACGTGGTCGCTGCCGATGGGCGAGCCGATCGCGATCGCCGCAGCGACCGACGCTGCCGGCCACGCGATCGTGGCCTTCGTCTCCTACGACAGCGTTGCCAAGGACTCGGAGATCCGCGTGCATGACGTCACCGCAGTCGCGGATCTCGTCGTGGTCAAGGCGAAACACTGGAGCAGCGTCGCTTGCCTCGGCGACGTGAACGGCGATGCGGTCCGCGACTGGGTGGGATGCGACGTGGCGCCGCTTTATGGCAAGGTCCTCGCGTTCTCCGGCTCGGACGGCAAAACGCTGTGGAGCCACACCGGAACGAGCGTCGTCCAGGACCACCACGTCTGGTCGCCCGGCCTCCTGATGTCGCCGCACAAGCTGCTCGGCCGCAGCGGCGCGAACGGCACGAAGCTGTTCGAGATCTCGAATCCGCCGGGCGGCGACGACTTCGCCACGGCAGTCAGTTCGATCGGCGACGTGAATCACGATGGCTGCCGCGATTTCGCCGTCGGCTCTCCCAAGGCGAGCGCGGTCGTCGAATTCGTCGACCTCTTCCTCGAGATCGATCCGCCGTTCGCCTTCGAGCTGCAGACCGTCGTCGCCTCCACGCGCGGCGGCGGCCCCAGCCGGCTCACCGGCCTCTACATCGTCTCGATCGACGGTGTCCCCGTCGATGAGTTCGGCGAGTTCGGCGAGTTCGGCGTGCTCGACACGTTCGGCGAGTGGACGACCAGTGACGTGATCCCGAGGGCTTCAGCGGCACCGACTTCGAGTTCCAGTCGTGGGCGTTCGGCGCGGACGGGAAGTTGTCGTGGTCGACGCCGGAGACGCTGACGATCCGGTGAGGAAGCCGGCCGCGACGACTCGAAGCGTGTCGAGTTTCCCCGCCGCATCGCGTTGCTCGCGCTGACGGTCGCGCTCGTGGGACAGGCGTCACCGGCCATCCTCCCCGGAACGGGGTCAGATGGACCGAAACCAGACCGGAAGCTCTCCGACCTAGTGGCTCAGAAGCGGGGAGCAGAGCCGGCCGCGTCACCGTGTCGATCGGTTGAGCAGTATGGTCGCGCGAACCCGCGCCATCGGACGCGCAGGAACAGGATCCACGGAACCTATGAGTGCAGCGCGAACTGGATCCATCACGGACGCGGAGCATGGGATGGCGCGCGGCGGAGTGCGTGCGGCGTTGGCAGCAGTCGTCATGTTTGCCCTTGTCCCGGCAACCTCCTGCACGACGACCCATGACGCGGCGAGATCGGGGCGGAACGACAGCGTCACCGGCCCGCCTGCACTGCTCCGATATGAAACCGTGCGCTCGATCCTCGAGGACAGCAAAGGCAACTACTGGTTCGGCAGTTGGAACCAGGGTGTCTGCCGCTTCGACGGCAAGCGCCTCACTTATTTCACGGTCGAGGACGGCCTGAGTGACAACCAGATCCGGTCGATCCATGAGGATCGCAACGGGGTGGTGTGGTTCGAGGGCGGCGTCGGCATCAGCGGCTTCGACGGGGAGCGGATCATCACGCCGACCAACAAGAGCTACGCCTCGAAGCGCGACTGGCAGCTGGGGGCGGGCGACCTGTGGTTCAAGGAGGAGGGGTCGATCGGGGCAACCGCACTCGAGGCGCTACCGGGCGCGTATCGGTACGACGGATCGACTTTCACCTACCTGGCCTACCCCGTCGCCGCAGATCGCGACCGCATCAGCGGCTACGCGACCACATGCATTGCCAGGGGGGAAGGCGGGCGGACCTGGTTTGCGACCTACAGCGCGGTGTTTGGATACGACGGCGATGCCTTCACCGTCCTTGATGACAAGAGCCTGGGGCTCGGCGAGAACGCGGGGCGGCTGCACGTTCGTTGTGTCTTCGAGGACAGCAAAGGGCGGCTCTGGATCGGCAACAACGGAATCGGGGTCATCCTGCGCGATGGCTCCACCGTCACGCAGTTCACGCAGGAGAAGGGGCTCGGAAAGATGGGACCGCACGGCGGGCGATCGACGCCGTTGCCCGGAGACGTGACCGATGGTTCGCCCACGCTGCATCGCGTCTTCTCGATCGGCGAAGACCGCGCTGGGAACATCTGGTTTGGCACCGTCGAGAACGGCGCCTGGCGATACGACGGCAAGTCGATTCGCAACTACACGGCCGCCGACGGGTTGACGAGCAAGGACATCATGGGCATCTACACGGATCGGCATGGCGACCCGTGGTTGGCAGGGAACGGTGTGTTCAAGTTCAACGGCGCGTCGTTCGACCGGATTCACTGACACCGTCGGCGCGCTCCGAGCGTCGCGCTACGCCGCGAGGCGGTGCGAGGACAGCGGAAGGGGGACTTGCTCGGTGCCGGAGCAACCGGTCAATGCGAACAGAGATCAGCGATCGCAAATGTCGCCCTGGGGCGGTGCGCCCGATCCCTTGAATCCCGCTGTCAACCGGCCGCTCCGAGTTCGAGTCCCTCTCGGCCCCAATTACCCCCGACGCGAACAGACAGCAGTTCGCTTTTGCGAAGCACTCGCGGAGCCAGAAGCTTCCCACGCCGCCGCGGCCGAGCTCCCGCATCAGGCGATCGCTGGCGATCTGCGGCGTGCGCGGCGGGTGGCGGACGGCGATCGTCCCCGCCAGCGCGAGCAGCTCGCCGAGGGGCTCCACGCGGTCGGGCCACTCCGTACCGGCCGCCTCGTCCTGCGACTTCGACGGTCGATTCGACGCTCCTGCCACGGCGACGCCCCCTCACGCGGCGCCGGCGGGACCCGGCGTCGCGAAGAAAAGGCCTTCACGAGCAACACTTCCGCCGCACGTCTGCGCTCTTACCCGACGTAGTGCGTCACTCATCGGACGGGTGAAGCGCAGCGGCCTCCGGAAGAGCCTCGCGGCGCGTCACCCAAGAACCAGGAGCGAACCATGAAGCACGATCCGAAGACGGAAGTGGTGAAGGCGATCCAGATCCGGACGGGTTTGCGGTGCGGCGGGACCAGACTGAACCACTCGGCCGTCGCGATCCGAACCGGCATCCGCGGCGGCGCCTCGCGAACGAATCACGCCGTGATCTCGGTTCGGACCGGAGTGCGCGGCGGCGGGCTGCGGACGAACCACTCCACCGCGAAGGTGTGATCAAGGAGGCTTCTCCTGCGGCAACGCCGCGAGCTTCGCCTGAATCTCATCGGCGAGCTCGCGGCGACCGGCCGCCTCCGCGGCCAGCAGTTCGAGCCCGAACTGCTTGCGCTGCGCACGATCCGGCAGCGGACCAGCGACCTCGCGCTCCGTCCGATCGGCCGCGAGGAACTCGACCGCTTCGGCGGCCCGGCCGAGCTTCACGAGCGAGAGCACCAGTTCGCGTCGCGCGCGCGACGCCGGCGGCGTGTCGGCGCCGTAGGAATCGCGCAGCACGGGATAGCAGGCTTGAGCGAGCGGCAGCGCCTCCTCGAACCGGCCGAGCTTGACGAGGATCTCCGCGAGCTGGTTCGCGAACTGCTGCGTCAAGGCGCTCGCGTCGCCGTCCAGGCGACGGTTCGCGGCAAGCGCGATCTCCTGCGCGCTGCGTGCTTCGTCGAGCCGCTCCGCGTCCATCAGCATCCCGGCGTGGTTGTGGAGCGTGTTGATCGTCAGGCTGTGATCGTCGCCGAGCGTCCGGCGCAGCTCCGCGACGGCGTGCTCGCTGTCGCGCAGCGCCGCATCGAGCTGCCCCGCCTCCTTCTCGAGCTGCGGCAGCGTCGCGTGCGTCATGAGCGTGTCGAGGTCGGTCACCCCGAACGCGGCGCGCCGCGCCTCGAGCGTCCGGCGCATCAGGGTCGCCGCCTCCTCCGCGGCGCCCGAATCGGCGAGCGCGAGCGAGAGGTTGTGGGCGATCGTCCACGTGATGCGATGGTGTTCGCCGAGCTTCTCGCGGCTCTCGGCGAACGCCGCGCGCATCCCGGCGACCACGCTTGCACCCTCTCCCGTCTGCTGAAGGCACGACCACAAGGTCTGGCGCACGTTCAGGACCAGCTCGGGATCGGGATCCTTCACTCCGGCCAGTCGGGCGAGCGCGTCCTCCGCGACGACTCGCGCCTCCTCTTCACGTCGCGCGGCGACGAGCGCGGCGCAGAGATCGAGCAGGCTCGTCACGGACTCTGAGCTCAGGCGTCCGTACCGTTCATCGCACCACTTTCGCACCGACTCGAGGAGCTCGATCGCTGCCGCATGCTGTCCGAGCCCGGCAAAGCACGTCGCGAGCGTCCGCTCGAGCGACACGCGCACCGCTGGCCGGCCGGCGTACTTCATCGTCAGCTCGCGCCGCGCTTTGTCGAGCAGGTCGACGACCTTCACCTCTTTGCCGTCGATGCCGGGGTCGGCGGCCGAGAGCATCTGCCGGACGAAGTCGTTGTGCTCGTTCGCGGCGTCCAGTGAATCGAGCGCCTCGCGGTTTGCCTTTTCGAGGCGAGCGTTCACGCCGCGCTGCTGCAGCCAGAGAGCCGTCGGCGTGCCGACGACGAACAGGAACGCGCATGCGACGGCGACGGTCGCCATCGTGTGGCGCCGCACGAAGCGGACGGAGCGCTGCGCTGCGCCGATCGGGCGCGCATGCACCGGGCGGAACTCGAGGAAGCGGCGCAGGTCGGCGGCGAGATCGGCGGCGGTCGCGTAGCGGCGCGCGCGATCGCGTTCGAGCGCCATCAAACCGATCGTCTCGAGATCGCGCGGGAGCTGCGGGTTGTGCTTCCGCGGCGCGAGCGGCGCGTCGCGCTGGATCGCGCGCAGGATGTCCGGCGTCGTCGCGCCATTGAACGGGACAGCGAGCGTCAGCAGTTCGTAGAGCGTCGCGCCGAGCGACCAGACGTCGCTCTGCGCGTCCACCTGCGCGAGGTCGCCGGCCGCCTGCTCGGGCGAGACGTAGTGCGCCGTCCCCATGAAGTCGCCGCTGCACGTCAGCGACGCCTCGCTCTCGACGCTCGCGAGGCCGAAGTCGAAAAGGAGTGCCCGCCCATCGGGCCGCACCATCACGTTCGACGGCTTCACGTCGCGGTGGACGACGCCGTTCGCGTGCGCGTGGGCGAGCGCGTCGGCGATTTCCGCGACGAGGCGCGCAATCCCGGCGACGTAGGACGGCTCGCGGACCGGCGCACCGGCGCCAAACGCGGCCGCCGCGAAGTCGGCGCCGGTCAGGCTTTCGCATGGACGATCGAGCGCGCGCAGCGCGGCGAGCACGGCGGCGAGCGTCCGTCCTTCGACCCACTCCATCGCGAACCACGGTGTCCCGTCGTCCTCACCGATCTCGTAGATCGGGACGATGCTCGGATGGCGCAGCCGCGCGACCGCGCGCGCCTCGCGCTCGAATCGATCGCGCGCGCGGCCGCTCGATTGCCAGCGGCCGGGGAGGATCTTCAGCGCGACGCGGCGCGCGAGCGCCGGCTGCTCGGCGAGGAAGACGGCGCCCATGCCGCCGCGGCCGATCTCCGCGACGATCTCGAAGCCGCCGATGCGACGGCGCGTGAGCGGCCGGCGGACCGCGACCTTCTCGGCAAGTTGCCAGGTCTGCTCGATCGCGGCGCGCAGCTCGGGGCGATCGGGCGCCACCGCGGCGAGGTCGACGGCGCGGCCCGCCGCGATCGCCTCGACGAATTCGCCGAGCAGGCGATCGAGCAGTTCGGAAGCGCCCGGGTCGGGCGGCGGCGTGATGGGCTCGCTCATCGTGTCAGGTCGCGCCACGCTGCTGCGTCGCCTTCGTGCGCAGCACCTCGAGCGCCTGCGCGTAGAGCGTTGAGCCTTTGCGGAAACGGTACCACGCAGCGGAAAGGCCGATCGAGAGCTCGGCCGCGATCTGCTCCATCGGCTTCTCCTCGAATAGGTAGAGCCGCACGACCGGCTCGATCTCTTCAGGCAGCGAAGCGAGCGCGTCGGCCATCACCTGTGCTCGCTCGCGCTGGATCGCGATACGGCTTGGCGTCGTCGAGCCGGCCGGCAGTCGCTGCGAGAAGGGACGGTCGTCGCCGTCGTCGAGATCGCTGAAGGCGGACATCTGTCTCGCTCCGCCGCGCTTGCCGGCCGTCGCGCGCCGCGCGAGGTCGGTGAGGCGGTTGCGCGCGATCGTGAGGATCCAGGCGCGATAGGCGCGGACCCCCTCCCAGCGATGCTGTTCGCGATCGCGCCAGGCGAGGGCGAGCGTCTCCTGGAAGACGTCCTCCTCGGAGACGAAGCTCGCGAGTTGCTTGCTCATCCCGCGTCGAAAGATGACCAGCAGCGAATCGGGGCCGATCGCCTCGACGAGCCGATCCCACTGAGCGGCGTCACAATGCGGCGCAACGCCGCTGAAGTCCTGGGAGTCACTAGGTTCCGTCATCGTGCTCGCCGGGCTCCGAATGCGCGTGGTGCGCGAGAGGAGATGCGAAGCCTCGCCACTTTGCGGGTCGAATCGCGCTTCTGGAAGACCGCGGAGGCTGGCGAATGGTACGCGCGAGCGCGCGAGGACCTCGCCATCCTCGGATTCTCTGAAGCGGCCGCGATCGGAAGCACTCCGCATCGTCCTCGAATGTCGTGACCTGCGCGGCGCGTCGCTGCCGCCACTTCGACTGCCACGCCGGCAGAGGTCCGCCCCGAGATCTGCGCCATCCGCGGTGAGCGGCACGTGGCGATGATGGGTCCGCTCGCGCGATGGGGCGCGAATGGGAGGTCGATCGATGGACGAGGTGACCCGGCGACAGGCATTGGGGACGTTGGTGGCCTTGGGGACGGTGGGAATCGCTCCGAGCGTCGTCGCGCCTGCGACCGCGGTCGCGGCTCAGGACGCGGCGAGCGAGTCGCCGCACCGCTGGAGCGACAGCGAGTTGCGCGACCGGCGCAACTGCGTCGACGCCGGCATGAGCGAGGCGGAGGCCGATTGCTGGGAGCTGTTCGTACGCGCCGGCGCCGCGTTCTTCGCGCTGCCGAAGCTCCATCCGGCCGCCGATGCAGAGTTCGCCGCCGCGATGCACGTGATCCAGAAGGAGCTCTTGAGCCGGCCGACCTACCGGCGCTACCTCGAAGTTTCGCGCGGAGCAAAGTAGGCAAAGGATGGTGAATCGCGCGACCCATCGCGCGGTCGCGCTGAGGCGACGCGTCGTCGTTGCGCGCGGGCGATTCCCACCGCCCGGCGCCGCTGACCGGTGCCGCGAAGTCCTTGCTCCGCAGTCAGGCCGTGGAACTCAATGAGCCGCGATTGGACTGTGGGATACAGCAACCCGCGAACGCGAAGCGCTGTTCGACGCGGTGCTTGTCTCATCGGCGCGCTTCACGCCCGACGGCCGATCGGTGGTCGCCGTGGGGGGAAGCAGAGCCTGCGTTCAACCTGGCGGTGAGCCGGTCGACTGGTGTTTTTGGGGGCAGGTCATTCGGTCGATTCTGCCATGCGATCAGACGCGAGGTGGCGCTTCGGTGGCGCCGCTCGGTCGCAGCCGACGCGCGCCATCCGACTAACCGTTCCCCGCCTTGTGGCCGATCACGTAGCCGACTTGAACCGATCCGAACGTGATCACGGTCAGCAGGAGCGAGACGATCCCCTGGACGAACCGCGCATCCAGGCCGGCATCGCGCAGGGTGGCGGCGTATTGCCTGATGTGGCGCACGTCCACGATCAGCACGCGTCCGCCGGACCTGAGCACCCGCGCGATCTCGCGTACGGCGGTTTGCCGCTCGCCGGCGTTGTAGATGTTGTGCAACGCCATGCTCGAGAGGACGACGTCGAAGCTCGCGTCGTCGAATGGCAGCTTGCGTGCATCGCCGGTGTGCACCTCGACCTTGTCGGCCACGCCTTCGATCGTGGCGTTTCGAAGTGTCCCCGCAGCGTTGTTGCCGCTGAGATCCTCTTGCTGCCATTTGTCGATTCCGACCGCGCGGCCGGTGGAGAGCCGCTTGGCGGCGCCAATCAGGAACAGTCCAAGACCGCACCCCACATCCAGCACGCGCTCATCACCGCGCCAGGCGATCTTGTCGAGGTACTTTTCGCGCTCGCGCACCTTGCTGAACTTGCTGTCGTAGATCATCCACACGCCCATCGCGCCGCAGGTCAGGCCGGCCGAGATCAATGGCAACGCGATCACCGCGATGAGGTCTTCCTTTGACCACAGGCCGAGCAGCCGCGTGATCAGCGAGATCACCCCGAGCCCCGCCACGATCAGCAGGTTGCGCACCGCGGTTGGCGCATCGATTCCGTAGTTGGGGGCGCGAACGTCTTTCATGGTGCGGCGGAATCTAATCAGCGGCCGCAGCGATGACAGCAACTTCATGCCGAGCGATGGGTGCTGCGACGTCGAGCCGTTCTCGCTGCACGCCACCATCCACGATCGCATGCCGGTTGTCGTGCTGATCGGACCGGCGGCCGTACGGGGCAACCTTCCGCTTCCCGCTTCCGTGCGGCCGCATGGCGTGCATTCGCACCAAACGCGACGTTGCGCCGGATGGGACCGACTTCATCGGCGTCGGCTTCGCGCCAGACATCGAAGTCGTGCCCACCGTCGCTGCCGCACGCGCGGGCCGTGACGAAATGCTCGAGCGCGCCGTCGCGTGGCTCTGCCCGCCACGGTTCCCGTTCACGGCCGATTGCTCATGAGCGCCAGCGAACCAACACGCCCCTTCTCGTGGAGCGTGAGGCCGCGCGCGCGCAGGTGCTCGAAGATCTTGGTCTCGCCGATGAGCCAGACGCGAGTCGGGCCGCTCCAGGCGGCAGCAAGTGCGTCGCGCGTGGCGAGCCATGGATGGTCGGGGAGCAGCTCGGCGTTCACCTCGTCGGGCTTCGGTGGGAGCGGGACGTCGCGCGGGCGCACTTCGACGAAGTGGCCGACGCCAAGCTCGCGGCAACGATCGACGATGTGCAGGCGCTCGCCGATGGCGTCATAGAGCAGGTACTCCTGCACCGCGCGCTCCTGGATGTAGATCGGCTCGTCGGGCTTGCGCTCGCCGGCGAGAGCGGCGATGGCCGGCCGCGGGTCGAGCTCGGGCACGATCGCGGTGACGCTCGGCAGCACGCTGCAGATGAAGAGCGTCGTGCCCGCCGCGAGCGCTGCGAGGCCCGCGAGCAGGCGCCGCCGCATCGCGAGCACGAGCGCTGCGAGGAACGCCACGGACGCGACGGCACCTCCGATGTAGAGCGCCGGTTGCGGCACGATCCGCGTCTGGAGCTCCTGCAGGCGACCGGGCAGGTCGCCGGGTTGCAGCAGCAGCAGCCCGCACACGCCGCCGATCGCGACGAGGATGGTCGCGGCAGCGGCGACGACCGTGGCGTTGGCGAGCCGCGAGCGCCGCGCGTCCCATCCGACGAGGACGTCGTACCCGAGCAGCGCGAACGCAGGAAAGAGCGGCAGCGTGTAGGCGCTGAGCTTCGAAGTCGACACCGACAGGAAGAGGAGCGGGAAGAGGGCGACCGCCGTGAGGAAGAGCCCGATGCGCTGCGGATCGCGGCGCGAACGCACCTCGCGCACGCCGCCGATCAGCGCGCCCGGCAGCAGCAGCAGCGACGCCGGCGCGAGCGTGAGCAGCAGCGACGGCGCGTAGTACCACCACGCGCCTTCGTGGTGGACCGATTGGTCGAAGAAGCCCTGGAAGTTGCAGCGAACGTAGAAGTACCAGAGCAGACGCGGATCGCGCTGCGCGACGAGGAGCGTCAGCGGCAGGTTGAGCGCGAGCACGATCGCCATTCCCGAGACCGGGCCGATCTCCTTCGCGAGCCGCAGGGCGCCGCGCCAGCCGCCGGCGAGCAGTGCGTAACCGCCGAGCGCGAGGGCCGGCATCACCAGCGCGATCGGCCCCTTGGCAAGCGTCCCGACGCCGAGCGCGAGCCAGAAGCAGATGCGCCAGCGCGTGGCGCGCGCCTCCTCCCAACGCAGGAACGCCCACCACGCGACGGCGATGCAGGCGGCGAGGATCGCGTCGGTCGTCAGCGTCGTCATCATCACGAGGATCGAGCCGCAGGTCGCGAGGAGCAGCGCGGCTCCCAGCCCGAACTCGCGGCTGCGCCAGCGTGCGCCGATCGCGTAGGTCGCGAGCAGGACGACCAGGATCGCAAGGCCGCCTGGAAGCTGAGCCGCGACCCATGAATCGCCGAACGCGACGCGCGAGAGCGCGCCGAGCCAGAAAGTGAGCTGGGGCTTCTCGAAGTAGGGGACGTGGCCGAGGTGCGGGACGATCCAGTCGCCGCCCTCCGCCATCTCCTGCGCTGCGCGCACGTAGCGCGACGAACTCCCGAGCGCTGGATGGTGACCGCTCGTCATCACGACGGCGGTGACGAGCGCCGCCAGCGTCATGAGCGGCGCGCGCGCGAATTCCTTCAGGCTCATGGAGCTCCCTTCTTCTCGCAAACCCGGATCGTCCGCACGTTCTAGACGACGCCCGTTGCCGTCAGGTCGCCCAAGTCGCTCGATCGCCATTGCGGCGCTCCACGAGCGGGTTGCCGGCCAGACGCCGGCCCCTTCACGATGTTGCGTCCGAGGTCTCCGCGCGCGCGTCGGCTGGCGAGTCGCGGCGCTTCGGACGCAGTCGATTGTCAAACCCTGGGGGCTTCGGTGCGGAGGTCAGCGCCCGCCGGCCGATGGCGGTGCGGCCCGCTTTGCTTTGATTTCGGCGAGCAGTTCCTCGACCTTCTTCCCCAACTCGTCGTCGCGCAGGTCCTTCGCGCGGATCACTCCGTTCGCGTCCAGGACGAAGATCGTCGGCCATCCGTGGACGTTCCAGTTCGAGGCGATCGGACCGGTCGTGCCGCCGCCATCCCAGAACGAGCGCCAGGTGATCCTCTCGCTTGCCATCGCCTTGCGCAGCGTCTCCTTCGGATCACTGTTGACGCCGACCAGTGCGAAGGGCTCGTCCTTCAGCTTCTCCACGAGCGACCGCTCGTGCGGGATCATTGCCCGGCATGGGCCTCACCAGAATCCCCAGAAGTCGAGCACCACGACCTTCCCGCGGTAGTCCGAGAGCTTGAAAGCGACGCCGTCGACGTCCCATCCGACGATGTCGGGCGCGACCTTGCCGACCGCGAGGTGGCGCAGCGCGTAGAGCTCGCTCTCGACGGTCGTCCCCAGCGGCTTGCCGTTTCGCTTGAGCTGCTTCCATTCGGCCAGCACGTCTTCGAGGAGGTCCTCCGACTCCGCGCCGAGCTCCTCCGGGTCGCGCGCTTTCAGGTCGTCGATCGTCTCCTGACCGTAGTGCATCGCGTTCGCAGCGTCGCCGGCCGGCGGTGACGGCGATGAGTGGATGGAGGCCGCGAGTTCCGCAAGCCCGCTCAGCACCTGTGCCAGCGAATAAGTCGCCTGCCCCTTCGTCTCCCAATCGGCGCTCTTCGCGAGGACCGCGCGCAGGAAACGCTCGGCACCGAGCGATCGAGAGTAGAGGGTCATCGCGCTCACGGCGCCGATCACCCTGGGATCGGCGGCGTGGTCCTCGAGCAGTGCGTAGGCCGGCGCCTTCTGGCGCTCGTTCTCGCCGTGCAGCAGGATCCAGGAACAGGCGTCGATCGCGGCCGGAGTCCCCTTCGCTGGGGCGAGAAGCGCGAGGAAGCGCGGGATGTACTCGGGGATCTTCGGCATGTCGGCGCTGAAGATCCGCTGGCGCTCCTCGTCCGTGGTTGCGGCGGCGTACTTCTGCTCGAAGGCGGCGCGCGCCGTGTCGTACTCCTTGACGAGCGCGGCGACCTGCGCCGAGACATCGGTCGTTGCCGACGATGGCGACGCCGCCGGCGATGGCTGGCGAATCGGCGCGACGAGCGCCAGGAGCAGGATCCAAGCGTGCATGGGATCACCTTCCACGGAAAGGGGCGCCTACAAGACGGCGCCATTGTGACGGCGGACGACGGACTCTGCCAGAAAACGCATCAGCGCTTCATTGCGCCGGACCAGTACTCCGACGGTCCGAGCCAGCCGTAGCGGATGCCGTCGGTCGTGAAGCTCGGTGCGCTCGTAGCCGCCGTCGTCGCCGAGCACCGCGACGCCGTCGTAGAACCACGGCGCGCTTTCCCAAGAAAAGTAGGCGTCGATCGAGACGGAGTAGAGATCGACGCTCGGCTCAGGCGGACCTCCGCCTCCCAAAGAGCCGCGTTGACACGTCGGCGCCACCGTCGCGATGACAAGCATCGCAAGGAAGTCGCGGGCAGCTCGGCGAGGCGGCGCGCTGCAGGCGTCGGTCGACGACTCATGCGCACTCCGGATCGAACCGTCGGCGTCGCGGGGTACTCCTAGAACAAACCATGCCGAGTCGGCCCTGCGGCGAAGAGCGGTGGCGGCGGCCTCACCGGGCACACTTCACCGTGATCGCGCTCGATTCACTGCGGGGCCGACACCGTCCGGCTCAGGCGTTCGACCGTCGGTTTTCGGCGGAGCTGTTGCCTCGACGCCGAGCAAGCTGGAGAGACCCGGTCGCGCGATCGGGCGGCGAAGCGCGACGCCGTTGCAACGCTCCGAACGAGAAGAAGGTGCCCTCGACCCCGCCGGTCGCGCTCACGGCGGCTCAGCGTTCTCCCTGACCCTTCCCGCGAAGGGAGCACGGGGCAGGGTGCGGAACTCGGCTTGCAATGCTCAAGCGTTCCGATCCCGAGGGTCGATGTTTCGGGGCGTTTGGCCCCAATCGCGGCACCGAGCTGTCCCGATCGACCCAAGAACCCACTGGAGCCTTTGATGACTGCCTCGAGACCGTTCAGCTTTTGGCGCGTTTGCCATTCCATTGCTGCTCGCGATGGTGGGGGCGAAGGAAGCTTTCGGTCAGGGCTGAGTCGCCGCGCGTTCCAGTGCGCCCGTGGTTGGCGCACAAGGCAGCCCCTACCTCGCTCCCGATCAGTGGCAGTTCAACTTCGGCTATCGCTACCAGTTCTCGGACCGCCACTTCACCGGCACGAGCGAGGACGATGACCGTCAGAGCGGTGAGGCCCAGGTCAAGAACACCGTCCATCTGTTCGACTTCGGCTTCACGCGTGGTTGGAGCAAGCAGACGAGCATCTCGTTCTCGCTGCCGTTCCTCATCGCGAAGCGGTCGATCCCTGGCGTCATTCGAAACACCTCCGGCGACATCGTCCGCGTGCCGAATGGCGAGAACCAGACTGGATCCCAGGGCATCGGCGACGTGAGCATCGTCGCCCGCCACTGGCTCCTCGACGTCGACGACCATCTCGATCAGAACATCTCGCTTGGCTTCGGCATCAAGTTGCCGACTGGCGATCCTGGGACCGAGGACTCGGTGGCGGTACGCGACAGCAAGGGCACCACCGACGACCCTTCCGATGACACGTTCACCAACGTGGTTCGCACGAACGATCAGTCGATCCAGCCGGGAGACGGCGGATTCGGATTCATCCTCGACATGATGGCGTTCAAGCGGCTCGGCCTGTTCACTCCGTACGTGAGCGCCAGCTACCTCTTCAATCCGCAGGAGAAGAACGGCGTCGAGACCTACCGCACGCTGAAGGGCGAGGAGATCATGTCGATCGCCGATCAGTACATCGCGCGGCTCGGAACCATGATCAACATCCCGGCCTGGGAGGGCGTGTCCGCCGGCATCGGCGGTCGTATCGAAGGCGTCCCGGTTCGCGACGCGATCGGCCAGGATGCAGGCTTCCGTCGGCCGGGCTACGCGCTGTCGATCGAGCCACAACTGGTCTTCGCGCACGAGAAGGATGTCTTCTCAATCGCGATCCCGGTCGCGGTGCTTCGCGCGCGACACCGCAGCGTTGCCGATCAGGCGAGCGGCATTCCGGGCCAACATGGCGACGCGGCGTTCGCCGACTGGGTTCTGCTGTTCAACTGGTCGCGCCGGTTCTGATCGGATCGGGTAACGAAAGACAGTGACCACGCACGGCTCGGGCGCTTCGAACGGAAGCGCCCGAGCCGTGCCCTTTCATGGCTCGTAATGCAGCCGAGTGGGGCGGTGATCGCGAGCCGGTTGCACGGAGAGCGCCGGCGCCGATGAATGATCGGTTCTGCGTTCGCAGCCGCTTCCGCGGTTCAATTTCGATGCTGGCTTGTGGTTGCTGGTGCGGAAGATCGTCGGAGCGGGGGCGAGTCGACCGCTTCGGCCGATTGCTCGCACCCGATGCGCTCGGTTCGCGCCGAGCCGCGGCGCGTACCATGCCACACCGCGAAATGGAGCGCTCGTGATGTACCTCGGGCAGATCTGGATCGCGTCGCGCTTGCTCATCGCTGCCGGCGTCCCCGGCGAGGCACCGAAGCTCGAAGTCGGCAAGCCGATCAAGGGAGAGATCGGCGCCGACGCGCCGGTCGTCACGACGCCTGCGCTCGCGGCCAACTACACCGATGGGCCGACGCGCGCGAGCGCTTTTCGGCTCGTCTTGCCGAAGGGCGAGGCGGGACCGCTGACCCTCGATCTCGTCTCGCATCTCTTCGACGCCTACCTCGTCGTGCGCGCCGCGGATGGGACGTCACTCGCCGAGAACGACGACGGCTGGCTGCGAACCCACGCGCAGCTCGTCCTCGACGCGACGCTGCTGGCGAAAGGCCCGCTCACCGTCGAAGCCGCGGCGCTCCACGGCGAGACGGGGCCGTTCGAGCTCTCGCTGGTGCGTGGTGCCAGAGCGAAACCGGACGACGCGACGCTCACGCAGCTCGTACTCGAGGATCTGCGTGGGGAGGCGCGGGCCGTCGAGGCGGCGCGCGGACCCGATTCTCCGCGACTCGCGCAGGTGCTCCTCGACCTTGGGCGCGCGCTCGTCCGCGCCGGCGCTTTGGACGAGGCCGTGGCCGTGTTCGAACGAAGCCTCGACCTCAGCCGCCGCGTCTTCGGGGAGCATCATCGTGAAGCCGGCGTGCGTCGGAACGAGATCGGCGCGGCACTCGTTCACAGTGACCGCCTCGACGACGCGGTCATGCACTTCACCGAAGCGCTCGCCTGCTTCGACGTCGACGACCTCGCCGAATCGGAGAACGTCGAGCAGATCCGCCTCGGGCTCGCGGTCGCGCAAGGCAGGCTCGGCCGTGACGGCGACGCGCTGCCGCAGTTCGAGGCGATCCTCGCGTCGATCGAGCGGCGAGCTGGTCCAGACGATCCGGCGCTGGTCGAGCCGCTGATTCGCGTCGCTCTCACGCGTCTCGCACTCGGGCTCCCGGGCGTCGATGCGCTGCGCGACCGCGCGCTGGCGATCTTCCGCGCAGCGAACGAGCCGATCGATGCGAATCGCTGCTACCTACTGAACAATCTGGCGACCCTCTGCACGCAATTGGGCGATCACGCGCGCGCACGGGACCTGAGCGAAGAGACATGGCACGCGGCGGCCCATGTTTTCGGCGAAACGCATCCGAATACGCTGGCACAGCTTCGGTACCTGGCGCAGGAACTGGTGCACCTTGGTCGCCATGACGAGGCGCGCGAACTCGCCGAACAGGGGCTCGCGATCAGCGAGCGCGCCTTCGGACCCGACAGCCTCGAGGTCGCAATGGCGCTCGACAACGTCGGCTTCTGCGCCCACCAAGATGGTGACACGCTCGCCGCGCACCGCTGCTTCGTCCGATCGCTCGCCCTCGAGGAGAGGCTCCTGGGATTCGACCACCCGACCACCTTGTTGACGGCGCGCAATCTCACGTTCCAGCTCAAGTTGCTCGGTGAGGTTGCGGCCGCGATCGAACTTTCCGAGCGGACGATCGCCGCGAAGGTGGCGCGTTTCGGCGCTGAATCGGACGCGGTGGTCGACGCGCTCGGCAGCTTCGCGTACTTGCTACGGGACGCGGGGCTGCCAGGTCGGAGCGTCGAGGTCCGCGAACGGGTGCTCGCGACCCTGGAGCAGCGGCTGGGTCCTGACGATCCACGCACGCTCGACGCGCTCGACTTGCTGGGCATCAGCTGCGGAACGATGGGGGACTGGCCTCGAGTCGCTTCGATCGGTGCGGAGCTCTTGCGCCGTGCCGAGCGATCGAGCGGTCGCGGGTCGATCGACTACGCCCGCGGGCTGTTGCGATCGGCGCAGGTCGCGCGAGCGGGCGGGGATCCGCAGCGTGCGAAGGCGCTGATCGAGGAAGCGATCGAGGTCGAAGAGAAGCACCCGATCACGAGCGACCTCGAGCTGGACGCATCGCTGTGGCTCCTCGGCAACGTCCTCAGCGACGACCTCGACGATCCGCGCGCGGCGGCCGACGTGTTGGAGCGCCGAATTCCGCTCGCGGAACGGGTCTACGGCAATCTTGATGGCGTGAGCACGAAAGCGCGCGCCCTGTTCGGCAGCACGCTCGCGTTGGGCGGGCAGTACGAGCGGGCCGAACCGGTCCTCGTGGCCGCGTTGCAGTTCGCGACGCAGCTCCAAGGACAGGACAGCCCGCTCGTCGCCGAGATCCGCGACCACCTCGGTCACACGCTGGACGGGCTAGGCAAACGGCGCGAGGCGCTCGAGCAATGGCTGGCCGCGATGGATTCGGGCGAGCGCCAGCTGCAGGCGAGCTTGCGCAGCGCGAACGCCGAGGAGCGGCTCGACCTCGTCCGCAGTCAGCGCCATCAACTGAATCACGTGCTCAGCGCGGCCGCGACCGGCGAGACAGCGATCGAGCCGGCGGCGCTTCACGAACGCATCTTGGTGTGGAAAGGGCAGGTCGCACGGAGTCTTGCGGCCACTCGCGAGCAGCTTTTCGACGCGCCAGGAGCGGGCGGGTCGGGTTCGGCGGCAACGACGGCAACGGCGGCGATCACGGCGCTCTTCGACGCGCAGCGGCGCCTCTCGCGCCTTGCCTTCTCCGATCCGGCCGACGTGAAGGACCTCGCCGATTCGCTGGCGCAGGTGCGCGCCGAGGTCGGTCAGCTCGAGCTCGAGGTCGGGAAGCTCGCGCCGGCGAAGGTGGCGGCGATGGCGTCGCTCGCGGAGGTGCGCGCGGCCCTTCCAGCGGATGCGGCCGCCATCGATTTCGTCGTCTACAACCGCTACGTGCGGGGAGCGACGGCGGAGAACGGCAAGTGGGTGCAATCCCATTGGGGCGAGGCGCGGCTCGCGGCGTTGGTCATGACCGCGGATCGGCACGAGTCGCGACTCGTCGACGTCGGCGACTGCGATGCGCTCGACGCCGCCGTCACGGCGTTCCTCGAGCAGATCGAGTCGAGCCGCGGTGCAGCGCCGGCTGCGGTGGCGAGCGGCGCCGGCGACGCCGGCCGACTGCTGTCGGAGCGGCTGTGGGCACCGCTCGCACCGCTGCTCGCTGGCGCGAAGCTCGTCGTGATCTCGCCTGATGCCTTCCTCGGCAAGCTGCCGTTCCAGCTGATCCCCGACACCGAGGGCAAGCCGCTGATCGAGACGCTCGCCATCGTCTGCGTGCAGGATCTCTCGGCGTTGCCGAAGCTCGTCCTCCCGCGTGAGGCTGCGTCCGCGACGGCATCGCTGCTGGTCGCGGGTGGCGTCGACTACGACGCGCAAGACACGGCCGCGGGAGCTCCCGTGGCCGCCGGCGGCGGCACCCGCAGCGCCTCGACCCGCGCCTTCACGAGCTTCTGGGAGCCGCTGCGTGCGACGTCCGCTGAAGCGTCGGCGGTCGCGCGGCTCCACAAGCTTGCATTCGCGGGCACGGCAACGCAGGTCGAACTCACCGGCGCGCTCGCCAGCGAAGAGCGCGTGAAGGAGGAGCTGCCGCGCGCGCGCTTCGTCCATCTCGCGACCCACGGCTTCTTCGAGCCGGAAGGGACCCCGTCGATGCTCGCGACGGTGCGCACGCCCGAAGTCGGCAGCAAGGACGCGCCCGTCGCTGCCCCGCGCCTTCTTCCCGGCTTCCTGTCGGGGATCGTCTGCGCCGGCGCGAACGTCAAGTCGCCGACCCATCAGGTGCGGGACGACGGCTATCTGAGCGCCGAGGAGCTCTCGTGGTTCGACTTGCGCGGGGTCGAGCTCGTCGTGCTGTCGGCGTGCGAGACGGGGCTTGGTCGACCCGAGCCAGCCGAAGGGTTGCTCGGGCTGCGTCGGACGTTGCGCGATGCTGGCGTGAGGACGGTGATCAGTTCGCTGTGGAAGGTCGATGACGAGGCGACCTGCGAGCTGATGAAGCGCTTCTACGTCAACCTCTGGCAGAAGAAGCAGGGCAAGCTCGAGGCGCTGCGCGGCGCGCAGCTCTCGATGCTGCACGATGGCAACGCGAAGTGGCGCCGGCCCGCGGCGTGGGCGGCGTTCGTGCTCGACGGAGCGTGGAACTGAGAGCGCCGTCCCCGCCGCATTCCTTCGGTTGCACGATCGCCGTCGATGGGCCGAGTTCGGACGGTTAACAGACAACATCAAGTTCTTGACATCGTCCAGAAGATGGCTCGACTGGCGGCCCGAATGATCGACCCCGCCACCCTTCTCCGAGCCCATGGATTGCACGTGACGGCGCAGCGCGTCGCCGTGCTCAAAGCGCTGGTCAAGCGACCGCACGGCTGCGCCGAGACGATCGCGGACGAGGTCCGCGCCCAGATCGGCACGGTCTCTCGTCAGGCCGTCTACGACGCGCTCGGGATGCTGACCGAGAAGGGGATCCTCCGAAAGATCCAGCCAGCGGGTCTGCCGGCGCTGTTCGACCTGCGCGCGGGGGATCGACACCACCATGCGATCTGCCGAGCGTGCGGCGCCGTGGTCGACGTCGAGCCGATCGCGGCGCACGAGCCGTCGATCTCTGCAGCGGCGACTTCGGGCTACGAAATCGACGAAGCGGAAGTCCTCTATTGGGGCCGCTGCCCGAGCTGCCGTTCGCGCGCTGCGAAGAAGAAACGATGACCACGCGGGCGGTCGATCCCTCGACCGGACGCCCTTGCCAATCGATCGAACTCCACTCCCAACCCAAGGCCGGAGGATCTCGATGTCCGATGCGACCCCTCAAAGCCGCCGATCTCCGACGACCGTGAGGACTTCGATGTTTCGATCCAACCCGAGCTGCCGCCGTACGGCGTGGCTGATCGCGCTGCTCGCCGGTGCCACCGGATGCGCCGCCCCTCAGCCGGACCTCGTTGCGCCCAATGTCGCCAGCGAGTGCCCCGTCATGGGTGGCAGCGCCGCTGCGCCCGTCGTCGAGGAGTACACCGTGGAGAGCGTGATGAAGAACCGCGACTGGTGGCCGAACCAGCTCGACCTGCGCGTGCTCCACCAGAATTCGCCGTCGGGCAACCCGATGGATCGTGGCTTCGACTACGCCGCGGAGTTCAACAAGCTCGACCTTGATGTCCTGAAGAAGGACATCGCGGCGATGCTGACGACGTCTCAGGAGTGGTGGCCGGCCGACTATGGCCACTACGGCCCGCTCTTCATCCGCCTCGCGTGGCACAGTGCCGGCACCTATCGCACCATGGATGGCCGCGGCGGCTCGGCGGACGGGACGATCCGCTTCGCTCCCCTCAACAGCTGGCCCGACAACGGCAACCTCGACAAGGCGCGCCGGCTCCTTTGGCCGATCAAACAGAAGTACGGCACCAGGATCTCCTGGGCCGACCTGATGATCCTCACCGGCAACGTCGCGCTCGAGTCGATGGGCTTCAAGACCTTCGGCTTCGCCGGCGGCCGCGCCGATGTGTGGGAGCCGCAGGAGGACGTCTTCTGGGGACCCGAAGGCAAGTGGCTCGCCGACGAGCGCTATTCCGGCGATCGTGACCTCGCCAAGCCGCTCGCTGCCGTGCAGATGGGGCTGATCTACGTCAATCCGGAAGGTCCCAACGGCAAGCCCGATCCGCTCGCGGCGGCCCGCGACATTCGCACGACGTTCGGGCGGATGGCGATGAACGACGAGGAGACCGTCGCCCTGATCGCCGGTGGGCACACGCTCGGCAAGGCGCACGGCGCCGCCGATCCCAGCAAGCACGTCGGTCCCGAGCCCGAGCGCGCGAGCCTCGAAGAGCAGGGGCTCGGCTGGAAGAACACCTACGGCACCGGCCACGGTGCGGACGCGATCACGAGCGGCCTTGAAGGTGCCTGGAGCTCGACCCCGACCGAGTGGTCGCACGACTACTTCAACAACCTCTTCGCCTTCGAGTGGGAGTTGACCAGGAGCCCCGCAGGTGCGCAGCAGTGGAAGCCGAAGGGCGACGCTGGCAAAACGGTGCCCGACGCCCACGACGCGAAGAAGACTCACCAGCCGGTGATGTTCACCACCGACCTCGCGCTCATCACCGATCCGGCGTACCGCAAGATCTCGGAGCGCTTCCACCAGAACCCGAAGGAGTTCGACGCGGCGTTCGCGCGCGCGTGGTTCAAGCTGACCCATCGCGATCTCGGGCCACGCACCCGCTTGCTCGGTCCGCTGGTCCCGGAGGCGCAACTCTGGCAGGACCCCGTCCCCGCCGTCGACCACCCGCTGGTCGGTGAACAGGACGTCGCCGACCTGAAGAGCAAGGTGCTGGCGTCCGGCCTGTCGATCTCGCAGCTGGTTTCGACCGCGTGGGCGTCAGCGTCCACCTTCCGCGGCTCCGACATGCGCGGTGGCGCCAACGGGGCGCGTCTGCGCCTGGAACCGCAGAAGAGCTGGGACGTCAACGAGCCGGCGGAACTCGCCAGGACGCTCGACGTGCTCGAGCGCATCCGCAAGGAGTTCAATGACGCGCAGTCCGGCGGCAAGAAGATCTCCTTGGCCGACACGATCGTGCTGGCCGGTTGCGCCGGCGTCGAGGACGCGGCGAAGCGCGCCGGGCAGGCGGTGACCGTTCCGTTCACGCCGGGCCGCACCGACGCGACGCAGGAGATGACGGATACCGCTTCGTTCGCGGTGCTCGAGCCGATGGCGGACGGCTTCCGCAACTACGTGGGCGGCGAGCAGCGGGGCTCCGCGCCGGAGATGCTGGTCGATCGTGCGCAGCTGCTGACGCTCAGCGCTCCAGAGATGACGGTGCTGATCGGCGGGCTGCGCGTGCTCGACGCCAACTTCGGAAACTCGAAGCACGGGGTGTTCACCAAGCGGCCGGAGACACTGACCAACGACTTCTTCGTCAACCTCCTCGAGCTGGGCACGGCGTGGCAGAAGTTGGCCGGTGGCAATGACCGCTACGAGGGGCGCGATCGCAAGAGCGGCCAGGTGCAGTGGACGGCCACGTCGGTCGACCTGCTCTTCGGCTCCAACTCGCAGCTGCGCGCGATCGCCGAGGTCTACGCCTCCGAGGACGGAAAGCAGAAGTTCGTCAACGACTTCGTCGCGGCGTGGACCAAGGTCATGAACCTCGATCGGTTCGACCTTCCCTCGCAGCCGAAGTGATCGGATCGGAAGCTGGTTCAACGAGCCGCTCGGGTGGCGAACGCGCCGCCCGAGCGGCTTCTTCGTGGCTGCTCGCGCCGTGGCCGAGGAGCTCGTCGAGCCGACTGGGGGATGGCTGGCGGCGGCGTCTGAGCTGGGCGCCAGCGCGCACCGCTACGACTTCGCCGCGGCGACGTGGATGCGCGCGAGCGTGCCGTCGAGCGCGATGACGTAGAGCTCGCCGTCGGCGTCTTCGGCGAAGCTCGCCACATTCTTCGGCTGTTCGAGCAGCGTGCGCTGCACGACGAGCGCTCCGTTCTCGTAGGAGAGGCCGAAGATCGTGCCGAGCGTGAAATCGGCGTAGAGGTAGACGCCGTAGAGGTCGGGCTCGGCGCGCCCGCGATAGACGTAGCCGCCGGTGATGCTGGTGCCGATGCCGTGGTCGGGGGTCTTCGCCTGCCTGGCGAGCGCGGGGCTGTGCGCGTACTCGACGATCGGATCGAGCAGGTCGGTGGCGCCCGCCTTCGCCTTGAACGGGTGGAATCCCTCCGTCACGTTCCAGCCGTAGTTGCCGCCCTTGACGACGAGGTCGACCTCTTCGAAGCGATCCTGTCCGACGTCGCCGGCCCAGAGTTCGCCGGTTTCGCGATCGAAGCTCATGCGCCAGACGTTGCGCAGGCCGTACGCGAAGATCTCGCGGCGCACGTCGCGACCGCGTTTCGCGAAGGGGTTGTCGGCGGGGATCGCGTACGGCACGGCGCCGGCCGCGGCGTCGCGGCGATCGACGTCGATGCGATGGATCTTGCCCAGCATCGTCGCGAGGTTCTGGCCGTTGTCGTGCGGATCGCCGCCGGCTCCGCCGTCGCCGCAGGTGAAGTAGAGGAAGCCGTCGGGGCCGAAGCCAAGGAAGCCGCCGTCGTGGTTCCAGTAGGGCCGCGGAATCGTCAGCAGGATCTGCTCGCTGTCAAGGTCGCCACGATCAGCGTCGGTCGCGGAGATGCGAAGCTCGCTGATCACGGTGCGCTTGGGATCCTGCTGCGAATAGAAGACGAAGAAGCGGCCGTTCTCCTTGAACTTCGGATGACAGGCAAACCCGAGCAACCCCTCCTCGTTCTCGACGTAGGGGCGTCGCGCCGAGACGTCGAGGAAGAGCCTGGCGTCCTTGCCATCGCTGCCCTTCTTCGCGACGAAGATGCGCCCGCCCTGCTCGACGATGAAGAGTCGGCCACTCCCGTCAGGCGCCTCCTCCATCCAGATCGGCCGCACGAGCTTCAGCTCCGGCAGGATTCGGCGCAGCTCGATCTTCGGCAGCGTCTGGGCGGTGGCGGAGCCGCCCGCGAGCGAGGCCGCGAGCGCGAGGCAAGCGATGCGGACGTTCATGCGGATCGGGCCTCGAGTGGGGGCGGCGCAGGAGCGACGGGAGGATAACGGCGCCACGCGATCGCGTCCTCCTCGTGCCAGCGGGACGCCGCGCCCGACCCGTTGATTCCACGCTGAAATCGGCCACCATGCGGCGATTCGGAGATACCCATGGCCGCCAAGAAAACCGTCGCTTCGAAGAAGGCCGCGCCTGCCCGCCTGACGCTCGCCGAGACGATGGCGCTGCTCGAGAAGGCCGGGTCGGAGCAGACGAAGAAGACCTACCTTCGTCACGGTGTGACGGGGCCGCTCTTCGGCGTCAAGTTCGCGACCTTGAAGGAACTCCTGAAGCGCATCCGGCTCGATCACGAGCTCGCTCTCGCGCTCTGGGAGACCGGCAACTTCGACGCGCGCAATCTTGCGGTGAAGATCGCGGACCCCGCGAAGATGACGCCGGCCGCGCTCGACCGGTGGGCGCGCGGCGAGAACGCGATGATGTGCGGCAGCTACGTTGCGGCGCTCGCGAGCGAGGGACCGCACGGCATGTCGAGAGCAAAGGCGTGGCTCGCGTCGAAGGATGTCGTGGAGCGCGTGGCGGGCTGGATGCTCGTCGGGTCGCTTGCGATGTGCGATGAGGCGACGCCTGACGCCTGGTTCCTGGCGCGCGTCGGAGAGATCGCGAAGGCGATCCACGCCGCATCGAACGCGGAGCGGTCCGTGATGAACCGGACGCTCATCTCGCTCGGCGGCCGGAACGAGGCGATGCGCAAGGCGGCGACGGCCGCCGCGAAGAAGATCGGCCCCGTCGAGGTGGATCACGGCGATACGGCGTGCGAGACGCCCGACGCCGCAGCGTCGATCGAGAAGGCGTGGAGCCGCTCGACGTCGATGGGCTTCGACAGTCCGGCGGCCCATGAACGTTCCCGCGAATCGATGCGGCTTCGCTGCTGATCGCGACTCGCGAATCGAGCCGCAGCGCTACTTCGCCGCCAAGTAGCGCTCGGCGAGCGCTTCGCCGAGCGCGACGACGCCGACCGTGGTGAGCACCAGCTTCTCCTGCCCTGGAAGATCGAACAGCTTGAGGTGGATCAGGTTCGGGTCCGCCGCCGCGAGCTTCACGAGATCCCCCGTGACGTCGATGCCGTTGACGCTCGCGTCGTCCGTCGGGGGCTGCTGGCTGACGAACCATCGCAGCGTCGGCAAGCCGAGCTCCTTTCGGCTCTGCGTGACGAGCGCCGCGACGCGCGCCGCGGCCTGTTGCCGGTACGGCGGGAACGACATGTCGTTCTCGCCGAGGTGATAGAAGACGCCCGCGAGCTCGACCTCGTGGCCATGTTCGGCGAGTTCCTTCATCGACTCGCGGACGAACGCGATGAAGCGCGGGTAGATCGTGCGTGCCGTCGCCTCGCTGCCTTCCGGCGTCCAGTCGATGATCTGCGAACCGCTGTGGGTGAACTTGGCGATCGCCACGTTGGCAGGCTTCAAGCGCTTGAGTCGGGCGCCGAAGCTCAGCTCGGGTCCGAAGTTGTCGTAGCAGCCGGCGGGCCCGAGCGGCTCCCAGCCTTCGGAGACCTTGAAGCCGTCACCGAGGCTGTACTTGAAGGCGATGGTGGCGTCGTCCTTGCGCAGGGATGCCATTTTCGGCCCGTCGAGATCCTGGACGAAGGCTCGTTCGCCCTCCATGTTTCGATGGCCGGCGAGGATGAAGAGTTTGACGGCGGCGCCCTTCGGGTAAGGCCAACTCGGGAGCGGACGAGCGGCCCGCTTCTCCTTGCCGATGGCGCGCAGATAGGCGTGCGCGTAGTTCACGCCGTGTTCGAGCTGACCGAGCGTCCCGTAGTGATAGTGCAATCCCACGCCGCCGCCGATCTCGACGCCCACGTGTGAGGTCCGGACCCAATTCGCGAGCGGGTCGCCCTCCGTCACCTCGCGCTGGCCGCGGGTGATCGCGTCCATCTGCGGGCGCAGATCCATCCCCCAGATCGTCTTCGTGCAGAGTTCGCCGATGTAGAAGCGCAGGTCCGGCGTGCCGAGGTCGCGTCGCCAGCACGCGAGGAAGTTCTTCAGGTTCTTGCCGTACGCGGCCATGTAGCCCGCGTCGAACATGTCGTTCTCGCCCTGATGCCACATGAAGCCCTCGATCCGGTAGCGGATCTTGCGGCGATCGAGGTCGGCGAGGGCGGCACGAATCCAGCCGAGCGTGAGGGGGTACATCGCGAAGCCGGTCGGCGCATCGGGATTCCAGTCGCCGCCGAGATGGGTGCCGCCGGCAGCGCACTTGATGATGGCGATCGGGGCCTTGAGGCTCCGGCTGACTTCGCGTGCAAAGCTCAGCTCGGGTCCGACGACATCGTCGACCGGTTGCAGGTCGACCCAGCCCTCGGACTGCCGCTTCTCCTCGCGGCCGATGCAGTAGGAGAACCTCACCCCTTTCTGCGATTTCTCCAGCCCGACGAACGGAGGGAAGCGGGCGATGTCGGCCACTCGCGAGTCCGAGCCGACCATGTTCGACTGCCCGGCGAAGATGAAGACGCGCAGCGTCTTCTCATCCTCTTCTGCGCGCGCAGGTCCGGCACCGGCCGCAACGAGCAGCAGCGCCGCGAGCATGCGGGCGATGGGGGCAAGGTGCGCGAGCAGCCGAGGCGGTGGCGACGACATCCGATTTCGCTCCGAGTCGTGGTTCGTGTGGAAGCGCAGTGTCTACGCAGTCGTGGGCAAAGCGCAACGACCGCTTGAACGCGAGTCGGAATCGGACACGATGCCGCGATCCGTCGGCGCCTTCGCCCGGCGGCGGTTCGCGAGCCGAGAGCTCCTGGAGTCGTCGCCATCGAAAGCGATCGCTGCCCATCGTCTGCTGAGGCGCCAGGGCGTGGCAATCGGCCGCGCCACCGAAGATTCGCGATCGGGATTCTGCCTTGGATCGCGCTTTCGTTCGCGTGGCCCGCCTGCAGCGAACGGCGGCCAGCCCGTGTCGCGCCGCCGCCCATCGTCGCGGCGCTCGCCCAGCCCGGATGGACCTCGCTGACGCGCGGACTCGTGTTGCTCGGCGAGTTGGGGTGCGTCCAGTGTCACGTTCAGGGAGTGAATGCTCCTGCGGTGGAGGCGCGCCTCGCGCCCGACCTCGCGACGTTGGGGTCGCGCGTTCGTGCGGAGTGGGTCGCCCGCTTCCTCCGCGATCCGCCGGCAGCGGTACCGGGCACCGTCATGCCGGACCTGCTCGGCGACCTCGTCGAGCCGGCGCGCTCGAAGGCCGCGGAAGCGCTGTCGAGCTACCTGCGTTCATTCTCGACGGCGGTCGCCGACAGCGGCGTGATCGATCGGGCGGCGGCGGAACGCGGTCGACCGCTCTTTCATGAGATCGGTTGCGTGGCGTGCCATGCGCCGCGCGACGAATCGGGGCACGAAGTGGCGACACCCGGTTCGGTCCCGTTGGGACACGTCATCGAGAAGTACCCGCTGCCAGGCCTGAGCGCGTTCCTGCTGGCGCCGCAACTCGCGCACCCGGCGACGCGCATGCCCGATCTGCACCTCAGCCCTGCGGAGGCGAACGACCTCGCGAGCTACTTGCTGACGGCCCCTTCGGACCGCGGCCTGCTCACGACGCCAGCGCCGACGCCAGCGCCGACGCCGGTCGACACGGATCTCGTTGCCACCGGTCGCGCACTCTTCGCGGAACGCGGTTGCGCGCAATGCCACGCCTTGGCCGATCCGCTCCGTGCGGCGAGCCGGCCGGCGAAAGCGCTGGCGGAGCTCGAGTCGGGGCGCGGATGCTCGTCGGGAGGCGATGGTCCCTGGCCGTTCTACGCGCTCACTTCGGAGCAACGCGCCGATCTGACGGTCGCGATGGGGGCGGACCTTGCATCCGAGAGCGACGAGCAGCGGATCCTGCGGCTGCTCGCGTCGCGCAACTGCACTGCGTGCCACGCGCGTGGCGCGGCGGGCGGCGTCGCGCCAGAGCGGTCCGCGTACTTCCTCAGCAACGATCCCAGCGTCGGCGCCGAGAGTCGGCTGCCGCCGCCGTTGACCGGCGTCGGCGCGAAGCTGCAGCGCGAGTGGCTTTCCGAGGCGATCGCACACGGGCAGTCGGCGCGTCCCTACTTGCGCACGCGCATGCCAGCGTTCGGCGCGCCGCTCGGAACCGAGCTCGCGGAGCTCTTCTCTCGCGTCGATCTGCTGCCCTCGATCGAGGTCGCTCCGCTTCCGGAGGACGAGAAGCTGGCGCGCGCTGTCATCGACCTCGGTCGAGAGCTCGTCGGCGACAAGGGAATGAGCTGCATCAGCTGCCATGCCTTCGCGGGTGAGAAGGTCGGCACGATGGGCGGGATCGACCTAGTCGAGTCGACCGCGCAGCGATTGCGCCCGCAGTGGTTCGCGCACTTCCTGCGCGCGCCGCTGCGCATGAAGCCTGGCACTTTGATGCCGCAGTTCTTCCCCGACGGAGTCTCGGTGCGGCCAGAGCTTGGCGGCGGCGACGCCGCGCGGCAGATCGACGCGATCTGGCACTACCTGGCCCAAGGCCGCAACGTCGGCAAGCCGAGTGGCATGCGCGCCGCATCGATGGAGCTCCTCGTCGGCGAAGAAGCGGTGATGCTGCGACGCAGCGTGCAGCACACGGGCAAGCGCGGCATCAGCGTCGGCTACCCGCTCGGGATCAATGTCACCTTCGATGCCGAGCGCCTCGCCTTGAACCAGATCTGGTGGGGGAGGTTCATCGACGCTTCCGGTGTCTGGACCGGGCAGGGCAGCGGCGAAGCGCGCCTCCTCGGCTCGGAAGTCGCGTCGCTGCCCAATGGCCCCGCGTTCGTTGCGTTGTCGAGTCCGCAGTCGCCTTGGCCGGAGCAGTCGCGTCGCGAGCTCGGCCAGCGTTTCCTCGGCTACGACCTCGATGCGCAGCAACGGCCCACGTTCCGCTACGTCTGTGAGGAAGTGACGATCAGCGATGCGCCGCTCGATCAGAAGGAGGATGGCGCGCCCGCCGATGCGAGGGCGCTCCTCCGCCGGACGCTGCGCTTCGCGAGCGCCGTCGACAAGACGCTCTACTTCCGGGCAGCGCTCGCGCCACGCATCGACCCGGACGGAGTGTCGGGCGTGCATGTCGGCACCGCGTTGCACCTGCGCTCCTCGCTCGCGACGCTTTTGATCCGGCCGGCTGGCGAGCAGCGCGAACTGCTCGTCGAGATCCCGATCCGCAACGGCGGCGCGGAGTTGGTGATCGACTACACCTGGCGGGAGACGGCCAAGTGAAGATGCTCTTGAAAGCCCTGATCGTGGCGTCGGTTGCCGCGACGGCCGGCCGCGCGCAGGAGCTCGGTGCGACCTGGGGGACGGGCGGCGCCGAGGCCGCCTACTACCGGATCGTCGAAGTGCCGGTACCGCCGGAACTCGCGCTCGAGGTCGGCAGCTTCTGCGCGCTGCCCGATGGTCGTCTTGCGGCCGGCACTCGCCGCGGCGAGATCCTGCTGCTCTCCGGCGCGTTCGATCAGCGGCCGAACCTGCGAATCGAACGCTTCGCGAGCGGCCTCGATGAGGTGTTCGGCCTCGGGTTCCGCGACGGCGCCTTCTACGCGACGCAACAGACCGAGTTGACGCGCATCACCGACCGCGACGGCGACGGCCGCGCGGATCGATTCGAGAACCTGAGCGACGTGTGGGGGTTCGCCCACTACCACGAGTTCGCGTGGGGCTCGCCGGTCGAGCCGGATGGCAGCGTCTACGTGGTGCTTGGCCTGTCGGAGTCCTACTACTACCGCTCGCCGTACCGCGGCTTCGCGTTCCAGATCACGCCGGACGGCCGCTCGATCCCGATCGCCTGTGGCATTCGCAGTGCCGGAGGCGTCGCCGAGAACGAGCACGGCGTGATGTTCTATGTCGAGAGCCAGGGACCTTGGAACGGCTCGTGCTCGCTCAAGCAACTGAAGCCTGGCGGCTTCATGGGCCATCCGGTCAGTTTCGCCGCCTTCGACCTGCCGCTCGCCGCGACCTTGGGCAAGCGGCCGGTCGAGCCCCGCTCGCCGTCACGGCTTCGCACCGAATGCGAGCGCGTCGAGCAGTTGGTGCCCTACGCGGTGGTCTTCCCGTACCGCAAGATGGGCCAGTCGATCACGACCTTCCGCGTCGATCGGACCGAGGGTCGCTTCGGGCCGTTCACCGGTCAGCTCTTCCTCGGCGACTACAGCTTGAGCGTCGTCATGCGCGCCACCACGGAGCTCGTGGACGGCGTCTGGCAGGGTGCCTGCTATCCGTTCCGCGAAGGGTTCGGCACTGGCATCCTTGCGGTCGAGTTCTCGCCGCAGGGCGCGCTGATCACCGGCGGCACCAACCGTGGCTGGCCCGTGCGGGGCAACCGTCAGTTCGTCCTCGAGCGGCTCGAATGGACCGGCCTCACGCCGTTCGAGATCGAGCGCATCGTCGTGCGCCCGGATGGCTTCGTCGTCTCCTTCACGAAGCCGGTCGATGGCGCGACGGCAGGCGCGGTCGCGAACTGGCGGCTGCAGAGCTACACGCACGTCTACCAGGAGGAGTACGGCAGTCCCGAGGTCGACCTGACGACGCCGCGCGTCGTACGTGCCGTCGTGCAGCCGGACGGGCGCAGTGTGGCGATCGTGGTCGAGGGGATGGTGCTCGGTCACGTGCATGAGTTCGATCTTGCAGGCGTCCGGTCCGTCGACGGCAACGAACTGCTGCACACGAAGGCCTACTACACTTTGAATCGGCTCCCACGATGATCCCACGCTTTCTTGCTCTGATCGCTCTCCTCGTGGCCGGATGTGCGATCCACCGCCACCCGGTTCCTGACGACCCGCGTTGGCTCACCTATCGAGGTGGCGAGGGGCCCGGCCGTGGCAAGCACATCGTCCTGATCTCGGCGGAGCAGGAGTACCGCAGCGAACAGTCGCTGCCGATGCTGGCGCGAATCCTCGCCACTCGCCACGGGTTCGACTGCACGGTGCTCTTCGCGCAGAACCGCGATGGCCTCGTCGACCCGACGCAGAAGATCCGTTGGGAAGACAAGACGGTGACCCACGACATCCCCGGTCTCGTGCACCTCGACCAGGCGGACTTGATGATCCTCTTCTGCCGGCTGATCACGCTGCCCGACGACCAGATCGGGCACGTGATCGACTACCTCGACTCGGGCAAGCCGATCCTGGCGATCCGCACCGCGAACCACGGCTTCCTTGACCACTTCCCCTATGAGATCGCCGGCAAGCCGGTCCGTTTCGGCGAGGACGTCCTCGGCGGGACCTTCCTCGAGCATCACGGCAACTGGCATCAAGACTCGACCCGCGGAATCCTCGTGGTGGGGCAGGCAGCGCACCCGATCCTGCGCGGAGTCACCGACCTCTGGGGCCCCTCCGACGTCTATCGCACCTTTCCCGAGGGGGGCAGCTTGCCGGAATGCTGCACGGCGCTCGTCGATGGACAGCCGTTGCTCGGTCGCCAGCACGACGACGCTCCCAATCCGGAGAAGGAGGCGCTGCCGATCGCCTGGATCAAGAGCTGGAGCGGATCGAGCGGCAAGACCGCTCGCGTCTTCCACACGACGATGGGCAGCGCGCGCGACTACCAATGCGCCGACCTGCGGCGGCTGACGATCAACGCCGCCTACTGGTGCCTCGGACTCGACGAGCAGATCGTCGCCGATCGCAGCGTCGACTACGTCGGTCCCTACGAGCCGCTCGACAGCGGCTTCAACTACGCCGAACTCGGCGTCGTGCCGAGGCCCGTCTCGGACTACCGCTAGCCGCTCCCAGACGGTGAGCCGCATTCACCGGCAGCGAGCGGAGCGCTTCCGCCACACGTGCGATCGAACCGCACTCCCGCTGCGCCGCAAGCTCTCGCCCCGTCGCCGCCAAGCCGCTCGCCTCCGACCGCTCCGCCGATTTATCCGGCGTCACCACGCCGCCTAATTCTCCAATCGACGGCCCACCACGATCGCCGCAAAGCGTGGTCACTTGGACACTTGTACTGCGCGCCGTATCCTCACCGCCCCCTACGACGATGGCTTCACCCGCAGTCCAACGCCCAAAGACCCATCGCCGAAGAGACGTTCGCCAGACCCTGTCGAAGTCGATGGTTGATCACGCGGACGGGGAATCGGAAGGCTGAATTCCAATCGCGCGAGAGTCGCGGGTTCTGCACTCGGCAGGTGCCTCCTTCGCGACCGCAAGTTGATTGGCATTCGTAGGTTCTGGCTCGCGAATGAAGCACTGGTCCGGTGGAACGTCCCCGCGACGGTGGGTTCCGTGGAAGCGCTCGAAGACGCTCATCGGAGTCCGCCCTTCCACGGTACGCGTCACGTGAACCCCGCCTTGCCTCGTCGCCGAGCCTGGTCGATCGTCTCCGTCTGGAGACTTCCCAATGGCAGAGCGAGCGAGGGTCCCGTGGTCGGTAAGGCGCGAACAGGTCGCGGATCTGCGATCGCGGC
>JANNXA010000008.1:0-11341 GCA_031409275.1 Planctomycetota bacterium
GCGAGTTGATCAAGGCGATCAACAACTTCATCACGATCAGCAACGAGAGCCCACGTCGCTTCATCTGGACGAAGAGCGCGGACGAGATCCTCGACAGCGTTGCGGCATTTTGCCAACGAACTTCTACCTCAGGACACTAGCCTTGCCCAGTGATCGACGGCCTCGCGCTCGCTCCGCCGCTCCGACTGCAAGCCGACGCACTCTGGGTCAAGCTCGGCAAGATCGCGGAGTGAGAGTGGGCGCGTCGGAAAGACGTATGGCAGCAACGACTCCTGCGATTCCTCGACGCCAGCTTCCTTCCCCGCGGCCAACCGAGCCGTTCGAGTCCTCTTGAGGAAGCCTCGCATCGTCTCGATCTCGCCGTCTAGCTCGAAAGCACGTTCGAGTTCCTCGGTACTGGCCTGAGACGAGCGCTGATCGGAAACACGACCATACTGCCGCTGAATCTCCTTCAGCGAAAACCGCGCAAGATCACCGAAGCCGAGCCGGCCAGCCATCGTGGAAAGGCTCGTCGCATTGAGCTTGATCTCCTTCAGAAGGTCGTGAGCGTGCGCTGGAACATCAATCGGTTCCGCTCGGTGGTCTTTCGCACTCCAAGGCCACGCTCGCAGGATGGCATCCTGAGCGAGAGAACGAAGTGCGACCATCGCGAGCCTCCAGGCTTTGTCAGCATCGCCCGCGAGTCGATAACCGTTGAGCTTCACACCGCTCACCGCGCTTACTTGAGGCCCTTTTCTTGAGCGCGCTTGTGATGGCTTCCGCGTCACTGCACGTCGGAGTTTCTCCATCGCCGACTTCGCATGGCGGTAGAGCGCCGTGGCCTCGCTCCAATCACAAGACGCGACCGCAAGTCCCAGAAGACGTGGCAGCGAATCGAAGTAATCGAGCATTCGCTCCGGTCGAAGCACATGGTCCTTGGCGAAGCGATAGAAAGCCCGGCGTCGCTTCGCCCACGTCGCAGGATCAAGATCCCGTTCGAGCGTTTCGACGTTGCGCAGTTGAATCGACCATCCGAGTCGACGAATCGAGGCACCGTCGGCGCGGCGCAGCGCGTCGGGCGTTTCGCGTGCGTCGCCGGTCGCCGTGAGTACGCCTGCAGCAGCGGAACGAATGAGATGCTCCGGATCGGGCATCAGGCGCCGCTCACTCGAAATCTCGGCGATCTGTCGTTCGATTTCCTCGACGAGGTCCGTCCCGCCGTCGCCGCCAAGAAAGAACACCCGGTGCTTCGATTCCTGTAGTCGGAGGTGCGTAGCGCCCTGATACGCGCCGAGATGAATGGTTCGTTCCCCATCGGATGCGCCGCTTAGGGTGCCGTCGGGCAATTGCCTGCGGATACGCTCCAGAAGTTCGCTGGACTCGCCGATGTCTCCCGCGTCGCGCAAGACCAGGAACACGTCGTCGACGTAGCGGCCGTAGTAGATCGGTGTGAGTGCAGTTGAGATCCGCTGATCCCATTCACGCAAGAGGACGTTCGCCATGACGCGGCAGGCTGTCACCCCAATCGGGATGCCGCCGATACGGCCGTCGCTCCCGTTAGGGACTCTTGTGAACTGCCCGCCGAGTCCGCTGATCTTGTCGACGCATCGACTCGACCACGCTTGAAGAAGTGCCAACACGATTGATGTGAACTCGGACTCAACTGCGGTGAGGCCAGTCCTGTCTTGCGGCGGTAGATCGTCGTCCCGCTCACCCAGCCCGATTGCGAGATGGAAGCGCGTGTCGGCGATGAAGCTGGGATCGATGCGGTGAAAGTAATCCTTGATGTCGAGTGTCAGTCCTATCACCTTCTCTTTCGCGGCGAGCGCTCGCCGCATCGCGTCGAGGCCGTCCTTTCTCCAGCGGCGGTACGCCAGGAAGTACGGAGCCATGCTGCCCGTCGCGCGCAAATGGTAGGGACGGGTGTTGGGTGTGCCGTCATCGCCAAATCTGCGCAGTCGGCAACCGTAGGCGTGCTCGTCAAGGCAAGCATCGAAGCGATGACCGATTCGATTCACCCAAAGCGCCGAGAGGATATGGAAGTCGACCGGAAAGCGGCTGGCGACCCGGAATTCCGCTGTCAACCGTTGATGGCGCGATAGGTGTTCAAGTGCTCTCATCGGATCAGAGAAGTAGGCGTGCCCAGACGACGACTTACCTCGCTTTGCGTTCGCCTCCTCGAGCGAGATCTTTTTCGCGACGAGGACGGTTTTTCCCAGGAGCTTCACGTCCCCCCGAATCGACGTGCGATCGCTCTTCGATCGGAGCCGCTCAAGCAGGGCCCGGAGGTTCGATTCGAGCCGCACCTCGTACGCGGCAAACCTGCGCGCCATGGGAATCGAGCGCTCAAAAAAGCAGTCGGCCTTGGCCTTCCGATACGCAAAGACCAAGTCGGACAACTGGAGTTCGCTCCAGGCGTTCAGCCTGCGCGTCTCGCTCATCATGCATGTCTCTCGAAAGCGCTGCGCTGATCAACCAAAGAGGTTTCTCTGCGGCTTGGAGGTCGCTGCGTCTGTCGGAGTCACCTCCGTGACGCGGTGCGACAACTCCTCAGGTCTCTCGGACTTCATCGCAACCAGAAGTTCGTCGTAGCCCGACGCGCCCAGCAGGTTGCGAGCGTGAAGACGACAATCCCGGCTGGAATCATCAGCGGCTAGGGCGGTTTGAGCTTCGTTGAAGCCCGTACCGAAACGGGAGCGAACAGGTTGAGGATGCTTGGCGCGGTCGTCGTGGCCGAGGCCGTAGTCGGCGAGGCGGAGCGTCTCGGGAAGGAGCCAGCCTTCGCAGTCGTTCTGGGCGAAAAAGGCGGCGATGCCTTGCTCGCGTTCTCCGCCGCAGGCGGCGACCTTCTGTTCGAGGTCGTGGAAGGCGACGAGGGTCAAGACGGTATGGCGGAGTTCTGGGTCCTTGTTCTTGTCGACGCGCCAGAATGATGTTGGCGTCAGCTTCTCAGTGATCGCCCGATCGGTGATTCGATCGATGGGGAGATCGCACTCGCGCATTAGGTCGCGCGCTTCAACCCACTTCAGTCGGTATGTGCTCATCACCAGCGCATCGATTGCGATTCGTTTCGCGGTGCGTGCGGCGGACTCCGGAACTTGCGCGAGTAGCGCGAGCATCTGGCGCGCGAGTAGTTCGATCTCAAACGAGTCTCGCTTTGGCACTGGGAGCACTTCGAGAAGAGAGATCGGGATCGACTCATCTACTTGAGTCCGCGCGACGAAGTCGAGAACGAAGCTCTGAAGCAGCGTGAACGCGGCGACCGAACCAAGGACGTCCTCGGATCGACAGACTTCGATCGTGTAGGTCGTCGGAACTCCAGGGGGAACGATGCACGCCATGAGCGTCCGCGCGTCTGTGTTCCGTCCGATGCGGCGCACTCCGTGCGGAAATCGGCCGTGGGTTTTGCCAACTGCATCGTTGGTCTTGACGAAGAGTTCCGGCTGCTTGATCCAAGCGTCGAAGGCGCAGGTCTTCCCCTCCCAAACCGGAAGAAACCCGTGCTTGAGTAACCGTGCTCGAACAGCGAGTGAGCGAACATCGTCAGCCGCGGACAGTGCGCCCTGCGACTCGACTCGTGATCGCGACAGGAGTTTGTTGGAGTCGTTGGTCATGTCGAATTCGCGGGCGTACTTGATGCCCCAGCCATCGGGGCCGTCGTCGCCGAGGAGGACCGAGTTCGAGTAGATCTTCTCGAGGATTTCGAGATCGCGCTTCGACTGGATCTCGAGGATGGCCTTCGAGCGCGGGCTGAAGCGGTCGACCTGCGCGCGCGTGTAGGGCGTCGCGAACTCCTCGGCCCGCTCCCAGTCCTCGAGTCGCCGCCGCATGAACGCGGTGCGGATCGCTTCGGTGCGGCCGCCCTTCTGCACCACGATCGGGTTGAACTTGAAGGAGCGGTGGATCTCGAAGATCGCGTCGCGGTTCTCGAAGCCGAAGAGCCACTCCCAGCGGCAACGATCGAGGAAGAGCGCGCGCAGGCCGCCGGTGCCGTGGTCGGAGTAGAGGCCGGAGGGGACGATGAAGCCAAGACGGCCGTCGGCGCACAGCAGCGCGTGGGCCTGCTCGAGGAATAGCTTGTAGAGGTTGAGGTCGGCGGAGCCCTGATGGCGAAAGGAGTGCGCGGCGTCGGCGAAGCCGGCGGTATTCGCCCGCGCGCTGCGCCACCGCTCGTGGAGTCCGTCGTTCTGCTTGCCGCGTGCGATGCTGAACCGGTCGCCGTCCTCGATCGGCCCCTTCGGATCGCCGAACGGACTCGCGACCTGGCCCATGAAGTTCGACTGGGCGCGTAGGTCAGCGTTGTAGTCGAGCCAGGAGCGCTCGATGGCCGCGTCCGCGAAGAGTTCCGACTGGCGAGCAAGCGCTTCCTGCTTGCCGTACGAGCGGTAGAGCGGGTCGATGTTGGAGAAGAACTCCTTCGAGTTGGGCTTCGCGATGTCCCACGGCGGGTTGCCGAGGATTGCGTCGAATCCCGCTCCGCTCGTGCGAAAGACATCGGGGAACTCGAGTTCCCAATGGAAGAAGCGCTTTGCGGCGGCGACCCTCGCGGCAACCTCGCGCGTCTTCGCGTCAGGCGCGCCGAACTTGGAAGGCAGCGGGGCGCTCGCAAGCTCGTCGGCGGGCCAGTACCAACCGGCGCACCAGAGGTCCATCGCCTCCTTGAGCTTGCGGTAGCCCTCGCCGCCGAGGAACTCCTGGCGATAGAGGCGGCCACGCTCGGCGCTCTCGTTGACGGGCAGGTCGTGCAAGCGGGAAAGGGTCGTCCTTGCCGCAGCGAGGACGTTTTCCGGCGACGGACCGAGCGGACGAAAGACCCGCTGCTGCTTGATCAGCACGTCCGCGAGATCAGACCCAAGCTGCTTCGCGAACTCCTTGATCGCCTTGCCGCGGGCATCCTTCTGGAAGTGGACGCCGTTACCGTGGCCCTTGTCGCCTCCTTCGCGGTTCTTCCACGCCATCACGGGATAGTGCTGGAACTGGTCGAACCACGCGCCGACGAGCGAGTTGCCGCACTTGATCTTGTGATCGAGGAACGAGAACGGCAGCGACCGATCCATCGTCTCGATCCAGAGTGCGAGGCGGCAGAGCTCGACGGCAAGCGGATCGAGATCGACGCCATAGAGGCAACGCTCGACGACGTGGCGGCGCAGCAGCGCCTTCAAACGCGGCTCGAAGAGCGGGTCGTCGGGACGACAGGGCAGGAGTTCGCTCGCGAGCGACTCCGCGCCCGGATCGGCGGAACGCGGTCCCGCCGAGGGCGCAGCGAGCAGGCCGAGGAGTGCACGATCGCCGTCGCCCAGGATCCGCTGGTGGTGATGCAGTGAGACGTAGAGCGCGTCGGTCAGGAAGCGCAGCGCGGCTACCGGGAAGGTGCCCGAGCCGCAGCCGGGATCGCAGACCTTGAGTGCGAGGATCTCTTCGGGACGCCGTGGCACCCACGCCGCCGCAGGCGCGTCGAGGATCGGCTGGCCGTCGGCCCCCGCCGGCGGGGTGAAGGCGAGCGGACGCAACGTCCGTTGCACCGTCGGGACGGCGAGTCCGGGGCGCGTATAGAACGTGCCAGATCCCTTTCGCGTGCCACCCCAGCGGACGAGGTAGCGCTCGCCGGGCAGCACGACGCGCGTCACCAGTTGGCGCGCCTTCCGGCCGATCCGCTCCTCTTGGACGAGTTCCTTCTCGGGCGTGGACTTGCCGCGCAGCTTCGGAACGAGACCCGCCGCGAGTACGGCAAGGCGCGCCCACTTCTCCGCGCGAGTTCGAGTTGTGCGGCGGTGATCGCCGTCGTCCACCACCTCGGGTTCGGTCGGCTCGGTTGGCTCGTCGGATTCGTCGCCAGCGGCCTCGTCGCCCGCTTCCGCGGTGGCGGTTGCTTCGGTCGCGACCTCTTGGTCGCCGCTCTCGGTGTCCTCGTCCTTGCTCGTGTCCTTCATCTTCTCGAGCAGGTTCTTGATCGCGTTGTCGTCCATCGCTTCGAGGCGCGACAGCGGCAACGCCGGCTGGTTGCCGACGGCGAGGAAGACGACCGGCTCGTTCGGCGGCGCGGTCTTCAACTCGAAGTCGAGCAGTCCTTCGTAGAGGATTCCGATGTACTCGCTCGAAAGGTCGGTGAAATCGACCGGCGACGGGACCGAGATGGCGCCGCGCCCCTGCCGGACCTTCACGCGCGTTCGCGTGAGCCGCTCGAGCATCCGATGGACGTCGGCGTCGGAGATTGGTGCGCGGGAGGCGTCGAAGCAGTCGTCCTCGAAGACTTGGAGCGCGCGCGTCGGGCCATCGCGCGAGCTGTCGCTGGCATCCGGAGGCGCAGGCGCGAAGAGATCACCGCCGTAGGCCGGAACCGGCAGGGTTGGATGGTGCGAGCCGGTGTAGACGAGCCGGAAGAGGCCCAGCACGCGCGGCCACGCCGACGACGATTGCGCGAGCCGTCCTCCGCCCCGCGCCGCGATGCGCTCGAGTCCTTCGAGCAGGCCGGAGAGGCCGTAGCTCCCGTGGTAGAGGGCGTTCGTGCGCGGCAGGAGTTCGCGCGATTCTCCGAAGAGGATCACGACCATTCGCATCACGACGCGCACGGCGGCGCGGTAGACCTCGGACGGCGCCACGTCGGCGCAGCGCTCCGCGAGCGACGCGGCGTGCGATTGGATCAGGATCTCGACCGCCTCGCGCACACGCTCGCCGAGGATCGCGGAGAGTTCCGCCTGTCCCTTGCGGCTGTCCTGAATCGCCTGCAGCAGCGGCGAGGGCGCGTCCTTCGACTCCGGCACCCAGAGGCGCGGCGAGAGCAGCGTGCGCAGTGCCGCGACCTGCGGGGAGAGCGTCCCCTCCTCGAACCAGAGATCGAGGTCCCACTCGCACCAGGCGTCGAAGTCGAGACCGGCGTAGAGCAGCCGCCACTGCCGACCGTTGGTGAGGAGCGCGAGCTTCTCGTTTCCGGCGCGCAGCCACTGCAGGACCTGGCTCGTCTTCTTTCGGCCACGACCGATGCCGATGCGGCTGCCGGCACGATCGTCCGTGTCGAGGAAGACCGGCAGGACGCCACCTTGCAGGCCGCGCCAGAGGAGGCGCGGCTTGACCGACTCGCCGACGAGGTCGCTGCGGCTCCAGTCGGTGCCGACCTGCGGGCCGCGCTGCCAGTTCCCTAGCTCGGAGGAGAAGCCGCAGATCGACTGCAGCACGAAGGCGACGAAGTCAGAGACGTCGTTGCGGTCGGCTCGATCGGCAAGCAACGCGCTGGCGCGGCGGCGCAGGGCATCCTCGTACCAAGGAGCAGCGGATCGGGGACGTGTTCACCAATGCGGCGCAGACGCGCGGGATCGAGGAGGAGGCCGCCGTGGCGGAGGCGGTCCCACCCGAAGAGTTCGGGGGCGCTCACGACGCGCCCCCCGGGAGGCGGATCTCGACGGTGACCGGGAAGACGTGGGCTTCGCCGGCGAGCGCGTAGCGGCGTGGCAGGACCTGCTCGAGGATGCGGCGGCGCTCCTGGTCGAGTTGCGCGCGGACTTCCTCGTAGTGGCGATGCCGGCGCGCGACCTCCTCCCCCTTCTCCTCGATCGAGCGATCGATCTCGTCGAGCTTTTCGACGCCCGAGAAGAGCAGCCCCTGCTGGCGCTCGGCCTTCAGTCGGGCGATCTCGCGCTCAAGCTTCTGGAGCGTCGTCTCGGCGATGAGGCTCGACACTTCGGCTTGCCGGCTCTGGTAGCGCTCCTGCTCCTGCTTGCGCGCGGCGGTCTGCTGAACCTCGAGCGTCGTGCGCAGCGTCGTGGTGAGTTCACGCGCGTAGGACTTGAGGTGCGTGCGCACGGCCGGCTCGACCTCGTCGAAGAGGAGACTTGCACGCTTCGTGTCGTCCGGGTCGCGGCGTGGCAGGCCGCCTCGCCAGGTGATCGCCGGCACGTGAGCCAGCGGTGCCTGCAAGTCGCAGCCACGGATCGGGAGCGCGAGCGTCCGCACCCAGTGGTGGAACGACTCGCGCAGATCGTTGACCGCCAACTCCTCGACCGTCAGCAGCAGGAGCGCGTCGGCTCCGGCCGGCACGCCGCCACGGCGCACGGTCCAGCGCGAGACGGAGTCGCCCGTGCCCGGAAAGCGGCGGCGGGTCAACGCTGAGAGCGCCTTTTGCATCATCGGATGCGAGAGGTGCATCAACAGGACGTCAGGACGCGGGCAGAAGACGGTCCGCTCGCCAACCTTCTGCAGGAAGGGATCCGGAGTGAAGGCGACGCGCGCGACGGGGCCGCGTTCGCCTCGACGAATCGGGCGGCGCAGGGATTCGTCGATGACGTCGATCCAGCCCGGCAGGTCGGGGTGAACGACCTTGCAAGTCTTCGCCTCGGCCGAGCAATCGAGTTGCGGCCGGCCCGCTCGGATCGCCATCGCCGTCTCGAGGGTGTCGCGCACGGCGACCGGGTCGAGGTCGGTCTCGGCAGCAAGTTGCTTCAGGTCGTCCTCGGCCTTCGATCCCTCCGTGAGCGTCCCGATCGTCGCGTCGGCCTCGATCGAAGAGCGGCCACGGACAGCGACGATGCGGAGATCGAGTTCCTTCTGCACCTCGGGGAGCGCCACGCCTTCGACGAGCCGGCGATGGGCCGCTTCGTCGAAGAGTTCGTTCACGGAGCCGAGGTCCTCGCGGATCTCGTCGGTCTTGCGCAAGACGTGGGCGAGGAACTTCAGATCCTGGTCATCGTCGCTCGCGAAGTGATGGATGGTCACGTCGCGCGGCTGGCCAAGGCGGTCGACGCGGCCATTGCGCTGCTCGAGCTTCGAGGGGTTCCACGGGCAGTCGAAGTGGAGCAGGTAGCGGGCAGTGCGCTGGAGGTTCAATCCTTCGGACGCAGCGTCGGTGGCGACCAGGACGCGAACGCGGGCCGACGAATCGTTGAAGGCGTTCTTGATCAGGTCGCGCTCGACCTCGTCCATGCCACCGAAGAGATTGAGGAAGCGTTCGGGCTCGGGGTGCTTCTCGCGAAGTCGGCGCGTGAGGTAGTCGAGCGTCGTCTTGTACTCGGTGAAGACGACGAGGCGCTCCTGGCGATCGTCGCCGAGCCACTTGCCTGGCTCACGGAGCCGTTCTTCGATGAGGCGGAGCAGCGCCTCGAAGCGCGCGTCGGATCTCGGATCCAGGGCGACCACGTCGTTGCGCTTGGGATCGAAGCCAAGGCGCACGAGCGCGCCATCGAGGGCGGCGATCTCGGTGGTGAGTTCGCCGACCATGGTCTTGAGCCATGCGCCAACGACGGAGGAGGCAGTCGCCTCGCGCTGCTGCGCTTCGCGATCGTCGCCGGTCTCCTGCGCGACGGTTCGCGCCGCAGCCGCGACATCGCCGTCACTTGCGAGCTCACCTTCGGCCAGGCCCTGCTTGGCGCGTCGCCACGACTCCGCGAAGGCGGTCGGGCAACTGAGCAGCCGCTTGCCGAGGATTTCGACCGTGAAGCTGCCGGAGCGGCGGCGGCCGTGATCGCCGCTCGCCACAATGGAGCGGACCTTGGCACGGAAGAGGTCGAAGGCGGTGGAGAGCGCCGCCTCATCGGAAGAGCGCTGGAGCAGCAGCGCGCGCGGCGGCAGGCGAGTGCAGAACGGCGGCGGATTCGTGCGAGCGTTGATCTCGCGCTTGAGCCGGCGCAGGACGATCTGCTGGACGCGCTCGCGCTCCTTCGGCTTGAGCTCGTCGGTCTGGCAGAAGCGGACCGGATCGAGGATCTCAAGGAGGCCGCTGAAGCAGCGCGTATGGCCGTTGTGCGGCGTCGCGCTCAGGAAGAGGCGGTGCTCGAACTGCGGCGCGATCTGGCGGAGCATCTGGCAGAGATCGCTGTCGTCGCCGAACGCCGACGGCATGAGGTTGTGGCACTCATCGACGATCAGCAGGTCCCACGGCAGGTTTGGCGAGGCGTCCGCTGAACCGTCCGGCGGTCGGCACGCCGAACGGAACTGCTCGAGGACGTCGCTCTGCTTCAGGTAATGGTAGGAGGCGATGATCCGGCTGGACGCGCGCCACGGGTTGGCGTCCATCCCGAGGCGCTTGCGTAGCGCGTAAGTCTCGTCGCGATCGACGAGGTCGAACGGCAACGAGAACTTGTCCCGCATCTCGTCGCGCCACTGCAGGCGCAGTGACGCCGGCGTCAGGATCAGCACCCGCTGGATCCGGCGGCGAAGCAGCAGCTCGCTCAGGATCAGCCCGGCTTCGATCGTCTTGCCGAGGCCGACGTCATCCGCGAGCAGCAGGTTCACCCGTGGCATCCGCAGCGCCTTCAGCAGCGGCACCAACTGGAAGTCGGCGACTTGGACCGCCCCATGAAAGGGGCTCGAGATCGGCGGTCGCGTCCAGGTCCCGGTTCCGCGCGGATCGAGCCACGGCGAGGTCGCCGTCCACCGCGCCGAGCGGGTGAGCGCGTCGAAGTCCTCCGTGGGCATCGGGTCGCTCGAGCGGACCTGCGGTAGCTCGGTCGGCTCCTGAAGACCCGGCCGGACCTCAAGCTCCCAGAGGAGACGCTCCTCCTGCGGAAGATGGTCGTCCTTGTACTCGACGTGGACGAGGTGCATCCGACCCCCGTCGCCGTCGAACGGCTCGACGGCGGCGATCACGCCGCGCCGGTTGCGGACGGTGGCGAACATGCCGACGCGGGGCTGGGTCAACTGGCTCATGGTTACTGGTCGTGCCCGAGCGAGAGATCGATCTCCGATCTCGAGCAGTAAACCAGAGCCGGCTCCCCCCCGGAACGGACGAGCCGCCGTCCTGCACCCAGGACCGGCGGCGATCCCCAGTGTCCCCGCACGTCGTTCAGACCCCGACAAGCCTGACGGACAGCGACGAACAGTCGCCGCGGATCGCGCCTCCTTGGAGGACCTCGAGTCGCGGGCGGCGCGGTCATTGCGGAGTCCTGGTGCACGGGCATTGCACGCTCCGGACTGTCTTGAGCCGGTCCAGGCTCGACCGACCTTCCCCCCGGCGGATCGCCGACGCTCACCTCGGGACGCGGCAGGGCAAGCGTACCCAATTCAAGAACAGCTTCCGCTAGAGCAGGCGGCAGCGTGGTCGCAGTCGAAACGCGGCGGCCCGTGCTCGTTCTCAACGCTCCCCGCCCCTTGTCGTCTGACCACCGTCCACAAGTCCCCCCGCTGGGCACGGCGCCCGGCGATCGGTAGATCCTGAGGGATGGAGATCGCTGGAGCAGCGTTGTGGCCGGCCGACGTGGCGTGGATCGAGGCCGCCGGGGCTTCTCCGGGGATGACGCGCTCGGAGCTGGCGCGCCGACTCTGCGAGCGTCTGTCGTTGCGTGACGAGCGCGGTCGGTTGCGTGAGGTCGCGGTGCGGATCGACCTTGGGCGCCAGGCGGGAGCGGGTCGGCTGCGGCTGCCCGCGGTGGCGGCC
>JANNXA010000009.1:0-198764 GCA_031409275.1 Planctomycetota bacterium
CTACGTCGGCCTCTTCAACTGGCTCTTCGCGAAGAAGCACGGCGGGAAGTTCCTGCTGCGCATCGAGGACACCGACCAGGTCCGCAGCACGCCCGAGAGCGAAGCGTCGATCATGCGCGCGATGAAGTGGCTCGACCTCGCCTACGACGAGGGGCCCGACATCGGCGGTCCGTGCGGTCCCTACCGCCAGTCCGAGCGCACCGAGCACTACCGCGTCCACACCAAGCTGCTGCTCGACAAGGACCTGGCCTACCGCTGCTTCTGCACGGAAGAGCGGCTGAAGGAGCGGCGCGCCATCCAGATGGCCGCCAAGCTGCCGCCGGGCTACGACGGCAGCTGCCGCGCCATCGCGAAGGCGGAGTCGGAGCGGCGCGCGACGGCGGGCGAGCCGTTCGTGGTGCGGCTCAAGGTCGACAAGTCGGGCAAGACGATCGTGAAGGACGTCCTGCGCGGCGACATCGAGTTCAGCCACACCGAGATCGACGACCAGGTGCTGATGAAGTCGGACAACTTCCCGACCTACCACCTCGCCAACGTCGTCGACGACCGGCTGATGGGGATCACCCACGTGCTGCGCGCCGAGGAGTGGATCTCCTCCACTCCCAAGCACGTGCTGCTGTACCAGGCGTTCGACTGGCCGGCGCCGGTCTTCTGCCACCTGCCGCTGCTGCGCAACGCCGATCGCACCAAGATCAGCAAGCGCAAGAACCCGACCTCGCTCGACTGGTACCGCAGTCAGGGCTACCTGCAGGAGGCGCTGGTCAACTTCCTCGCACTGATGGGCTTCGCGCCGGCCGAGGGCGAAGGCAGCGAGGTCTTCGATCGCGAGCAGCTGCTGGCGCGCTTCGACCTCGACAAGATCTCGATCGGCGGACCGGTCTTCGACCTCACCAAGCTCGAATGGCTGAACGGCGAGTGGATTCGCCGCCAGAGCGTCGAGGGGCTCGCCGACCGCCTGCTCCACTTCCTGGCGCACGACGGCCCGGTCGAAGGGCGAACCCGACTGCCTCCGCGCGACCTCGTGCTGAAGATCGTGCCGTTGATCCAGGAGCGCATGAAGAAGCTCTCCGAGTGGGACGAGTGGACCGACTACTTCTTCAAGGAGTCGGTCGTCCTCACCAAGGACGCGTTCCGCCGCGCCAAGCTGCCGCCGGCGCAGCTCGCCATGGTGCTGACCGCGTGCGCCGACCTGCTCGGCAAGAACAGCAACATCGACCATGGCCGCGATGAGCCGGCGCTGCGCGAACTCGCGGGCAAGCTCGGCGTGAAGGTGGGCGACCTCTTCATGTCGCTGCGCGTCGCCATCACGGGCAAGTCGGCGACCCCGCCGCTGCTCGAGTCGATGGAGTTGCTCGGCCACGCCACGAGCGTGGCGCGGCTGCGGGCGGCGGCGCAGTTCCTCGCCGAGGGCGATCCGGGCGAGCTGTAGGAGAGGGAACCGCGGAGCACCGGACGACGTACGATCGCGCGCCCCTTGATGGCGCACGGTCGCCGCCCCTTCTCACGAGGTTCGCACGATGCTCCGGATGTCCCGCTTCTTCGCGCTCGCCTGCGCGCTGCTCTTCGTGCTTCCGCGTCCCGCCGCCGCGCAGGAGGCGAAGGTCAAGTTCGAGGAGTGGCAACTGATGTACATGGAGGAGGCCAAGGTCGGCTTCGTCCACGTGCTGCAGGAGGAGGTCGAGCGCGACGGCCGGCCGCTGCTGCGCACCACCACCGACTCGTCGATGACAATCAACCGGCTCGGCACCAACGTCACGGTGCTGCAGCTGGAGCGCATGTGGGAGGACGCCGCCGGCAGCATCGTCGCCATCGAGGCGGAGTCGAACACCTCGGCGGCCAAGTCGCGCACCAAGGTCACCGTGAACGGCGATCGCGCCGAGGTGGTCAAGCAGATCGGGGGACCGCCGCAGGTCACCACCATCGACTGGAAGAAGGAGTGGCTCGGCTCCATCGCGATGGAGGAGCAGATGCGCCGCCGCATCGACGCCGGCGAGAAGACCTTCACGGTCGAGACGTGGTCTCCCGACCTCGGCCCCACGATCATGAGCTACGAGTTGCTTGGCCCGGTCGAGGTCGAAGTGCCCGGATCTGGCAAGCGGTCGCTGCTCCACGCGCGCAGCACGATCGACGTTCAGCCCGGCGTGCTGGTCGATACCTACGCCGATCCCGACGACCTCCTGACGGTCATGACCTCCACCAAGATGATGGGGATGCGGTTCATCACCGTGTCGTCGACCAAGTCGGAATGCCTGGCCGCGTTCGCCAAGCCCGACACTCCGGAGGTGTTCAATCGCCTCTCGCCGCGCACCAACGTGCGCCTGCCCGATCCCTACCGAACCGACGAGATCGTGCTGCACGTGACCGCGGGCGACGCGGCGGTGGCGCTTCCGCCGCTCGCCGATGAACGCCAGACGATCCTCGAGCAGCGCGGCGCCAACGACGTCGTCCTGCGCATCCGCAAAGTGGTGCCGGAGCAGAAGTTCACGCTGCCGCTCTCCAACTTCACCGCGCAAGAGCAGGAATGCCTGCTACCGAACCTGCAGATCGAATCGAGCGACCCGCGCATGATCGCGCTGGCGAAACAGGCGATCGGCGATGAGACCGACGCATGGAAGGCCGCCGGCAAGCTCGAACGCTTCACCTACGAGTACATCACCGACAAGAGCCTCTCCTCGCTGCTCGAGACGGCCGCCAAGGTGATCGAGACGAAGAGCGGTGACTGCACCGAGCACGGCGTGCTGCTCGCCGGCCTCTGCCGCGCGGCCGGTATCCCGGCGCGCGTCGCCGTCGGCTTCCTCTACTTCCAGGGCATCTGGGGCGGCCACATGTGGGCCGAGGTGTCGCTCGGCGGCAAGTGGTACGCGCTCGATGGCGTGCTCGGTCACGGCAGTGTCGACGCCGGACACGTGCGCCTCGCTGCCGACTCGCTGAAGGAAGCGGAGATCGGCCGCGTCTTCGCGAACGTCGGCATGGGCATGACGATGAAGATGGACCTCCTCTCCTATCGCCACGGCGACAAGGAGGTGAAGGTGGGCGAGAACCCGGTCGTCTTCACCGTCGACGCAGGCCGCTACCACCATCTGCTGTTCGGCCTGTCGATGAGCGCGCCCGCGGGCGTCGAAGTGGTGCCCAACCGCTCGATCAGCCTCGGCGACAACGAGATCGTGGAGTTCGCGCGCGCGGGCGGCGCCAAGGTCGAGGTGAGCGTCATCGACGTGACCTACGACTTCAAGCTCGACGACGCCAAGGCGATGCTCGAAGCGGGCGGCATGACGCGCCTCAAGGCGTCCGAGCGCGCCATCGACGGCCGCGCCGGCCGAGTGTTCCGCGGCAAGAAGGACAAGGCCGAGGCGCTCGCCGCGGCGGTCGTGCGCGACCAGGTCCTGGTCGTGGTCACCGGATCGGCGAAGGAGCCGGCCGACGAGGCGCTGTTCGAGGCACTCGTCGCTTCGCTCGACCTCGACGGCTGAACGGACGGCGGAACATGTTTGCGGCGGTCGCTGCCACCCCGCAGCGGCCGCCGTTTCGTTTCCAGCCGACCGCGCGCGTCACCGAGCGGCGCGCGCGTCGTCTGTCGCCCGCGCGGCACGCCGTCACGCATCGCTCGCGTCGGCGTCGACCCTGGCCTCCGCTTCCGCGCGGCGCGGCCGCACTCGCTGGAAGGAGAAGTCATGTTCCTCGCCCCGTCGCTCGCCTCGCTCACGCTGTTCGCGGCGCTGAACGGCCTCGGTGACACGCCCGATTCGAGCCCCGCCAAGGCGCCTCCGAAGGCGGCCCCATCGGCAACGGGCGAAGTCGAACGCAAGGATCCGCTCGCAGAAGCGACGCGCCTCAAGCGCGGCGCCGCCGGCAAGGAAGGCGAAGCGAAGCACGCGGCGCTGATCGCCGCCGCCACCGAGTACGAGAAGGTCGCGCGCGCCGCCGGCGAGGATGAGGCGCTCGCGGCGGAGGCGAGCTGGCGCGCCGGCGAGCTGTGGCGGACGCTCAAGCGAGAGGAGGAGGCGCAGCGCTGCTTCGAGCAGACCACGTCGTACGCCGCCGCGGCGCCGCGATCGGCCGCACGTGCGTGGCTCGAACTCGGCCATGCCGATCGACGCGCCAAGCGCTTCGATGCCGCGCGACGCAACTACCAGCGGGTGCTCGCCCTCGTGCCCGAACAGCGTCGCGAGTCGGCCCAGGCGCTGAGCTGGCAAGGCAAGGTGGCGCGGGCCGAAGGGCAGACGGCGCAGGGCCACGCGCTGCTGCTGGCGGTCGGGACGCGTTACCCCGAGTTCCGGCTCGACGACATCAAGAACGTCGATCTCGTCGCCTGCGACTGGATCGAAGCCAATCGGCCGGCCGAGGCGCGCGCGTTGATCGCCGACTGCCTCGTGCGCCACAGCGAGCCCGATGACGGCGACGAGGAGGTCGACGCCTCGGTGCGGCGAGCCCTCGACAAGATGAAGGCGCGCAAGCTCCTGCTCGATCCGCCGACGAAGCAGTGATCACTCGCCGGCGCGGCGCCGAGTCGGCGAAACCACCCGACCGGCGCCGCGCGGGCGAACCCTGCGCGGCGATCGATGGGCGCTTACCAGCCCGTTGGAGAACTTCCCGTGTCGCCAGGCGGCGTCTTTCAAGCCGGTACTTCGTCGGAGTCAGAACGTGCTTCGCAACTCGACAACTCACAGGGGAGTTGGCTTCGAACCTCCTCCTCGCCCCGACTCGAAATCCGCTCGCCAGACTCGCGGTGACTTCTCCAACGAGCTGCTACACCCCGATGCCGGTGTAGCGGAAGCCCATCGCCTTCAACTCCTTGCCGTCGTAGAGGTTGCGGCCGTCGAGGATGGTGGGCGTGCGCAGGATCGACTTCAGGCGCTCGAAGTCGGGGTTGCGGAACTCGTTCCATTCCGTGACGACCATGAGGGCATCGCACCCTTCGGCCGCTTCGTACATGCCCGTGCACATCGTCACTTCGTCGCCGACGACCTTCTTGGTCGCCGCCATGGCGACCGGATCGAACGCCTTCACCTTCGCGCCGGCCTTGCGCAGCAGGTCGATCAGGACCAGCGCGGGAGCCTCGCGGATGTCGTCGGTGCGAGCCTTGAACGCGAGCCCCCAGAGGCCGACGGTCTTGCCGGCGAAGTTGCCGTTCCACTGCTTGGAGAGGCGGTGGAACAGGTGGCTCTTCTGCGCGTGATTGACCTCTTCGACCGCTTCCATGACGCGGAAGCGGTAGCCGTACTCCTTGGCGGTCGAGACGATCGCCTTGCTGTCCTTCGGGAAGCAGGAGCCGCCGTAGCCGACGCCGGGAAACAGGAAGCTGTGGCCGATGCGCGTGTCGGACGCGATTCCCTCGCGCACCTTGTTCACGTCGGCACCGACGCGTTCGCAGATCTGGGCGATCTCGTTCATGAACGAGATTCGCGTGGCCAGCATCGCGTTGGCGGCGTACTTGGTGAGCTCGGCGCTGACGACGTCCATGACGATGACCGGGTTGCCGGTGCGCACGAACGGCGCGTAGAGGCGCTTCATCACCTCGACGGCGCGGACGTCGTCGCAGCCGACCACGACGCGGTCGGGCTTGAGGAAGTCATTGACCGCGTTGCCTTCTTTCAGGAACTCGGGATTGCTCACCACGCTGATCGGGTGGCTCGTCTCCGCCTGCGCGGCCTGCTTGACCTTCGCCGCGGTGCCGACGGGAACCGTCGACTTGTCGACGATCACCTTCGGACCGTTGGCGGCCTTGCCGATGCTGCGCGCGGCCGCCAGCACGTACTGCAGATCGGCGGAGCCGTCCTCGCCCGACGGCGTGCCGACGGCGATGAAGATCACCTCGGCGGCGCGGACCGCGGTCGCGAGGTCGGTCGTGAAGGTGAGGCGCTTCTCGTCCTTGTTGCGCTTCACCAGCGACTCGAGGCCGGGCTCGTAGATCGGGATCTCCCCGGCGTTGAGGCGGGCGATCTTCTGCGCGTCGATGTCGACGCAGGCGACGTCGTTGCCCGTTTCGGCCAGGCACGAGCCGGCCACGAGCCCGACGTATCCGGTGCCCACCACGGCGATCTTCATCGGCGCTCTTCTCCCGCCTTCTGGCTGAACCCAACCTCGCAGATCGGAGACGATCGGTCACGACCGTCGATCCGGCGAAAGGGGCGACCCTTATAGTTGCCCCCCTCTCACTCGCAATCCGCACTCACTCGCCTTCCCTCTTCGGGAATGGGGTCGCCCCTCCTCAAGTGGCGCGCCCAGCGCCGAAGCGGCAGCGACGAGCGCCTCTCTCTTCCTCCATCCACGACCTCCGGGCGATTAGCTCAGCTGGCTAGAGCTCCCGCCTTACACGCGGGCTGTCGCGGGTTCGAATCCTGCATCGCCCACCACCGCGCCTTCCTCGGCGCTACCCGGAGAGTCCGTCGCACGCGTCCAACGGCTGGACGCCGGCTCCAACGCGTGGATCGCGAACTCGCGACCGTCGGCATGACTTGCCGGCAACGGCCGCAGGAATTGCGGCGACCGGGAGCTTCACGATTCCTTCATCGACGGTCCCGTCTTTGCCCAAGACGTCCTTCCGTCATGGAACCACTCCTTCCCTCGCGCTCGTCCCGCTCGCACTCGCTGACGCCGCTGCTGCTGATCGCGGCGGTCGGCGCGACGTTCGGCGCACCCCTCGGTTGCGGCCATCGCTTCAACGCTTCGCAGCGCCCGCTCGGGTCGGGTGACTCCCCGGAGCCGATCGATCCACCGATCGCCGTCGTGAAGAGCGGCGCCGCCCGCTTCGGCGGCGTGACCGGCATGTCGCCGCTCGCGGATGGCTTCACCGTCGAGTGGGAGCCGCTGCGGCGAGACGACGGCAGCGCCGATCCGAACTTCGCCTACGACCTCTTCGCCACGTTCGATGGTTCGCTGCCCGCCGTCGATGGCGCGCCGACCCTCACCACTGCTCCCGCCGCCGAGCGCGCCGACCTCACCGGTCTTGCGGACGGGACGCTGCTGCGCGTCGCGGTGCGCGCCTTCGAGCTCGTGCCGAGCGGCGAACTCGACTTGAACCCCGTGGTGCTGACCGGCGAGGTGCGCCCGCTCTTCTTCATCGACGCGACGGCCGGCGGCAACGGCGACGGCCGCGCGCCCGACCGCCCGCTGCAGCACATCAACGACGCGGTCGGCGCCGCTTTCGCCAGCGGCGGCAACTTCCTGGTCGCGCAGGGGACCTACGTCGAGGAGGTCGCGCTGCTCGGCAGCATGCACCTCTACGGCGGCTACCCGCACGACTTCGCGGCCGATGGCGATCGCGCCGCGCAACGCACGATCGTCGCGCCGGCATCGGGCGCGGCCGTCGGCATCCGCGTCTTCGCCAGCAGCAAGCCGACTCATGTCGATCGCGTCGAGATCGCCGGCGGCGACAGTGCGCGCATCGGCATCGACCTGCGCGACGCCGACCTGCAGCTCTCGCGCGTCTCCATCAGCGACTTCGCCGGCGAGGGGATGGCGCTCAGCTCGCGGCAACGCCTCTCGCAACTGCGCTTCCAGCAGACGGTCGTCAGCGGCCACGGCGCCGAAGGGATGCAGGGCCAGGGCAGCTTCGACGCGCTGCTCGCCCAGACGAGCTTCCTCGACAACGCCCATGAAGGGATCGAGTTCGACGACCTCGCGACGCAACCCAATGGCGCGAGCGTGCTGTGGCTCTGGCGCTCGAACTGCTCGCGCAACGCCGAGGAAGGACTCGACGCCGACCTGGACGAGCTCGACCCGTTGAGCGGCACGAGTTCCCGCGATGGCGACCTCGACGTGGTGCTCGAGGAGTCGGCGTTCGAATCGAACGGCGCGAGCGGCATCCTGCTCGACGTCGACTACGACGCCTCCGATCGTCTGTTCGCCCGCGCGCTGCTCCGCGAATGTCGGGTCCGCGCCAATGGCGGCGTCGGCCTGCAGCTCGATGGCGACGAGCCGGCCCTCTATGTCCTGGTCGGCAACCGCGTCAGCGCCAATCGCGGGGGCGGCGTCCTGACCGGAAGCGATTCGCTCGACGCGGGTCGTGCGCTCTACCTCGCCACCAACCACGTCGATCTGGGCAACGATGGCATCGGCTGGCAGGTGATCGGCCCCGCCGACACGGCGCTCTCCCATCTCGCCTCGAGCGGCACGCGCGGCGCCGCGCTGCAGGGCAACGGCGCACTGCGCTGCGCCAACAGCGCGTTCTGGAACGGTGTCGCACCGCAATCGGCGACCGTGGAGTGGTCGCTGCTCGCCGGTGGCGGCCGCGGCTGCTTCTCCGGCGCCGTCGACTTCACGGCGGTCCCGCTCGTCACCTTCTTCACGGCCACCGCGGAGGCGGCCGATCGCGTGCGCGTACCGTCGGGCGCGAGCGTCGCGATCGGCGACTTCCTCGAGCTCGACGACGACGACCTCGCGCGAACGGTCACGGCGCTCGCCGGCGATCGCGCCGTGTTCAGCCCGCCGCGATCGGGCGGCGTGCCGGTCGCAACGTTGGTCGCGCTCCTCGCCGGCGACCATGCGACCGAGGACTTCACGCTGGTCGCCGGATCGAGCTGGCGCGACCGGGGCGACGCGCTCGAACGCGACGTCGACGGCTCCATCACCGACGTCGGTCGCGATGGAGGGCGCCTTGTCGCGTTCCGCCCCACCGCGACGGCGCACCTCCCGTTCGTCGTCGAAGCGCTTGCGCCGGGCGCGGGCGCCGCGGCCAGCAAACCCAGCGCGCTCGAAGTGCGTTGCACGCGATCGGTGCTCGCCACCAGCGTCGACGCCGCGAGCTTCGCGGTCACCTTCCAAGGCAACGCCATCGCCGGCACGCGCAGCGTGACGAGCCACACGCTGCGCTTCGTCCCCACCTCGCCGCTGCCGACCGGAGCCATCGAAGTGGCGCTCTCGGAGAGCGTCCTCGCCGCGGCCGACGGCGCCCGGCTGGCCTTGCCGCTGCGCTACACGGTGAGCGTCCCATGAGCCGCGCGCGCCGCCTGCTGATCTACTCGCCCGACTCGTTCGGCCTCGGCCACTTCCGCCGTTGCCTGTCGATCGCGCGCGAGCTGTCGATCGCCGATCCGTCGCTCTCGATGCTCTGCCTGACCGGTTCGCCGCGGCCGACTCTGTTCGCCCATCCGCATGGCTTCGACACGGTGAAGCTGCCGTCGCTGACCAAGGACGCCGACGGCGCCTACCAACCGCTTTCGGGCAACCTCGAGCTCGCGCGCCTCTCCGCGCTGCGCACCTCCATCGTCGAGGCGACGCTGCGCGACTTCGATCCCGATCTCCTCCTGGTCGACCACGCACCGCTTGGCACGCTCGGCGAACTGCTGCCGGTGCTCGAGCGGCTGCGTAGCGACGCTCGCGTGACGACGGTGCTGGGGCTGCGAGACGTGATCGACAGCCCCGAGCGAACCGCCGCCGAGTGGGCGCAGCGCGACCTTGCGCGCCGAGTTCCCGAGCTCTTCGATCGCGTGCTGGTCTACGGCGACCCGCGCGTCTGGAACGCCGTCGATCGTTACGGCCTCGCGCCGGCGCTCGGCGCGCGCGCGACCCATACCGGCATCGTCTGCCGCTGCATGCCCAAGCCGTCGCATGCGCCGGCGTTCGATGGTCCCGCACGCCGCGGCCGAATTCTGATCACGACGGGCGGAGGCGCCGACGGGCTGCCGATCGTCGAGGATGCGCTGCACGCGCTGGCTGGCTGGAACAGCCCGGTGCGCGTCATCCTCGGCCCGCTCGCCGATCCCGCCGCGGGCGACCGGCTGCGCACGCTGGCGCGCGCGTTGCCCGATTGCACGCTGCTCCACTCGACGCGCTCGATGTGTCGCGAAGTGCGCGAAGCCGACGCCGTGATCGCGATGGCGGGCTACAACACCGCCTACGAGACGCTGCGCGCCGGCCGCCTCTACTTCGCGGTCCCGCGCCACGGCCCGCGCCTCGAGCAGCGCGTGCGGGCCGACCGGCTTGCCGAACTCGGTCTTGCCGTCGCCATCGATTCCGATCCCGCGCGGCGGCGCGCGAGCCTTGCCCAGACGCTCGCCACGACGCGCAGCTGCGATCGTCCGGAGGCCGCGCTGCGACCCGATTTCCGCGGCGCGCGCCGTGCCGCGACTCATCTCCTCGAATGGCTGCTGGCGCGGTCGCCCGCGACCCCGACTCCACTGTCGCAGGCCGCCGGAGGCGCACCGTGAATCGCGTTGGCTACGTGCTGAAGAAGTTCCCGCGCTTGAGCGAGACGTTCATCCTCACGGAGCTGCTCGCGCTCGAGGAGCGCGGCGTACCGCTCGTGATCTACTCGCTGCGCACGCCCGACGACCCGCGCTTCCACCCCGAGCTCGCCCAACTGCGAGCCGAGATCCGCTACGTGCAGGCCGGCTCCTTCGCCGACGCGCTCGCTCGCCTGACGCGGCGCTCCGGCGCGGATCAGCGCGATGCGCAAGTCACGCGCGCGCTTGCCTTCGCCAGCGATCCGTCGCTCGCGCCCGAAGGCCAGCCGCCCTCCGCGCTGCTCGACGAGGCGGCCGCCGCGATCCGCGTTGCGGAGCTCGCCGTGCAGGACGGAGTCACCCACCTGCATGCCCACTTCGCCACGGTCTCCGCGCGCGTCGCCGCGCTGGCCGCGTCGCTCTGCGGCATCTCCTACAGCGTCACCGGCCACGCCAAGGACCTCTACCGCGAGACGGTCAATCCGCGCCTCCTCGACCGTTTGGCGCGCGACGCTCGCGCCTTCGTCACGGTGTGCGACGCCAACGTCGACCATCTGCGCCACACGCTCTCGCCCGACGGCTTCGCACGCGTCCGTCGCGTCTGGAACGGCATCGACCTCTCCTGCTTCGGCGCGGTCGTGCGCGAACCGGTCGCGACTCCCACCGTGCTCGCCGTCGGCCGGCTGGTGAAGAAGAAGGGGCTGCACGTGCTGCTCGAGGCGCTCGCGCTGCTGGCGCAACGCGGCCGCGCGCCCCATCTGCGCATCGTCGGCGACGGCAGCGAGCGCGCCGCCCTCGAGCAGCAGGCGCGCGCGCTTCGCCTCGCCGATCGCGTCGTGTTCCTCGGCGCGCAGCCCTCCGATGGCGTGCGCCGCGAGCTGGCAGCGGCGACGCTCTTCGCGCTGCCGTGCGTGACCGACGACGATGGCAACCAGGATGCGCTGCCAACCGTGCTGATCGAGGCGATGGCCGCGGGCGTCGCCTGCATCAGCACGACGCTGGGCGGCGTGCCGGAGATCCTCGACCACGGGCGCGCCGGCTGCCTCGTCGCGCCGAACGACGTCGCCGGCCTCGCCGACGCGCTCGACGCCTTGATCAGCGACGGCCCCGCGCGCGAGCGGCTCGCCGACGCGGGCCGCCTGCGCGCGCAGCGCTGCTTCGATCGGCGCCTCGCCGCTGCCGTCCTCTCGACGCTCTTCCAGCCGGAAGCGACGCACGTGGCGGTCGGCGCATGAAGTCGCTCGCCACCGCGAACGTCGCCTACCTCTCGACCGACCCCGGCATCTCGGCCGGCGGGACGAAGGGCGCCGCGCAACACGTGCGGGAGATCAGCGAGACGCTGGCGCGCCGCGCCCGCCGCTGCACGCTCGCCATCGAACGGCGCGACGGACCCGAGCCGCTGCCGACGCTGCCGCTGACCACTCCCGGCGAGCTCCTCGCGAGCGTCACGGCATCCGGCGCCGAGCCGCTCGACCTGCTGATCGAGCGCTACGCACTCTCCGACGATCGCGGCCGCGCCATCGCCCGCGCGAGCGGTGCTCGCCACTGGCTCGAAGTGAACGCGCCACTGATCGAGGAGGCGCAGGCGCACCGCGGACTCGATGCCGCCGCAGCAGCGAAGGAGCGCGAGCGACTGCGCGAGTTGCTGCAGAGCGTCGACGGCGTGCTGTGCGTGTCGCCGCCGCTGGTGCGCTGGTGCGTCGACCACGGCGCCGACGCGGCTCGCGTCCATCTCTTCCGCAACGGCTTCTGCCAACGACGATTCGCGCACTTGCCTTCGCGCCAGGAAGCCCGCCTCCCGCTCCGCCTCGCGCCCGCTGCCTTCGTCGCGATCTTCGCGGGTGGCTTCCGGCCGTGGCATGACCTGCCCACCCTGATCGACGCGTTCGAGCAGTTGCGCGTCACCCATCCGGGCGCGCGCCTCGTCCTCGCCGGTGATGGTCCCGAGCGCCGCAAGCTCGACGCGACTCGGCTCGCCTGTCTCGACGTGCTGGACCTCGGCCACGTGCCCGCGCGCGCGCTTCCGAGCGTACTGGCCGCCGCCGATGTCGGCATCGCGCCCAATCGCGCCAGCGGCGGCGACTGGTTCTGCCCGCTCAAGATCGCGGAGTACCAGGCGGCGGGGCTCGCCGTCGTCGCGACCGAGGGCACGGGCGGCCATGCGCCGCTCGACCACGACCGGACCGGAGTGCTGGTGCCCGCCGGCAACCACAAGGCGCTCACCGCCGCGCTGCGAAGGCTGGCCGACGATGCGCCGTGGTGCATCCGACTGGCCACCGCCGGACAGGCGCAGGCGCGGGCGCTGCATTCGTGGGATCGCCGCGTCGACGAGCTCGAACGCTGGTGGCATGGCCCTGCGAGCGACGCGGCGCTCGCCGCTGGAGGCGTCGCATGAGTGCCGCCCCGCGACTTCCATCGCCGCGCCTCTACGTCCGCCTGCTGCGCCGCCTCGCGCCCCACCTGAAGCAGCAGCGCGGCCGCTTCGCGCTGGCCGTCGTCGGCACCTTGGGCTCCATCGCGGCAGAGCTGCTCGAACCGTGGCCGCTCAAGATCGTCGTCGACGCGGTGCTGGGCGCGCGGCAGGTCCCATGGCTGCCGACATGGCTCGCCACTCCCGAGGCGCATGGACGATTGCTCGCCGCGTGCGCGGTGGCGCTGGTCGTGCTGGCCGTCTTCGGCGGGATCTTCGCGTTCATACGCGAGCTCTTCGGCGCCGCCGCAGGACAACGAGTGGTGATGAGCGTGCGCGAGGAGGTCCACGCGCACGTGCAGGCGCTCGGCTCCGACTTCCATCTGGCGACGCGCCACGGCGATCTGCTGCTGCGACTGACCGGCGACCTCACGCTGGTGCGCGAGCTGCTGGTCGATGCGCTGCTGGAGATCGGCCGCCACCTCCTGCTGATCGTCGGCATGGCGATCGTGCTGGTGTCGATGTCGCCGCAGCTCGGCCTCGTCGCGCTTGCGGTGGTGCCGCTGATCGCTGCGCTGCAGCATCTCTTCCAGCGCAAGATCGCCGCCACCGCCGCGAAGACGCGCGAGAACGAGGCGCGGCTCGCGTCGCACACCGGCGAGATGCTCGCCGCGATGGACCTCGTGCACGCCTACCAGCTCGAGGATCGCCTCACCGAGCGCTTCCACGACAGCAATCGCAAGAGCCTCAAGTCGGGTCTCGCCGGCACCAAGCTGCAGGCGCGGCTGGCCCGCTCGCTGGAGCTGGCGCTGGCGATCGGCGTCGCGGCGACGCTGTGGCTCGGCGCGCGCGAAGTGCAGTCGGGCGCGATGACCACGGGCAGCCTGCTGGTGCTGCTCGCCTACGTGAAGAACACCTACAAGCCGCTGCGCCAGCTCTCGCAGCGAGCGGCGCGCGCGGCGAAGGCGGCGGGCGCGGCGACGCGGCTGCTCGAACTGCTGGAGGTCGAAGCCACCGTCGTCGAGAAGGCCGATGCACGGCCGCTCGCCGCCGACGCGCCGGCGCGCATCGAGTTCCGCGGCGTCGGCGTCCGCTTCGGCGCCGACGCGACCCGTGTCCTCGCGGGAGTCGACCTCGTCGTCGAGCCGGGGCGTCGCGTGCTGCTGCTCGGCCGCAACGGCGCCGGCAAGAGCACGCTCCTCTCGCTGCTGCCGCGCCTGCGCGATCCGTCGTCCGGCAGCGTCCACATCGGCGGCGTCGACGTGCGTGACGTCACGCTCGCGTCGTTGCGCGCGCGCATCGGCTGGCTGCAGCAGGACCCCGCCCTCTTCGACGGCACCATCGCCGACAACCTGCGGCTGGGTCGCGCCGACGCCAGCGCCGCGGATCTCGCGGCCGCAGCGCAGCGCGCCGGATTGCCCGCGGCCTTCGGCGACGCCGTGCCGCTCGACGAGCTGCTGGAGCGCAAGGTCGGCGAGCGCGGCCGCAAGCTCTCGGGCGGTCAGCGGATGCGCATCGCGCTCGCGCGCCTGCTGCTGCGCCGCCCCGCGATCGTGCTGCTCGACGAACCGGAGGCAGCCGTCGATGCGCGTTCGCGCGGCGCCTTGCTGCGCGAGCTCTTCGCGGCGCTCCCCGATGCCACCGCGCTGGTCATCTCGCATGCGGTGAGCGCGCCGGAGCTCTTCGACGAAGCGGTGTTGCTCGACGATGGGCGCATCGTGGCGCGCGGACCGGTGGCCGACGTGCTGGCCGCGGGCGGCGCACCGATCGCGACCCCGCTTGACGCGTCTTCGCGCGACGGGAGCCGCTGATGACGTCGAAGTTCGACACGACCGGCTTCCGGCTCCCGCACGCCGCGCGCGCTCTCGACTCCGACGCCATCGGAGCAGAGCTGCGGGCGACCCTCTTCGCCAACGGTCCGAGTGTGCGCGCCGTGCGGCCGTGCTACTTGCGCCTCAAGCCAGCCACAGCGCTCTTCGTGCTGTGGGAGGTCGATCTCGACGTCGACGCCGACGTCGGATTGCGCCACGAGTACGTCGAGCTCTCGACCGGCAACGGGACGCTCTTGCGTCAGGAACAGCGCAAGTGGGAGACGCTCCACCCGTCGCTGCTGCCGCGCGAGCGCTACCTCGCCTTCGACGCCGCGCACGACACGATCCTCGCCCGTCTCCCGTTCGACCTCGAATTGCGCCGACTGCCGCGTCTCCTCGATCCGGAGGGGATCAAGTGGGTCGTCGAAACGCTCGACGCGCCGTTCGGTGACGGCCGCTCCGTCGCGATCCGGGCGCGCGGATCGAGCGGCACGCTGCTGAGCTTCCGGCCGCGCCGTCGCGCGGTCGTGCGCCTCGACCTGCGCGGTCGCGACGGCGAGGAGACGGTGGCGCGCCACGCCATTGCCCGCGAATTCGCGGCGCCGCCGATCAGCGGCCTCGCCTGGCGCCGAGCACTCGAACCGGGAGCATGGCCGCGCCTCCTTTCCGCGAGCGGCGACGCCACGCTGCTGCTCGAGACGCTCCTGAGCGGCGCGCCGTGGAGCGGCGCCGCACCCAGCGAGCGCGTGCCCTTCCCATGCGCGGCCGTCGGTGCGTTGGTCGGCCGCTTCCACGCCGCGACGCAGCGCGTGCTCGAACCGTTCACCACTCCCCCACGAAGCTGGTCGCAGGAGCTCGAGGCCGCGCGTGCCGTCGTCGTCGACATCGCGGCGCTCGCCCCCGCTCTGGCCGCCGCGGCGCAGAGCAGCCTGCGCGCGGTGGCGACGTGGTCGCCGCGCGAAGGCGAGCTGGTCGGAGTCCATGGCGATCTGCACGCCGGCCAGTTCCTGTTCGACGCCGACGGCCACGTCGCGCTGTGCGACCTCGATCGCGCGGCGCCTGGTTCGCGGGCGAAGGACCTCGGCCGCCTCGTCGCCGACCTCGAGCGCCATTCGGCGTTGCCGCACGGCGGGGTTGCCGCGTTGCTCGACGGCTACGCCCAGGGCAGCGGCGTGTCGCTCGATGCCGAAGCGCTGCTGCCGTGGATCGCGCTCGCCCATCTGCAGGCGGCGAGCGAGCCGCTGCGCCGCTGCCTGGCCGACGCCGCCGCCACGACCGCGCGCCAGCTCGAACGCGCTGCGCAGCTTGGCCGTGACGCGAGCCGCGCGGAGGCCACTTCATGAACTCCGCCGCTCGCCCTGCCAACACTGCCGTGCCGCCCGCGTTGCCGCGCGCCGAGACGCTTGCCGCCCTGCTCGAGCCCCACGTCGGCTGGAGCGGCGCGCTCGGCGGTGGCGACTTCCACCTCGAGCGATGGCTGCGTTGGCCCGGCGACGAGTTCGGCGGTCGCTACCGGATCGAGGCGCTGCGACCGTTGCGCGGCGCGATGGATGGCTGCCTCTTCGTGCGATGCGGCACCGAAGTCCGCTCGCAGCACGAAGTGGCGTTGCCAGCCGCGGGTGTCATCTTCCAACCCTTCCCGCGCGACGACGCCCTGCCGGGCCTGCACGCGCTGATCCGCGATGGCGCGCGGCCGCTCGCGTGGCGACCAGGCCGGCGCGCGGTCGTGATCGAGCGTGGAGCCGCGGGTCCGAGCTACTGGAAGGTGCTCGACCGCAAAGGGTTCGCACGGCTGGCGGAGAAGGTGCGCGCACCGGCGTGGCGAACGCTCGAAGCGGCGGGACTCGTCGCGGTCACGGCGGTCGACGACGAGCGGCGCGCCATCGCCTTCGCGGCAGCGCGCGGTGCGAGCCTGCACGCGTTGCTTGCCCGCGACGCGGCGCCGACGGCGGCGACGCTCGCCGACGGCCTCACCCGTTTCGCCGCAGCAGGCAGCGCCTACGCCGCTGCGGGCGGCTCGCTGCCACTCTTCGGCGTCGACGACGAACAGCACGCGCTGCAGCGCGCCTGCGACTTCGCGACGCGCATCGACCCCGCGCTGACGAAGCCGCTCGCGCGCGGGATCACCGCGCTGCGTCGCCCGAGCAAGCTCGGCGCGCAGGGGTTGCTGCACCGCGACCTCCACGACAAGCAGCTCTTCCTCGACGACGCCGGCGCGCTGCAGCTGATCGACGCCGACACCGTCGCGCACGGGCCGCTGGCGCTCGATGTCGCCAACCTTGCCGCCCACTTCGTGCTGCGGGAGCTGCAGGGAGTGGCGCGAAACGGCCGCACGCAAGCGCTCGCGCTGCTCGACGCGGCCGGCGTGGAGTTGCGACGTGTCGGCGCACCGGCGCGCTTCTTCCTGGCCGGCAGCCTGCTGCGCCTCGCCGCCGTCTACGCGCTGCGCCCTCGCCACGAGGCGCTGGTCGCGCCGCTACTCGAGCGTGCGCACCAGGTCGCCGCGAAGGGAATGCTCTCATGACGAGCGCTCGTTCGACCGCGCTGCGAAGCCTCGCGCTGACGCTGGCGTTCCTCATCGCTGGCTGCATCGGCCCGTTCGCGCCGCCGCGCGTGCTCGCGCCGGGCCTGCGCGTCGAGGTCGAGGCGCCGGTCGCGACTCCGACCTCGGCCGTCGAGGTCGACGAGAAGACGCCGGCGGACGGGATCGACGTCACCGCCCCCATCGAGGTGCTGACCGACGGCCGTCCGGCCATGCTCGGCGTGCCGTTGTCGTTGTCGAAGAGCGTCGACTACGAGGACGCCGACAAAGCGACGATCGCGCCCTTCGAGCTCGCGCCTGGAACCTGGGTGCGCGCGCGCGGGAGCGAGCGCGACGGGACATTCCATGTCCGGCTGTTGCGGAAGTCGTCGCCGCGGGAACGGGTCGAAGTCGAGGGAATCGTGACCGCCATCGACGGCGATCCGCAGGCGCCGCAACGCCTCGTGCTGGCGCCGTTCGCGTTCGCGATGAGCCCGGGGGCCGACCTCACCGTCGCCCCCGATTCGCCCGCCTGGCGCCAGTTCTTCGAGCAAGGCCCGCTGGCGCGACGCGCCGCGAAGGAGCAGAAGTTCGTCCCGTTCACGTTGGCGCTCGGCGATTCGGTTCGCCTCGGCGGTCAGCTCGCCGGCGAGATCACGCGCGAGCAGAACTTCGACCTCGAACACCCGCGCGCACGCGACGCGACGAAGTCGCAGGCGACGCTCGAACTGCATGGCCTCTGGCGCATCGCGGGCGACGCCTTCTTGCTGGCGTCGGTCGAGCAGAAGTGGGCGCATCAGCAGATCGAGCAGCGACGCAACGTGCACGACGACGGCATGCGGCCGAAGGAGGCCTACCTCTTCCTGCCCGACGTCGTCGGCGACGGACTGCACCTGCAGGTCGGCCGCCAGGACCTCGACGAGCGGCGCGAGTGGCTCTACGACGAGACGGTCGACGGCGTGCGCGCCTACCTCGAGCTTGGGCGGCTCTCGCTGGAGGGGTCGGCGTCGGTGATGCCGCACGCGCTGGCCGACGACGTCGAGTTCGCGCAGAACCTGATCGCCAATGCGACCTGGCGTGCCAGCGAGGCGTGGTTCCTCGATGCCTATGTCATCGATCGGCGCAGCCGCGACCTCGACACCTTCAGCCCCTTCCACTACGGCCTGCGCAGCTACGCCAAGCCCGACGTCGGACTTGCCCACTGGCTCGAGCTGGCGCGCGTCGATGGGCTGGCGGACGGACGACGACTGCGCGGCTACGCCATCGACGGCGGCGTCACCTACGTCGCGGACGCGCCGCTCGAACCGTCGCTGACGCTGGGCTACGCGCTCGGCAGCGGCGATCGCTCGCCCGACGGCAGCGATGCGACCTTTCGCCAGACCGGGCTGCAGGACAACAACGGCAAGTGGAACGGCGTGACGTCGTTCCGCTACTACGGCGAGGTCCTCGATCCGGAGCTCTCGAACCTGCAGGTCGCCACGCTCGGCGTCGGCCTGCGGCCGTGGCGGCAGTGCTCGATCGACCTGGTCGGCCACGCGTACCGCCAGCAGTTCGCCGTCGCGCAGCCGCTGCGCGCGCAGATCGACGAGACGACCGACGGAGTCCATCGCGACCTCGGCCGCGAGATCGACCTGATCCTCGGTTGGCGCGCCCGCTACGTCACCGCCGAGGTCGTCGCCGGTCTCTTCGATCCTGGCAGCGCCTTCGCGAAGGACGACCCCGCCCTGCTCTTCGCGGCGCAGCTGCGCTGCAAGTTCTGAAACCCGAGAAACGAACCAACCCATCCATCCCGATTGAAGGAGAAGTCCGATGCATTTCCGATCCTGGTTGCTTGCGAGTCCGCTCGCCGTGCTGCTGGCGACGCCACTTGCCGGCGCGCAGACGTTTGCCACCGGCACCGTCGTCGACGTCAACGGTGCTCCGGTCGCCGGCGCCGACCTCGATTTCTTCCACCAGGACGGGCAGGAGTCGAACACGCGCAACGACGGCACCGGCGCCAACGGCACCTTCAGCACCGAGGTGCGTGACGGCCCCGACACCTACGACGTCCGCATCAATCCGCCCTATGGCGCCGCGCTGTTGCCGGCCGAGCTGAACGACATCTTCATCGTCGGCACCAAGAACCTCGGCACCATCACGATGCCGACCGGCCTGCTCGTCGAGGGGCGCGCGATCAACTCGATCGGCCAACCGCTCGCCGGCGTGCTGATCAACGTCGTCGACTCGGCGACCGGCGCGCCCATCTTCATCCCGCACTCCGCCACGGACGGCATCGGCGAGTTCAAGTTCGCGCTGCCGTCGGGCACCTACGACCTGCTCTTCGATCCATCGCTGGTGGGCGGGACGCTGCTGGCGCCCAAGCAACTGCTGGCGACCAGCGTCACCGGCGCGACGCAGCTCGGCGACGTCACGCTGCCAAACGGCTTCGTGCTCTCGGCCACCTGCAAGCGCAGCAACCTCACCGCGATCGCCAACCTCGACGTCGATGTCGTCGAGCCGACCACGGGCGAGAAGCTCTACACGCCAGGCGACAGCACGGACGCGACGGGTTTCGTCGACGTGGTGGTTCCAGCCGGCACCTTCGACGTGCAGTTCCAGCCCTCGACCGCCGACAAGCTGGTGGCGCGCGAGCTGGCGGGCACGGTGGTCACCGGCACGACCAACCTCGGCACGCTGACTTTCGCGAACGGCCTCTATCTCTCCGGCACCGTGACTTCGTCGGTCACCGGCTTGCCCATCGCCGCCGTCGACATCGACGTCTTCGACGCGGCGACCGGCGTGCAGGTCTACCTGCATGGCGACAACAGCAGCGCCACGGGCACCTACCAGGTGATCGTCCCGGCGGGAACGTGGAGCGTCGACTTCGACCCGCCGCTGGCGCTCGACTTCGCCGCCAAGACGGTGGCGGGTGTTTTCGTCAACGCCGACAAGACGCTGAACACGACGCTCGCCCCTTGCGGCACCGGGGTGCACTACGGCAGCTCGGTTCCGGGCAGCGGCGGCTTCGTGCCAACGATCGCGAGCGTCGGCGATCCGCTGCGGCTCGGCTCGCAGAACGTCGACCTGCAGATCAGCAACGGATTGGGCGGCGCGACCGCGTTCTTCACGATCGGCACCGCGAGCGCGGCGATCCCCTTCAAGGCCGCGGCGCTGCTCGTCGACCCGGCGGGCTCCTTCTACGTGATGGTCGCCTTGCCGCTCTCCGGACCGACCGGAGTCGCGGGCGCGGGCAGCTTCGACATCGTCGATGAGATCCCCAACGACCCGCTGCTGGAGGGCATCCACCTCTACGTGCAGGTGCTCGTCGTCGACGTCGGCGCGACGAAGAAGGTGGCGATCTCGGACGGACTCGACCTCACCATCTGCCGCTGACCGCGTCCGGATGACCCTCTCGCCGCCCCGCGGCGTCGAGCGATCACCGCGATCGCTTGGCGTCGTCGGGGCGGCGTCTTGCGCGAGCGGCGATCAGCGCGAATGCGGACGCGGGCGCAGCACGACGTCGCGCAGCGAGTCGCGCGGATCGGCGAGGTCGACCTCGAACGGCTCGCTCGCGAAGTCCACGCAACGCACGACGAAGCGGCAGCGCCCTGCCGGCAGTCGCGTCAGCACGAAGTGGTTTGGCGCCAGGCGCGCGAGGGTGAACTCGCAACCGGCGAAACCGGGCGTCGGCGGTTGGGGCACCAGCAACGTGTCGCTGTCCACGCGAGCCCGATCGAGGACGTTCTCGGGCGGGAATCGCAGTTGGGAAAGCAGCGCGCTGCCGACGCTGACCTCGGCTCGGGTGACGACACCCGGCTCGTCCTCCGATTCAGGAGGCCCCAGTTCGCCGAGCCCCTCGCGCGGCGGCGGGCCGAAGCGCGCGCGGACGGCCGCGGCATCGGTGCCGCCGTCCAGCGTCACCGACGTGTGCTCGAAGGTGAGATCGAACTGCACGGGCGGCGGCTCGTCCTGCGAATCGACCGACCAGCGGCCGGTGAACGGCGCACCGTCTTCATCGAAGAGCCGCAGGTGCAGCGCCACGGCGGGCGCGAGTTCGAGGTCGAGCGACAACGGCTGACCGCTCTCCAGATGGACCGCCACCGTCGGCTGCAACCTCGCCTGTTCATCGAGCGGCCGCACGAAGTACCAGCCGGCGGCGAGCCGCTCGAAGCGGAAGCTCCCCTCCTCGTCGACCTCGACCAGCGAGCGATCCCAGAACCAGCCGCAGCACGGCGAAACGGGATGCGGCGACGGCTCGGTGCACCCGAGCGCGTCGTCGATCGTCGCGGCCTCGTCGGTCGACACGGAACCGCAACGTGGACAAGGGCCGCGCCCTTCGCCTCGCAGCTCGATCCAGCCGCGCCGCGCGGCCGCTTCGCCCACTCGCAGCACGCGACCGTTGAGGGTCGCGTTGCCGCGACGCAGCGCCACGGTTCCGAGCACGTGGGTGGCGTCCGCGGTGATCTCGACCGCCCGAAAGAGCTGCGATTCGTAGCCCCGTGCCTCCACGAGCACATCGAAACTTCCCGCGCTGAGGCACAGCTCAGCCGTCAACGGCCGCAACTCGGTGGCGGCGAAGCGATCGCTCGAGAGCGCCCGCAGCGTGGCGCCCTCGATCACTTCTCCCGTCGCCGCGCTGACCACATGCAGGCGCAGGATGCCGCTCGGCCGCGTCGTTGCCGGCGCGCGACCGGCGCCGGCGGACGGGAGCGCGTCGCGATCGCCGCTCGCGACCGGAACGCGCTCGACCTCGATCGGCAGCGCCGCGACGTCGCTCTCGGCGTGCGCCGAGGCCGCGTCGACCGCGGCCGAGAATTCCGGCAGGCGCGGCGCGAGTCGCGCTTGCGATTGCAGCACCAGCGACAAGCCGCCGAGCACGAGGAAGGTCGCCGCGGCGGCGACCAGCACTTTCTCGCTCAGCGCGAAGGTGGCGGCGGCAGCGATCGGAGCGGAGCTCGTCGCACCGGAGATCGCGGCGCCTCCCGCCACGGTGCCGGCGACCACTGCGGCCGAGGGCAGCAGCGGCAACGCCCACGGCGCGAGCACGGCGACCCAACCGTGACGGCCTTGCGGGCTCGCGCCATCGAGACGCGCGCGCATCTGCTCGACAGCACGAGCAAGCCGCGCACGCACCGTGCTTTCGCCGAGGTGGAGCGCGACCGCGATGTCGACGGCGCTGCGGCCTTCGAAGTAGCGCAGCAGCACGACGTCGCGCTCGGGCGCTGCCAGCTCGCGGACGGCGCGCAGCAGCTGCTCCTCGAGATCGAGACGACCGACGAGTTCGACGCTCGACGGCAGCGCCTCCGCCGTGGCGCCGACCGCCTCGCGACGACGCCGGCGCTGCTGGCTCCGCAGTCGCTTGGCGGCGAGGTTGCGGAGGGTCGTGCGAATCCAGGCCGGGAGGATCGAAGCGGAACGAGGCGGCCGCTCGATCGCCGCGAGGAGGAGCTCCTGGGTGACGTCGTCCCGATCGGCCGGATCGACCAGCCGACGCACCAGCCGCTCGATCTGGCCGCGATGGCGGTCGAGCAGCAGCAGCGGGTCGAGCGGGAGCGCCGGCGGGTGCATCGGAGTCCACTTGGGGGCGAGGAAGGCGGTCGTCTCGGGCGCCATCAAGTACCCATCGTCTCCGGTTTCGCCAGCCATCCGATCGCGGCGCTCTTCGATCGGGGGAGGGCGCAGGTGAAACTCTCCAGCCTCCGCGCCGACCCCGGAGGCAATAATCTCCCCGTTTCGCACCACAGCCGAGATGGATGCCACCTTGCTTCTGCATGACCTCGTCGAAAAACGCCTGCTCCCGACAGCACGCCTGTGGCTCAACGCCACCGTCGCCGACCTCGCACGCAACGGCGACCCTGCCGTCTTCTGCAGCTACCTCTCCAGCGCCTCGCGCCACGCTCGCCGCATGCCGCTCGCGCCCAGCCGCACCGAACGCGCGGACCTTCACGCCGCCGCCAACGGGCTCGACTGCGAACGCTGGACGCTGCTCGAAGCGTTGCGCGCGCGGCTGGTGCTCGCGCGAAACGACCTCGACGGCGACGGCATCGTCGCGGCGTTGGAAGCGGCGTTCCGCTTCGCCGACGAAGGCGAGGCGTGCGCGCTCTACCGCTCGCTGGCGCTGCTGCCGCGGCCGGAGCGATTCGCGACGCGCGGCGCCGAAGGGTGCCGCTCCAACATGCGCTCCGTGTTCGAGGCGACCGCGTGCGACACGCCGTTCCCGGCGCGCTGCTTCGACGACGTCGCCTTTCGCCAGTGCGTGATGAAGGCGATCTTCATCGGCGCACCGGTCGCGCGCATCCTCGGTCTCGAACGGCGACGCGACACCGAACTCTGCCGCATGGCGCTCGATCTCGCCGACGAACGTCGCAGCGCGGCCCGGCCGGTGCCGCAGGACCTGTGGCTCGCCGTCGGCCACGAAGGCGACGCGCGCGCGATCGCCTCGCTCGAACGGGAAGCCGCGGCCACCAACCCCGACGTCGCGGGACGCACGGCGGCGGCGGCGCTGCTCGCCAAGCGCCTTGCCTCGGGAGCCGCCGGATGAACTACTTCGACCCGCACATCCACATGACGTCGCGCACCACCGATGACTACGAAGCGATGGCGCGCGCCGGCATCCGCGCGATCGTCGAACCGGCCTTCTGGGTCGGGCAGCCGCGCACGACGGTCGGCGCGTTCCTCGACTACTTCTCGAGCCTGGTCGGTTGGGAGCGCTTCCGCGCCGCGCAGTTCGGCATCCATCATTTCTGCGCGATCGGGCTGAACTCGAAGGAGGCCAATCAGGAGGCGCTGGCGAAGGAGGTGCTGGAACTGGTTCCGCGCTTCGCCATGAAGGAAGGCGTCGTCGCCGTCGGCGAGATCGGCTACGACGAGATCACGCCCGCGGAGGAGCGCGCCTTCGCCTGGCAGCTCGACTTCGCCGCGAAGAACGACCTCGTCGTGATGGTCCATTCGCCCCATCGCGACAAGAAGCGCGGCATCGTGCGCAGCCTCGACCTGGCCGCCGAGTGCAAGGTGCCGATGGGCAAGCTGGTCATCGACCACAACAACGAAGAGACGGTCGAGTCGGTGCTGGAGCGCGGCGCGTGGGCGGCGTTCACGATCTACCCGCACACCAAGATGGGCAGCGAGCGCATGGTCGAGATCGTGCGCCGCTACGGGCCGGAACGAATCATCATCGACAGCTCGGCCGACTGGGGCGTCTCCGACCCGCTGGCGGTGCCCAAGACGGCGCAGCTCATGCGCGAGCGCGGCATCGCCGAAGCGGCGATCGAGGCGACGTGCTGGGGCAATGCGCTGGCGGCCTACGGACAGAGCGGACAGATCGACGTCGAGGCGCTCTCCCGCCCGCTCGCGATCGACCAGAACCGTCTGTTCAACGACAACTCGGTGCTGCGCGGACAGGCGCCCAAGGTCGCTCCCAGCATTCCGAACTGAAGGAGACGGTCGACCAATGAAGATCACGATCGTGGGCGGCGGACCGGCAGGGCTGTGGTTCGCGCTGCTGATGAAGAAGCGCGACCCGGCGCTCCAGGTGACGCTGCTCGAGCGCAACGCCGCCGACAACACGTTCGGCTTCGGCGTGGTCTTCTCGCAGAAGACGACGCAGCTGCTGCGCGCCTGCGATGACGAACTTTTCCGCCGAGCCGAGGGCGCTGTCGCCACCTGGGATCGCGTCGACATCGTGCGCGACGGCGTGCGCACGACCATCGGCGGCAACCACTTCGCGGGCATCGCGCGATTGGAGTGGAACCGGCTGCTGCAGGAGCGCTGCAAGGAACTGGGCGTCGACCTGCGCTTCGGCCACGACGTCCCCGATCCGCGCAAGCTCCAGCGCGACTGCGACCTGCTGATCGGCGCCGACGGCGTCAACAGCACCGTGCGCGAGACGTGGAAGGCGGCCTTCGAGCCGACGCTCGACGCGCGCCGCAACCGTTACATCTGGCTCGGCACGCCGCAGCCCTTCGCCGGGCTCACGCTCACGTTCAATCGAACGCCGCATGGGCTGTTCATGGCCCATTCGTACAAGTTCAGCCGCGAACAGAGCACCTTCATCGTCGAGTGCGGCGATGCGGCCTGGCGCGCCGCCGGCTTCGATCGGCACGACGAGGCGACCACGCTCACGCGGCTGCGCGAGATCTTCGAACGCGACCTCGATGGCGCGCCGCTCGTCAGCAACCGCAGCAAGTGGATCCAGTTCCTGCTGGTGAAGAACCGGCGCTGGGTGCACGAGAACGTCGTGCTGCTCGGCGACGCGGCTCACACCGCCCACTTCTCGATCGGCTCAGGAACCAAGCTGGCGATGGAGGATTCGATCGCGCTGGCGGATTGCTTCGCGAAGTCGGGCAGCGTGAAGGCGGCGCTCGACGAGTTCGAGCAGACGCGCAAACCGATCGTCGATGACTACCAGGAGGCGGCGTTCGCCAGCACGCTGTGGTTCGAGGAAGCGTCGCAGAAGATGGGGCTCGCCGAGGTCCCCTTCGCCGCCGATTGCATGTTCCGCAGCGGCAAGATCGACCTCGAGAATCTGCGCCGGCGCGACCCCGCGTTCGCGACGCGCTACGAGGCGTGGCGGAGCGCCGGCGGCTGAGCGCCGGCCCGACCGGAAGGAAGCGCCGCTCCGGCGGCGGGAATCGACCTGTCGACAGCGCGCCGGCGTGCGCTAACAATGGCGCTCGATGAACGACGAGACGCGCCATCTGGTGAGCCAAGCTTCGCAGGGGGACCGCCCGGCGGTCGCTCAGTTGCTGGAGCGCTACCTGCCAGGACTGCGCGCCTTCATCCGCATGCGGGCCGGGCCGATGATCCGGCGGCGCGAGTCGGAGAGTGACCTCGCGCAGTCGGTGTGCCGCGAAGTCCTGGAGCACGTCGACAAGTTCCAGTACGGCAACGAGACCGGCTTCAAGCGCTGGCTCTACACGACCGCCCTGCGCAAGATCCTCCATCGCTACGAGTACTACGCCGCCGACAAGCGCAACGTCATGCGCGACATCCCGATCGTCGGCCAGGGCGACTCGTCGCGCTCGGACGAGCAGATGCTCGGCGAGGCGTATCGCACCTTCTCCACCCCCAGCCAGCACGCCATGAAGCGCGAGGAGATCGAGCGGGTCGAGAAGGCGTTCGACCGACTGCGCGACGACCAGCGCGAGGTGATCTCGCTGGCGCACGTCGTCGGATTGTCGCGCGCCGAGATCGCCGAGCAGGTCGGCAAGAGCGAAGGCGCGGTGCGGACGATGCTGTCGCGCGCGCTCGCGGAACTCGCCGAGATGCTCGAAGAGCCGGAACGGCCGTCGGACTGAAGCGGCTCGGCGCGTGCGCGCGCCGGAAAGTTGTTCCAAGCCGACCGAGCGGCGGCGGCCGCGCTCGCGTTGCGAGGTACTCCATTGGCGCCGCTATCTGCGGCGCACGGCCGCGCGACCCGCGCGGCGGATGCCTTCCATCCCCCGCGTTCCTGGAGTGATGCGTTCCATGAATCGACCAACCGCGTTTGCGCTGGGCCTGATCGGCCTCGCGCCGGCGGTCGCCATGGCTGGCGACTGCGACGGTGCGCTCGGCTGGCACCTCGACCTTCCCGCGACGATCGAAATCGGATCGGTCGCCGACGTCGACTTCACCGGACCGGCCAACGAGATGGCGCTGCTGATGGTGTCGCTCGGCCAAGGGCCGGTGAAGAGCGGCTACGGCAAGATCTGCCTCGACTTCCCGTTGCTGGCGCAGGTGCTGCTCGGCCTCGACGCGAGCGGCAAGGCGCTGCTGCAGGTCGACATCCCGTGCGATCCGGCGCTCGTCGACCTCACGGTCTACTCGCAGTTCATCACCTGTCGCCCGAACAAGGGCATCTCGAACCAGGTGGCGTCGACCTTCGTGGACGCGTTGCACAGCGGCGACCTGTGCACCTACACGCAAGGCGGCTGGGGTGCCGACTGCAACGGCAACAACCCGGGCTGCGTGCTCGACACGTGGTTCGACAGCGTCTTCCCCAACGGGCTGTCGATCGGCGACCCCGATGGCGTCTTCGACAACGACGGCGTCTACGCGGCGCGTTGGGACAGCGCGCGTGCGATCAACGCCTTCCTGCCGATCGGTGGCGGACCGGGTCCGCTGACCTACGACGCGGTCGATCCGACCACGCTCCCCGCCTGCGTCTTCGCCGGCCAGCTCGTCGCGGCGAAGCTCAACTGCGCGTTCGATGACGCCGGCGTCTTCGATGGCGGCAAGTGTCGCATCGACCTGAAGCTGTGCGACCTCGTCCTCGTCGCCGGCGTGCATCCGAAGCTGATCGGCTGGACGGTGCGCGACCTGATCGACCTCGCCGACCAGGCGATCGCCTGCGCGCTCGGCGCCGGCCCGTTCGATGTCGACGGCGACAACATCGGCGACGTGACCTACGCCGACCTGAACAACGCGCTCGACGCCATCAATCGCAACTTCGACAACTACAGCAGCAACCTCGGATACCTCGGACTGCCGTGACCCCCCGAGGGCGGGGGACGCTCGCCCGCTTCGCGACCATGGACCTCCGCGAGGGCAGCCCGGCACCCGGGCTGCCCTCGCATTCGTTGGTGCGCTCCATCGCGGTTCGCCCCGCGGGCTTCGAGAACGGCAATTCGTTCCGATCGACGCCGAGCCATCCGGCGGACCACTCGACCGTTCAGGAGTTCCGGCCTAGGTTCCCTCCCCGCAACGAGCCGCGCTGGAGCGACTCTCCGGACCGAACCAACCGAGGCCAACTACATGAAGCATCTCATCCTTCCCGCGACACTCGCGCTGCTCGCGACGAGTCACGCTGCGCACGCGCAGTGCGACGGCACCGGCGCACGACTCGATCTGCCGACGACGGTGGCGATCGGCGAGACGGTCACCGCGAGCATGCACGCGGATCCGCCGGCGACGACGGTGCTGCTGTTCGTGTCGCTCGGCGACGGGCCGGTGAGCGGCGGCAGCTACGGAACGCTGTGCGTCGACTTCCCGCCGATCACCTCGCTGGTGTTCGTGCTCGATCCCAATGGCGACGCCTCGTTCAGCGAGGAGATCCCTTGCGATCCCGCATTCATCGGCCAGACCTTCTACAACCAGTTCATCAGCTGCAGCCCGGGCAAGGGTCGCACGTCACACGGCTCGTCGAACATGGTTCCGGTGACCATCGTCGACGGCATCGGCAGCGACTCGTTCTGCACCTACACCCAGGAGAGCTGGGGCGATGACTGCCTCGGCGGGAACATCGCGTGCCTGCTCGAGCAGGAGTTCGACAACCTCTACAAGGACTTCCTGATCGGCGATCCGGACGGCCGCAAAGACGGCGACGGCGTCTTCGCGGCGACCTGGAAGAAGTCCGACAAACTGAAGAAGTTCCTGCCGATCTACGGGACGGCCGGAGTGCTCACCAGCGACGAGAAGGACCCCAAGACGCTGCCGGCTTGCGTGTTCGCGGGCGAACTGGTGGCGGCGAAGTTGAACGTCGATTTCGATGACGCCGGCCTCTTCGACGGCTCGAAGTGCCGCACCGACTTGAAGCTCGGCGATCTCGTCTTCGTGCAGGGAGTCTGTGCGGAGCTGATCGGAATGACCGTGCGGGACGTGATCGCACTGTCCGACCTCGCGATCGGCTGCGCGTTCGGCGTCGGTCCGATCGACGTGGACGGCGACGGCGACCTCGACTGCTCGATGACGGACCTGAGCAACGCGCTGAACGCTCTCAACCGCAACTTCGAGAACTGCTCGAACAACCTCGGCCACCTCGGGCTCCAGTGAAAAACCAACAGCCCGACCATCGCGTCAGGAGTCCGGCCGACGACCAAGAATGACCAGGACCTTCGTCGGGGGCAGCCCGGGAGCAACGGGCTGCCCCCGAATTTTTTGGAACATTGCAGCTTCACGAGCTCTGAGCAGGGCCTGGTCCAGCACCCCTCGACGAAAGATGCGCTCGGACCTACCGTGCCCTCCAACGATGAGTCGCGTGGCGCGACCCGTCGCCCCCCAACGTCACCTGTGATGAGGAGTTCTGCCTTGAAGAGTTTGCTGCTGCCCGCCGCGATCACGCTTCTAGCCGCATCGGGAACCGCGAGCGCGCAATGCGCCGGAACCGGCGCGACCCTGACCATCCAACCGACCGTCGCGATCGGTGAGTCGGTCACCGTGAATCTCCACGCCGACCTGCCAGTGACGACCGTGCTGCTGTTCATTTCACTGGGCGATGGCCCAGTCAACGGCGGCAGCTACGGCACGCTGTGCGTCGACTTCCCGCCGGTCACCTCGCTGCTGTTCGTGCTTGATCCGAACGGCGACGCCTCGTTCACCGAGGAAGTCCCGTGCGATCCGGCCTTCATCAACCAGACCTTCTACAACCAGTTCATCACCTGCAGCCCCGGCAAGGGCAGCGCGTCGCATGGTTCCTCGAACATGGTCGCGGTGACCATCGTCGACGGCATCGGCACTGACTCGTTCTGCACCTACACGCAGGAGAGCTGGGGCGCGGACTGCGCCGGCGGCAACATCGCCTGCCTGCTCGATTCGGAGTTCGCCAACCAGTTCCCGACCGGCTTCCTGATCGGCGACAGCGACGGCGTCTTCGACGGAGACTCGCTCTACGCGGCGCGCTGGGACAGTGCGGCGGCGCTGAACACGTTCCTGCCGATCTACTTCAACCCCAACCCGCTGCTCGCCGACGCGATCGACCCGACCACGGTCTACGCCTGCGGCTTCGCGGGTGAACTGGTCGCGGCGAAGCTGAACGTCGCGTTCGACGACGCCGGCCTGTTCGACAGCTCGAAGTGCCGTGTCGACCTCAAGCTCGGCGACCTGGTCTTCGTGCAGAAGGTCAAGCCCGTGCTGATCGACTGGAGCGTGCGCGACGTGATCGCGCTCGCCGACCTGGCGATCTCGGGCGCCTTCCCGAACGGCCTGCTCGACGTCGATGGCGACGGCGTGCTCGACTGCTCGATCGCGGACCTTTCCGACGCGCTCAACTCGGTGAACCGCAACTTCGAGAACTGTGCGAACAACCTCGGCTACCTCGGCATCCCGTAATCGAGTGCCGCGCTCCAGCGGCTGACCAGACGATCTGCTGCGGGCGGCTCCACGACGGGGCCGCCCGCTTCTCGTTGGCACGCAGGTGGACGCGACCACGCCACATTCGGCGGGGACTCCGTCATCGGCCGTGGTGACGCGTCCTTGACGACCTAAGGGAAACCACGTAACACGTCCCTGCGATTTGCCGGGTCAGGGGCTTCGGCGAACGTCGGTCGCAAGACCGTCCCCCCTTTCCAAGTTGAAGTGAGGAATCACCGTGAATCGATCGTTCGTCCCATCCGCAGCGTTGCTGCTCGGATCGCTCGCTGCGCCGGCGTTCGGCCAGTGCGGAGGCACCGGCGCCACCCTTACCCTGCCGTCCACGGTCGCCATCGGCGACATCGTGACGGCGGACATGCACGCCGATCCACCGGCCACGACCATCCTGCTGTTCTCGTCGCTCGGTGATGGCCCCTTCGATGCCGGCACCTACGGCACCCTCTGCCTCGACTTCCCGCCGATCCTCCAGCAGATCTTCCTGCTCGACCAGAACGGGGATGCGTCGTACTCCGACGAGATCCCGTGCGATCCGGCCTTCATCGGCCAGATCTTCTATGTGCAGTTCATCACCTGCAGCCCGGGCAAGGGCAAGACCTCGCACGGCTCGTCGAACATGGTCTCGGTGACCATCATCGACGGCATCGGCAGCGACTCCTTCTGCACCTACACGCAGGAGGACTTCAACACGGAGTGCGTCAAGGGCGGCGCCGCTGGCTGCCTGCTCCAGGACCACTTCGAGCACGTCTTCCCGAACGGGATCTTGATCGGCGACCAGGACGGCAACCTCGCCGACAATTGCTACTCGACGCTCTGGGACAACCCGAACGCGGTCGAGAACTACCTGATGCAGAAGACCGGCTGCGGCCAGCTCACGGGCGACCACCGCAACCCCAAGTCCGAGTCGGGCTTCCGCTTCGGCGCGGAACTGCTCACCGCGAAGCTCAACGTCGGCTTCGATGACGGCGGCATCTACGACGGCTCCAAGTGCCGCATCGACCTCAAGATCGGCGACCTGGTGTTCATCGGCTGCGTCGACGAGGACCTGATCGGCTGGACGGTGCGCGACCTCCTCGACCTCTGCGACGCGGCGATCTCCTGCGAGCTCGGCAAGGGCCCGTTCGACATCGACGGCGACAAGATCGCGGACGTGACCTGCGACGATCTCGCGGACGCGCTCGCCGCGTTCAACGAGAACTTCCGCGCCTGCGCGGTCGACAACGGCTGCCTCGGCCTCGACAGCTGAGCGACCGCTCGAGTTCTTGACGATTGGCGCCGGGGCGGCCGCGACGAGCGGCCGCCCCGGTTCTTTTTTCGGGCGATCTCGGTTCAATGGCGCGCCCATGAAACGTCCGACCTCGCCTTCACTCGATCGCCACGAGCTCTATGAACTCTGCACGCAGACGCCGCAGCGCGACGTCCGGCTGCTGCGGGCGATCCACGGCGGCTCCCCGCGCGTGCTCGGCGAGGACTTCGCCGGGACCGCGGCGCTGTCGCGGGCGTGGGTGCGGCTGGTCGCCGACGGCCGCGCCATCGCGGTCGACCACGACCCGGAGCCGCTCGCGCGCGCGAAACGGGCGACTCGCGTCGTCCGCCACGTCGCCGACGTCCAGGCGGTGCGGAGTCGCTGCGACCTGCTGGTCGCGTTCAACTTCTCGATCGGCGAGTTCCACCAGCGCAAGGCGCTCGTGAACTACCTGCGCCATGCGCGCAGCCGCCTTTCGAAAGGCGGACTCTTCGCGTGCGACCTCTACGGCGGCAACGGCGCCTTCACCACGGGCACGCTGCGCGAGACACGCGAGCTCCCGACCGGCGGCCATGTCCGCTACGCCTGGGAGCAGCGCGGCGCCGACCGAATCACCCACGAAGTCGAGAACGCGCTCCACTTCCGCGTCGAGCCGGCGCACGGAGGCGCGGCGCAGGTGCAGCGCGATGCCTTCGTCTACCGCTGGCGCCTCTGGTCGCTGCCGGAGCTGCGCGACGCGCTCGATGAGGCCGGCTTCTCGTCATGCGAAGTCTGGTCGCGTTTCGAGCACGCGATCGACGGACGCGGCCAGCTCCATCCGTTGCGGCACCGGACCGGCTCCGATCTGCCGGAGGAGTGGTGCGTCTTCGTGATCGGACGGCGCTGACGATGGAACCGCAGAGTGGGCGCATCGACCTGGGCAGCGAGGCGGCATCCGGCCGTTTCGATGGCGAACGTTGGAGCGCGACACCGAGCGTGCTGCGCGGCGGCGTGCGCGAGGGCGTCGCGGTCGTCGAACTGCGCTGCGGTGATTGGCGCTGCATCGTCGTGCCCACGCGCGGAATGGCGATCTGGAAGGCGTGGTGGCGCGACGTCGAACTCGGCTGGCAGGCGCCCGCGGCGGGGCCGGTCCATCCGACGTTCGTGCCGCTCGCCGAGCCGTCGGGCTTCGGCTGGCTCGACGGCTTCGACGAGCTGCTCTGCCGTTGCGGGCTCGAGAGCAACGGCGCGCCGGAGTGGGACGCGAGCGGGCGGCTGCGCTACGGGTTGCACGGCCGCGTCGGCAACCTGCCCGCGCACACGCTGCAGCTCTCGATCGATGCCGCGACCCGTTCGATCGCGCTGCACGGCATTGTCGACGAGACGCGCCTGTTCGGGCGCAAGCTGCGACTCGAATCGACGACACGCCTCTTCCTCGACGTGCCACGCATCGACGTGAGCGACGCCGTCACCAATCGTTCCGGCGAGGCGACCGACGCGCAGCTGCTCTACCACATCAACTTCGGCGCTCCGCTCGCCGTGGCTGGCGCGCGGTTGCGGGCGCCGGTACGCGAGCTCCACCCGCGCGACGCGCGTGCGGCGGCCCGCTTCGACGAGTGGGACCGACTCGGCGCGGCCGAGGCGCAGCGCCCGGAGGAGGTCTTCTTCGCGACGCTGCACGCTGACGACGCTGGACGCACGCGCGTGCTGCTCGAAGGCGCGAGCGGCACGCAGGGAGTGAGCCTCGCGTGGGACGCGACCGCGCTGCCTTGCTTCAGCCTCTGGAAGAACCCGCAGCTCCCCGCCGACGGCTGCGTCACGGGACTCGAACCGGCCACCAACTATCCGAACGGGCGCAGCTTCGAAGAGCGGCACGGCCGCGTCATGCGGCTCGCCGCGGGCGCGTCGCAGCGCTTCGAGCTATCGCTCGAGTTCCACGCCGATGCGGCCTCGGTGGCGCGCGCGCGCTTCGCGATCGAAGCGTTGCAGTCTCGTGCGCCGGCGCATCTCCACTCCAAGCCGCGCGCGGACTGGTCGCCTGCAGGAGGCGGATGAGGCGACGCGAACGCTGCCGGACGAGCCGGCCGTTCAGGTCGCGGGTCGACGACGGAAGCGCGCCCGAATCAGCACGCGCTCGTCGCGAGTGGTCGCGGTCCAGAGCCCGAGGACGGCCGCCGGCAAAGTCACCACGACACCGCGCAGCAGGAACGTCAGCAGCGAATGGACGGGGATCGCGTCGGCGACCAGCGCGTCGATCGCTCCCATCGCCAGGATCGGCGGGACCGCCGCGCGCAAGGTGTCGAAGAGGAAGCGCTTCCAGTCGAGCTCGAGCTCGCGCAGCAGGTGACGAGGCTGCACGAAGCCCTGCATGATCGCGACCGGGATCAGCGTGGCGACGGCGACGCCGACCAATCCGTAGCGGCGCACCAGGTAGATGCTGAGCGCGACGTTGATCAGCGCCTCGACCAGCACGAGGCCGCCGAGGTAGCGCACCTCGCGCATCGCGAACAGCGCTTGCCGCCCGGCGCTCTGGCTGGCGCGGATCAACGTCGCGAAGCCCAGGATGGTGAGCACGACGGCCGACGTCGGGAAGAGCTCGCCGGCGACGAAGCTCGGCTTCATCCAGATCGACAGGAACTCCTGGCCGAGGAAGAGCATCCCGCCGGCGATCAGCGCGGCGAGCAGCGTGACGCCGCGCGTGCCGCTCCGCAGCAGTCGGCGCACATCGTCGATCTGGCCGATCGCGAAGCGCCCGGTGAAGTGCGGCGTGAACGACCACGTCACCGACTGCACCATCTGCATGAAGTACGGGATCAGCGTGGTCGCCGGGACCGCGTAGTAGGCCACCGCGACTTCGTCATGGAGCGCCTGCATGATCACGAAGCCGCTGGTGTAGAGCAGCACCGTGTCGCCGACGTTGACCAGGACGTTGAAGCCGCCGTAGGCGAAGAGCTCGCGTGCGGCCGCCTTCGTGCAGCGCTTGAACGAAAGCGAGAGCGACGGCAGGACGCGGTAGGCGCAGACGATCGACGCGATCCAGCCCAGCACGTTGCAACCGATCGCGACGCACGCCAGCCCGATCAAGCCGTGGCCAGCGCGCAACACCCACCAGGTCAGCGCCGCGCGCACCAGCACCTGGCTGATGCCGATGGCGTTCTGGATGCCGATGCGCTGCACGGAGTAGATGACGGTGCCGTAGAGCGCCATCGGGAAGGAGAGCGCGAAGCCGGCCCCCATCACCCAGACCACGATCCGCAAGGTCTGAGGATTGTCGAGAGCCGACTTCGTGTCGACGACGTTCTCGCCCGTCGCAGCCTTGAGCTCGTTGATCCAGCGGTACCAATCGGGCAGCCGATCGCCGGCGAACCACGACACCAGAGCGGCCACCAGCGCCACGCCGAGCATGAGCGCCATCGCCGTGCTGAGCGTCTGATTGACTCGCTCCTCGTCGCGCTTTGCGTGGTACGTCGCGACGTAGTGACCGACTGCCGAACGGATGCCGACGTCGAGCAACCCGTAGTAGCCGACGAACGAGACCACCAGCGACCAGATGCCGTAGGCGCCTTTGCCGAGGGTATCGATCACGTATGGGGTCAGCGCGAAGGCGACGACGACGTTGATCGCGTAGCCGAGCGAGTTGCTGCCGACGTTCTTCAGGATGGTGCGAGAGGTGGACATGGGGCGAGGAGGAAGAATGGTCGCCAATCGTGCAGTGTCAAGCGCGCGAGACGAGGACTCCTCCAGAGTCGACGCGCGGTCAGCGGCGGCGGCTCCCTCGGGCGCGACAGGCAGGCGTCGCGTCAGAGCAGTCTCCAGGCGCTCTCTGGCTGCGCCTGGAGCGCGACATCGAGCTGCGTCGCTTCGACCCAGGTGAGCTCAACGCCGACCAGGTAGCCGCCTTCGACCCGTGCACAGCGCGCCACCCGGCCAAGCGCCGAGAGCGGCGGTCCACCGAACCCGCGCTCGATCTCGAGTGCCAGCGCGCTGTCGACGGCCAACTCGGCCTCGACGCGGAACGCAAGGCCCCCATCGCTGAAGTCGCACGAGGTGGCGCCGCGCATCTCAGCGGCATCGATCGCCGCCGCTGGATGGTGTCCAGTCAGGTCGACCTGCTGCCAACGCACCTGGAGCGCCAGCGCTCTCCGCGGATGCTTGCGCCGCTCGATCGCCATGAAGCCCCTCCGACGCCGCGATGGCGCCAAACGATGCCCCTCCATGAGCAAGATCGACTGCGACGCCCGCGCCACTGCGCGCTGGCCTGCGCGCGATCAACGGAAAGCCTTGCGCCTCGACGTCAGCGCACCGGCGCGCGGTTCCGAGGGCCCTTGTCGATGACCACGGAGATGAGGTCATCTCCAGCGGCGACCGCATCGCGCGGCGAGCTGTAGCTGCCGTCCATCCGACCGTTGGGTCCCGCGGAGATGACGATGCAGTCGCGGTCGTCGTCGTTCGCGAGCGGGTAGACGACGACGACGTAGCTGTAGCCCCACGGATCGGCGGTCAGCGGTTCGAGGTAGGGCCCCTTCCAGTTGGGGTAGCCCTCGCGCCCCGCCCCTTGCGGCCGGTTGGCGACAAGATGATCGGTGAGGTTGCCTTGGTGCTCGTCGGCGTAGTAGTAGGTCCGCTCGGCGATCAGGCCGGGACCGAGCAGGCGGTAGAGCACCCGCGGATCGCCACTCTTGCCACGGGTCGGCGGAAGCCCCGTATCGGCCATGAATCGGTGGATGCCGTCGGCGATGCGGGCCATCGCCTGGAGCGCCTCGTGCTCGGTGCGCCAGAGGTGCCAGGTTCGAACGCTCGGCAGAAGCAGCCCCGCCAGCATCACGACCAACGACGCGCTGATGGCCAGTTGGACCGTACGCGGTGGAAAGACGTCGGGTCGGCCGGAAGCCGGACGAGTCATCAGCGGCTCCGTCGAAGGATGCTCACGGTTCGGCTCGACTCCGCGACCGGCTTGATCCGATTCGGCGCGAGCCCACGATCGCGCTTTTGAGATCGGCTGGGTCGGTGCTGTTTTAGAACCTTTTATAGTTCGGAATGCGATCTGTATCAGGAACATCCCGGACGAACGCACTGTTGACTTGCCGTTCCCCGGCGGAATCCTAAGCGCACTTCGTACGTCGCACCGTCCACAGCGCCCCACGGCTTGCCAGAACGGCTCCGAGGGGCACGCGATGAAGAAGCTGCTGCAGGGCGCTAGGCGAGCGCTCCGCAGATGGGAACGATCGAGCGCTCGCGTCCGGGTGGCGACCCGAACGCGCGGCGGCAGGCCGAGTCGTGCTGGCACGGCTCGCTGCATCGGGAGGAAGAAGCGTCACGGTCCGGGCTCCGGGCCGTTTTTTCCAAGCGCCCAGAAGGCGTGAAGGGCCTCGGCAATTGGTCGCGCGACGTCGCTTGGGAACCCACTCGGCGGACGTCGGGCCAAGGCACTTTCGAAACAGGAGAAGAGTTGATGCGTACGACAGGTGCGATGTCGATCCTGGCACTCGGTGCTGGATCACTGGCGTTCGGACAAGGCGTCCCGACGCGCGAACAGACGATCGCCGATCTGCAGAAGCAGGTCGATGCGATGCAGGCGCAGCTGCGGTCGCTGCAGAGCGACGCCCCGGCGACGAGTCTCGACACTCGTCTCGACGGCGCCGTCCGCAACAGCCCCGTGGAGGCTCTGCGTGAGCCGCGCCGACTGAACATCAGTGCGCCAGGGCTCGACGGGCTCGACATCAGCGGCCTCGTGCACACCCGCGCCGACTACTGGGGGAACTTCGACACCGGCGGCGGCAACAACGATGTCCTGTCGTTCGGCACCGAGGCGCAGCTCGCCTTCGATGCGCGCGTCTCCGAGAAGACCTCGGTCCGGTTGAACCTGCACTACAGCGACATCTGGGGCAGGGACACCCAGGGCGGCCTCGACAGCTCGACGGGCGCCAATCGACTGACCGACGACACCACGACCGAAGCCGGCGGCAGCATCTCGGCGCAGGAGGTCTTCCTCCACGTCGGCGACCTCTACGGAACCGGCGTCGACATGACGGCCGGCCGCCAGCGCATCGAGTTCGGCGCCGAGCGCATCCTCGGCGACGACGATTGGCGCCTCTCGCGGACCTCGTTCGACGGCTTCCGCTTCGACAACGACCTCGGCGAAGCGACCGGCCGTTGGACCCTGGTGGCCCTGCGCCTCAGCGACAACGACAACAGCGGCGTTACCGATCTGCTGCCGAGCTCTCCGGCGGCCCCGGGCAACAACCCGGTCAACAACGCCGACCTGTACGGCTTCTACTACACCGTTTCGCCGCGCGACCTCGGCACGGTGGACGCGTACTTCTTCCAGCTCGAGGACTTCAACTACCCCGCCGGCATGGAGCGCACGCGCTTCAGCACCTACGGCGCGCGTTGGATGAGCCCCGACTGGGAAGGCCTCAACTTCGAGGCCGAGGGTGCCACGCAGTTCGGCGAGCTTTTCGGCAATCGGACGCACAACTACGGCTTCGGCACCTACGCGCTGCACGCGAGCGCGGCGTTCCGCCCGCATGACGTCGAGTTCATCGACGGCTTCCATGCGTCCTACGACTACGCGTCCGGCGGCGACAGCCCCGAAGAGAACTTCGTCCAGCTCTATCCGTCGCTGCACGGCTGGTTCGGCGTCACCGATCTCTTCGGCTGGTCGAACATCCAGCACATCAACGTCGGCACCAGCTTCGACGTCGGCGAGGGCAACCTCGCCCTCGGCTACCACTGGAACCGTCGCGCCTCGAGCAGCGCAGGCTTCGCCGGCTACAACGCCTCCGATGCCGGCGGGTTCGGCAACAAGGACCTCGGCGAAGAGCTCGACCTCACCTACACGATGGAATGCACGAAGTCGACGACGGTGGGAGTCGGCATGGGCTACTTCTTCGCCGGCAACGGCTTCCACGACCTGACCGGCAACGCGGGCAACATGATGTACAGCTACCTGGCCTTCAGCACCCGCTTCTGAGCGGAGAGGCTTGCGCCGCGACCGCCGCGGCGAGACTTGATCGCACGACCCGGCGGAGGGCATCACGCTCTCCGCCGGGTCTTTTCGTTTCGGCCGCGCTGCAGCCTCAACGCCCAGCTGCGCCCCGAACGGTCAGCGCGGCGCGCCTTCGCCGCGAACCTGCGGCGCGATCACCAGGCAGCCCGCCGGTCCGAGTTCGATCTCCATTCGTTCCGGCGACGCTTCGGTGGCGCGCCGAGCCGTCGCATCGCCACGCAGATCGACGCGCGCGCGCAACGAGCCTTCCAGCGAGAGTCCGAAACGCTCGCGTCGCAGGAGCCGCGGCGACGGGACGATGAACCACTCGCGCTCCCCGCCGCGCCGTCGCTCGCGCAACTCGACCCGGCCGATCGCGGACGTGTCCACCACCGGATAGGGCCACGCCACCTCGCGCCGCCCCAGCCATTCGCGCAGCGCGGTGGCGGTCGCCGCCAGTGCCGCCCGCGCTTCCTCCGGCTCGCCGCGAACGCAACCACCGATGCGCGCGTCGAGGTAGAGCGTGCGCCCTTCCGCCAGCAACCGCTCGAAACCGATCTCGCTGCGACGCGTCCCGGGCCGCGCCGCCAACGCGTCGCCCTCCGCCACGGCGAGTCGCAGCGGCGGCCGACGTTTCGCGTCGATCGCGACGCTTCCTTCGAGATCGGAGAGGGTGCGGCCCCCCTTCCGCTCGACGCCGAACAACCGCGCCAGCGCCTTTCCATCGCGACCGCGCAACTCACCGTCGAAGAGTGCTGCGTGCGCATCACCGATCAAACTGCCCCCCGCCGCCACGAATCCCTCGAGCGCGGCGACCAGTGGTTCAGCGCACGCGAATGCCTCGCTCAGCACCACGACGCAAGCGGCAGGCGACGCAAGCGCCTCCGCCGGCAACCCGTCGCGCTCATCGAAGAAGCGAAACGGCATCCCGAGCGCCAGCAGCAGCTCGACCCAGCCTTCGCGAGCCGCAGCCGTCGAGGCGTGATCACTCTCGTAGGAGGTGAGCCGGTTGGGCCAGGTGCGACCGTCGGCCCATGAATCGACCATCCAGCCGGCGCGCGCGGCCGCCTGGCTGAACGCGATGAAGACGCGCGGCGGCGCCGCGGCGGTGACTCTCTGCTGCGCGCGCAGTTCGCGAGCCAACGCCACGAATCGGGCCAGCTCGCGTCCGGCCGCGGTGAGTGCCGCGCCTGGATCGTCCAGCAGCGGACCGCTCGACCACGCCACGACCCCGTCGTCGCCGCGCGCGACGCGAGCGAGCAGTTCGCGCGGCTGCCAGTCGTCGCGCGGCTCATCGGGCACGAACAGGGTCGAGAGCAGCCTGGCCTCGGGACGTGCCAGCGAACGGACCAGCTCCGGGGCCGCGCCCGTTTCGTACGGCTCGTGGAGCGTGAGCGCCGGGGCCAGCCGCCCCCAATCGAAACCACCGAACGCCGACGGGAAGCTGCCTCCCGTGAAACCGATCGCAGCGCCCGGATCGAGCTCGTTCACGCGCGCGGCCAGCTCGACGAGGCGACCGCAAAGCGCCGCTTCCATGAACTCGCGGTGGGCGTTCCACGCGGCGAGGTTGAGCCGTTCCAGGGCGACGTCCTCGGCGGCGGCGCGCGCCTCGCCGGTGGTCGGCGGCACGATCGCGCCGAAGTTCGGCCAACGGCTTTGCCAGCGCGCGTTCAGTTCGTCGACGTCGCCGTTCCGCTGCGCGAGCCACGTGCGAAACGCCGCCAACGTCTCCGGCGCGAAGCAGTAGTCCATCGGGTTGACGCCGCGAGTCACGGACAGCTCGTCGTCGAGCACGTAGGCGAGCGGCGATGCGGCGCGATGGCGCTGGGTGCCTTCGTTCACGCGATCGAGCAGACGGGCGGCCAACTTCGGGTCGCACAGGCCGCTCGGTCGCTGCGGCCGGAAGTGCAGTGGATCGTCTTTCAGGCGGGCACGATCGCGTTCGAAGACGGGAGGCCGCAGGAAGAGGTCGCCCTTGCCGGCGAGGTGGTCGACATAGACGTCGAGGCCCGCCGCGTACGCTTCGCGCGCGTCATCGCTCGCTTCGACGTTGCAGCCGCCGAGGCCCGCAGCCGTCAGCGTCGCGAACGGCAGTGGCCCGGGTGCCGGCCCGCCGTGGAACCAGACGAAGACCGGGAAGCGGCTCCAGCGTTCCTCGCGAGTGCGTGCCGGTGCGGCGGTCGTCGCCGCTTCCTGCGGCGCGGCGTTGGCGTCGACGGCGCAAAGCCAGATGCCGATGGCGACTCCCGTTCGAACCGTTCGCGCTCGAGCGTGACCCGTCACCACGGCGCCTCCTCGTGTCCGCCGAGCGGAACCTCCTCGCCATCGCGCAGCACGAACTTCGGGCAATCGGGCAGCGCCTCGAGGAAGACGCGCCCGTAGTTGCGCTGGATGATGCGCGCGTCGAGCACGGTGACGATTCCAGTGTCGTCCTTGCGCCGGATCAGCCGCCCGAAGCCCTGCTTGAAGCGCAGCACCGCCTTCGGCAGCGACAGCGATTGGAACGGGTCGATGCCGCTCTTCTGCGCGCGTTCGCTGCGCGCCTTCTCCAGCGGATGGTCCGGCATCGGGAACGGCAACCGCGTCAGCACCACGTGCGACAGCTCACTGCCGGCGACATCGACGCCTTCCCAGAACGACGCCAGCCCGAACAACGCGGCCGGCTGCGAAACGCGGAACTCCTCGAGCATCCGCGAGCGCGGCAGCCCTTGGCCCTGCACCAGCAGTCGGATCCCGCTGCGATCGAGCGCATCGCGCGTGCCGGCCGCGACCGCCTCCATCGTCTTCCGGCTGGTGAACAGGACGAAAGCGCGGCCTTGGCTGCGCTGCAGGTGGCCGGGCAGCCGCTCGATCATCGCGGCGAGCCACGCCTCCGGCTGCGTTGGCTCGGGCAGCGGGTCGATGATGAGGCGCGCCTGCCGGCGGTAGTCGAATGGCGACGCGAGCACCAGCTTGCGTGCATCGCGGATGCCGGTACCGCGCGCGAGCCACGCGAATCGATCGGGAGGCGGCGCCACGGCGAGCGTCGCGCTGGTCAGGATCACCGACTGGAGCGGCGCGAACAGCTCGCTGGCGAGGACGGGGCCGGGGTCGATCGGCGCCGCGCACAGGGCGACGTCGCCGCCTTCGTCGCTGCGCTCGACGTAGGTGACCTCTTCGGCGCTGCTGCCGGCCAAGGCGCGCGCCACCTGTTCGGCATGTTCCTGCAGCACTCGGGCGCGCGCGACGAGGTCGCCTTGCAGCGCTTCGTCGCGTTCGCGCTCGGCGCGCGCCGCGAGCCGATCGTGGAGCTCGTGCAACGCCATCGCCAGCGCCGTCGGCAGCGCGACCGGCGTCGTCAACGGCGCCAGCAGACGAGCGCCAGCGAAGCGCGCGGCGCGATCGAAGAGGTCCTGCGCCGCGAAGCGCGCACGCGTCAACGCGCCATGCGCCGCATCCCCCTGCCCCTCTTCGAGGCTGTCGAGCACTCGCTGCGCCTGCTTCAGCGCCGAAAGCACCGACGCGCGCGAGACGCGACCGCCCAGATGCTCGGAGGCGATCTCTTCGAGATGGTGCGCCTCGTCGACGATCAGGAACGAGTAGGGCGGCAGCACGGCCCCGCCGCCGCGCTTCAGCTTCAAGTCGGCGAGCAGCAACGCGTGATTCACGACCAGCACGCCGGCGTCGCGCACCTGCTTCTTCGCCTCCTGCCACGCGCACGCCTCGAAATGCGGCGAGCGGGTACCGAGGCAGTTGCCGCGCTCGGCGCGGACGGCCGCCCACGCCTCATGGCGCGGCTCGAAGTCGAGGCTGCTGCGCGTCCCGTTGGCGCTCGTCGCCGCCCACCCGACCAGGCGCTGCAGCTCGCGCGCCGACGCCGGCGATTCGAAGAGCAGGTCGGTGCGGCGCATCGCCAGCTCGGCGCGCCGGCGGCAGACGTAGTTCTCGCGCCCCTGCACCAGCGCCGCTTCGAGCGGCACGCCGAGGATCTCGCGCAGGAACGGCAGGTCGCGCAGGACGAGCTGCTCCTGGAGGTTGCGCGTCCAAGTGGAGACGACGACCCGCCGGTCGGGCAGGTCGGCGTGGAGCAAGGCCGGCAGCAGGTAGGCAAAGGTCTTGCCGGTGCCGGTGCCCGCCTCGACGAAGAGGCGGGCCCGATCGTTGAAGGCGCGATCGACCGCCTCGGCCATCGCGATCTGGCTCTCGCGTTCCTCGAACGCCCCATAGCGCGCCGCGATGGGCCCTCCGGGGCCGAGCAGTTCCCGCATCCGCGTCATGGTCGCTCCGTCGAAGCGAGGCGCTTCTCCATCCGGCAGTGTTGCCGGTCTGCCAGCCTCGACCTACGATCCTCCGCCTCGATCTTCCCGGAGCCTTCCATGAGCCAGCGCCGTCCTTTCGTCCTGGCCGCCCTGATCTGGGGCGGTTCGTTGCTGGGCAGTTCGATGCTGAGCGGTTGCTCCGCCACGAACGCCGCCGATGACGATCAGGCCCCGCGGGCGGCGGCACAGCCTTGGGAGGTCGATCCCTACAGCCGTACGGAGGAGATCTTCGTCGACGGCACCGCAGTCGGCTACCTCGTCTCCTATGACGCCATTCCGGACGGGACGGTGCTGCAGCGCGCGATGCCGACAGGAAGCTACCGCATCCAGGACCGACGCTTCGAAGACGTCGGCTTCATCTCGCCGCGCGGCCTCGTGTTCCGCCACTCCGCGGACGGCGCGCAAGCACTCGGCTTCCATCCGCTCGAGGAAGGGCTGCTGAACTTCTTCGGCGGTCGGCGGCAGGTGAAGCTCGTCGCGCTGCGCTCGATGCCGGCGAAGGTGGTAGCGCCGGCGGCCGACGAAGCGGGCGCCGATGGCGAGGCGGCGGCGGAAGACGGCGAAGTCGAAGGCGGCTGAAACGCCGCGCGGAGGTCGACGTCTTTCGTCTCCCTCCGCGCGTCAGGCTGACGGGTCGCAGCGGCTCAGCGGGCGGCGTGCTCCTCGTTCGCAGCGACGACGATCGGTTCGATCGGCCGCTCGCCCGGACCGCTGCTGATCGGCGTGCACATCGGCGCACAGCTCAGCAGTTCGAACGCGCCGACCTGCTGCTCCACCTTGGCCAACGCGGCGAGCGCGTCACGCGCTGCGGGACCTCCGGCGGGATCGATCGCCAGCCGAGCCTTCTCGATCGCGACCCGCGTATCGGCGCGGACCGCCGCGATCTGATCGTGCAGCACGACCAGCGCCTGATGGAACTCGGCCGCCGTGTCTTGCAGCAGGTCGCTCTTGCGCACCTGCACGCCGCGCGGAAGGCGCAGTCGCGACAGGTCGCGCATCACCGCCTTGAATCGGAAGTTCGGGCCGGCGATGCGAAACGTCTCCAGCACGCCATGCGCGAAGAGGCACAGGAACGTGCAGACCAGCGGCGCGAGCACCAGTCGCATCAGCACTTCGACGCGGAACGCCGTCTCCATCAGCGCCCACTCCGGCGGGTCGCCGAGGAAGGTGAAGACGACCGGCGCCACGATGGCGATGATCAAGAAGAGCAGCAGATAGAAGAGCAGGAAGCCGCCGAGGCGGCCGATGAAGCTCAGTTGGAAGTCACGATCGATCAGGATCGTCTTGCGCTGCTCGAGATGTGTTGAGTTGCCCATCGCCGTCACTTCCTCTGGGATCGAGTCGGGTCGCAATGGCCTCATCGGCGGCGCAGGTTCCATTCCTTCAACCAAGTCTCGTGACGATCGAGCTTCTCCGCGTCGGGCACGACCTCGCGGTAGAGGCTGATCAGCACCTGGTGGGGCTGCGGGTCGTCCTTCCAGATCCGCGCCGCCTCCTCGAGCTCGAGCGCCGCGCCGGCGTAGTCCCGGGCGTTCGAAAGCCCCTGGATGAGGCGCCAGCGCAGCGACGCCTCGCCGGGGGCCGCCGCAAGCAGCGAACGGATCTCGGCGATCGCAGCCTTCCAGTCCTCGGACTTCTCGTACACGTCGATCACGCGATCGACGAGGTCGCGCTGCTTGGGCGCGAGCGTGCGCGCCTGCGCCAGCAGGACGAGCGCACCCTTCCAGTCCTCTTCACCCGCGCAGCAATCGGCAAGCTCGACGAGGATCGCCACCGTCGGCCCGCTCCGCTTCATCAAGTCGGCCAGGAGGTCCTTGGCGGCTCCCCACTCGCCGAGGCGGCGGTGGCAGCCGGCCAGCATCAACTGCACCTCGCCATTGGCCGGGTCGAGGTTGAGTGCATGGAGCAGCCACTCGACCGCCTTCTGATCGTCGCCTGACGAGACGGCGCACCAGCCGCGCACGCGCCACGGCAGTTCGTAGGCGACATCGAGCTCGATCGCCTTGGCGGCCACCTCGTCCCCGCGCTTCCACTCGCCCTTCTCGAACCAGGCGATCGCCTGATAGGCGAGCGAGCGCGCCTCGATCTGCGCCGGCGTGAACTCCGGCGCGACCGGCGCGACCGGCGCGTCGGCGGGCTCGCCGTCCGGCTTCGCAACGGGCTTCGCGGCCGGCTTGGAGGCCGGCGCCTTCGGTGCGACCTGTTGCGCCGTGGCGACCATCGGCCCCGCGGCGCACAGCGCGAACAACGTGGTGATCCAACCTGGTTTCATCGGAAGCTCCTGCGGTCCGTTCAGCGCTGCGGCGAGACGCGGAGGTGGTGGAGCGAGTGCTGCACGACGCCGGCGGCGCCGGCAACCTCGCGCCTGAATCCGATCTGCAGATCGACGCGGCCGAGCGGGTCGATCTCGAAGTCGAGGCTCTCCACCTGCGAGACCACCGGGATGGTCACGTTGTCCTGGCGACGAACGAGCTGGCCCTGGCTGCGGAAGAGTTCGATCGGCGTCGACCAGATCGGCACGACCTCCGCGCCGTTGGTGCCGAAGGAGGCGACGCGGCGAAACGTCAGCTTCTCGTCGCCGGCGCTGCCAGTGACCCTCATGTAGGGCACGCCCAGCAGGTCGCTGTCGCGCGAACTGTTGCGCAGCTCATTGACGACGCGCTGAAGCGCCTGCTTGGCCTTGGCGCCACGTTCGAGTTCGCTCATGCCAAACTTGCCGCTGCGCGTCATCACGATCGTCGCCGAGACGGCCGTCTGCATCACCAGCGCAAGGATCGCACACGACACTGCCGCCTCGAGCAGCGTGAAGCCGCCTTGGCGGGAACGCCTGGCGCGACGATTCGGAGGGAAGGCGGTCGTTGCCATCACATTCCGCCCGTTTGTCCGAGTTTGCCGGTGCGGGTGCGGGTGCCGGTGATGCCGCGGCGAGTGGCGTCGATCTTCGTCGGATCGATGCGTTCGATCTGTCGATCTTCGGTGCCCTTCTTCAGGTCGGTCGCGCCCCAGTTGAAGCGCGCCTGCGTCGTCCAGTCCCGCACCTCATCGAACGTCGCCAACCCCGAAAGCGCCGTCACGCCAGCATCGGGAACGCCGGCACCGGCGCCGGTGTTGTGGCTGGTGTTGAAGCGCACCGTTTCGAGGACGTTCAGCATCTCCTCGTTCGGGAATCCTGGCGGCGGATCGTTGAGCGCGCCCTGGTCGTAGACCGAGGCGCCCGCCTTGAAGCCGTGGGTCACGGTGCCGGCGGCATCGATCAGCGTCGCGACCGGCCGCTTGAGGCACATGACGCTGCCGAAGCGTCGAATGGAGTTCTTCACCGACGCGCTACCGCTGAGCGAGGGCGTGCCTGTCGCGCTCAGCACGATGCCGTCCATGGCGATGGTGCCAGTGGCGGAGATCAGGTTGGCGTTGATCTCGAGGCTGGTCGGAGCGCTGCGCGAGTAGACGACGTCACCCTTGGCGATGATCCCCAACGCATGGTTTCGATTGAACGCCGGGTTGGACACATACTCGCCGGTCGCCACCGTGCCGTTCAGGTAGGCGTAGTCGTTCTGCGCGTCGATGTAGCGGAGGTTGCCGGTGATCGTCGCCTTCGATTCGGTGACCAGCGTGACTTTGCCGTTCACGTCGCCACCGATCTTTCGCACGTCACCGGGGAAGTAGAAGATCCCCGACATCGGGTAGCTCTTCGTCGACAGCAGCGCACCGGCAACGGTCTGGTTCTGGTTCACCCAGTAGGTCTCGGTGCCCATGATCGGCACGAGCTCCTGGACCTGGTAGGTGCCGTTGGCGATCTTCACGTTGGTCCAGACCATCTCGTAGTAGGTCTCGGACTTCCAGTAGCCGGTCGATCCACCTCCGCCGAGGTCGGTGCCACCGCCCGAGGTCGTGCTGGTCGTGTCGACCCACACATTGCGGGTCTTCTTCGTGTTCACCCACTGCCACTCGTAGCGGTAGTTCGTCTTGGTGACCCACTGGAGCTGGGTGCCGATCTGCACCGACCGCGTCTTCTGCACGGCCACGACCTGGACCGAATCCTTCGCGTAGAGCTTCACCTGCAACGTCGTCTTGTTGAGCGCAACCTCGGCGACGAGGTTGGCAGGCGCCACGTAGGTCGCCTTCGCCTTGATGCCGGGGAAGCTGATCTTGGAGAGCAGGTTCTTCGACGCCGCGGCGGGATCGGCACCGCGCAGGAACGTCGTGTTCGCCGCAGTGGCGCCGTTCTTGTAGACGAAGCCTTCGCTTGCGCCGAGCTCGCCGTCGTAGGAACCGCCGGCGAAGTAGAACTCGAGGGTCTTGTTGGTGAAGATCCGCCCCTTGGGCTTGCCCGAGATGCCGAGATTGTGAGCTTCGACGTAGTAGTTGTAGGCCGTGTAGGACATGCCATCTCGGATCAGGCAGTTGGCCGCGCCCATCGCCGTGCCGAAGTCGTTCGTCGAACTCAGGCGGTACCAACGCGCCGGGCCCGCCACCTCGACCGCCACCGGCGTCCCCGCGATCAGCGGCGGATCACTCGCGATCGCCGCGAGGATCGCGTCATTGCGACCGTCGGTGTAGCTCGAGTTGAGGATGACGTTCTTCGCGAGCTCGATCTCCCCGATCGAGCGCCACGCCGCTCGTTCGGCGGCGGCTTCCTTCATCACCTGGTTCTGCTCGACCACGGCGCGGCCGAGGAACGTCGTCATCGTCGCGCCGACGCCGGCAACCACGACCAGGCAGATCGGCATCGCGGTCATTGCGAACTCCAGGGCGCGGAACGCAGTGATTCGAGGATCAAGGTGCCATCCCACAGGATGTTGATGCGCAGCAGGTCGGCTCGCCCCTCGCGCGCGTCGCTCTCGTCGCCGTCGCCATTCAGGTCAGCGTCGACTCGCACCTCGAACCGCCCGCCCCAAGGGAAGTCATCGATCTCGAACTGGTAGCCGGTGGCGCCAGCCGCCGTCCGCAACCCGCCGAGGGTCGCTGTCCCGAGGTCGCTGTCAGCATCGAACAGCTCGGTGAGCTGCGCGTTGCTGGCGGCGCTCGGCGTCGACGTGCCGTAACTGATCCGGAACAGGCGATCGAGCAGCTCGCCGGCGACGATGGTCAACTGCGCGCGCCGCTCCATCTCGCGCTTGCTGGCGTGGCCGGCTCGCATGCCGACGCCGATGGTGGTGAGCACCGTGCACATCATCGAAGAGACGAGCATCACTTCGAGCAGCGAGAAGCCGCGCTGGCGGCGCCGTGCGACTCGATGCGGGCGGCTTGCGACGGCGCTCATCGGATCACCGCCACATCGAGGCCGGTGAAGTTCTTGGCCAACGGACCGGCGTCTTCCACCGCAGCGTCGCCGTCGGCGCTGCTCGCGTCGCCCTCGGTGTCCTCGAGATCCCACGAGGCGGCGGAAAGGCGCCACTTCGAGTCGAGCCGGAAGGTCGACGCCGCCTTCTCGGCCGCCGTGTCGTCGAGCGTCGCGTGCGGACGCCTCGGAGTGGCGCCAACTGCGGCCTCCGCCTGATCGGCCGAGCGCGTGAGACTCATGCCGACGATGGTGAGCGCTGCTGCCGCGAGCATGCATGGCAACGCGCGTCGATTGGAGAAGAGTCGGCGGTAGTCGATCACTGCTTGCCTCCGTAGGGCTGCGCAAGGAATCGACCGATGTGGGCGCGCGAGTTCACCCCATGACGACGAAAGCGATCGGAAAACGACTCCGGCCGGATCGCAGCCGAACGCTCTGAAGGAGGGTGGAGCTCGGTCCGCGCCGGATCCGCGCTGGATCCGCGCTGGATCAGCGCCGGATCAGCGTCCGGTGGCGAAGGCGGGCGCCGGCGCGGGGCCGGGCAGTGCAGCCGGAGACGGACGCGCCCCGAACACGGGCGGCGGGATCTGCGGCAGCGCCTCCATCTGCTCGAACTCCTTCAGCGCGATGAATCGCAGCGCCGTGGTCAGCGTGACCAGGTGGTACATCAGGTCGAAGTGGGCGCGGCTCAGGAAGATCGCGCCGAACATGAACGCCAACAGGCTGATCTCGAGCATGTTCGTGAACCTGACGATCCACTGCGCCTGGGGCCCGCGCCGCATCGCCTCCCGGCGCGTCTTGCGCAGCATCCAGAGCGTCGAGATGAGCATCCCGAGGAAGCAGATCAGCGCCAAGGTGCCGAGTTCCGCCCACACCTGGATGTAGGTGTTGTGGGCTACGCGGACCGTCTTCACGCCGGTGCGAAGGCGGACCTGGATCGGGTCGTAGCGACGGAAGTTCGACAGGAACCCCTCGAATCCGACGCCGAAGAAGGGGTTGGCGGCCGCCATCCTGAGCCCAACGTTCCACGCATAGAGGCGCCCGGCCGCCGAGCCGTCCTCCTCCGGGTTCTGCAGCGTCGCCAGGCGCTCCTTCGCGTCCTCCGGCAGGATCGCCGGGACCAGCAGCAGCGCGAACCCCGCGATGAACCACGGCAGCAGGCTCTTCTTCATCTTGTTGAAGATCAGCAGGCAGACGAGGCAAGCCGTGAGGAAGCCGCCGCGCGAGAGCGTGCACACCACCGCCACGCAGGTCAGCGCGAACGCCACGACGCACAGCCGTTTGAGCCACCGTTTCGTCGCGCTGCGGCCCAGGAAGAAGAGGAACGGCAGGTTCATCGCCATGCCGAGGCAGAGGTCATTGTTGTCCAACATCATCCCGCCGGGCCCCTGCAGGATGCGCCCGCCACGCAGGAGCCCGTGCAGTCCGTACTTGATGCCGAAGACGCCCAGCGACAGGCCGATGGTCCAGGCGATCTTCTCGAAGCGGTCGCGGTTGTCGACCATGCCGACGGTGAAGAAGGTGACCAGGAAGACCTTGCAGAGGTCGAACCACTTGGTGACCTGGTTGTCGTTGGGATCACGCCGCGCAATCAGCAGTGAGATCGAGAGGCAGACGAACAGGCCGGCCATGAAGCGCGTCGGCGTGGCGAACTTGGTGAACTTCCGGTGCTCGTGGAAGAACCAGCCTGAGTACATCAGGATCGCGCAATAGAGCGAGTAGCGGATCGGCTTGGCGAACCCCCAGCAGAAGTCCTGCGGCCGCATGTAGGCCAGCCACGTGAAAAGCAGCAGGCCGAAGAACGGCTTGGTGAACGCCCGCGGAAGCATGGCGAACACGGCGATGAAGACGATGACGTCGCGATAGCTCAAGGCGGTGGCGGCCCCACGTCCGGCGAAGGCGGCACATCATGCGCGGAGGCCCGGCAGAGCCCAACGCCCACCGTCGACCGCGCCTCCCGCCGCACGCTCATCGGCGAGCGGCTGGGCCGGGCTCATGGCGAGCACCCGCGCCACCCTATGATCCCGCCCCATGCCTTCCGCCAAGTCGCCCTACCAGCGCCTGCCCACCCGTATCGATGGCCTCGACCTGCTGCTCGGCGGCGGTCTGCGCTGTCCCCAGCCAGGGTCGGTCTTCCTGGTGATCCTCGGTGGGCCGGGCACCGGCAAGACCCACCTCGCCCTCGAACTCGCCGTCCGCACCCTCGGTGCGGCCACGGAGCGCGGGACCTGCCACCTCTACTACAGCTTCGACCAGAGCCCCGCCGAGCTGCACGCCAAGCTGCGCGAGGACTTCGACTTCTACGGCCTGCAGTCGAGCTGGCGGCGCATCGTGGGGACGCTCGAGAGTCCCGAACACTCGGCGCAGATCCACGAGTTCGCGCCACCAGCGCCGGCGCCCGAACGCTTCCTCGCGCTGGCTTCGCTGCGCGAGTCGCCTGGCGACCTCGTCCGTGGCGGCAGCCGTCTCTTCGAACGGCTCGACCGCGACCTCGCCGCACTGTCGAGCGCCGCAGCGCCGGCCGGCAACCCGCTCGTTCCGCGCCTCGTGGCGATCGACAACATCTCGCTGAACGCGTTCGACGACGGCCCGCAAGCTCGCGGCGCGCTGCAGTCGATCCGCCAGCAGCTCGCCGCGCGCCACCTGCACGGCATCTTCGTGGTCGAGACGCCCGGCGGCACTTCCGACCGCGCCATCTTCACGGCCGCCGAGTACGCCGCCGACGTGATCATCGAGCTCGGCTACCACCAGGTCGGCGACCAATTCAAGGAACGCTCGATCGAGATCGCCAAGGCGCGCCACCAGTTCTACTACCGCGGTGCGCACCACTTCTCGATCGTCGGGCGCAACGAAGGGGTGCTGTTCGGCGGCCGCGGCGAGCGGCCGACCGGCATCCACGTCTATCCGTCCGTGCCCACCCTGCTGTCGCACCTCGACTACGAGCAGTCGAAGCTCGAGCGGCCGGCCGTTCCGCCCGCGATCCCGTTCGGCATCGCCGATCTGCACGTGCCGCACGGCTCGGTGAGCGGGCTGGTCGGGCCGCCTTCGCGCGCGACGACGGCGCACTGGCTCGCGCTGCGTTTCCTGCTGGCCGGCCGCAAGAACGGCCTGCTGATCTCGCTGCGGGAGACGCGCGACGAACTGCAGGCGGTCGCGCGCGAGTGGTTCGGCGACGAAGCGGACCGGCTCGACTTCGTCTCCTTCGCGCCGGAGTACCTCTCCACCGGCAAGTTCATGAAGGACCTCTACGACGAGATCTGCGAGCTCGAACGCCGCGGCCGCGTGGTCGAACGCGCGGCGCTATGGGGTCTGGGCCAGCTGAAGATGGCCTTCCCGCTGCTGAACGAGTCGCGCATGTTCCTGCCGTGGCTCTCGGCGTTCCTGAAGCGGAAGGGCATCGCTTCGCTGCTCGTCGAGGCGACCCACCAGGTCCAGGCCGACGGCACGGTCAGCGGCGACTCGACGGTGCCGCTCACCGCCGACCACCTGCTGGCGCTGATCGAAACGCCCGAGCATCGCAGCGAGCTGAGACTGGTTCGTTCGCTGACGGCGCGCTCGGAGAAGCACGGCCGCACGATTCCGCTGCCGACCGACGCACGCTGAGCCGGCGCCGGGCTCAGTCGTCGCGCGGGAGCCAGCGTGCGTGCCACTTGGTCGCTTGCTTGGGATCGATGAGGAAGACGCGCAGTCGATTCTGGTGGTAGTCGAGTCGCGGCCGCCAGAACTCGCGGACCATGGTCCCCTGCTCCCAGGCCCAACGCTCGAACGAGCGGGTCGCGTCGTTCTTCTCCTCGAAGTCGGCTGGAATCACCACCCAGAGTCGCGCGCAGCCGGCCCACATCGCCGCGTACTGGCGCCAGTCGGTGGATCCGGACGGCGGCGGCGCTTCGAGCAGCTGCGAGTCAGGGAGACTCTCCGGCAAGTAGCGGCGCGCCAGCGCATGCGTTTCGGCGATGACGCCATCTCCTGGCTCGATCCGTTCGGAGACGAATCGCAACGCGCCGGCGAGGTCGTGCCGATTGCCATCGATCAGCTCGGAGGCGACGCCCGGCGCCCATGCCGCCAGCGCCAGCAACGGCACCGCGACTCGCGCTCCGCGCAGGGACGGTGCCAGTCGCGTCGAAACCTCGCCGATCAGCGCCGCCGCCGGAATCAGCGCCAACGGCACCACGGCAATCAGGTAGCGCTGCTCGACCGATTTGCCGAGCGCGGCGAGGAGCAGCATGAGCGCGGTCGGCAGCCCGGCGCCGATCACGACGTGCAGCGTCAGCTCGCGATCGCGACGCCACAACGTCGGCAAGCCGAGGACCCCGAGCGTCCCGATCACCGGCCCGACGTTCCAACCGATTCCCAGCAAGAGCCCGCCGAGCGACTCGACCGCGGCGTCTTCCGCCTGCAGCTTGAAGAGGATCGTGTCGCGGATCGTCGCGGGCCACAACAACGCCGGGACCGCCATCAGCACGGGCAGCGCCACCAACGGCACGAACGCGCGCCCGAGCGGTCGAATGCGCAGCAGCGCGAGCGAGACGGCGGCCGCCAGTTCGCCGCACAGCAACAGCCCCGCCGTTGGATGGGTGCCGATCGCCAGCGCGACCCACATCACGCCGAGCAGCGCGCCGCGAAAGCTCGCTTCGCGCTGCGATCGCATCAACTCGAAGGTCGCGATGACGCAGAAGGCCAGCACCAGCGAATAGAAGCGCGCCGTCTGCGAGAAGTAGAAGAACCAGGGCGAGAAGGCGACCAGCGCGGCGAAGATGTGGCGCTCCTCGCGGCGCAGGAAGCCGCGCGAGCAACGGAACGCGGCGGCCGCGGCGAGGCTGCCCGCCAGCGCCGGCAGGAGGCGCAGCGCGAGCTGCAGCGCCTGCGGATCGGGGGCAGCGACGGCCAGGCCGGTGAGCTCGAGAATCGCCCGTTCGAGCGTGTAGAAGACCGGGAACGCCAGATCGGCCACTTGCATCCGCGGGCCGAACATGTCGAGCGCGTTCTCGAGGCTGTAGACCTCGTCACCCCACAGGCTGAAGCGACCGAGCGCGAGGAATCGCAGCGTGGCGGCCAGCGCGAACCAGACGAGCGCGGCGCGACCGTCCGCCCACGCTTTGGGGATCTCGACTTCGCGCTCATCGCTTTCGACACGCATCGGCTGCTAGCGTAGCCCTCCCATGAGCACGCATCGATGGCTTGGAAGAGTCTGCCTCGTGTTGGCGAGCACGGCCGCGACGCTCGCCGCCGTCGATTGGCGCCTGCGCCGCGAGGTCGGCGCGTGCGGCACGACGCCGTTCATGACGGCGACGGTGAAGGGACTGCCCCATCAGCTCTTTCCTGGCCGCACGACCGTCTACAAAGGCGTCGAGGTCCGCATCAACTCGATCGGCCTGCGCGGCGACGAGTTGCCCGCCCCGGTCGCGGGCGTGCTGCGCGTCGCGCTGGTCGGCGACTCGGTCACGTTCGGCAACGGCTGCCCGGAAGCGGAGACGCTGGCCCATGCGCTCGCCAACGAATTGGCGAGCCGAGGCCAATCCACGCAGGTGATCAACTGCGGCATCCCGGCCTACAACGCCGACAACGTGGCCACCATGGTGCGCGAGCGCGTGGTCGCTCTCGCCCCGCAGCGCGTGATCTACGTCATGGTCGCGAACGACGTCTGCGACGCGCATCGTCGCACCGAGATCCCGGTCGACGCCACCATCGACGCCTTTGCCGACTTCCCTCTCGGTTCGCCGTTGCTGCAGCTGTTGAACGTGCAGGCCAGCGGCATCCTGCGCGCGGCCGGCCTGCAGCTCGACGGCTACGTCGAGTCGGTCCTGCGCCAGCACGAGCGCGTCGGTGTCGATCGACTGCGCCGTGCGCTGACCGAGATGCGCGACGCGTGCGCGACCGCCGGCATCGACTTCCGGGTCGCGATCTACCCGTTCATGACGCGCATCGACAAGAACCCGTTCCGCCCGATCGAGGACTCCTGCGCCACGCTGTGCGGCGAACTGCGCGTCCCGTGCGTGCGTCTATCCGACGCGTTCGCGCCCGACACCAACCTCGGCACCTATTGGGTCGCGTTGCTCGACGCCCACCCCAATGGCGCGGCGAATCGGACCGTCGCGAAGCTGCTGGCGGAGCGCTACTTCAAGCCGTGAACCCGGCGCGCGCGCGATCCGCGGTCGCCATCGCCGCCGGCAGCTGCGCGGGCTCCTCCACCGCGGCCAGCTCGCGACCCGCGACCAGGACGTGGGCCACCGCGCGAGCGACCACCGCGAAGCCGTGCCGCGCCAGCAGCTCCTGCTCGCGAGCCGGATCGAGAGCGAGCACCAGCTTGCTCGGCGCGTAGGTGCGGCGAGCCACGGCCAGCAGCTCGTCGCGGCGAGGATCCTCGGTCGCGCCGACCACGAAGATGCACTGCGGCGGATGGAAGAAGAGCTCGACCGCGCGACCGTACTCCGCCGTGTGGTAGCCGTAGAGCGGATAGTCCGACGCGAACGCGCCCAGCGTCCGCTCGGCCAGCGTCCGCCACTGCGGACGCGCCAGCAGCCAGCTCGCGCGCAGGAGCGCCTCGGCCAGAAGGCCGTTTTCGAGCAGCGCCTCCTGACGTCGCCGCGACTGCGCGAAGTGCGGCGCATCGTCGCGCACATCGGAGAAGCCGCCGTGTTGCGCCGACTCCTTCTTCTGCAGCAGGTCGATCAGCTCTTCCACCCGCGGCAACTGCTCGTTGCGGCCGGCGAATTGGATCGCGTGCAGCAGCGCTCGCACCGCGAAGACCTGGTCGGCGACCAGGCCGAGGATCTGACGGCTGCCGTCCGGCGTGATGGAGTGGTAGGCGCCTTGGCCGTGGCTGATCAGCCGATCGACCAGGAAGTTCATCGCCTCGAGCGCGCGCCGGGTCGCCCTCTCATCACCGAGGACGGCTCCCGCCTTGAGGAACGCGGAGATCGTCGCGGCGAGCGACCGCGTGGTGACCACGCTCTCGACGCGCGGCGGCTTGCGATCAGCACGCGAACGCTCGGGCAAGGCGTAGTAGCCGTCGTCCGCCTCCTGGCCTGCGAACCAGCCGCCGGTCGTCGCGTCGCGCAGCCGGTGCTCGACATAGGAGAGCGTCTTCTGCGCCACCTTGCGGAACTCGTCGCGACCGAAGAGCTGCCACGCTTCGAGGTAGTTGCGCAGCAACCCCGCCTGGGTCTCGAGCAGCTTCTCGGTGCACGGCTGGCGCCAGTCGCGCGTCGCGCAATAGCGGAAGAAGCCGCCCTCCACCGGGTCCATGAGCCCGCCTTGCGCCATCTCAGCGAGCGATCGCTGGGCGATCTCGCGGAAAGCGGGATTGCCCGTCTTCTCGGCCCACAGCAGCGCGAAGTCGAGCGCCTCCGGGTGCGGGAACTTCTGGCCGGTGCCAAACCCGCCGTGGCCGGCGTCGAACGCCTGCAAGATCGCCTGCGCGATGCGATCGAGGATCGCGGGGGTGAACCCGGCGCCCGCGCCCTGCTTGCGGCTGCTGTTCATGGCTCGCTCCGCCGCGTCCGACTGCGCGGCCTCACTCGTGTCCTGATCCCGAGCTTCGGGATCAGAACAGTGGTGTCCTGGAACAGAAGTTCGCGAACACGGACCGAGGCGATGTTTGGGTCAGGCGAGGAGTGCCGACGAAGCAACTTCCGTGGCAGTGGGTGAGGAGGCGAGACGAAGCATGGCGCAAAGAGCGCCCGGTTTCGTGGAAGCGAACTTCTGTTCCAGAACACTAGCTCACGGATGCGCGTCAGCTCGTCGCGCGAGCGGGGCGGCGGCGCAACGGAATGCGCGGGGCATCGGCCCACAACGACTCGAGGTCGTAGTAGGTGCGGCCATCACGGTCGAACAAGTGCACGACCACGTCACCGAGGTCGAGCAGCACCCAGCGATCGGAGCCGCTGCCCTCGACGCGTCGCGTCTTGCGACCGATCGCTTCCGCCTCGTCCGCCAGCCCTTCGGCCACCGCGCGCAGCTGCCGCTTGTTCTTGGCCGACGCGATCACGAAGTAGTCGGAGATCACGGTGCGCTGCTGCACGTCGAGCAGCAGGATGTCGTCGCACTTCTTGTCGATGGCGATCTCAGCGCAACGGTGTGCGAGTTCCAGCGAATCCAAATCGTCCTACCTTCCGTGCGGCGCTGCCGCGAGCGCGAGGAACACCAAGGCCAGCAACCACGGCACGAGCGCGACGAGTCGAGCCTCGCTTCCGTGGTCGCTTCGCGTCAGACCTTCGCGGGCTGCCAGCGGTGCCGGCAACACCGCGAGGAAGCTGACGACAAGCATCCCCGCGACCACACTGCCCTGCAGCGCCGGGGCGAGCTTCGACAGCCCGACCGCCACGCCCACCGACAGCAAAGAGGGCGCGATCATGGCGCGCGCCCCCCCTCGCGTCGAGATCGCGTCGGGCGCGCCCCCTTGCCGCAGCGACGCCGCGAGCACTTCGCCGGCGAACACGCCAAGCAGCAGTGCCCCCAAGGCAACCGCCGCCGGAACGTGCGCTGCGCCGCTCGCGCCGCCGCCGGACAGGCAGAGCAACCCGGCGAACGCCAGGAACCAGCGACCGTGATCGTCGACCAGGCGCGCCTGCTCTGCGGCGGCGCCAGCGGCCTCGTCGGGCGCCACGGTCTGGGTGAAGCGTTCGCCGAAACGAGAGCCGCACCCGATCGCCGCCAACGCCACCCACGGCAGCGCTCGATCGCCCCCCACGCGCCAGGCGACCATCCAGGCCGCGCCGTGCCACGCGAGGAGCCAGCCGGCGCGGCTGCGCGAGCCGATCGCGGACGGATCGGCCAGCGACCGCTCGCGCAACCAACGGCCAGTGGCGCGAAGCGCCAACATCAGCGCAAAGCCGATGACGAGCGGGACGGTGATGCGCGCGACGCCGTCGGCGGCGTCGACCGACGAAGCGAACAGCGGCACGATCGCGAGAGGAAGCAGCTCGACGAGGTGCGCGCCCGGAAACTTGAGGCGCGACGGCAACGACGCGAACGCGAGCGCGAACGTCGCCAGCCCGAGCGCCAACGCCGCGCTGTCGCGCGCGGCCAGGGCGAACGCGGCCTGCAGCGCCGCCGCTTCGAGGGCGCCATCGACCGCCGCTCGCAGGCCACTCTCCGAGCGACCGCTGGCGAGCGCCGCGGCGGTGAGCGTCGCCGCCGCCGCGAGCGCGATCGCGGCGGTCGCGTCGAAGCCGAAGGTGCACAGCAACGTGGGGGCGAGCAGGGCGAGGCCACGCACGGCGCCGCTCGCCGCACTCGCCCCTTCGCGCGCCAGAAGGCGTGCCGCGTCTCCCGCCGCTGCCGCGACCCGTGTCGTCGTCAGCAGCGCGAAGTGGTGCGCGGCGGCGCTTGCGGCAAGAGTCGCCACAACGCCGACCATGGCCGCCGCTGCCACCGCGCGACCGCTCCCGCTGTCGGCGACGACGAGCGCCATCACGAACGCGCCGACCGCAACGATCGCCAACGGCGACGCGCGCGAACGCCAGGCTCGCCAGGAGACCGCTGCTTCGCCTGCCGCCGATAGTTGCGCGGCGAGCTCGCCACCACTGCGCGCCAGCAGTCCGACTCGCAGCAGCAGCACTGCGACTGCGGCCCACGCCACGCCCACCCAAGCGAGGAGCGACCACGGCCAGGCGACGGCGAGGAGGAGCGGGAAGTGCATGCGGTGGCGGAGTCTACGCTCGACGCGCGGCCACGAGCGCGGCGCGCAGCAGCTCGGGGAGCCCTGGTTCAGCCAGCAGTTCGTCGGCCGCAGCGCCGACTGCCGCGCGCGATCCGGCCGGGCGCGAATCGTCACGAAGCAGTGCTTCGATCACCGCGGCGAGTTCGCTCACGATCAGGGCGCGTTCGAGCGGCGCTTCGGCGCCATGGCGCAGCGCGCGACGCAGCAGCTCGAACGCATGACCCAGGGGATCGGTGCGAACCGGAAGCGGCGCGAGGGCGAGTCGCTCGGGCGACACGCGCAGGTAGTTGAGCACGGCCGCGGCTTCGACGAGATCGATCCGCGCATGACGCGGGTGCAGCTCGCGGCCGCTGGCGAGGATCTCGAAGCCGGCGCGCACGCACTCGGCGCGCTCCGCCATCGAACGGCTGAGCGCCGGCGCATCGAAGAGGAACCAGCCACCGAACGTGGCGAAATCGGTCGCGCTTTCGGGCACCAGGGCCAGCACGCGCCATGCGTCCGCGAGCTGGCCGAGCACGGTCGAATCGCGCCGCCGCGCCTCGAAACGGAGGCGCACGACGGTCGCGATCCAGGGACGCAACGGGCCGAGCAGAGCCGCCGCCGACGCGCCAGGAATCGCCACGACCGCTGGCGCCGGCAGCACCGCCCACGCCGACGCGAACGCGAGGCACGCCAGCGCGAATCCGAGTGTGCGCGCTCTCATGGTGCGCCCCGCGATCGATGGGCGAGCCGGGCCCGTGCCAACCACAGCACCGCCGCCGCGACGGCGCCGGCCAGCGCGAACGTGGTCCGGTCGCTCGTCTGCCAGGGGGGCGCCGCGGCGACGGTCCGCTCGACCGCGCGCAACGCGACGAGGTCGGGCAGCGCGAAGAAGAGCTGCTCGAAGCGATGGGCCCACCATCGCGCTCCCTCGTCGAGCGGTGCGTGCGGATCGGCGGCGGCGCTCGCGACCGCCTCGAAAAGGGCGCGCAAATTGGCGAGCAACAACAGCAGCGCGCCGCCGGCGCAGGCCAGCAGCTCGCCAACCCACGTCGCCAGCCCGATGCCCAGCGCCGCCGCGAAGCCGATCTCCGCCACGCCGCCCGCGATCAGGCGCACCAAGGTCGGCCACCATGCGCGCGGTGCGCCGCGCAACACCACCTCGTCGAGCTCGACGCGCACGATGGCCGAGGTCGCGGTGGAGTGCCACTCGGCGCGCATCGGTGGACCCGCGGGCAGCGCGATCTTCCAGGTCGCCAACGACTCGCCCGCCGCAGGTCGCCAGAGGCGCTCGCCAATCTGCAAAGTGAAATCGGCGGGCGCTGCGCCACCGCTGCGGAGCGCGGTCGCCCACGGCACCACGATCTCGACCGGCTCCGTGGTCGCAGCGAAGTCGATCACCAGCCGCTCGCCGGGATCGAGCAGTGCCGGGCCGCGCTGCCAACGTTGCCGCGAGCCATCCGCCAGCGTCCGCTCGATCTGCAGCGGCAGGAAGCGCGGTCGCGGTGCGAGTTCGTCGCGGTGCGAACGCAAGCAGCCCGGCGCCAGCAGCACGATCCAGGCGAAGAGCGGCGCCACCCCCAGCGCGAGACCCGACGTCACGCCGAGCCAGCGGCCGAGCAGCGCCTCGCTGGCGCGCAACGGCGTGATGCGCCAGCTCTCGAACGATCCGACCCGGCGATCCTCGCCCGCTGCGTGCGCACCGGCCAACAGCGCGGCCGCGCTCGCCACGACGGCCAACAACGTCATCCGGCGTTCGAGCAGGAGGACGGCGGCTTCGTTCGCGGTCGCGGCGCGTGGGTCGGCGAGCGCAAACCACCACGCCGCGGCCAGCAGGATCGCGAGCGCCACGCCGCGTCCTGAGAAGAGGTCGCGCCGCGTCGCATGCGCCACCGCCGCCACGCGCCGCAGCGAATCGAAGCGCGCACCCCTCATCCGTTGCCTCGCGCGCGTCGCAGCAGTTGCGCGAAACCGAGGCGCTCGCCGGTCGGACCTCGCATCAGCTCCGCGGGCGGTCCACTGGCCACGAGGATGCCGCCGTCGAGGATGCAGAGCTGATCACCGCCGGCCTGCCCATCGAGCAGCACGTGCGACGACAGCAGGATGCTGGCGCCGGCACGCGCGCGGGCGGCCAGCGCAGCGAGCAGCAGCTCGGCCGACTCCGGGTCGACCCCGTCGAGCGGCTCGTCGAGCAGCAGCAGCTCGGCTCCGGTGGCAAGCGCTTGCGCGATGCCCACGCGGCGCCGTTCACCCTTCGAGAGCGTCGCATACGAGCGCTTCGCCAGCGGATCGAGCAGGGCCGCCGTCAGCGCCTCTTCGACGCGTGCGCGTCGCGCCGCGCCAGCGAACCCGTAGAGCGCCGCCGCGAGTTCGAGCAGTTCACGCACCTGGAGCCGCCAGGTCGCGTCGCTTGCCTCCGGCATCCACGCGACGCGACCGCGCAGCTCCTTCGCGCCGGGCGCGTGGTCGAGCAGCGTCACCTCGCCCGCGCTCGGCAGGGTCACCCCCGCCAGCAGCCGCAACAGCGTGCTCTTCCCCGCGCCATTGGCCCCCGCCAGCAGCTGCAGCGTGCCACGCTCCATGGTGAACGAGACATCACGCAGCGCGACGCGCGGCGCCGACCATGGCCACGGGCGGTAGCGGTAGGCGAGGTGCTGCGCGCAGATCGCTGACACGGGATCGATCGCCCTCAGCGTTCGCGCAACTGCTGCAGCAGCTCACGGAAACGCGGCAGCTCGCGCAGCGAGTCGAGATCGGAGTCGGTGCTCAACGAATCGAGGAGGTCGCGGAAGCCGGCGGCGTCGCTCTGCTGCAACTTGTCGATCGCCTCATCGGGACGGCCGAGCCGCGCGAGTCCGCAAGCCTGGTTGTAGAGGCAGATGAAACGCGTGTCCTGACGCGTGGTGCGCACGATGCAGCGCTCGAAGTCGTCGATCGCATCGGCGTAGCTCTGCAGCAGATGGCGCGCGACGCCGCGTTCGAAGTAGATGCCGTCGAGCTCGGGGTCGACATCGACCGCGACGTTCAACACGCGGATCGCGGTGGCGTAGTCCGCCTCCTCGACGAGTCGATGCGCCACGTCGACCCAGTGGCGCGCGCTCGATGCGACCGGTGGCTCCGGCGGCGGCTCCAGCGCCGTCACGTCGTGCGGCAGCTCGATTGGCGACTCGCTCGGCGTCGCCAGCGCGAGATCGGCCGCGAGCGGAGCGACCGCTTGCGGGGCGGTGCCCGACGTCTCGAGCGGCGCAGCACGTTGCAGCTCGGAGAGCGCTTCGACTTCGAGACGCAACGCGCGCAGCTCATCGACGAGCCGGCTCTGCTGCTCGCGCAGGGCCGTCAGCGCCGCCGTCTCCGGCGGTGGCAACTGCGCACAGCCGCTCGTGCCGCCGTGCAGCGCCGCCGCGACCGCAAGGAGGAACGGTCGCCGAATCGCCATGACTCGATCTCCTTCGCAGCCGCGCCCCAACCTCGGGCGTATGCTCGCCCCCCCGCCACGCGACCGCAACCGCGGCGATTCGTCGCCGTCGCTGCGCGCCGCCACTGCTCCGGAGGATCACCGTGACTCGACGCCCATTCCGCGCCACGCGCCGCGGCTCCGCCGCCCTCGCCCTGCTCCTTTGCGCCTGCGTGACCGACAAGGTCACCGGCGAGAAGCGCTTCGCTGCAATCCAATGGGACACGCAGGAGGAACAGGCGCTCGGCGACCAGTCGGCACCCAATTTCGAGCAGCAGTTCGGCGGCGCCTATCCCGATGCGGCCGCGCAGAGCTACCTCGAGAGCGTCGTGAAGGAGATGGCGAGCCACTCGGTGCGCAAGGACGACTTCGCCTACAAGTTCACGGTGCTCAACTCCGGCGAGCCGAACGCCTTCGCGCTGCCGGGCGGCTACGTCTACATCACGCGCGGGCTGCTCGAGAACCTCGGCTCCGAAGCGGAATTCGTGGCGATCCTCGGCCACGAGCTCGGCCACGTCGAGCACCAGCATTCGATGCTGCAGCAGAACAAGACGATCGCGGCGCAGGTGCTGCTCGGCGTCGTCGGCGTGGGCGAGGAGATGCTGCAGAAGGACCCCGATCAGCCGCGCTACGTCTCGGCGATCGCCGGCTACGCGGCGCCCTTGTTCCTGCTGACCTTCAGTCGCGGCCAGGAAAGCGAGTCGGACGAGCGCGGCGTCTTCTTCGCGAACGCGATGGGCTACGACCCGCGCGAGATGAAGAAGACGTTCGAGTACTTCGCGCGCCTCGAGGCCGCGGCCGGCAGCTCGACGCCGGCGTTCCTGCGCACCCACCCGACCAACGAGACGCGCATCCACGACATCGACGCGACCATCCGGCGGACGTCCCCGCAGGTGCTCGCCAAGCAGCCGGCGCAGTTCCGCGCGCCGGCCGGTCCATCGGATCGCTTCACCCAGATCATTGCGGCGATGAAGCAGCAGGCGCCCGCCTACCAGAAGCAGGCGCAGGCCGCGAGCCTGCTCGAGAGCGGCGACGCTGCGAAGCTCGGGCAGGCGCAGCAGCTGGCCAAGGAGGCGATCGCCGCCAACCCCAGCGAGCCGAGCTTCCACAGCCTGCTCGGCGAGATCGAGTTCTCGCAGGAGAAGGGCGACCGCGGACGCGCGAGCTTCGAGAAGGCGCGCGCGCTGCAGCAGAAGGCGACGCCGAAGAAGGAATTCTGGAAGCCGCTCTTCTTCCTCGGGCTGCTCGACCTCGACGCGGGCAAGGCGGAGCCGGCGGCGGCATCGCTGCGCCGCGCGGCCGAGCTCTTCCCCGATCAACCGATCGCCCACTACTACCTCGGGCAAGCCGAGGAGAAGGCCGGCCACAAGCCGGCCGCCGTGGCCGCCTACGCCCGTGCCGCGGAACTGACGCCGGCCGACAGCCCCCTCCACCAGAAGTCGCAGGAGAGGCAAGGACAGCTGTCGTTGCGTCAGGCCCCGGCGCGGCGCTAGCCCGCTTTTTTTTACGAGCCCCGCCTCGAACCGGCGGCCCGGTCGTCCGTTGAGGTCACTTTTCCCCGCAAACCCTTGTTTCAGGAGTCCGCGATGAGCGTCCGTCGGTCCGTGGGTTCGTTCGCCATCGTCGGAGCCGTCGTCGCGGCGACTGCCGCGACCGTGAAGGCGCAGACTGACGCAACGTGGCCAGAGCTGCGCTACACCGTCGCCGCAGCGCAGGACGCGATGACCATCGGACGCATCCCCGAACCGCCGCGCCAGGATCTCTCGACCGACCCACGCGACGTCTTCCAGCTGAAGACGGTCCCGGTGACCCCCGGCGAGCTCGTCGAGGAGCAGCCGGTCGGCGAGTACAACCAGCCGCTCTGGACGACCTTCCGCCGCTTCCCGTCAACGCGCGTCTACCTGCAGACGCCGCCGGGTGGTGTGCAGTTCGAGCAGTGGTTCGAGCTGCGCAAGAAGAAGGATGGCCGTGGCGACGACGAGACGCGTCTGCGCCAGGAGCTCGAGTTCGGCCTCGGCAATCGCATGCAGCTCGACCTCTACATGCGTGAGTCGCACGTGCGTAACGGGGTCGACTCAACCTACGACATGACCGGCTATTCGGCCGAGTTGCGCTACGCCCTCGCCGACTGGGACGAGATCTGGGGCAACCCGACCCTCTACTTCGAGTGGATCTTCAACGACGGCGACGCGGACAAGATCGAGCCGAAGCTGCTGCTCGGCGGCGAACTCGCGCGCGGCTGGCACTGGGGCCTCAACCTGATCCACGAGCGAACGCTGGCCGGACGCGACTCGCGCACCGAGGAAGAGGCGATCACCGCGTCGATCAGCCGCACCATCGTCGACAACAAGTTCTCGGTCGGCGCGACCTCGAACTTCTCCTACGAGTCGGAGCCGGGTGCGCCGCGCGAACGGACCCGCGAGCTGCTGCTCGGGCCGTCGTTCCAGTTGATCCCGCATCCGCGCGCCGCGATCAACGTCGAACCGCTGTGGGGACTGACCGGCGAGTCGAAGCGGCTCAAGATGTTCGTCGTCTTCTCCTGGCACTTCTGATCGAAGGCGGTTCGTCGGCGGGGCGGTGCAGCGAGTTCAGTCGCTGCCCGCCCCGCAGCACTTCTTGAACTTCTTCCCCGAGCCGCACGGACAGGGATCGTTGCGGCCGAGCTTGCTGCCCGGTCGCGTGATCGGCGCGCTGGCCGCCGCGGCCGCGGTGCCGCCGATCGCCTTCAGACGGGCCGGCCACTTCGGTTCGAGCTCATCGAGGAGGCCGTCGAGCTTCCAGCTGTTCTGATTCGGTCGCGTTTCGTGCGCCCACGCCAGCAACGCGCGCACGATCGCCGGCGCGCGGGCCGAGGCGCGCTCGCCCGGTGCAAGCCGGCGCGGCAACAGCTCGAGCAGGGCCTCGCGCAGGTGCTCCTCATCGATCAGGTCGATGCGCGCGCCGATCTGCTGCTGGCACACTTCGAGGAACATCCGGGCGACTTCGCCAGTACCAGCCGCGTCGGCCTTGAACGATTGGCCGTGGGCGGAGGACAGGAACTCCGCGACTTCGGCGCGGATGCGCGCTTCATCAGAGGCAGCCATCGACGGAGACTCCCACGGGAAGGTCACGAGTCTAGGGTCGGAAACTAGAGGCTGGCATGTCGACGAACGTCGCTCCTGTCGTCTGGATCGGCACCAGCGAGGGGCTCTTGCGGTGGCAAGCCGGGACGCTGACGCCGGTGGTGAGCGACGTCGCCGTGACGGCGTTGGTGCGCTTGCCCGGCGGCCGAGTGATGGCCGGAACCGCCGACGGTGAACTCATCGAGTCCGATCGAACCGGGCGACCGCGGCTACGCGCGACGCTCGCAGCGGGAGCGGTGATCGCATCGTTGCTGCCGCTCGGCGGCCGCAGCGAGCGAGTGCTCGGCGGAACGGCATCGGGAGCACTCGTCGAGCTCAACGGCGACGGAGAGACGCGAGCGATCGACTGGATCGCGCCCGGCGCGCCGTTGCAGGTGGTCGGCATTCCGGGCCGCCCGCGCTCGGCACTGCTGGTGAGCGCCGGTCGCGGCGGCTGGTTCGTCACCGAGCCCGACCAGGCGCCGCAGCCCTGGTTCAACGCGGCGGACGCGCCACTTCTGGACACGACTCCGCATCCCATCGATGGCCACCTTTGGCTGGCGCGCACTGCGACTCAACTCCTGCGCTCGAACGATGGCGCTCGCACGTTCAAGCCCGTCGCCGGTTGGCCCGCGTCCTTGCGACCGCGACGAGTCGCCTTCATGAGCGCGCCGCCCTGGCACGCCTTCGCGGTGGCGTTCCCGAGCGGATCACCGCCCGACCCGGCCGATCCATCCCCGCTCTGGACCAGCGTGGACGGCGGCCAGACCTTCCACCCGATCGAGTCGCGCCGAATCGATCGCGCCCGCGATCCGGTCGGCGAGATCACCGCCATCGCCGCACTCGAGGAGCACCAACACCTCGTCGTCCTGCTCGGCACGGATCACGGCGAGCTCCTCCGATTCGCCGGGGGGCAACCTCCCGCCCACCTCCTCGCCGACCGCCTCCCCCCGATCCACCACCTCCTCGCAACCGGCACCGCTCCCCTCGTCGACCCCTCCACCTCCGGCGTCTTCCTCCTCCCCTGACCGCCCCCGCTCTGCCGCCGCCAACCACCCAGCGCCCGTCCCTCCTCGCGCGCTGCTGGCGCAGCCACCCAGCGCCCCGCCTCCCCCTCTCGCGCGCTGCTGTCGCAGCCACCCAGCGCCCCGCCCTTCCTCTCGCGCGCTGCTGGCGCAGCCAGCCAGCGCCTCGCCTCCCCCTCTCGCGCGCTGCTGCCGCAGCCAGCCAGCGCCCCGCGTCCCTCTCGCGCGCTGCTGGCGCAGCCAGCCAGCGCCTCCCCGCTCCCACCGCTGCCCCAAACGCAAAACGGGACGCCCAGCTTTCGCCGAGCGCCCCGTCATCACTTCACGACTTCGCTTTCGTCTTCGCTTTCGTCTTCGCTTTCGCCTTCGCCGTCACGGCCCGTCGGCCGACCACGGGAGGCGCAGCGCCGGTGGGTCAGCGGCTAGGAGGAGTGTCCCGAAGCTGTGTCCGAAAGGACACAGCGATGGGCGCTCCGACAACGCCGATGACCCGCCGCCGCAAGCCTCCCCCTCAGCATTGGGAGTAGCCGCAACCATGGCACTTCACGCACCCTTCCTGGAAGGCGAGCGCGCCGATCTCGCAGCTCGGGCACTTGAGCTTGAACATCTCCTTCGGCTTGAGCGGCACCGGCGCCGCCGCCGGCGTCGCGCCGTGGCCGTTGCCGTTCGCGGGCTCGACGTCATCGACCTTGGTGGCGTCGACTTCACCGAGCAGAAGCCCGCGAATGCCGAACTTGAGCTTCGCCGCAAGGTACTTGCGCAGTGCATGCGCGAGCCCGTCGGCGAGTGACTTGATCCGCCCTTCCTTGGTCGGGACCGACAAGCTCGATCCGATGCCGTCGAGCTGGCTGACCGCGAGCAGGAAGTCGCCGTTGCAGCGCAGGAACAGCGACACGATGCGGCAGATCGCCTCGAGGTCGGAGTTGGCGAGATCGCCTCCCTTGCCGAGCTGAGCGAAGACTTCGCGCTCGATGCCGGTGCTCGGCTCGACGCTGATCTTGACGTGCATGTTGCCGAACGGCGTGAACTGGCGAACGCGCACGCACGGCATGATCTCGGGCAGAGCGATCGGCCGCATCGGCCCGATCGGCGCGAGCACCGCCGGCAACTTCGCGTCGACCGAAACGGGCTTGGCGTCGGCGCCAGCCTTGGCCCCGCTCGTCTTGTCGCTCAGCGTCTTGCCGACCTCGTCCTTCAGCGCCATCGGCTGCATCGGTCGGCTGCCGTCGCGATAGACGGTGATGCCCTTGCACTTCGTCTCGTAGGCGAGCATGTACGCCGCCTCGACCGCCGACACATCGCAGTCGGACGGGAGGTTGATCGTCTTGCTGACGGCGGCGTCGGTGTTCTCCTGCCAGGCCGCCTGCATGCGCACGTGCCAGTCGGGCGCGATGTCGCGCGCCGTTCGGAAGACGTCGCGCACGTGCGGCGACAGCAGATCGCACTCCTGCACGGAGCCGTGCGAAGAGGCGAAGTCGATCGCGGCAGCCGAGTCGTCATCGCTCTTCATCGAGTCCTTGAGCGCCTGCTCGAAGACCGGGTTGACCTCGGAGAGCTTCTTGCCGTCCAGCACCTGGCGCGTGAACGCGAGCGAGAAGATCGGCTCGATCCCGCCCGAGCAGCCCGCGATGATCGAGATGGTCCCGGTCGGCGCGATGGTCACGTAGTGGGCGTTGCGCGCCTTGATCTTGCGCTTCACGTCCCAGACCGACCCCTTCCAGTTCTTGAAGCAGCCGCGCTGCTCGGCGAGCTCGGCACCGACTTCCCACGCGGCCTTCTGGATGAAGCTGCCGACGTCGCGAGCGAGCTGCAGCGCCTCCTCCGAGTCGTAACGGACGCCGAGCTGGAACAGCAGGTCGGCCCAGCCCATGACGCCGAGCCCGACCTTGCGGTTCGAACGGCACGCCTCGTCGATCTCCTTGGTCGGGTAGTTGTTCACCTCGACCACGTCATCGAGGAAGCGGATGCACGTCCGCACGACGCCCTTCAGCTTGTCCCAGTCGATGCGCTCCTTCAGCGAGCCGCGCACGGTCGGCCGGTAGAAGCGTTCGAGGTTGATCGAGCCGAGGTTGCACGCCTCGTACGGGCCGAGCGGCTGCTCGCCGCACGGGTTGGTGGCGCGCATCTCGAAGACGTGCGGCGTCTGGTTGTGGCGATTGACTTCGTCGATGAAGATCAGCCCCGGCTCGCCCGTGGTCCAGGCGCGCGTGATGACGCGGTCCCAGAGCTGGCGCACCGTCATGAAATCGCCCTGCTTCTCGGCGGGGATCTCTTCGTAGACGGCGCTGCCGGTGCTCTTGCGCAGCACTCCGGCCTTCTTGCTGTGCGGGTCGCGGACGACGTGCAGCGCGTTCGGGGAGTTCTTCAGTCGATCCATGAACTCGTCGGTCATCGAGACCGAGAGGTTGTAGTTGGTGACCTTGCTCAGGTCGCCCTTGATGTCGACGAACGAGACGATGTCGGGGTGATCGACCCGCATCATTCCCATGTTCGCGCCACGCCGGAACGCACCCTGCTGGATCGCGTCCGTCACCGCCGAAAGCATCTTCAGGAAGGAAAGCGGACCATCGGTGGTGCCGCCGGACGACTTGACGATCGCCCCCTTCGGACGCAGCTGCGACAGGTCGACGCCAGTGCCGCCGCCCGCGCGTTGGACCAGCGCGATCTGGCGCGCGGTCTCCATGATCTCGGGGATCGAGTCGTTCAACGGGAGGACGAAGCACGCGGAGAGCATTCCGAGCCGTCGTCCCGCGTTCATCAGGGTCGGCGAGTTCGGCATGAACTGGCGCTCGGTCATCGTGCGCAGGAAGGCGTCCTCGACCTCCTTGATCGCCTCGGCCGAGACGCCCCACTTCGATTCGATCGCGGCGACGGCATGCGCCACTCGCCGGAACAACTGAGCGGGTGTCTCGACGACCTTGCCGTTGTCGTCGCGATTGAGGTACCGGTTCTCGAGGACCGTGAACGCGTTCTTCGACAACTCCACCGAGTCCTGCCCTTTGCTCGCCGCCGTGCCGATCGCCACCCCAGGTTGAATCACGATGCCCCTCCCCTTTTTCGGACTCTGGCCAGCGCTGAATTCGTCATGGGGCCGAATGCGCCCCACCGTCCATAGTGCTAGCCTCGCACTATCCCGCCATTGCCACCGGAGACGACAGCGGGCCGCCCGCCTGGCGACCCGCCGCGCTTCCATTTTTTGACCGTGCACACAAGCGTTCGGTTAGCGATCAAACTTCGATGAAGGTGCTAGACATGGTGGTGTCGCGGTCGCCGAACCACAACCGCTTGGTGCACGGGCGGAATTTGTATCCCGAACTGAAAGGGCTGTCTAGGGGGGTCAAAAAAGGCGCGATGAAGACGCCACAACCCGTTTTTGGCAAAGGACTTTCGACGCCAGGGTCGGAGCTTCAACGCGCGCCCTTCAGTCGACGGTTGGGCTCTCTTCCGACTTTTGGTGCGACAACAGCACGAGATTTCGGGCGTAGACGACTAGTCCTGGCAGCTGCCCCATGATCACGAGCGGCTCGGTTTTGCCGAAGCCGTAGATCAGCGTGAGCACCGAGCCCCAGAGGCTCATGTGCCAGAAGACTTTCGGCACCACGCTCTTCTTGCGCTTTTCCGACACCCACCACTGCACGACCATGCGGCCGGCAAAGACGAGCTGTCCGACCACGCCGATGATGCCGATCGGGTCGAGGAGCTTCTCCCAGAGCTTGTGGAAGTACTGGGCGGCGTCGACTTCAAGCAAGAGCACCATCGATCTCCACGGCGACGCGCCAGGGCTGCCGAAACGGCGCGCCGCCCGACACGCTACTCGTCCCCTTGCTCCGTCACCCCTTCACGCACACGACCTGCTTCAGCGTGTGCACGATTTCGACGAGGTCCGACTGCGCGCGCATCACGGCGTCGATGTCCTTGTAGGCCATCGGGGTCTCATCGATGACGTCAGCGTCCTTGCGGCACTCGACGTCGCGGGTCGCCGCGGCATGGTCGGCCACGGTGAAACGGCGCCGCGCCTCGGTGCGCGACATGCGCCGGCCGGCACCGTGGCTGCAGCTCTCGAAACTCGCGGGATCTCCCCTGCCGCGCACGATGAAGCTGCGCGCTCCCATGCTGCCCGGAATGATCCCAAGCTCGCCGAGGCCAGCGCGCACCGCTCCCTTGCGCGTGATCAGCAGCTCGACCCCGCGGTGCACTTCGCGCTGCACGTAGTTGTGATGGCAGTTCACCACCAGCAGGTCGGCCTGGAACGGCGGCAGCCCCTTCACGAGGTGCAACGATCGCAGGATCGCCTGCATCATCAGCTCGCGATTGGTGCGCGCGAACTCCTGCGCCCACGACACCGCGGCGAAGTAGTCGTCGAAGTCGGGCGTCCCCGCATCGAACCAGGCGAGGTCGCGATCGGGCAGTTCGCCGGCACGCGCCCTCATCGCCTCGCGCGCGCGCTCGATGAAGTAGGTCCCGATCTTGTTGCCGACCCCGCGCGACCCCGAATGGAGCACGACCCAGATGGCGTCGCCTTCGTCACGGCACACTTCGATGAAGTGGTTGCCCGTGCCGAGCGTGCCGAGCTGGAGTTCCGCTCGCGAGTGCTTCACGCGCGGATGGCGGGCCAGCAGCGGGGCGAGCGGCGGCGCGAGCGACTGCCATGCCGCCGCGGCAGCGGGCGGCAGCTCACGCCACGCCCCGCGATCACCCGCCGCGCCGTGGTGGGTGCGACCGTGCGGCACCGACCGCTCGATGGTGTGGCGGATCGGCTGCAGGTCATCGGGCAGGTCGCGCGCGAGCAGGCTCGTACGCACGGCCATCATCCCGCAGCCGATGTCGACGCCGACCGCCGCCGGCACGATCGCCGCGCGAGTGGCGAAGACGCTGCCGACCGTCGCGCCGATTCCCACATGGACGTCCGGCATCGCCGCGATGTGGTCGTACGCGATCGGCAGTCGCGCGAGATTCGCGAGCTGCGCGAACGCCTCCTCCTCGACCGGCACGTCGCGGACCCAGGCATGGATCGCAACCCCACCGTCGACCTGCCGCACGATCGGGCCGCCACCGTGATTCGATCCCGTCATCGCCGACCTCCGGGCCGCGTCTTCCAGCGCGGATGGATCCAGTTCCACTGCTCCGGGTGAGCACGCACGAACGCCTCGAGCTGACCGTTCAACACGCGCAGGAGGCGCGCCTCTTCGAGGTCCGGATCGGCCGTGAGGTCGGGGACGATCGGCTCCGCGAACGCGGCGTGGTAATCGAGCGCCTTGCCGCTGCTCCACGACGCGACGCAGAGGATCGGCTTGCCGGTGCGCAGCGCCAGCACGGCCGGCGTGCGGACGGTCGCCGCCGGAACACCGAAGAAATCGACGAAGGCCGGGCTCTCCTTCTGATTGAGGTCGGACAAGAGCGCCACGCTCTGGCCGCGCCGAAGGCAGCGGAACAGCGCGACCACGGCGTTGTCGCGCTCGATGAGCCCCATGCCGAGCCGGCTGCGCAACGTGACCAGTCGCTCGTTCAGCTCGGGGTTGCGCAGCGGCTTCATCACCGCGTGCAGCGGCGTCACCTGTTCCGTGACGACGCCACCCAGAAGCTCCCAGTGACCTTGATGGAGCGTCACGAAGATCGCGCTGCCGTGCTTCGCAATCATCGCCTTCGCCTGCGCCACGCCCTCCAGCGCGACGAAGCGCGTCAGCGGCCGCAGCCGCGGCTGCGCCAGCAACAGCAGGTACTCGACGAAGAAGCGGCCGAGGTGGCGATAGACGCCCGCCACGATGCGTCGCCGCGTCGCCGCATCGAGCGTCGTGCCGTACGCGAGCTCCAGGTTGGCCAGCGCCACCGCGCGACGCCGCCGATCGACGACGCCAAGCAGCGCACCGAGCCGCTCGCCGCAGCGGACGCCCAGCCGTACCGGTACGAAGCGCGCTGCGGCCGCGATCGCCAGCACGAGCCGCGCCTCGACCCGATCGCGCCAACGCTTCCAGCGCGTCCGCTCCTTCGTCGCCTTCGCCGCCTTCGTTCCCGTCATCGTCGCGGCCTCACGGACGAACCGCCCGCAGAGCGACGATCGGGCTGCCTTGCAGCCAACCGCGCGCGACTTCTTGCGTCGTCCCGACCAGGCCGAGCTCGGCGAGGTCGCGCATCCAGACGATGGCGATCAGCTCCGCATCCTCGCGCAGCAGCGCCAGCGGCTTGCGATGGTCGTACTCCTCGATCCGCGGCAGGCGCGTCGACAATCGCAGCGCGCTGCGCAGCCCGGTGGGTGCGACTAGCCGTTTCGCCGCCAGCACCGCCGGCGACTCGCTCAGATCACGCGCCGCCATGAAGCGATCGGCTCGCCGCGCAACGATCGGCAGGAGCAGGAACGCGGCAGCGCCGACCATCGTCCGCTTTGGAAACGCCGCCGGCGTGTCGGCGCTGCGCCGCGATGCCGCGCTCAGAAGCAGCGCGCCCGCCAACGCCACCGCAACCTGCAGCCAGCGATCGCCTCGCATCGCGTCGGCGACGGTCGGATCGAGCGACGAACCCAACGGCACGCGCAACGCGAGCACCGCCGCCGCGACGACCAGGAGCACGCCGAACACACCGCCCAACGCCTTCATCGAGCGGCGCGCCCAGGGCCGCGCATCGCCGCCCAACCGCTCGCCGGCCAGCAGCGCGAGCGCCGGCAGGGCGGGCAAGACGTAGTGAGGCTGCTGCGTCGGCAGACACGCGATCAGCACGCTCGGCACCACTCCCAGACCAAGCAGCGCCGCCACGCGCGGCGGGGGTCGCCACGCGCCGCGGCGCAACCTCGGCATCGCGCCGAGCGCCAGCACGCTCCACGGCAATCCTCCGACCAGGATCACCAGCAGCGCGAAACCAGGGAAGCGGCGGTGCTTCCTCTCGGTCCCGGCAATGCGCCGTTCGAGCTGACCGAAGATGAGGTCGTGCACATAGTTGTCGCCCGCGATCGCTCGCGCCTTCGCGACCCAACTCAGCGCGAGCGCGACCGCGACACCGAGCACCAGCAGGTCGAGCCACGCGAAGGCGCCCGGTGCCGGCGACGCCTTGGGCGCCGCGTCCGTGCGCGCTGCGAAGCACGCTCCGACTCGCCACCCGATCGCAAAGAGCAGCACCACCGGCCCCTTGGTCAGCAACCCGGCCGCCAGCAGCACCCCTTCGAGCAGCGCCCATGCGACGCGCGCCAGGAGACGCTCGCGCGGCAGCGTCGAGCGCTGCAAGGCGCATGCGACCGCACCGGTCATTTCCACGGTCAGCAGCGGATCGATGTAACCGAGCTGCGCGTAAGCGACGACCAACGGGGCGGTGGCCAGCACGTACGCGCCGCGCCGAACCGTGCTCGCCGAGAGTCCGCACGCGCGGCCGATCGAGGGCAGCAGCGCGAGGGTCGCGAGCGTGGCGAGCAACGACACCAGATGCGGTCCGCGTTCGATCGGGACGCCCACGCGCGCAAGGCCGGCGATGGCCCAGAAGAAGAGGGGCGGCTTCTCGAAGTACCACTTCTGGTGGAGCACCGGCACCCACCACTGCCCGCTCTCGCGCATCGCGAGCGCCACGTCGGCGTAGCGCGTCTCGTCGACCGGCCACGCATCGCGCAGCAGCACCATCGGCAGCCACAACGCCACCGCCAGCAGCAACGCACCGCGAACGCTGGCGAGACCAGCGCATTCCGAAGGATCGACCGCGCAGGCCGCGCTTGCAGGGGAAGACAGCACGGCGCGATCCTATTCCTTCGCGGCGGCAAATCGTCCGAAGCGCAGCGCGAAGGTCGGCAGCAATAGCAGGTTGAGCAGCGTCGAGGTCGCGAGCCCGCCGAGGATCACCACCGCCATCGGCCCCTCGATCTCGCGCCCGGCGCTGCCGCTGCCGATCGCGATCGGCAACAGTCCGAGACCCGTGACCAGCGCGGTCATCAGGATCGGCAGCAGCCGCTCCGAGGCGGCACGGATCACCGTCTCGGCCCCGAACGGCGCGCTCTCCTTGACGACGACGTGCTCGATATGGGCCAGCAGCATGATCGAGTTGCGCATCGTGACGCCGAACAGCGTCACGAAACCGACCATCGAACCCATCGACAGCGTGCCGCCCGTCCACGCCGCGGCGAGCACCCCGCCCACGAAGGCGAACGGCAGGTTGGCCAGCGCCAGCAGCAGGTTGCGCGCGTTGCCGAACGCCGCGCCGAGCAGGATCACCACCGCCAGCAGCGCCAGCGCGCCGTGCAGCAGCAACTCGTTGCGCGCCACCTCCTCCTGCTGCGCCGCGCCGCTGAACGAGAGGTAGCCGCCGATCGGCAGCGCGACGTGCCCTTCGACGCGAGCGCGCGCCTCCTCCACGAACGACGCAACGTCGCGTCCGCTCACGTTGCAGGTGACGGTCTGGCGCCGACGCCCGCCTTCGCGCAGCAGCAGGTAGCGACCCGTGGTGGCGCGCACGTGCGCGAGCTCGCTCAGCGGCACCAGCGCGCCCGAAGGCGAGCGCAGCAGCAGCTCGCCGACGCGCGCCGGATCGTCGCGCAGCGCCGGCGCGAAGGTCGCGACGACATCGAACGAGCGCGGCCCGTCATGGATCTGCGCCAGCGTGCGCCCCTGGTAGGCGGTCTCCACGACGTCGAGCACGTCGGTCGCGGCGAAGCCCAGCGCCACCAGCCGATCGCGCCGCAACTCGACTTCCAGCGCGGGCATGCCCGGCAGCGACCCGCGCTGCACGTCGACCGCGCCGGGCACCGCCGCCAGCAGCTCGGCCAGGCGCGCAGCCGCGGCGTCGAGCGCGTCGAGCTCCTCGCCGAAGATGTTCACGACGACTTGCGCCGTCTCGCCGCTGATCGACTCGCCGATGCGATCGCCGAGGAAGGTGAGCAGCTCGGTCTGGATGCCGGGGATCGGCGCGAGCACGGCGCGGATCTCGTCGCCGACCTGCGCCTCGACGTCGGGAGCGAGCGGCACCAGCTCGATGTGGAACTCGCTGCGATGCGGCCCCCACGGATCCTCGCCGAGCTCGGCACGACCGATCTGCTGTTCGACCGTCGCCAGATGCGGGTTGCGCAGCAGCTCTTCGCTGACGCGCGCGCCGAGCCGTCGCATCTCGTCGATCGACGCGCCCGGCGCCATCGACAGCTGCAGCACGAAGTGGCCTTCACGGAAATCGGGCAGGAACTCCGACCCGAGCCACGGCACCACCGCCGCCCCGCCGCTCGCCAGCAGCAGCGCGATCAAGAGCGCCGCGAGCGGGTGGCAGACGACTCGTCGCAGCAACGCGGAGTAGGCGGCACGCAGCCGCTGCGCGAAACGCGGCTCCGCGCGCGCACCATCGCGCCGACCGAGCAGCACCAGTGCGAGCGCCGGCGTCAGCGTCAGCGCCACGACCAGCGACGCCAGCACCGCGGCGATGTAGGCGATGCCCAGCGGCGCGAAGAAGCGCCCCTGCAACCCCGACAGCATCAGCACCGGCAGGAACACGACGACCACCACGAAGGTCGCGTGCACCACCGAGCTGCGCACTTCCAGCGACGCGTCGAGCACGACGCGGAGCGGCGAGCGCCGCGTCGCCGCGAGCGCGTTCTGGCGCAGTCGACGCACGATGTTCTCGACATCGATGATCGCGTCGTCGACCACCTCGCCGATGGCGATGGCGAGACCTCCAAGCGTCATCGTGTCGAGCGCCATCCCGAGCCGCGTCAGCACGACCACCGCCGCCAGCAGCGACAGCGGGATCGCCGTCAACGAGACGAACGCCGCCGGCGCATCGGCCAGGAAGAGGAACAGCACCACCGCCACCAGCAGCGCGCCGATCCACAGCGAGTGGCCGAGGTTGGCCACCGCGGTCTCGATGAAGTTCGCCGGTCGATGGATCCGCCCGAAGACTTCGATCCCCTGCTCCGCAAAGGCCGGCTTCAACTCGTCGAGCGCGGCCTCGACCGCGTGGGTCACTTCGAGCGTGTTGGCGCCGTACTGCGACAGCGCCTTCACCAGCACCGCCGGCTTGCCCTGCACCAGGCAGTCCCCGAACTGCGGACGCGGGCCGTCCACCACGCTCGCCACGTCGCCGACCGTGATCGGCCGGCCGTCGCGCCACTCGACCAACGTGCGCGCGAGCTCGGCCGGGGTCAGCGCCTGCCCGCGCGTCTCGATCACCACGCGCTGCGCCGGCGTATCGACGAAACCGGCGCCGCGAATGCCGGTGGCACGCCGCACCGCCTCGAGCAGCTGCTCGATCGCGATCCCGGCCGCGGCGAGGCGCGCCGGATCGCACTCGACCTGCAGTTGGCGCACTTCGCCGCCGAAGAGCGTCACGCTCGAGACGCCGGCGACGGCGCGCAGCCGCGGCGCGACCGTCCACTCGGCGAAGGTGCGCAGCTCCATCGGCGTGAGGTGCGTCGAGACCAGTCCGACTTTCAGCAGGTCCATCGTCGCCGACGTCAGCGGCGTCAGCTTCGGCGCCTCGACACCGGCGGGCAGCTCGCCCGCCACCGTCGCCAGCTGCTCGGCCAGCACCTGGCGTGCACGGAACGGATCGGTGCCCTCCTCGAAGGTGGCCGTCACCACGCAGAGGCCCTGAATCGACTGCGAACGGACGGAATCGAGGTTCCCTGCGCCTTGCAGCGACGCCTCGATCGGCGCCGTGACCAGCATCTCGACCTGCTCGGCGGAAAGGCCGGGCGCCTCGCACTGCACCACCACCTGCGGCGGCGCGAAGTCGGGCAGCACGTCGAGCGGCGCGTGCGCCGCGACGTAGACGCCATACGCGATCAGCGCGCACGCGACCGCGATCACCGATCCGCGGCGCGCGAGGCAGAAGGCGACCAGCGACTGGAGCATCGGCAGCGCCCGCCTATTCCTCGCCGCCGCCGCCGCCCGCCGCCATCTGCTCTTCCGAGAGCAGCACGCCGGCGCCGACGACCACGACGCGCGCGTCGGCGGCCAGGCCGCTGGCGATCCAGGCGACGCCCGCTTCCGCGCGTTCGAGCACGACCGCCGTGCGCGTGAAGCGGCCCGGTTCGACCTCGACGTAGAGCCAGTCGCGGCTGCCGAAGCGCACGATCGCCGCGGCTGGGACTTCCAGCACCGGTTGCGCGGGCCGTGCCGTGACGAGCCGCGCCACCACTCCGTCGCCGGGACGCAGCCGCCGCTGCGGATCCTGGACGCGCAGCCGCAACGCGCGGCCGACCCCATCTCCTTGCGGCGCCGGCCCGACCCGTCGCGCGGGCAGCCAGGCGTCGCCGCTCGAGCTGGCCTGCAGCGTCGCTTCCTCGCGCAACGTCTCCGCCGCGGCGCCCGGTGGCACCACTACTTCGGCGTCCACTTCGCTGAAGTCGATCGTCCGCAGCAGCGGCTGACCGGCCTCGACCTGCTCGCCCGGTTGCGCCAGCACCGCCACGACTTCCCCCGCGCGCGCCGGCAGCAACGGCCAGGCGGGCAGCGGCGCCGGCGCGCCGTCGAGCAACGAGCGCAGCGTCTCGATCGCGCGAGCTGCTGCGGCGCGGCGGGCCACATCCGTGGCCACCTGCGCCGACGCCGCTTCGACCACCTGATCGGCGACGCCCTTGTCGTCGGCGTTCAGTGCGCGCGCCCGCTCGAGTGCCGCTTGATCGGCGCCCAGCGCCGCTTCGACGCTGGCCAGCGTCGACTCCGCTTCCGCGCGGCGCAGCTCGAGGTCGGCGCGCTCGCTTTGCGTCAGCGGCGCGACCCGCGGTTCGAGGTCGCCAAGCGGCCCATCGGCGCCGACCTCGCTGCCGAGCTCGGGCCAGGCGACCCCGGCGCGTGCGGCCAGACGACCGGCCAACGGCGCGCGCAACGTGCTCTCGTGCGAGCCATCGACTTCGATGCGACCGAACGCCAGCACGGCCTCTTCGGCCATGCGCGGCGTGGCGACCGCGACTTCGAGGCCGACCGCGGCGCGCGACTCCGCGGTGAGCACCAGCGATGTCGCGCCCGCGCCATCGCGCTCGACCGTGAACGGCGCCGGCTCGGTGGAGTGATCGCCGTCGGCCTCCGCATCGTCGTGCGCACAGGAGACCAGCCCAAGCCATGCGAGCGCGAAGGCCGCGGCAATCGGAGCGCGGTGGCGGCGCGACGACTCAACCATCGGTCGGCTCCAGCTCAGACACGTTCCAGCGCGGATCGAGCGGCCGCTGACGCGCCTCCTCGAACTGCGCAACGGCCGCCGCGAAGGCACGATCGGCCGCGAGCTGCTCGCGCGCCAACTCGACGCTCGCGCGCCGCGTCTCGAGTTCCTGCTGGCGATCGGCGGCGCCGGTCACCACCTGACGCGCGACCTGCTGCTCGCGCCGCGCCTGCTCGACTTGCAGCTTCGCCAGCAGCGTCCGCTCGGCGTGTGCCGCCGCGAAACTGGCCCGCGCCGCGTCCATCGCGGCGAGCGCCGACGCCTGCTGCATGCGGAAACGCGCCGCCACGGCATCGCGTTGCGCGACCGCCGCCGCAATCGGACCCTCGTTGCGATCGAAGAGCGGCAGCTCCACCCCGACTCCGAGCTGGAAGTGGCGCTCGCCCTGGTCGTACTGCCAACCGGGTCCCAGATGGAGCTCCGGCCATTGCTTCGCCACTTCGAGCTCGATCTGCCGCTCGGCCGCTTCGTACTCGGCAAGCGTCACGCGCAGGTCGAGGCGATCGGCCGCATCCGCGGTGAAGGTCGCGGCATCTGGAGGCGCCGCGGTGTCCGCGAGCGCGAGGCGGTGGCGGGCAAGTTCGGCCGGTGCCACCCCCACGGCCGCGGCCAGACGCGCGGTCGCTTGCTCGAGCTGCGCCGCGGAACGCGCGATCTCCAGCTCCGCACGCCCCGAGGCGAGCTCCGCCGCGCTGCGCTCTCCGCTGCTCGCCGCACCGGCAGCCACTCGCGTCGCGACCAGCGCCGCCTGACGAGCGGTCAGATCTTGCTGCTGGCGCGACAGCTCCAACTCTCGTTGCGCGAAGCGTCGCTGCGCCGCCGCATCGCGGACTTCCGAGTAGATGCGCCAGATCGTGCGCGACCGTTCGAGCAACGCGAGTGCGATCTCCTGATCCGCGATCGCCAACTGCCGCTCGCGACGCTCGCCCTGCCAGCCAAGGAGATCGAGCGCGACGCCGAACGACCAGCTGATCGGCGCATCGGTGCGCGTGATGTACTCCGGCGTCAACGTCAGGGCCGGGTTTCGCCGCGCCCCGGTCGCCGTGCGCGCCGCGATCCGACCCGCGATCGCCGCCGCCTCGGCCGCGAGCTCCGGGCGCAGACGCAGCGCGCTCCTCGTCAAGGCGACGACATCGAGCGCGTCGCCCTCGGGAAGCTCGCGCGTCGCGGCGAGCTGCTGCTCACGAGCGGGGTCGAGCGGCTGGCGGTCGACCGCGGTGCACGACGTCAGCGCCGTCGCGGCGAGGGCCAGGACGAAACGACTTCGTCGGCGTCGATGGAGATGGGTGAGGTGCAGCTCCGTCCCCTTTCCAGAATCACGGTCCCGGCGAAGCGGCGAATGGTAGGTCGACGCGACCGGCCGCGCGAGCCGCCGTCTGACGACGATGTCAGCCATTCGTCAGGTGACGTCGATCGCGAGGACGCCCACGATCAGGCTTGATCGCCATGACCCGGCGCTGCAGCGGTGGCGTCATCGAGGAAGACCATCCTGAGCAGCGAACCGACGCGCCACTGGCACCCCGCGAAGGGGACGAGGTCGACGGCTCGTCGCGCCATCGACCACGGCCCGTCGCGTACCCTCCTCGCGTTGCTGTTCGCTGGCGCCGGATGCGGAACCATGCGTGACGGTGGCCGTTGGAGCGATGAGGCCACGCTGCTTCCCGCGCCGCAGCGAATCGCGGCGGCGGCGCGCCACGCCATCACCGATCCGTGGACCTGGCTGCCGTTGGCGGGTGCCGGCGTCGTCGGCCTCGGGGGATGGGATCGCGACATCTCCGACTGGGCACGCCGCGAGACGCCCATCTTCGGAAGCGAGAAGGCCGCGATACGCGCGGGCGGGACGCTGGGCAGCATCAGCCGCGACGCATGGATCGCCTCCGCGGTAGCGACGCCGAGCGGCGACGAGCCGCTCGCGTGGGTCGGCGACAAGTTGCGCGGGCTGTCGATCGAGTGGGCGGCGACCCTGGCGACTAGCGCCAGCACCGGCGCGCTGAAGGGCGCCCTCCACCGCGAACGCCCCAACGGAGCCAACCAACGCAGCCTCCCGAGCAGCGCCACTTCGGACGCCTTCGCCCAGAACGCGCTCGTTCGTCGCAACCTCGACGCCATCGATGCCCCATGGCCCATCGACCTCGCCGCTCGAGCGGGAATCGGAGCGGTGGCAGCCGGCGTTGCATGGTCGCGAGTGGAGGCGGGCGCCCACTACCCCGTCGATGTCCTCACGGGTGCGGCACTCGGCAACTTCATCGCAGTCTTCATTCACGACGCATTCCTCGGTCTTCCGGACGGCGTCGCATTGGAAGCGTTCGCACAGCCCGCCACCGGCGAGTTCGCGCTCGGCGTGACGTACCGCTTCTGATCTCCGCACGACGCTCGCAGCCGCTTGGCCCGAGGAAGACGTGACCGGCACAGACCGATTCGCCCGGTTCAGCTCGTCGGTGGTCGATTCGGAAGCACGATGCGAAACGTCGCCCCAGCACCGACGGCGCTGTCGACCTCGATCGCGCCGCCGTGCGCCTCGATGGTGGCGCGAGCGAGCGCCAGCCCGAGCCCCGCCCCGCCGCTTGCGCCGTCCACGGCCGGGTCGCGGGTACGCGACGAATCGAGCCTTCGGAAGCGCTCGAAGATGCTCGCCTGATCGTCTGGCGCGATCCCCGGGCCCTGATCCATGACCTCGACGACGCACCGGGTGGCGATCGGGCGCGATCGCACCGTGATGGCGGTTCCCGGCGGCGAATAGCGAATCGCGTTGTCGAGCAGGTTCGCGATCGCACGGCGCACCAGCGAGCGATCCACGCGGACCGGCAGCGGCGCGTCGAGATCGATGATCAGCCGCTGGCGCTTCTCGTCGGCGAGCGTCGCAAGCTGGTCGACGACTCGCCGCGCGAGCTCGGAGAGATCCGCATCGTCGATCTCGAGCGGGTGCGAACCATCGTCGGAGCGCGCGAGCGTCAGCAGCGATTCCACGAGATGGGTCAGGCCGTCGAGCTCCTCGAGCATGCTTCCCATCGCTTCGCGCAGAGCCTCCGGGTCGCGCCGCTCGCGCAGACTCACTTCGCCGATCGCGCGCAATGCGGTGAGCGGAGTGCGCAGCTCGTGCGATGCGTCCGCCGTGAAGCGGCGCAGCGCAGCGAATGAAGCGTCGAGGCGCGCGATCATCGCGTTCATGGTCGTCGCCAGTCGGCCAAGCTCGTCGTCCGGATTCGCGACCGGCACCCGTTCGTCGAGACGATCCGCGGTGATTCGCGCCGCGTGCGTGGTGAGTCGATCGACGGGCGCCAGCGCGCGTTTCGCCAGCAGATAGCCAGCGGCACCGGCCAGCAACATTCCTGGCGCGATCACGAGGAGCAGCGCCATCACCAGCTCGCCCAGCTCCTGCTCGACCGAAGCCGATTGCGTGTCGTAGGCCGGGCCGCGCACGATCGGCACCGACGCGGCATCGCGCGCCCCCTGCTCCTCGAGCGCCTCGAACGCCTCATGGCGCACCCATCCGTAGACCGCCATGTCATGGAGCAGCAGCAGCACTCCGAACGTCGCCGAATAGGCCAACGCGAGACGGACGCGCACGCTCTTCGGTCGCCAGCTCACGCCGGCTCCTCGCGCAGGATGAAGCCGACGCCGCGCACGGTATGGAGCAGCCTCGTCGTCGCGTCCAGGTCGACCTTGCGTCGCAGTCGAGCCATGGTGACATCGATGACATTGTCAAGCGACGTTGCCCGTCCGGTCTCCTGCCAGACTTCTCGTGCCAGCATCTCGCGCGAAACGAGCTGCCCCTGGTGGATCAGCAAGAAGTCGAGCAGTTCGTACTCGCGCTGGGTGAGTTCGAGCGGGCGACCGCCACGCGTTCCGCGACGATCGCGAGGATCGAGGATCAGGTCGGCGCAGCGACGAGGGGCGGCCGCGTCGGGTCGCGTGCGGCGCAACAAGGCACGCAAGCGCGCGACGAGTTCCGCGAAGGCGAAGGGCTTGACCAGGTAATCGTCGGCGCCGGCATCGAGCCCGGTGATGCGATCGTCGACGTCGTCGCGAGCCGTGAGGATCAGGACTGGCACCTCGTGTCCGGCTCGTCGCAGCGCCTTCAAGACCTCGACGCCGTCGCGTCCGGGCAGCATCCAGTCGAGCACCAGCAGCGCGAAGGGCTCGGTCGTGGCGAGGAAGTAGCCGTCGGTCCCGCTGCTCGCCAAGGAGACGTCGAAGCCCTCGCCGCGCAGCCCCTCTTCGAGTGCGTGCGCGAGCTTGAGCTGATCTTCGATCACGAGGATGCGGGGACGCTCCGATGACGGCATGCCGCTGATGCTAGGCCGGCGCCGCTGTGTACCGCCTTGAACGCCTTGCATCGTTGTAAGCCAATCTTCAGGCGGGACCCGTCGCAGGGGGAAGACGTGCATCGGACCGGCTAACGTCTCGCGCCGCGAATCACCGTCCGACTTGTTGGAGGTTCGAGTTGGGGAACGACGTCACGCAGGTCGGAAATCCAGATCAGCCGACGACGTTCTCGGCTCTGCGCCGCCTCTTCTTTCTGAACTGGCTGCTGGCGCTGGCGATCCTCGCATTGCACTTCACTCAAGTGCGTTGGATCGGTCCGGGGACCGTCGCCTTCGTGCTGGCCGCGTGGATCGAGTACGCGGCGCTCTACCTGCTGCCGGCGTTCCTGCCCGCGTTGCTGCTCGCGTTCGCGCTGCGCCGGGGCGGGCAGTGGGGAGCGTGGATCGCGCTGACGGTCGCGACGGTGCTGGCGACGGCGACGCAGCTCGTCCTCTTCGTCGACACGGTCATCTTCCGGATGTACGGCTACCACCTGAACGGCTTCGTCTGGAACCTGCTGTGGACGCCAGGCGGCATCGCCTCGATGGATGCGGACGGAGCGACGACGCGGTTCGCCTCGATCGTGGTCGCGGCAGTGATCGCGCTCGAAGCGCTCGCGCTGCGGCTCGCCTGCGGCTTCCCGAAGTTCTGGGCGCGACTGGCGCCGCATCGACCGCGACGCGCGGCCTGGGTCGCCTTCGCGCTGTTCCTGACGATCGGCGTCGGCGAGCGCCTCGCCTTCGGCTTCGCCAACCTGCTCGACTACCGACCGGTCATCGTCGCGCACGACACCTTCCCGTTCTATCTGCGCACGCGGATCCGCAAGCTCGCTTCGCGGCTGGGCTACGAGATGCAGCGCGACCTCGAGGTCGACCTCGACGTCGGCTCGGCGAACCTGCGCTATCCGTTGGCGCCGCTCCAAATGCGTCCCGACCGCAAACGCTGGAACATCGTCTGGCTGGTCGCGGAGTCGTGGCGCGCCGACACCCTCGACGCCGAAGTGATGCCACAGACCAACGCGTTCGCGGATCAGGCGTTGCGATTTCGCCAGCACGTCAGCGGCGGCAACGGCACGCGCATGGGCGTCTTCGCGATGTTCTACGGGCTCTACGGCTCGTACTGGTTCCCGTTCCTGAACGAGGGACGCGGCCCGGTCTTGATCGACCAGCTCCTCACGGACAACTACCAGTTCACGGTGTCCACCAGCGCCAAGTTCACCTTCCCGGAGTTCGACCGCACGATCTGGTCGAAGCTCCCGCACGAAGATCTCATCGAGGGCGATGAGTCGAAGCGCGGCTGGGAGAACGACCGCGAGCTGGTGAGCCGCATGCTGGAGAAGATCGACACGCGCGATCCGCAGCGCCCCTTCTTCACCTTCCACTTCTTCGAGTCGCCGCACGCGCAGTACTGGTTCCCTCCCGAGTCGGTGATCCGCACGCCGTACAGCGATGAGATGAACTACGCCACGCTCGATCGCTCCGACATGCCGCTGGTGAAGAACCGCTACCTGAACGCCGTCCATCACCTCGACAGCCAGCTCGGCCGCATCTTCGACCACCTCCGCGAACGCAAACTGCTCGACGACACGCTGATCGTCGTCACCGGCGACCACGGCGAGGAGTTCATGGAGAAGGGTCGCTTCGGCCACCACTCCACCTTCAGCGAGGAGCAGATCCGCACGCCGCTCGTGCTGTGGATCCCGGGTCAGGCGCCGCGCGCGATCGACGACACCTCGAGCCATCTCGATCTCCCGGCGACGGTCCTCCACGTGCTCGGCGCCGTCAACGACCCCGCGGACTACTCGCTCGGCATCGACCTGCTCGGCCCGACGCGCCGCGACCATGTGATCGTCGCGGACTGGGACCGGCTCTGCCTGCGCGACGCCCAATGGAAGGGGATCTTCCCGGTCCACCAGCGCGGCTTCCTCGGCTTCGAAGTCACGACGAAGGACGACGTGCCCGTCGACGACCGCGCCGCGTATCGCGCGGGCCACGTGCGCGAACTGCTCGAAGTGATGCAGGGGTTGGCACGCTTCACGCGGTGAGACGGTCCGCGTACGCTGCGCGCCCCCATCCGCCGCAGGAGCTCGCCATGTCGCTCTCTCGTCTCCGCCTCGTCGCTGGTCTCGCCGCCGTCGGCTCGCTGGCCGCCGCCACCGTTGCGTTCGCCCCGCGGCCCACGGCTCGCCCCAGCGAACCGGCGCGCATCGGGCAGGCCGCCGCGGCCTCGTTCGGCGAGAACGCGTGGTGGGATGACGGCAAGGCGGAGCTGTCGCGCTACGCCGCCGAGGAGATCGTCGAAGGCGAGAAACGCGCGTTCACCGCCTGGTCCGTGATCGTCGCCGAGCACTTCGACCCGAAGCAGATGGTGAAGAAGGAGGGCTACGACGCCGCCTACGTGCCGGTGCTGAAGTGCAACTGGTTCCTCCACATCCCGACCGGCGTCTACGCCTACCAGCAGATGGCGTCGCTCTTCCTGCGGCGCGCCGACAGTCTGGTGATGAAGGCCGCCTTCTCGAGCCAGGAGTGGTGCGGGATGACGTTCGCCGAGTGGCGTCGTGATCAGGATGGCCTCGCGGCCCACTCGTACTGGGATGGCGAAGCGGACCAGCGCTACGAGCTGCCGGAGCTCGCCACCAACACGCTCTTCTACGAGCAGCTGCCGTTGTGGATCCGCGGCCGCCATCCCGAGCGCGCCCGCACCGAGCCGATCACGCTGATCCGCAAGCGAATCGCCACGTCGAAGTGCCCGCCCCCGAAGTTGGTCGCCGCCGCGATCTGGTTCGACGGCGTGAAGGACGACGCCACGGGCAAGCGCCTCGAAGCGCGCCTGCTGATCGACAAGGAGATGGACACCTTCGTCTTCGAGCCCGACTTCCCGCACGTAATGCGCGAGTGGCGCCGCAACGACGGCACCGTGTGGAAGCTCGAGAAGAGCGCCCGCCTCGACTACTGGAAGTTCAGCAAGAACGAGTTCAGCGAACTGCTGAAGTAGCTCCGCCGAAGGAAACGGCGGAGGGAGCGGCTCTACTTCGCGATCCGGCAGAACGGCGATGCGGGCAGTCCGGCGCCGTTGAAGAGGTTGGGCGCGCAGGTGTCGGCGAAGCCGAAGCGGACGTCCGTCGGCTGCGCGACCGCGACGCAACGCACGACCACCGTCTCGCCATCGACGGTCGCCTGCGCGGGATGCCACACCCCATCGGCACCGCACAGCTCGAAGTCGGTCAACGCGCCGTCCTTGGCGACGAGCCCGGCGGCGTGGGTGAAGCGGACGCGGACGGCATCGCGCTCGACGGCGTGCGAGGCGTAGAGCGGGCCGCTCCATTCGCCGACGTCGCGCTTGTAGGTCTGGCTCAGCGCCCACAGCGCGAGGCGACGCCCAACCTCCTGTTTGTTGGCCGGGTGGATGTTGCCACCGTCGCCGATGTCCATCGTCACCGCCATGCCGGTGTTGGGCACGGCGAGCGTCTCGAACTGCGCCTGGCGCAGCTCCGCCGTGGCGCGGCGCGAGCCGTCGTAGTTGTAGGGCGCGATCTGCACGAAGAGGAACGGGAAGGCGGGACGCTCGAACTGGGCGCGCCAGTCGGCGATCAGCCCCTTCATCAGCGCGAGGTACTCGGTCGGTAGCCCGCGATTGCTCTCCCCCTGGTACCAGAGCGCGCCACGGATGCCGAAGGGGACAATCGGCGCCACGAGGCCGTTCCACAGCACCGACGCGACGTTGGGGTGGAGCTGGGCGCCGGCATTGGGCAGCGGCGGCAGGCCATCGGCCGCGCAGCCGAGCCGGCGCTTCCAGGGGCCGGAGAGCGTGACGCTCGCGACCGCCTTTCCATCGCGGTGCGCCGCGACGGTCACCCCCTCCTTGCCGACGCCCGCGATGCCACCACCGCCGCCGGTGTCGACGACGCGCACCGCCAGGACGTGGCGAGCCGGCGTCGTCAGCTGCGCGGGAATCGTGTAGCTGCGCGCTTCGTTCCAGCGACCGTGCACCTCGACGCCGCCGATCTTCTGGCCATCGAAGAAGACCTGATCCATGTCGTCGATGGCGCCGAGCGACAACACGAGCTCCTGACCCACGAACTCGTGCGGCAGCGTCTCGAACGTCCGGCGATACCACACCGAGCCGTCGACGTTCTCCATCCCCACGAACGCGTCAGGGACGGCCACGTCGCTCCAGCCCGAGTCATTGAATCCGGGCGCTGCCCAGCCGTTCTTCGCGCCGAGGTCCTTCTCGTCGAGCGCCGCCCAATAGCCGGCCCATGCGTTCGCCACGGCGTCGTTGCCGCCTTTCGCTGCAGCCGCCTCGCTCGCGACCCAATCGAGCTCCGGCTGCAGGCGCGGGAACGTGGCGAGCGCTTCGCGTCGCATCCACGCCTGCGCCACGGTTCCGCCCCAGTTGACGCCGATCAGCCCGACCGGCACGCCGAGCTCGCGACGCAGTTCTCGCGCGAAGAACCAGCCGACGCAGCTGAAGCCATTCACGCTCTCGGGAGTCGCCGGCATCCAGCTCGCCTCGCAATCGGCCAGCGGAGCCGCAGCGACGACGTTCGGCACGTCGAACAACCGCACCTGCGGATCGCTCGCCGCCGCGCGTTCTTCTTCAGCGTTGGCGACACCGCCGTAGGCGAACGCCCACTCCATGTTCGACTGACCGCCGCACAGCCACACTTCGCCGACCAGCACGTCCTCGAGCACCAGCGTGTTCTTGCCGGTGACGGTGATCTGGCTGCCCTGCTCGCTCGCCTTCGGGGTCTTGAGCAGCGTCTTGAAGCGGCCATCGGCTCCGGCCGTCGTCTTCGCCGATTCGCCCCAGCTCGCCTTCACGGTCACCGCTTCGCCCGGATCGGCCCACCCCCAGATCGCCACCTCGCTCTTCTCCTGCACCACCATGTGCGAGCCGAGGATGTGGGGCAGCCGGACGTCGGCCACGGCGAGCGGCGCCGAGAACGCAAGGGCGGAAGGAAGCAGCAACGCGCGCGGGTGGACCATTTCGCTTCTCCTGCGAAGACCATCGGTTCACCAAGGTTGCCCGCGCGCGCCCGCGATCGCCAGCGCTCGATCGAACGCGCTTGGCGGGTCGCACCCAGCTTCGGGCGGCGGCTACTTCACGGCGGCTTGCTTGAACCGCTTCGTGAGCGTCGTCGCGGAGGTCATTCGATCGAGCAGCTCGGGGGCTGCGACGTCCGGCAGGTAGAGCGCGATCGCGGGTGCCGCGGCGATCCCGATCGACTGCGCCAGCGTCGCGTGGTCCGCCTCGGCGCGGTCGAGGCGAAGCAGCGTCCAGCCCGAGGCCGCCTTGGCGGCATCGGCCGAGCAGAGGACCTCCTTCTCGAACTTGCGCGCGGCCGCAACTTCGGCCTTCGCCTTGGCGTCGTCCCCTTCGCGCGTCTCGCGGCCGACGTAGACCGCGACTGGAGTCCCCGACTTGCGTGCCTGCTCGAGCTCGTCACAGGTCACGCGCCGATCACTGCCGCCGCCGGTCGCGCGTACGGTCGCTCCGACGAACGGCACCAGGGTCCTGGGATGGGCGCGATCCCACGCATCAGCGTGCTTGGTCAGCCAGCGCACCAACTGCTTGGGCTGATGAGCGTCGGCATCGGACGCGCGCTCGATCACCTTGCCGTCGCTGGCGACGACGAAGACCTGGGCCGACGGGTCATCACTAGCCCGCTTTATTCATGAGCCCCGTAGCGAGGCGACGGGATGTTGGCGCAGGACGAGGAGGGAAATCGCGGCTCCGACGATGCGGGTCTGCTGACCCGCTGAGGAAGGAACGCGGTTTTCCGACGATGTCATGCGCCGACAGACCGAGCCGCAGCAGGGACTCGTGAACAAGGCGGGCGAGTGCCGCCGTGCTGTTGGGTCCACGGGATGACCTTGCCGTTCAGTCCGTCGTAGAGCCACTCCACCGGCTCGAAACGCAGCGCGATCTTCGCGAAGTCGGCGTCGGCCTGGACTTGGGTCACGCCAGGTCTTGCAGGTGGCTCATTGCTCGTTGGACCAGGCGGTCGCCACGAGCAGCGCCTTCCCGCTCTTGCGCGCGGCGACTACGCCATCGTCGAGCGTCTTGTGCCACCCCGGCGGAGCGGCCGCAGGAAGCACCCAACAGAGGAGCGCGAAACCTGAAGCGAACCACTTCGACATGACGCTCTCCGCGACCTCGCACGCACGCGTCGCCACGACCGCGAACGATCCTACGCGCGTCCTTCTAGACTGCGGCGCATGGTCGTCGAACGCCGCGTCATCACTACTGCGGTCGCTCTCGTTGCCGCGTTATGCGGCATTGCCTCGCCGCACAACGTGCGCAGCGCTGCCGCCCAAGACGCCACCGGCGCGGCCAGCCTCGCCGAGCGCGTCAACCACGCCATCGACGCTGGCGTGGCCTGGTTGAAGTCGGTCCAGCGCGACGACGGCCACTTTCCCTGCGACCACTGGTCGCAGGACGGATCGACGGCGCTCTGCACGTATGCGTTGCTCAAGTCGGGCGTGCTCGCGAGCGACCCCGCGGTCGTGAAGGCGATGGCCGTGCTGCACTACGCGCCCTTCGTCAGCACCTACGCGACCGCGGTCCGCATCGCGATGTTCGATGCGCACGGCGGCGCCGATCTCGACGAGCCGATCCGCGGCGCCGCCAAGTGGCTCGAGGAGCACCAACAGGAGAGCGGCCTCTGGGCCTATCCCGATCGGCAGCAGGACCTCTCCAACACGCAGTACGCGGCGCTCGGGCTGTGGATCGCGGCGCGTCACGGCTACGAGACGAAGCGTGAGACGTGGGCCAGACTGCTGAAGGAGCTGCTGCGACTTCAGTCCGAGGATGGCGGCTTTGGCTACCGCGAGGGCGACGAGACGACCGGCAGCATGACCACCGCCGGCATCGCGATCGTCCACCTCGCCGTCGCCGCGCTCGAAGGCGACTCGCGCTACGGCTCGACGCGCCAGAAGGGCAACGCCGCGCTCGAACGCGCCTGGCAGTGGCTGATCGACCGCTTCACGGTCGAGGGCAATCCCAACGGCGCGCGCGTCGTCTCGAATGGCAACCATCTCTACTACCTCTTCGGGCTCGAGCGGGTGGCCGCGATCGGCGCGCGCAAGAAGATCGGCGACCACGACTGGTACGCGGAGGGCGCTCGCCATCTGGTGCGCACCCAAAGACCCGACGGCCAATGGTTCACCCCTGACGCGACGAGCTTCGCGCTGCTGTTCCTGCGCCGCGCCACGTTCACCGGCATGACGCATGTCGAGCAGGACGCTCCCGTCGGCGGTCCGATCAGCGGCGAGCCGCAGCGCCCCGGCCCGCTCGCGCCCTTCCTGCGCCGTTGGTTGGTGGCGGGCCCGCTCGCCGATCCGAAGGACACGCTGCTGGAGGAGGCCTACGCGGGCGAAGCGACGGTCGAGCCGAAGGTGGGCAGTTCATTTCGCGGCAAGAGCTGGCGCGAGGTGCGCGAGCTCGATGATTTCGTCGGCTTCGGCGTCGACGATCGGCCGGGCGACCGCACGCTCTCCTACGCCTTCACCTGGCTGCACGTCGCTGAGCCGTTCCGCGGCGGGCTGTGGGTCGGCGCGAACGACGGCGTGGTGGTGCAGCTCGATGGGGCGACGGTCCTGTCGAAGCATGTCCACCAGGAGCTGCCGCGCGATCGCGTGAACACGCCGATCACGCTGGCACCCGGCATCCATCGCCTGCTGGTCAAAGTCGAGAACGAGCGCGACGACAGCGGCTTCACGCTTCGTTTCGCCAACGAGGATGGCACCGCCGCGCGACAGGTGAAGCCGTCGCTGAGCAAGAGCGATCCGCAACTCGCCGCCGCGGCTTTGGCGACGCCGGGCCTCTTCAAGCTCGAAGAGCTCGCGACGTTGCTGCCGCTGCTGCCGCGCCGATCGATCGACTTCAAATCGGCGAAGGACCTCGAGCTGCTGGCGTTCGATCGCAACGGCGTATCGGGCGACGACCGCTACCCGCAATGGCTGGACGTCCCCGCGAAGAAGCCGGGCTCTCCCCACCCCGGCGCGCGCGGCGTGCTCGCGCTCCACCCCATCACCGAGAAGGTCGCCACCCGACTGATCTTCCGTGTCGCGGTGCCGGCCGGCGCTCCGAAGCTCAAGCTCCGCGTCAGCTCGGAAGCGTACGGCGACGCGGCGCGCGCCGACTTCATCCTGCGCGTCGGCCTCTTCGGCGAGGCGCTCGAGTGGTTGCACGAGTCGACCATCGGCCCTTCGCCGACTCCATCCGCACCGGCCGCGAGCGGCTGGCGCGACGTCGAGATCGACCTCTCCGCGCATGCCGGCAGCGAACGGCTGGTCGTGATCGAGTGCGACGCCGGTGGCGGCGCACCATGGAGTTTCGAGCACGCCTTCTTCGACGAGATCTCGCTGCGATGAACCCCGCCACCCGCCCCGCCCACCACAAGACCGCGATGCTGCTGATGGGCGGCGTCGTGATCATCGTCGCCGCGACCTTCGCCGCCTTCCTCGGCGCGAAAGGGTGCACGCCGACACCGCCGCCCGCGCTCGTGATCGCGCGCGACACGACCTGGTTCACCGCGCCGCTGCTGCCCGACGGCGGCATCGACTATCCCGGCGCGCTCGGCGCCGAGTTCGCGAGTCGCGGCGTCGATGCCACGAACAACGGCGCGCCGCTGCTGCAACAGGCGCTCGCGCAGTTCGTCGATCCGTGGAGCCATGCGACCGCACGCGCTGAAGCGGGGATCGATGGGAGCAAGCTCGGCGGAGCCATCGACGCGGCCATCGCGGCCATGCAGCGCGGCGAGACGGCCGGACCGGACGCGACCTTCCTTCAGCCCTGGCTCGACGCCAGCGAATCGGCGCTGGCGCTCGCGGCGAAGGCGGCGTTGCAACCCCACTGCCTGGTGGCGCCCACGGGCCTGCTCCTCGAGCGGGCCGATCCGTTCCCTGCGCTGCCCGCGTTGACACTCGCGTTCGAGCTGCGTCTGGCGCAGGCCGCGGCGCGCGGCTCCCAGGAGTCCGCGCTCGCCGACGCCCGAACCGCGCTCGCGTTGGCGCGCATCGTCGCTCCTCCGCCCACGTTCGGGGCGCAAGCGCTGGCGCTCGAACGCGAAGCGGGCACGCTCGCGCAACTGTGCCGCAGCGCCCGCGGCGCGACTCCGCTTCCGGCCGCGACGTTGCTGGCGCAGGCGGAGCTCCAACCGGCGAGCGGCGCCGGTGACAGCGCGCTGCGCGAGGCGCTCTTGGCGGCACGAATCGAAGTGCTCGACCAGCTCACGGCTGCCTGGCGCGGGCGCGCCGAGATCGGCCCCGATCCGCAAGACGGCAGCGCCGAGGCGGGCCAGGAACACGCTCGTGCTGCCAGCGCGGTGGGCCAGGCGCTTGCCGTGGCCGACCCCAATCCCGTCTTCCGCCACGCCAACGAGCGCTTCGACGCGCTCGATGCGGCGCTGCTCGGCAGCGATCGGCCGCTTCCGGCGCGCCTCGACGCCTTCCTCGCCCGGCTCGACGAGCTGCTCGCCGACGGCCGGCCGCTGCCACCGCAGCGCACCGGTCCGCTCGGTCGCGCGCTCCTTTCGGCCGATCAGCTCGCCGAGCATGTCGTCGACGTGCTGCTCGGCGCCGCCGCGGCGCGCCTCGAGGCCGAGCTGCTCGACTGGATGGCGCAGGTGGTCGCATGCGAATCGTCGCTGGCGGAGCTCGCGACGCTGGCCGACGCGCCGCGCCGACGCGACCGCCTCCTGGGCGAGCCGTTGACCGCGACGATGCGCGAAGACGGGAACTGCGAAGTCACGGGCGCGCTGCTCGAGCTGCGCGCTGACCTGCAGCGCCGTCGCAGCCGCTGAGCTCCGTCGCCCGCGCGCTGCGACGCAGCGGCATCGCACGGCGCGCTATCCTCGCGCCGCTACACGCCGCAACGGAGCCACGCCCTCATGCGCCACGGCATCTTCACCCCTCCTGCGCCCATCAACGAGCCGATCAAGAGCTACGCGCCCGGTTCGCCGGAACGCGCGCAGCTGAAGGCGCGGATCGACGAGCTGCGCGGCCAGGTGCTCGACATCCCGCTGGTGATCGGCGGCAAGGAGATCCGCACCGGCAAGCTCGAGCCGTGCGTCGAGCCGCACGACCACGGCCACGTGCTCGCGCGCTACCACAAGGCGGGGCCGCAGGAGATCGAGCAGGCGATCGCGGCCGCGAACGCCGCGTGGACGACGTGGAGCGAGCTGCCGCTCGAGGCGCGCGCCAGCGTCTTCCTCAAGGCCGCAGAGCTGCTGGCCGGTCCGTGGCGGCAGACGCTGAACGCCGCGACGATGCTCGGCCAGAGCAAGACGGCGTTCCAGGCGGAGATCGACGCCGCCTGCGAGCTGATCGACTTCTGGCGTTTCAACGCGCACTACCTGGCGCAGATCAGCCGCGAGCAGCCGCTGTCGGGACCGCAGATGTGGAATCGGCTGGAGTACCGGCCGCTCGAAGGATTCGTGGTCGCGATCACGCCGTTCAACTTCACGTCGATCGCCGGCAACCTCCCGACCGCGCCGGCGCTGTGCGGCAACACGGTGTTGTGGAAGCCTGCATCGAGCTCGATCTACTCGGCGTGGTTCTTGATGAAGCTCTTCGAGGAGGCGGGCCTGCCGCCAGGCGTCATCAACTTCCTGCCGTGCAGCGGCGGCGACATCAGCAAGGTGGCCCTCCCCCATCCCGATTTCGCCGGCGTCCACTTCACCGGCTCGACCGAGGTCTTCAACACGATCTGGCGCACGGTCGGCGAGAACCTCGGCAAGTACGGCGGCTACCCGCGCCTGGTCGGCGAGACCGGCGGCAAGGACTTCGTCTTCGCCCACCCGAGCGCCGACGTGCCGACGTTGTGCGTCGCGCTGGTGCGCGGCGCCTTCGAGTATCAGGGGCAGAAGTGCTCGGCGGCGTCGCGCGCGTACATCCCGAAGTCGCTCTGGCCCGCGCTGAAGGAGAAGCTGGTCGCGATGGTGCGCGAGCTCAAGATGGGCGACCCGAAGGACTTCACGAACTTCCTCGGCGCCGTCATCGACCAGGGCGCGTTCGAGAAGATCAAGGGCTACATCGACGGCGCGCGCACCAGCAAAGACGCCGAGATCCTGGTGGGCGGCACGTGCGACCGGTCGAAGGGCTGGTTCATCGAACCGACGGTGATCGTCGCCAAGGATCCGACCTACGTCACCATGCGCGAGGAGATCTTCGGTCCGGTGCTGACGCTGTGGGTCTACGACGATGCGCAGATGGACGCCGCGCTGAAGCACTGCGACGAAGACTCGCCCTACGCGCTGACCGGCGCGATCTTCGCGCGCGATCGCGCCGAGATCGAGCGCCTCTCCGCGCGCCTGCGCCACGCCGCTGGCAACTTCTACGTGAACGACAAGCCGACGGGCGCGGTCGTCGGCCAGCAACCGTTCGGCGGCGCGCGCGCGTCGGGCACCAACGACAAGGCGGGATCGTCGCTCAACTTGATGCGCTGGCTCTCGGCTCGCACGATGAAGGAGAACTTCGTGCCGCCGACCGATTGGCGCTACCCCCACCAGGGCGCCTCGTGAACGGCACAACGAGGCGGCGCGCTCGATGAACTCGATCAGCTGTTCCGAGCTCGCCGCACGATGGGCGCGCGGCGAGCGGCCGGTGCTGCTCGACGTGCGCGAGCCCGAGGAGCACGCGATCTGCCAGTTGCCCGGCAGCGTGCTCGTCCCGATGAGCGAGCTGCCGATGAGGCTGCAGGAGCTCGACCCCGAGGTCGAGACGATCGTCTACTGCCACCACGGCGTGCGCTCCGCCCATGTCATCGCCCACCTGATGGGCCACGGGTTCGAGCGCCTGGTCAACCTGCGCGGCGGCATCGACGCCTGGTCGCGGGAAGTCGATCCAGCGGTCCGCCGCTACTGAAACGCCGACGCGGCGCGCCCGTCCGATCGTCGATCGTTCGCATCGGTCGGCCATGCGCCGCTACCAAAATTGCCATCGAGATCTACCATCTCGCGCCTCGAAGTTTCCGATTCGGCGCCGCGGCTGTCATGCGGGGTGCCACTAATCAAGGAGGTCGCATGAACGGTCTGCGTGGATGCACTCTTCCGATGGCTGCACTCGGAACCATGTTCGTGGCGGCGATGCCCGCCTCGGCGCAGGAGACGATCGAGTCGCTGACGAAGCGCGTTGCCGAACTCGAAGCAAAGCTCCCGAAGGACTCGAGCGGCGACGCCGTGAAGTGGAGCGACCTGTCGGCGCTCGGCTCGCGCTTCAAGCTCTACGGCTACCTGCGCGTCGACTCGATGTGGGACGACTCGCGACCGAACAACACGCAGCTGCCGGTCTTCATCCGGTCGGAAGACCCGAGCGCGCCGTCGGGCTTCAAGGCGGCGGACAACTCCTCCGACTTCAACCTGCACCCGAAGCTGACGCGCGTCGGCCTCGACTTCACCGGGCCGAAGGTGAACGGCATTGGTGACCCGACGCTGACCGGCAAGCTCGAGACCGACTTCTACAACGCGACCGCCACGGAATCGCGCGAAGCGCTGCGCATCCGCGTCGCGTGGCTGCAGCTCAAGTGGAACAACTTCAGCCTTTACGGCGGCCAGATGTGGGACGTGATCTCGCCGCTGATGCCGGTGGTCAACCCCGACATGGTGTCGTGGGGCGCGGGCAACCTGGCGGACCGCCGACCGCAGATCCGCGGCGAATGGGTCAACCCGATGGGCGACAGCAAGCTCACCGTGACCGGCATGGTGGGCGCGACCGGCGCGATCGACGCTGCCGACCTCGACGCCAACACCTACCGCGATGGCGACCAGTCGGCGCAGCCGACCCTGCAGGCGCGCGTCGGCTGGAAGACGCCGGTCTTCGACACGAAGAGCAACTTCGAGATCGGCGCCTGGGCCCACCACGCCAACGAAGAGACCGACAAGCCGATCGGCACCAACCGCAACTTCTCGAGCTCGGCGTACGGCGTCGACTTCCAGCTCCCGATCTACAAGGATCGCGTCTGGGTGAAGGGCGAGCTGTGGCACGGCCGCAACCTCGATGACGTCCGCGGCGCGATCCTGCAGGGCATCAACAGCGCCGGCGACGAGATCCGCTCGCAAGGCGGCTGGACCGAGGTCGGCTGGAAGACCGGCGATCACCTGTCGCTGCACGGCGGCTGGTCGTTCGATGACCCGAACAACGACGACTTGATCATCAGCTCGAGCAACGCGCCGCGCTCGCGCAACACGATCGCCTACGCCGCCGCGATGTTCGACTTCAAGCCGGTCTTCTTCGGCCTGCACTACCTGAAGTGGACCACCGGCTACGAAGGCTTCGACAAGGGCGACGACAACCGCCTCCAGGCCTTCATCCAGTACTCGTTCTGATCCCACGGATCCCTGGCCGGCGGGCGAACCTGTCGCCCGCCGGTGCTTCTCCTCGATTCCGTCGTGCGGGTGCCGGCGCTGACGCAACCAGCGCCCGCACGACGGTCTTCTCCCCTCCCCGGCCGGCGCGATCGCGCCGCCTTCCCGCCCACCGGAGATCTCCATGAAGGTGTTCCGATTCCCCTTGCTGGCGCTCGCGCTCGCAGGCGCCGCATGCGCGACCGATCTCGGCAGCAGCCACGACAGCTCGATGACGATGGCCGCCGCGAAACCCGGCAAGAGCGCCAGGTTCGACGGCAAGAACGAGTTCAAGCTGACCGTTCCGGAAGGCGCCAAGTCGATCCGCATCTGGTTCGCGATGCCGCAGGACGACGACTGGACCACGATCGCGAGCCAAACGAACAGCTTCTCGCCGGGCCTCTCCGGCCGCATGGTGATCGATGACCACGGCAATCGGATGCTCTACGCCGAGGCCAGCGACGCTGCGGCCGGCACCGAGCTCTCGATCTCCGAAGCGTTCACTCTCGAGCGCCAGGAGATCGTCGGAAACGTCGACGCCAGCAAGGCGAAGCCGCTGTCGGCCGCTGAAGCGGTGAAGTTCGCGCGCGAGCTCGGCGAGAACGCCTACATCAAGATCACCCCCGAGATCCGCGCGATCGCGGCCTCGGTCGTCGGCGACGAGAAGAACCCGGTGATCGCGGCGCGCAAGCTCTACGACTGGACGCTCGACAACATCGAGTACTGGGTCAAGACGCCGGCCACGCGCAAGGCGTCGGCGACCGGCAGCTCGGAGCACTGCCTCACCACGAAGACCGGCAACTGCACCGACTTCCACTCGCTGTGGGCCGCGCTCGCGCGCGCCTCGGGCATCCCGACCCGCATCGTCTACGGATCGATCTTCAAGCCGGCGCTCGACGGCCAAGACAAGGACGGCAGCTACCACTGCTGGCCCGAGTTCTACGCGTCGGGTCTGGGCTGGGTGAGCCACGACGTCGCGGTCGCCGACATCTTCCGCGGCACCTATGAACTCAACGCCGACAACGAGGAGAAGGTTCGCCTCACCATCGCCACGCCGTACACCGGCGCCGACGAGAAGATGGTGAACTACTACTTCGGCAACATCGACGAGCGCCGCGTGGTCTGGTCGAGCGGGCGCGACCTGACGCTCGATCCGGCGGCAGCCGCCGGCAAGGTCAACGCGATGGCGAAGGCATACGTCGAGATCGACGGCAAGCCGTATGGCGAGAAGTCGGCCGATGGCAAGGTCCAGTGGACCCGCAAGTTCAGCTACCGTGAAGTGAAGTAGCGCGTCGCGCGCAGGCACGCAGCGCCATGATCGCCGCGGGTCGGCGCAGCGAGGCGGAACTCCGCCGCGCGCGCCGGCCCGCTCTCCATCCCGAGCTGCTCCCATCTCCCATCGCCCCGCCGCTCCCGATCCAGATCCCGACTCCGCCGCGGAGACGCCACTCGTCGTCGCCGCGGTCGAGCGCGGTGCCGGCAGCCGCTGCCCGGGTTGCGGCGCCGCTGTCTGCGGCCACGAGGTCGTGCTCTCGTGGGTGCTCGGCTTCAAGGACGCGCCGCGTTGCGCGGATTGCCTGGCGAAGGGACTCGACCGCGTCCGCAACGAACTGATCGCGAGCGTGAAGCAGCACGTCGACCACCGCGAGTGCTGGAGCGCCGGCTGGCGACACGCCGGCACGATCGAGCAGCTGCGCGCCGCGCCCGCCTGCAGGGTGGCCTCCGTCGTCGCATCCAGCGCCCCTGCCGCGGCCGCGCGCTCGAATCCTCCCGTCGTCGCCAGCGACCACGCCGCCTGCTATGACGCCGGCGACCTCGGTTGCGGCGACCTCGTCCTCGAACTGCGAATGCGATTGCGGGAGCTCGCTCCCGGATCGCTGCTCGAAGTGATCGCGCGCGATCCGGGCGCGCCGGCCGATCTGCCTGCCTGGTGCGGGATGACCGGCCACACGCTCGTCTCCGCGAACCATCCCCGCTACCTCATCCGCCGACGCAAGGAGTGAACATGGCTGGCAAGTTCTGCGTGACGTTGACCTGCTCGAAGGACAACACCGACAAGGCGACGGTCGCGTTCGTCGTCGCCAACGCCTCCGTCGCGTCCGAGAAGGAGACGATGGTCTTCCTCTCGATCGAGGGCGTGCGCCTGTCGCAGAAGGGCTTCGCCGACACGATCCACGAGGAAGGTTTCGCGCCGCTGAAGGAGCTGATCGCCAACTTCGTGAAAGCGGGCGGACTGATCTGGGTCTGCTCGCCCTGCTTCAAGAAGCGCAAGCTCGACGAGGCCGCGCTGATCCCTGGCGCGACGATCGTCGGCGGCGCCAAGCTCGTCGAGTTCCTGAGCGCCGGCTCGCCCTCGATCAGCTTCTGACGTGACCGACGGCAGCGACGACCGCGCCCCCGACGCGATCTGCGAAGGGGGCGAACTCGACTGCGGCAGCGGCCTCCTGCTGATCATCCGCGAGGCGATGGCGCCGCTGCCGGCCGGTGGCCTCCTCGAGGTGCGCAGCCTCGAATCGAGCGTGAAGGAGGACCTGCCGGCCTGGTGCCGTCTGGTGGGCCACGAGCTGCGCTCGGTGGTCGCCGGCGAGGGCCGCTCCACGCGCTTTCGCATCGTCAAGCGCAGCGCATCGGCGGCCGACGCTCCCGCCGTGGCGGCGCACGAGGCGCCGCTGGCCGCCGACCTCGAACAGGCGCGCCGCTTCACGTGGAGCGCGCGCGTGAAGTGGACCGCCGGAATGCAGGCGACCAGTTACGTGCGCAACCACGCCGTCGCCATCGGGCAGCCGGCGAGCTTCGACACCGCCGATCCAGCGCCGAGCGCCATCGAGCTGCTGCTCTCGGCACTCGGCGGTTGCCTCGCCGTCGGCCTCCAGTGGCGCGCCTCGCGCCAGGGCATCGCCGTGCGCCAGCTCGAGGTGTCGCTGCGCGCGCGCGCCGACGACATCCTCGTCTTCCTCGGAATCGACGACACGAGCGAAGCGAGCCGCGGCGCCGGCCACCCCGGCCTCGCGGTCATCGACGGCTCGATCTACGTCGATTGCGACGCGGACGACGCGACGCTCCAGCAGCTCTTCACCGACACGGTTGCTCGCTCGCCGGTCGCGCAGTCGCTGCTGCGCGGCGTCCCGCTCCGCATCAGCGCGAAGCTCGCGTGACGCGGAACGGGCTCAGTCGCTGACGCCAAGCAGCTCGGTGACTACCGATCGTGCGGAGCGTCGGGCAGCTCGACGAGGAAGAGGTCCCACGTTCCGTTGGTGTCGTGCGGGACCAACGTCGACTGGTAGCTGAGGAAGACGGCGCGCAGCCCGTCTTCGCTCAAGGCGCTCGACCACACGAACGGATCGGCGACCGCCAAGGTCTTGGCATCGAGCTTCGTGTCGTAGCGATCGAGCCCGCTTTGCGCGCCGACGCTGCCGGAGTAGGTGAGGTAGCGACCGTCGGCCGAGACGGCCTGCGGCGCCGCGGCGTCGAGCGGCAGGATCGTCGCCTCGAGCGTCGCGAGGTCCACGCGATAGGTCGCCGGCAACCACGTCCGCCAGAATCCGAGACCGCCGGAGTAGCCGCCGTACCAATAGGTCGAGTACCACTTGCCGTAGTTGGGGTAGGGCTGCCGCACGCGCTCCGCCGAGAGGAAAACCGCCGAAGCATCGGCGGCGATCACCGGCTCGGAGGGATAGAGGTAGATGAGGCCGCCCGAATCGCGGAAGTCCGCTCGCGACGACTGCAGCGGCCACGCGATCTCGGCCACGGCCACCGGCGATGCTCCGCCGATGGCGACTGCCGCGTCCGCGGAAAGCCCCGTCGTCGTCATGAAGAAACCGGTGGAGCCGACGATCGCGGCCGTCGCGATCTCATCGGCGTAGGTGACGTCGGAGTCGGTGAAGACGACGTACTTGCCGTCGGCTGAAACGAGGGGGCGTTCCGGTGAGCTCCAGTACGAGTAGGTGCCGTTCGCCGTGACCAGCGCCGTCGTCCCCGCCACGCGATCGCGCAGGTAGACGTCGGCGTCGTTGTCGTTGTCGATCGGCCCGAGGTCGTTCGCCTCGCTGACGAAGGCGACGTAGCGACCATCGCGCGAGATCGAGGGCGAGGCGCTCGCGCCGTTGGAGGCGCCACCGCCGGCGGCGAGCGAGATGCGCTGCGTCTTCCGTGGCGCGCGTTGCCGGAGATCGCGAACTCCTGATAGGCGCCCTTGGCGAGCTGCGAGCCGTTCGAGCGCACGCTCACCCGTTCGAACTGCTGCGCCGAGGCGAACGGTGCCGCCATGCCGACGCGGAGCAGGAGAAGTGGCGCCGGACGGACCGGTCCGGGCAGGACGAGGCGCGACACTGGCACCAGCGGATGCCAGCTCCTAGCGTCACGCGCCGCTCGCATCTCGCCAGCCTGGAGTCGTCGATGCCGTCGCTTCCGCTCTTCCCGGTGACCAGCGTCGGCAGCTGGCCGAGACCCGACTGGCTGCTCGATGCGATGAAGCGCCAGCGCCCGAACCTGCGCGAGCTGCAGGACCAGGCCACGCTGCTGGCGATCAAGCAGCAGGAGGACGCCGGCGTCGATCTCGTCACCGATGGCGAGCAGCGTCGCGACAACTTCTATTCGTTCCTGTGCGACAAGCTCGACGGCCTGCGCCTGATGACGATGGCGGACCTCCTCGACCACGTCGAAGACAAGGCCGGCTTCGAAGCGCTGCTGCAGACCCTCGATGTGCCCGCCTTCGCGATCCGCAATCCGACCGTGGTCGGCAAGCTGCGCGTGAAGTCGCCGCTGGCCTGCGACGACGCTCGATTCCTCCGAGCCCACACGAAGCGCGCGCTCAAGGTGACGTTGCCAGGCCCCTACCTGCTGTCGCGCTCGATGTGGGTGAAGCGCCTTTCCGAGGCGGCCTACCCGACGCGCGCCGAGCTGATCGACGACCTCGTCAAGATCCTGCGCGCCGAGCTGCAGGAGCTGGTGCGCATGGGCGTCGAGATGGTGCAGTTCGACGAACCCGCGCTCACCGAGCTCGCCTTCGCCGGCAAGTCGTCGACGCGCACGTTCATGTGCGCGGCGCTCGCCGCGCAGGCCAGTCCCGAGAGCGAGCTCGAGCTGGCGGTCGAGCTGATCAATCGAGTCGTCGAAGGCGTCACCGGCACCATCACCGCGGTGCACGTCTGCCGCGGGAACTGGAGTCGCAAGGAGGAGGTGCTGCTGGCCGGCAGCTACGACCCGCTGATGCCAACCTTCAAGAAGATGAAGGTGAAGCAGTTCGTCCTCGAGTACGCGACCGAGCGCGCTGGAACCCTCGACGCGCTGCGCGAGCTGCCTCCCGGCGCGCAGGTGGGGCTTGGCACCGTCAATCCGCGCACGAGCGAGATCGAACCGGTCACCACCATCGTCGAGCGCGCGCGTCGCGTCGCGACGCTGCTGTCGCCCGATCGGGTCTTCCTGAATCCTGACTGCGGCTTCGGGACCTTTGCCGAGCGGCCGGTGAACAGCGCCGCCGCTGCCGAACAGAAGCTCGCCGCGCTGGCGCAGGCCGCGGCCGTGCTGCGCCGTTGAGCGGCGACGCCGCGCGACGATGCAAAGGGCGATGCAACGGGCGATGCGACGGGCGAGACGACGACGACTTCAGCGATCGCCGTAGCCAAGCTGCTGCAGCATCTGCTTGCCGGCGGCACTGAGCGGTCCGGCGGTCGCAGCGTGCGCGACGTTGCGAACGAGCCAATCGTCGAGGCGACGACGCAGCGCGCGCACGACGCTCGGATGGTCGAGCGCGACATCGACCGTCTCCGCAGGATCGGCGTCGACGTCGTAGAGCCGCAGCTGCTCGCCGCTCGCGCCCTTCTGCACCACCAGCTTGAAGCGACCCTGCCACGCGCAAAGCTGCTCGACCTCGGGCCGCTCGCCCGCAGCGGGCGGCGAACAGGGCAGCGCACCGAAGGCGACTCGTTCGCCGTCGGCCTCGTCCACCACCGCCGCGTCGTCGCCGTGCCGCAGCAGCGGCCAGAGGCTTCGGCCATCGAGCACCTCGCCGACGAGCGCGACCGGGTCGTGGCCGAATGCCTCGAGCACCGTTGGCAGCAGATCGACGTTCTCGACCAGCGACTGCACGACGGCGCCTCGTGCGACTCCCGGCCCGGCGATCAGCAGCGGCACGCGCAACGTCTCCTGCGACGCAACGAAAGCGTGCAGCCCGAGCGACGCCTCGGCGCGGCTCTCGCCGTGATCGGCAAGGAAGAGCAGGAGCGTGCGATCGAGCCGGCCGCGTTCACGCAACCCGTCGAGCAGCGCGCCGACTCGCTCGTCGAGGAAGGCGACCTCGGCGTCGTAGAGCTGCAGGAACTCGGCCGCGTAGTGAGGCGGGAAGCCGCCGCCGCGCAGTAGTTCGAGCCGCGTGCGCACGGAGAAGTCGAGCGAGCCGGTGTAGTCGTCCTTCACGTAGCGCGTGAGGTAGGGCTCGGGCGGCACGAAGGGAGTGTGGGCGATGAAGAGATGAACCCACGCGAAGCTCGGCTGATCGGGGCGCAGTTCGTCGATCCAGGCGAACAGTCTCGGCAAGACGTCCTGCGCGAGGTCGGAGACGTCGCGGACCTGTTTGCGGAAGCCCTGGACCAGGTTGGCGTCATTGAACTGGAAGACGTTGTAGAAGCACGCCGTCTCGACGCCGCGACGCACCAGGAGCTCGGCGACGGTGTCGACTTCGGGCGCAAGCGCGTGCCAGTTGTCGGTGAGCCCGTGCGAGAAGGGATAGCGACCGGTCATCATCGACGCGTGCGAGGGAGCCGTCTGCGGCATCGGCGCGGCGGCGCGGGCGAACCGGGTGCCGGTCGCGGCGAGCGCGTCGAGGTGCGGCGTGGCCACGTCGCGGCCGCCGTAGCAGCCGAGCCGATCGGCCGACAGCGTGTCGAGCGTGACCAGCAGTACCTGCGGCGGGAGTGGTGGCGTGGATGCTGCGATCGATGACGGAGGGCTCGACCGCGGAGCCGCCGAGCCAGGCTCCGGCTCGCCGCCACAGCCGCTCGCCACGCCGAGCAGCGCCGCGCCCCACCAGCGCGATCCCGCCGCGCCAATCGCCGAGAAAACGTGCATGGCGCGATCGTAGCCCCGGCCCCCTCCCCTGGCTCGAACGGCCCGCCTGCCAAGTGGCGGGGATCTTTCCACCACGCCAACTCCCCAGGAACCGCGCGCTCCATGCGCCGTCGCGAAGGCCGCGTCTCAGGTACGGGTGTGCGGAGACGGCGGGAGAAAGATCCCCGCCACCTGTTCGGCGACTAGATCGCGCGGCGGGCAGGGGCGGAGACGTTGGCGAAGAGGAGGCCGGCGACGATCGCGGCGGCGACGAAGAGCATCCGAAAGGCCGCTTCGACCCCGCTCACGATGTCCCGCTCGAGCATGAGCGTCGCTCCGCGGAATCCGAGGCTGCCGGGAACCAACAAGAGGATGCCGGGCAGCAACGTGACGGCGACGGGACGGTTGATGAAGCGCGACCACAGGTTGCTGGCCAGCGCTACGGCGAAGGCGCCAAAGAACCCTCCCATCTCCGGCCCGAACGTCTCGCTCCCGAACCGCTCGCCGCCGAAGCCAAGCACGCCCGCCACCAGGATCGGCAACAGGTCGCGCGGCTGGGCACGGAACAGCACGGTGTAAGCGCACGGCGCCAGCACGAGCGCCAGCCACAGCGTCCACGCGGGCAGCAGCGCCGGCTCGAAGCTCCCGGCGCCGTCGACCAGCCGCAGCGCGACCGCACGACCCAGCGCGACACCGAACGTGAGCTCGACCAGGACCACCGCGGCACTCACCAGACGCACGGTGCCCGACACGAGGCTCTGCGCCGCGAGTTCCGAGATCGCCATCGTCAGCGCGAGCCCGGGCAGCAGCACGACGAGGCTCGCCACGGTGATGACGTAGGACGACATCCCGCCCAGGCGCGTCGCGATGCAGAGCGCGAGGAACGAGACACCGAATGCCGCCGCCGCTTCGTACACGCGCTGGAAGCCGGGCCGCACGCGCTGCACCAGACCGAGTCCGGCCGTGAAGGCCCCGAGCAGCGCTGCGGCCGCGATCTCACGGACGCCGCCCGCGAAGAAACGCGCCGCGCACGCCGAGGCCAGCGCGAACGCGACGATGGTCAGCCACGGGCCGTAGCGAGCCGGCGTTGCCTCGACGGCATCGACGCGCGCGGCAGCCTGCCCGGGCGTGACCGCTCCGCGCAGCAGATCCTTCATCACCTCGTCGAGCAGCACGAGCTTCTCGAGATGGACCGAACCGGGCTGCACGCGGATCAATCCAGTGCTGCGTTGTTCGGGAGCTCCGAAGGCCGCGAGAATGACCGTGGGCAGCGAGAAGAACTGGCTGGGCAAGCCGAGCCGCTCGGTGGCGACTTCGAGCGCCTGTTCGATGCGGTGCGCCGGCGTGCCATACATGTGGAGGCCGCGCGCCAGCTTGACGAGAAAGCGAACGGCTTCGGGCGACGAGGCGTCAGGGCGATCCAAGGCGGCAATCCTTCGTGGGCGGTGCGACACGTTACGCTCGAACCCCGCCATGGACTTCCGCGATCGCTGGCATGCCCCGCATCCGCTCCTGCTCGACGCCGCGCTCGGCAGCGAACTGACGCGCCGCGGGGTCGCCACGCCGCTGCCGTTGTGGAGCGCCGCCGCCCTTCGCGACGCTCCCGCGGCGGTCGCCGCGATCCACGCCGACCACGTCGCGGCGGGCGCCGAGGTGGTCACGACGGCGACCTTCCGAACGACCCGCCGCGCGCTGGCGAAGGCGGGAATTCAGGAGACGGCGAGCGAAGCGCGGCGGCTCGTCACCGTTGCCGTCGGCCTCGCTCGAGCGGCTCGCCCCGAGTTCGTCGCCGGCTCGATCGCGCCGCTCGAGGACTGCTACGAGCCGACGCTCGTTCCCGACGACGCGACCTGCGCACGCGAGCATGGCTGGCTCGCCCGCGACCTCGCCGACGCGGGCGTCGACCTCTTGCTGATCGAGACGATGAACAGCGTTCGCGAGGCCGTCGCCGCGACGCGCGCGGCACGTGCGACCGGGTTGCCGGTCGTCGTCGGTTTGGTCTGTCGCAGCGATGGAAGGCTCGTCAGCGGCGAGCGAGTCACCGTCGCGGCGCGCTCGCTGCTGGGCGAGCACGTCGATGGACTCGCCATCAACTGCACGCCGGTCCCCACCTTGCACGAACCGCTCGCGGAGCTGATCGCGGCGGTCGCCGGCCACATGCCGTGCGGCGCGTGGGGCAATGTCGGCCACACCGACGAGATCGACGGGTGGACATGCACCGACGACTGCACCCCCGCTCAGTACGTCGCCGCCGCGCGCCGCTGGCTCGACCTCGGCACGCACCTCATCGGTGGCTGCTGCGGCACCACCTCCGCTCACCTCGTGGCGCTGCGCGACGAGATCGCGGCACGCGCCTGAAACAGGAAACGACATGGCAACGAAGCGTTCCGCCAGCGCCCGATCGTCTCGCAGCGACCCGCCGCTGGCGCTCCCTGCGCAAGTCAAGGCGGCGCTCGCCTGGATGAAGGCGAAGAGCAGCGCGCATGACCGCGCCAACCTCGCGCGTTTCGGAATCGCCGCGAAAGACGCGCTCGGCGTCTCGGTGGCGAACCTGCACGTGCTGGCGAAGCAGCTCGGCCGCAACCACGCGCTCGCCGAGGCTCTATGGACGACCGGTTGCTACGAGGCGCGGATGCTGGCCGTCTTCGTCGACGAGCCCGCATGCGTCACGCCAGCCCAGATGGAGCGGTGGTGTCGCGACTTCGACAACTGGGCGCTCTGCGACACCGCCTGCTTCCACCTCTTCGATCGCACGCCCCACTCCTTCGCGATGGTCGCGAAGTGGGCCGATCGCCGCGAGGAGTTCGTCCGGCGCGCCGCGTTCGCGCTGATCGCCGGCTCAGCCGCGCACGACAAGACGGCCGCGGATGCGCCGTTCCTCGACTGCCTGCCGCGGATCGATCAAGCAGCGGACGATGCGCGCCATCTCGTGAAGAAGGGGGTGAGCTGGGCACTGCGCGGCATCGGCCATCGCAACGCCGCGCTGCATGCAGCGGCGGTCGCATGGGCGGAACGGCTGGCGACCGACGATCACCCGACGCGGCGCTGGATCGGCAAGGACGCGCTGCGCGACTGAACGCGCTGCGCATCGACCGCCACGCGCGCCTTCCCGCTCGTGCAGCCTCCGACGGGCAGCAATCCCCATCGCCGCACGACGGTCCGTCCAGGATCTGGAACCGGTACGGCGCGCTCCGGGGAGCTGCGGCTTCATCGCTGGCATCGCGCGAGGAACGGTCGTTGCGCCTCTCTCCGCCGTGTCGAACGCCGCCGACGACGACTGCTGCCACGAAGGCGCGGACGGTGACGCGGCGACGGCACCAAAGGAGATCGCCGTGGATCGGATTCGGACTCGTGGTTGCATCGTCCCCTTGGCCGCCGCGTTGAGCTGCTTCGCCTCCGCGGGCGCCGCGGCTCAAGTCAGCGTCGATTGGGTCGATCTGACGCGCGGCAACAGCATCGCCGTCGACGCCGCCAACAACGTCTACACCGTCGACTTCGAACAGGCGCTCGGCGATGAGATCACGCTGACCAAGCGCGACGTGAACGGCTCGCTGCTGTGGAACGCGAGCTACGACCAGACGGACGGCACGAAGTGGGAGGCCGCGACGTGGGTGACGGTCGACCACGCGGGCGACGTGATCGTGACCGGATCGCTGATGTCGGGCTACTCCAACCCGGTCAACGCCGCGAGCATCGCGATGAAGTTCGACGCGAACGGGAACTTCATCTGGCGCCAGGTCTACGAAAGTCCGTTCGACGGCTCGTACACGCGCAAGTGCCTCGTCGACGCCAACGACAACATCTACGTGCTGGGCATGGGCAGCGGCCCGAACGGCTTCGTGCCGAAGATCAAGAAGTTCGACTCGAGCGGCAATACGGTCTGGGACTGGTACGACACCACCGGCGTCGGCTTGCCGCTGAACTTCAAGCTCTCGCCCGACGGCTACCTGCTCGTCACGGGGCGTGGGATCACCGGCAGCGTGAACGGCTACGCGAAGGTCGACCTCGCCGGCCAGACGGTCTGGGGGTTCAACCTCGCGAGCTACACCATCGGCGACCTCGCCGGCGACTCGCTCGGCAACACCTACGTGCTGCACAGCGAGTACTACCCGAGCCCACGCAACGTCCTGACGAAGCTCGATGCTGCCGGCGTGCAGCTCTGGGAGACGCGCCATGACCTGCTGGCGCAGCGCATCGAGATCGCGCCCGACGACCTGCCGATCGCCTGCGGCTACCCGGTGACCGGCTTCGGCGCGGCGTTCCTCAAAGTGGACGCCAACGGCAACGAGATCTGGAAGAACCTTGACGCCGACGGCTCGCTGAGCCTCCTGCTGCACGCGCAGATGGTGGTCGACGAGCGCGGCGCGGTCTACCTCGCGGCGGGCACCCTCTTCGACATGGCGATCTGCAAGGTGAACCCCGATGGCAGCTCGTCGTGGACGGCGACCACCGCAGGCAGCTACGCCTACGGGATGGCGCTCGGCATGCATGACAGCGGCGTCTTCGTGGTCGGCGGCCGGACCGCGCGCCTGATCGATGGGACGGGCTCGCCGTGGACCGATCTCGGTCGCGGCTTGGCCGGTGCCGGCGGCATTCCGCGGTTGTGGGGCGCCGGCGATCTCACGCCGAGCAGCAACGTCGAGCTCGACCTCGTCGACGCCGCGCCGAATGCGCCGACGCTGCTGGTGGTCGGCGCGAGCCGCATCGACCTGCCGCTCTTTGGCGGCACGCTGGTGCCGAATCTCGACGCGGTGATCAGCGGTCTCGTCACCGACGGCAGCGGCGCGTGGCAGATCGTCGACACCTGGCCGGACGACGTCGCAGTCGACAGCGAGTTCTTCGTGCAGACCTGGGTGGTCGACGCTGGCGCACCGCGCAAGCTGGCCGGCAGCAATGCGCTGCGGCTGGTCGCTCGCTGAGCCGATTCAAGCGCTCTCTCGGGCGCGCGTCGCAGGCCGATCCCTGCGGCGCGCGCCGCTCACGTCAGCGCGCACTGCTCAGCTCCGCTCGCCGGCACGCGCCAGCACCTCGCGCGCGGGGCCATCGTCGACGACGTTGCCATCCTGCAGGCGCACGACGCGGTCGGTGCGCGCGGCCAGTCGCGGGTCATGGGTGACCACGACGATCGTCTGTCCCTGCTGGCGCACCAACCGCTCGAAGAGCGCGAAGACGAGTTCGCCGTTCTTCGTGTCGAGGTTGCCGGTCGGCTCGTCGCCAAGCACGACGAGCGGGCGATTGGCGAGGCTGCGCGCGATGGCGACCCGCTGCTGTTCGCCGCCCGAGAGGCGACCGGGCAGGCGCCCTTCCTTGCCGGCGAGTCCGAGCAGGCCAAGCAGTTCGTAGGCGCGCTCGCGCGCTTCCTTTGCCGGAACGCCGAGCTTGCGCATCGGCAACCCGACATTCTCCGCCGCGCTGAACTCCGGCATCAGGTAGTGGAACTGGAAGACGAAACCGATCTTCCGACCGCGCACGTCGGCGAGCGCCGCCTCCGACAGCGACCTGGTGTCGATGCCGTCGATCAGCACCTGCCCGCTGCTCGGCCGATCGAGCGCGCCGAGCAGGTACATCAGCGTCGACTTGCCGCTGCCCGACGGCCCCATGATCGAGCAGAACTCGCCGGGCCGGATCACCACGTCGAGCCCGTGCAGGATCTCGAGCTCGTTCTCGCCGCTGCCGAGCGTCCGGCGCAGCGCGCGCGTCTCCATCGCCGGCGCGATCACGCGCGGCCTCGCAATGTCACCACCGGATCGAGCCGCCCTGCGCGCAACGCCGGCAGGCACGCCGCGATCACCGTCGAAGCGAACGAGACCGTCGCCGCCACCGCATAGATGCGCAGCGGATCGACGAAGATCAGGTGCTCGATCTCGATCAGCCCTTTCATCGGGATCGGGAAGGTGGCCAGCGCCTGCTGCAGCCAGTAGCCGCCGATCGACCCGAAGACGACGCCGAGCGCGCCGATGGCCAGCCCCTCGAGCAGGAAGACCACGGTCACGTCGGCCGCGGTGTAGCCCATGCTCTTCAACATCGCGATCTCGGGCAGCTTCTCCAGCACCAGCATGATCAGCACGTTCAGGATGCCGAACGCCGCGACGATGGTGATGCCGCTGGTCACGACGTAGGTGATGACCGTCTGGATGTTGAACAGCGAGAGGAAGTTCTTGTTCTGCTCCTGCCAGCTTTCGCTGCGGTAGCCCACCATCGCCTCGAGGTCGGCGGCGACGTCCTGCGCTTGCGTGTGGTCGTCGAGCCGTACGACGATGCGGTTGACATCGCGGCCCAGCCCGAGCAGCTGCTGCGCGAGGCTGACCAGCGTGTAGGCGCGCACTGCGTCCACCGGCACGAGCCCGGTCTTGAAGACACCGACCACGCGCAGCGCGCGTGTCGTCCCCTCGCGCCCCCCCACCTCGCCGCTGCCGCGCAGCGACGCACCGATGGTGTCGCCGCGCCGCACGCCGAGCCGCTCGGCGAGCCCGCTGCCGAGCACGATCGCGCCGCTGGCCGAATGCAGGTCCGCGAGGCGCCCCTCGATCATGTAGGTATCGGTCGACACCACTCGGTCCTGGCGATCGGGATCGATGCCGACTAGCGCGGCGCCGACCTCGCGGTTGCCGAAGTTGAGGATCGACGTGCCCACGACGTTGAGCGCCGCGGCGGCGACGCCGGGCCGCGACTCGATGGCCGCCAGCGTCTCGTAGGGTTTCTTGATGCGGTAGACGCGTTCGCGCGGGTGCGCCGATTCGACCGTGACGACGCCCTGCTCCTTCTCCGAAAGCCAGTCGGCGAACTCGTCGGGCGGATCGCGGAACTCGTCCAGCACGGTGACGTGCGGGCTCGACTCGACCGTCTCGTCGACGAACTTCGCCTCGAAGCCCGCCATCAGCGCCGACATCAGCACCATGAAACAGTCGCCGATGGCGACGCCGGTGATCGACAGCGCGGTGCGAAACGGGCTGTGCAGCAGATGACGGCGCGCGATCTGGAAGAGCGGCAGGAATCGCATGAGCTACTTCGCCGCGGCGGGCGCCGCGACCTTGCGGACCTGCACGCGCGCCTCATCCTTCAACGCGCCGAGGTGGTCGAGCGCGACGGCGTCACCAGCGGCGAGCCCTGCGCGCGCCTCGCAACGGTCGTAGTTCATCAGGCCGACGTCGACCTGCACTTCGTGAGCGACGCCATCGCGGACGACGAAGACCGAGCTGCGCAGCGTCAGCGCCGAGCGCGGGAACGACAGCGCATCGTCCTTCTCGCCCACCACGATGCCGAGCTCGCACGACGAGCCGATCAGCAGCGCGCGTCCGCCGTCGGCGCGCGTGACGCCCGCGAGCCCCTTCGCACCGCTCGCCGTGAAGCGTGCGCCAGGGAACTCGACGCGCACGCGGTAGCTGCGAGTCACCTTGTTCGAGTCGGGGAAGAGCTCGACGACACGCCCTTCGACCAGCGCCGACTCGTCGCCCGCGACGCGCACCAGCACGCGCTGGCCCGCCACGACGCTGGCCGCATCCTCTTCGTCGACTTCCCCTTCGACCCAGAGCGAACGCGCATCGCCGAACTTCAGCAGATCGCGCTCGGGGTTCACCGACTCGCCCTCTTCCGCGAAGCGCGCCAGCACGACGCCATCGAAGGGCGCGCGCAGCGTGTCGTCCTGCTCGGCGGCGCGCAGCACCTCGAGCTCGGCGGCTGCCTGCTCGCGGCGCGTCGTGCGCTCGGCCAGCGTCTGCGCGAGCTCCTGCTCCGCGAGCGCGAGGCGTTGCGCCGCTCCATCGTGCGCCGCTTGCAGCTCCTGCCAGGCGCGCACTTCGATCAGCCCCTGCTCGCGCAACGGCTGCGCGCGCGCCACTTCGCTGACGGCCCAATCGACCTGGACGCGTGCGTCGGCGATGCGCGCCTGCGCGGCTCGGCGTAGCGCGCTGCCCTCGGAAAGGTCGGCGTCGAGTCGATCGAGCTGCGCCAGGACGCTCGCCTGCCGCTGAGCGCGGGCACTGTCCCGCAAGGCGACCAGCGGCTCGCCGGCGCGGACTTCCGCGCCCTCCCTCGCGAAGATTCGCTCGACGATGGCGGGGCGTGCGGGGCGCAGCAGCCGGCGCTCGCGCGGCTCGATCCAGCCGGTGGCGAAGACGGTGGCGACGACTGGCCCGCGCTCGACCGAACCGGTGCGCGCCTCGATGGGCTGGCCGAAACGGCGCCAAAGAGCGAGGCCGCCGGCCCCGAGCAACGCCACGACCAGCAACCAGCCAAGCAGACGTCCCACCTGCGCGCTCCTGCCCTCTTCGCCCCATCCGATTGCGAGCGGCGTGCCGAACCTCGCGCCCCTTCCTACCATGCGCCGCCCCGAAGCCTCAGGAGCATGCCGATGGTCGCGCCGCCTCGTCTCGCCGCCGCCCCGCTCCTCGCGACTGCGCTCGCCGTGCTGCTTTGCCAGGGTTGCAGCAACGTGCCGCCGGAGGGGCGCGCGCGCCTCGAGCGGCAGTTGCCCGAACAGTCGCTCTCGCTGCCACCCGCCGACGTCGCGCGCGCCGCCGTGCACGCCGATGACCGTGTGACTTGCCTGCTGGTGCGCGCCACCGGCCCGATCGTTCCCCATCGCCACTTCCACAGCGAGGAGATCGTCTACGTGATCTCCGGACGCGGCGTCCTCCACCTCGCCGATGGCGATCGCGACGTGGCGCCAGGCGACCTGATCGTGGTGCCACCCAACACGCCGCACGGCTTCACGCCGAGCAGCGAAGAGCCGGTGGTGCTGCTCGCGACGTTCGTGCCGCCGCTGCGCGAAGGGGATCGGGTGCCGGAAGTGGAGCGCTGAGAGACGCGACGTCGGTTCCCGAAGTTGGACGGCAGCTCCAATCGATGGAGTGACGCAGCGGCGCGTTGTTCGCGCTGATCGGCGATGAGCGCCGTGACGCCGCTCAACATCGTCGCCCGCTTCACCCGCGCGATCGACGCCAGCCGCGAGAACGTCACCACCTTCGCCAGCGACGCGCTCGACCTCGCCGTCGCGACGGAACGCGGTTCGCTTACTGCTTCGAAGCGATCGGCGATCTTGAAGAAGTTTCACGAACGTTCTGCGTTCGACTCGCAGGCGCGACGACGCTGCGCAGAGCCTCGGCGGAGCGGAGCAGGGAGATGAAGATGAAGACGAGCCTCGGAGCGCTTCTCGTGGCGGTGCCGCTGTTCATGGGGACGGGCGCGCATGCGCAGACCGTCACCATCACGGACCTGCCTCTCCTCCCCGGTGGCACCTACGCCTCCGCGTATGGCATCGACGACACCGGCAAGATCGTGGGCGTGGCCAACGATTCGAGCTTCGCGTTGCGAACGGTGCAGTGGGTCAACGGCCAGATCTCCGTCATTCCGGATCTCGGCGGTGGCTTGGCCGTACCCGAAGACCTCAATGACGCGGGCGAGATTGCAGGGGGACAGGACCTCGGCAAGGGCGGTCACTTGGGCATCTATTGGGATTCCCAGAACAACCCGTTCCAGCTTCCAGGCCTCCCGAGCGGCACGTCGAACAGCCAGTGGGCGCACGGAATCAACTCGATCGGACAAGTCGTTGGAATGGCCCAGGAGGGGGCGCCGAACTTCTGGGGCCACGCGGTCATCTGGCTCGGAAGCTCATTTCAGACGGACCTCGGGTTCATGGGCGGAGGCACCTATTCGGAAGCGTACGGCATCAACGACTTGGGCGAAGTCGTGGGGGTTGCATCCGTCGCGAACACGAATCAACACGCCTTCCTCTGGAAGGGCGGACAGTACACGGATCTCAGCACGTGGAGCGGCGGCGGCGCCAGCTCAAAGGCCTACTCGATCAACCGTCACGGCGTGATCGTCGGCTTGAACGCCAACGTCGCGTCGGTCTTCGAGGACGGCGTCGTGACCGCGCTGAAGATGCCGCGCGGCGTGTCGGCCTACACGCCAGCCATCGACATCAACGACAACGGCGACATCATCGCGACCGGCTCCAAGGGCTATCCGATCGACGTCGGCGTCCTCTGGCGCAACCGGACGGCGATCGACCTCGGAACGCTCCCCGGTGGCACGATCAGCCGTGCGTATCACCTCAATGCGTCCGGCGAGATCGTCGGCGCGGCGAACACGACGAGCGGCTACTTCCACGCCGTGAAATGGACCGTCACTCCCACGCCGACCTGGACGGACCTCGGTCATGTGTTGCCGGGAAGCACCGGCGCACCGCTCCTCGTCGGCAGCGGTGACCTCAGCGCCAACTCCACCATCACGGTCACCATGAGCAACGGACTGCCCAACGCCCTGATGTTCACGGTGCTCGGGATCAACTCGCTGTATGCGCCGCTGTTCGGTGGCGTGCTCGTCCCTGCGCCCACCGTGGTCTTTCCGGCGGTTCAGCTTGATGGCTCCGGCAGCGTGACGATCACGGACACCATGCCGCCCGGCATTCCCTCGGGCAGCGTCTACTTCATCCAGAACTGGATCCTCGATCCGGTGGGGCCGCGCGGCTTGGCCGCGTCGAACGCGCTCAAGGCAACGACCCCCTGACCCGATCGGCAGGTTCAGCGTCGCCCCGCCCCCTACCGCTTCACGCCGCAGACGACGTCGTAGGTCCGCAACATGCGGGTCGACACCTTGTCGAAGTCGCGCGGGAGGCGTTCGAGGAACCACTCGGGCTGCTTGGTGACGATGTGGACGCGGCCACCGCGGCGCAGGCCACCGCGCGCGGCGAGCACGAAGACCTCGGCAATGCGGAAGTGCGAGTAGTAGGGCGGATTGAGCAGGGCGAGGTCGAAGTTGCCGACGTCGAGCTGCCCGTCGAAGCAGACGGCGCCCGTGCAACCGGTGATGCCGTTCATCTCGGCGCCGCGCAGCGCGCACGCGACGGCGCGCGGCATCGAGTCGACGAAGTGGACCTTCACGTCCTTCGAGCGCAGCGCGCACGCGATGCCGACCGTTCCCGAGCCGCAACCGTAGTCGAGCACGCGCATGCCGTTCTCGAGGTAGTCGCGCTCGAGCCCGTTCTCCTCGGTCCAGCTCAGCGATTCCAGGACCGCGCGCGCGCCGAGGTCGAGCCGCCGATGGCTGAAGACGGCGGGTCGGCTCACGGCACGCACGAGTCGTTCGCGATCCCGGAAGGCGAACTCGCAGTCGAACGTCTTCACCTTCTTCAACGGATCGCGCTTGATGCCGATGTAGGCGATCGCGTCGTCGGCCTTGTGGCGCGTGAAGCGGGTGCCAAAGAGCGCTTCCATGCGGCCCGCGACCCAATGGTCGCGCCGCTCATCCACGCTGGCGATCAGCGTGCCGCCCACGTTCAGCTCGACGTAGGCGTGCTGCAGCATCTCCCATGCGAGCTCCGAGTCGGCGCCGGCGCGCAACGGCATCAGCGCGGCATCGAAGGGGCCTTTCGGAAAGTCCGCTGCGCAATCGACGGTGAGGTTCGGCGGCGCGGTGCCTTCCCGTCCACCGGCCGCTTCGCGCGCGGCGTCGGCGAGGAACGCGTCCACGAAGCTGACCACGACCTGCCGCTCGGGCGACGCGCGCGCCGCCTCGACGGCGAGCTGACCGCGCCCCGGCGACACGCACCAGACGCGCGCTTGCGGGCCGATCTTGGCTTCGGGCAGGAGGGCGAAGAGCAGGGCTTCGGACGCGCGCGATCGCTCCGGTCCGTCGCCGCTCACTTCGCCCCTTCTTTCCACAGCGCGATGCCGCCGAGGATCCCGTACTCGTTCGGCACGATCTCGACGCCCGCCGGCAGCTGCCAATCGATCAAGCGCGCGTTGCCGCCGCCGAGGCACAGCCGCGTCGGCCAGAAGACGCGCAGCATCTGCGCGATGGCGAGCTTCATGCGCTTCTTCCAGCGCCGCTTGCCGACGACGTCGAGCGCGTGCTGGCCAAGCTGCTGCTCGTAGGTCTCGCCCTTGCGAAACGCATGGTGGCCGAGTTCGAGGTTCTCGACGAGCTTGCCGTCGACGAAGAGGCCCGAGCCGACTCCGGTGCCGAATGTCACGGTCAGCTCGACGCCGATCCCCTTGATCGCGCCGTAGCCCTGCATGTCGGCGTCGTTCAGCACCCGCGTCGGTTTCTTCAGCTTCTTCTGCACGGCAGCCTGCAGGTCGAACCCGGCCCACTTGCCGTCGAAGTTGACGGCCGTCAGCACGCGGCCCGCGCGGATCACGCCAGGAAAACCGACCGAGACGCGGTCGAAGGCGCCGGCCTGCGCGGCGACCTGACCGATGGTGGTGACCACCGCCGTCGGGCTCGCGGGTCGCGGCGTGGGGAGCTTGACGCGCTCGGTGAGCGGCTTGCCGCGCGCATCGAGCAGCATCGCCTTGATGTTGCTGCCACCCACATCGATCGACAGCGTGATCGGCCCCTTGGCCATGTTCCTATCCCTCCTCGGCATCTGGACGCAGCGCGGCGCGATGGTAGCGCGTCAGCCACCCGACGCAGGGATCGACCGTGTGCCGAGGTCGACTTCGCTCGAACCGGCGGCCGCGTCATCGGGCGCTGGCTCGAGCGTGGTCGTGAGGAACGGAACGCCGGTCGCGCCTGGCTCCGTGAGCGAGAAACGGAGCGCGCGTCCGACGGCGGCCTGCTCGAAACGAAAGCGACCGGCGAAGTCGACCGTCGCCTCGGCCAGCAGCAGCTGCGAGTCGGCGTCGTGCAGTTGGACGACGCGCACGCCGCGCTCGACCGGCGGCAGATCGGCGAGCGTGCCCTTCACCGCGCGACCGGCCGCGAACTCGAGCGGCTCGACGTGCGGCGCGCCGGAAGTGCTCGCCGTCGCGGTCGAGGCGGCGAGCGCGAGTGCGTGCACCGTGGCCGCCTGATGCTCGGCGCGCAGCAGCGCCCACAACGGAGTGACGCACGGCGCCCGCAGCGTGAGCGTGCCATGCGCGTCGCAAACGCCGGCGGCGACGGCTCGCTCGCCCGCCGCGTCGCGAGTGATCAGCTCGACCGCGACGCCAGCCACTGGAACTCCCGCGCGCGTCAGCTCGAGACGTACGTCGACCTGCGCCGGAAAGCGCAGCTCGAGCGGCGTCACGCGGCCGCCGTCGCTCATGCCAGGCGCCGCCGGCAGCTCGCCGACGACGGTTCCAAGCGTCCGCTCGACCGCACGCACGACGAGCCGGCCGGGCCATGCGAGCGGCAGCTCGAAGCGGCCCTCGCCGTCGCTGCGCACCGTCAGCACCGGCAGTTCGCGGACGCTGCTGGCCTGCAGCGCCATCACCAGCGCGCGCGCCGCCGGATCGGCCGGCAGCTCGTCGCTGACGTGGTAGGCCGGGATCAGCCGCGCGCCGACGACGGGTGCGCCGCTGGCATCGAGGAGGCGACCAGCGACCTTGCCGCCGCGCGCGGCGGGCCGCAGCAGGACGAGCGTTCCGCTGCGCGCCGATTCGAGGTAGGCCGTCGCGTGGCCGTCGGCGACCGCGAAGAGGAGGTCGCTGTTGCTGTCGATCTGCGGGCGCACGAAGGTCGCACGGCCATCGGCACCGCTCACGCCGAGCGTGGCGCCCGACTCGTGGACGATCGCGACCCCCGCCAACGGCGCTCCGGTGCCATCGATCTGGAACAGGCGCTCATCGCGCCGCGCGCGCAGCAGTCCCAATCGAAACGGCGCGTCGAGACGGGAGATGGTGGTCGTCGCGAGGCCAGGGGGCAGGCACCACTCGCTGCCCACCAATTCGACGCGAAGCGGCAGCTCGGGATCCTGGACCGGCAGCTGCAGCGCGAGCGTGAAGTGCTGGCGCGGACGCTCTTCTCGCGCCGTGAGGTCGAAGGGGCGGGTCGCCCCTTCGCGCGCACGCAGCCGCAGCACGAGCGGCGGACCGATCGCGCTCGCCGCCATGGCCGCCTGCACTTCGAGACGCAGCGTGGCGCCGGTCGTCGCGCGCGTCGCCGAGTCGGACCCGGGCGTCGCGGCCGTGGGCTGCGCGGCGGCCCGGCGAGCTTCGAGTTCCGCGGCCGCTTTCCCTGCGACGCTCGAACGCGCCACCGAAACGGCGAGCAGCCCGGCCGCGAGCAAGACGGCCGCCACCACGATCCCGCGCGAATGAGCTTCGTCCGCCATGACCACGAAACTAGCGCGACGCCGCATTCAACAGCTTGCGCGCCGTGAGTTCGGCTGCGAGTCCCCGCGACCAGCGCTCCGGTACGGCGCGCGCCGGATGCTCCCATGCCACGATGCGCGCGGGGCCGAGGCGGGCCATCAGCGGCGCGGCCAACGCGGCCTCGACGTCGCGTCCGAGCAGCACGATGCCGCGCGGCGCGAGTCGCGCGATCGCCTCATCGACGGTCGCGAGTCGTGCCGCATCGAAGCGCGCGACGAAGTCGTTCGCCACTGCCGCCGGCGCACCGCGCGCTCGCAAGCTGCGCGGCAGGTCGGCCGGCGTCCGGTTGGCGCCATCGTTCGGATCGATGAAGAGGAGCGGACACGGGTTCATCACGGCGAGCTCGGTGAAGCCCTGCTCGGCGCTGCCGTAGGCGTGGTCAAGGAAGCGGTAGACGCGAACGGACGACGACTCGAACGTGCGCTTCAGCCATGGCCGCAACCCCGTGGGCGCGAGCCCCGGCAGCGTCAGTTCAGCGCCGGTGGCGCGCAGCGTTGCCGCAAGGCGCGGGAGCTTCGACTCCAGCCGCTTGAGATCGGTGAAAGGAATGCCCGACTGTGCCATTCCATAGGGGCCAGGGTTGAGCCCGCAGATCAGCAGCGGCTTCTGCCCCAGCGGGTAGCACGCGCGGAAGCGGGCGTGCCATGGCTCGCCGTAGCCGCCGGGGTGAAAGACCTGCCAACCGGTCGCGGCGGCGATCTCGCGCCCGAGCGGCACGAAGCGCTTTGCGGCGTTCTGCCAGCAGACGCCAAGCGGATCGACGGGAGGCTCGCTCATGAGCGGCAAGCTACCCCGTCTGATTCACGAAACCCCTGCTGCGGCTCGGTCTGCCGGCGCATGACTTCGTCGGAAAACCGCGTTCCTTCCTCAGCGGGTCAGCCAACCCGCATCGTCGGAACCGCGATTTCCCTCCTCGTCATGCACCGACATCCCGTCGCCTCGCGACGGGGATCGAGAATCAAACGGGCTAATCTCCGCCGCCGCTTGGAACGACGGTCGTCACGTCCGCGCCCAACGAGGTGGGAACATCCGGGGTGCCGCAGGCGTACGAAACGTCCGATCCAGACGATCGCACGGCATCGGTGCGCCGCGAGATCGAGATCGACGAATCACAAGCACCCAAGGACAAGGCGGCGTGCGCCGTCATGCAGATGGAGGTGGAGATGCGCTGTTGGCTCCTCGTCGCGGGAGCAGTCGTGCTGCTTGGAGGCGGACTCCGGGCACAGGACACCCTCGACAAGATTCAGAAAGAGACGAACCTCGTCCTGGCGCGCGGCGCCAAGGCGGGTCCGGACCTCGCCGAGATCGAGCGCCTGCTCGGTCGCGCGCGGGACCTCTCGATCGACCTCAAGGCCGACGACGAGGGGTTGCGGGCGAGCTTGCTGGTGCTCGACCTGTCGAGCTTCCTTGCGGAGGAGCGACAGAGCGAGCTCTTCACCGAGGTCTTCGACTCGCTGATCGAGAACCACCTGCAGAGCGATGGGCTGGCGCAGGTCGTTCTGATGCGGCTGGCCAACCCTGCTCCCCACCTCGCGAAGGCGGCGGGCGAGTACTTCGACTGGATCGCGCGCGATTCGAAGTCGAAGCCGGTGCAGGCGGCGTGCAAGTACACCCGTCTCACCAAGGACGCGGCAGCGGCCGGGAATGTCGCCGACGTGAAGAAGATGGTGGCGAAGCTCGAGGCGCTGAAGGCGGAGATCGGCAAGGAGCCGGCCGCGTTCGGTCAGACCTACGGGCAGATGCTCGACGAGTTGATCGAGTCGCTGAAGATCGTCGGGACGCCGGCCCCTGAAATCGAGGGCAAGGACCTCGACGGCGTCGCGTTCAAGCTCTCCGACTATCACGGCAAGGTCGTGCTGCTCGACTTCTGGGGCTATTGGTGAGGCCCTTGCCGGGGCATGTTCCCGCACGAGCGGTCGCTCGTGGCACGACTGAAGGATGATCCTTTCGCTCTGGTCGGAGTGAACAGCGACGAGAACTTCGAGGAGCTGAAGAAGAAGGAGTACCTCGAAGAGAAGATCACTTGGCGCAGCTTCCAGAACAGCGCGGCGACGCCGCCGATCTCGGAGCAGTGGAAGGTGAGTGGCTGGCCCACGCTCTACCTCGTCGACGCCGAAGGCAAGCTGCGCAAGAAGTGGATCGGCAGCCCGAGCGAAGCGGAGCTCGACGCGGCGATTGATGGCCTCGTGGCCGAAGCCACAGCGGGCAAAGGCAAGGCCGCTCCCGCCAAGCCCGTGAAGAAGGCCGATCCGAAGAAGAGCGGCGCTCCGAACTGACCTGTCCGATGAGGTGGCGGGGATCTTTCTCCCGCCGCATCCGCACACTCGATCCGCGGCCCCGCGTCGAACCCGACGCGGGGCCGTTTGCGTCCCGGCGAACCGGCATGCTGCAGCCGACCGCGTGCGCCGGTCGATGAGCGCTGCGACCTCCCACGGAGCCGCCGACGCGATGTTCGCCGCCCACCTCGCCTATCAGCTGACCGATCTGCTCATTGCGACCGCGGCGCTCCTGCCCTGCCTCTGGCTCGCGGGAACGAGCCCCGCTCGCGCCCTCGCGAAGCGCTTCCCCACGCTGCTCGGCACGCCACCGCGGCGGCTGCTCCTGATCGCCACCGCGCTCTACGTGATGCTGATGGCGATCGCCGTGGTGTCGGGCTACACGTTCGGGTTCGCGGCGATCGATCGTCTGCTGAAGGGCCGCCCGAGCTGGCAGCGCGCGCTCAATCTCAGCTCGTTCCTGGTGATCGGCTCGGCGTGGCTCGGCGGCACGCTTTTGCTGCCGGCCATCGCGCTGTGGACGACGTGGCGCTGCCGCGCCACCACGGCACTCGCGCGCGCGCGACGACGCACCGATCGTGCACTTGCGGGCGTCTTCGCCATCGCGATGGCGGCGCTCTTCATCGACGCCTGCTTCCTCGAGCCCAACCGCCTGGTCGTCGAGCGGTCGCGGGTCGAACTCGCAAGCTGGCCAGCCGAGCGCCCGCCGCTGCGCGTCGTCCTCTTCTCCGATCTGCAGTCGGCCTACCTTGGTGCGCGTGAGCGAAGCGTGCCGGAGATCGTGGCGTCGCTGAAGCCCGACCTCATCGTGATCGCCGGTGACCTGGTGGCGCAGAGCTTCGATGAGTCGACCGCGCTCGAGCAGGCCCGCTACGTGCTCTCGAGGCTGCACGCGCCGCTCGGGGTCTACGTCGTGAACGGCGACGTCGATGACGTGGTGAGCGGCGGCATCGAACGGATCGTCGAGGGAATGCCCGTCACGCTGCTCGACAACGAATCGATCGTGCTGCCCTGCGAGCCGCCGATCGAACTCCTGGGAATCGACCCTCGCCGTCTGGCGCGGATGGGAGCGCTGCTCGATGCGCCGGCCCGCGCGCCGCTGCGGCTCGGGCTCGTCCATCGTCCGCGCCACTGGGAGCAGCTGTCGGCGGCCGGGTGCGAGCTCGTCATGGCGGGCCACACGCACGGCGGTCAGGTCGTCGTCCCCGGCTACGGTCCGCCGATCACGTTCGAAACGGTCCCGCGCTTCGTTGCGGCCGGCGGGTTGCACACGATGAGCCCCACGACGCAGCTCTACGTCACGCGCGGGATCGGCCGCGAAGGCGGCTTCGCCCCGCAGATCCGTCTGCTGTGCCCGCCCGAGATCACGCTGCTCGAAATCGGCGGCCCCGAGCCAGCGACGCCCTGACGGCGAGCGCCTCGTGGAAGGTGGCGGGGAGAACCCCGCCACCTGTTACGCCACCTGTCAGTCGAGCCGCCGCAGTCGCAGCGAGCGGAACCAGACGTCGTCACCGTGATCCTGCAGTGCGATGACGCCGGTCGTGCAGGTCGCGAACTTCGGCATCGAGCCGAACTTGCTGGCGGCGATCTTCGCGCGGACCGCCGCGCTGGCGAGCTCCTGGTCGACCACCTTCTTGCCGTTGAGCCAATGCTCGACGTGCCAGCCGCGGACCACGATCCGCCCTTCGTTCCACTCGCCCACCGGCGCGAGCGCCTTGCCTTCCGCAGCGATGAGCGCGTAGAGGGCCGCCGCGGACGTACGCGGGTCCTTGCCATCCGGGTGCTTCGCATCGTCGAGCACCTGGTACTCCGGTCCCGTCTGCCACGGGTACTGCTGCTCCTCGCTCACCCGGTACATCACGCCGCTGTTCGCGCCCGCCGACACCTTCCACTCGAAGCGCAATTCGAAGTCGCCGTACGTCTCCGCCGTGACGAGATCGCCGCCACCACCGCCCGCGTGGACATGCAGCGTGCCATCCACGATGGCCCACCCCTGAGTCGGGAATTCCGCCTTCGCGAACCCGCGCCAGCCATTCGGGCTGCGACCGTCGAACAGAATCTTGAAGCCGGCGGCCTCCTCCTCGAGCGAGAGTTGATTGGGCACCACCGCCGGCAGCGTCACCGCTCCCGTCGCCGCCCATTCGGTGCCGCGCGCGATCAGCAGGTGCAGCTCGGGGTTGTCGAACGTGGCACGCGACGCCACATCGCCCGGCCACACATGGCCGAGCGGCGTGTGGAAGATGCGGCCGGCGCCGAACTGCAGCACGATCGCCATCGGCTCGTCCTTGCCGGTTCCACCCGTCTCCGGATCGGAGTAGGCCGTCGCCAGCACGCGCGTCTCGACCCCCGGCGTGTGCACGAGCTTGTGGTACAGCTCGTCGGGGTGAGCCTTCAGGTCCCGCATCCCGTGCGTGATCGGGTGGTCACGATCGATGATCTTGACGTCGAAGGCGTGGTAGCGGCCGTGACCCGTGCCGGCGCGCCACAAGTCGGCCACCATCTGCTCGTACTCGGTCCATCCTTCGAACGCGTTGTCGGCCGCGTGGATCACGCTGACGCCGACGCCGCCGCGAACGGCCGCGACGAAGTTCTTCTCCGCCGCCTCGCCCCAGCGCGCGCCGTTGTAGTTCAGCACGAAGCAGCGGTACTTGGCGATCGCCGCCGCGTCGGCCAGGGTCTTGGCAGGCTCGAGCGTGACGTCGACGTCGAAGCGGCCGCTCTTCTCGAGCCCCTCCTCGATCTTCGGGTTGGTGTACTCCCAATCGTGGTTGTTCTGCCCCGAGATCAGCAGCACGGGGATCTTCTCGAGCGGGATCGCGCCGTGAACCGGCACGTCCGCACCACCACCGCATGCCACGAGAGCCAGCCACGAGAAAGCGTGCAGCATCGTCATCTCCGAGGGTGAACCGCCCTTTGGAGGACGCTCCGGGTCGACCGGCGGCGGCGCTCGAGCCGGTCGTTCGTCGGAGGCTCTCGACCACTCACCTTGGAGCTGGCTTCGAACCTCCTCCGCGTCCCGACTCGAAGTCCACTCACCCGACTCGCGGCGACTCCTCCAACCGACGGCTGAGGCTTTGAAGCGTACCAGCCGCGCGCGCCCATCCCCATCGGCTCGAAACGCCGCGCCGCGTCCGGCAGTAGCCTTCGCCGGTCGTGCACCGTCGGAGCCGCACGATGATCGAAGCGCTGCTGTCGAGCCACGCCTACACGACCCGGTGGATCGTCGATGCCGTCGCCGACATCGCCGAGCGCGACCGGGCACGCCTCTTTCCCGGCATCGCCAACCACCCGGCGTGGACGCTCGGCCACCTCATCTTCAGCGCGCAGTCGATCGGCGGCGAGCTCGAGGTCGCGCCATGGCTCGACGCGAGCTGGCAGGCGCGCTTCGGTCAGGGCAGTGTCCCGATCGACGACGCCGACGCCTATCCACCGCTCGCGTTCCTCGTCGTCGATCTGCGCGCTTGCGCCAAACAGCTGCAGGCCCACCTCGCCGCACGCGGCGCCGACTTCCTCGCGCAGCCGCTTCCCGACGTCCGCTTTCGCGCCCTGCTGCCGACGCGCGGCCACGCGGCGCTGCAGGTCCTGGTCGGTCACACCGCGTTCCATGCCGGCCAGCTCGCCGTCGGGCGCCGCGCCGCGGGCCTGCCTGGCCGCTCGTTCGTGTGATCGCGGCGCCGCGGCGCGACGGCGCGCCTACTGTCCCGTAGCGCCGCCCTTCTTCAATTCCGGCAGATCGCAGCCGATCGCCTTGGTGCGATCGTTCGTGATCTTCTTGCCGGCCAGCAACGCGTCGAGCGCGACGCGCAAGTCACGAACCGTGGGTGCCGGCCGCTTCTTCGCCAGGTCGCCCCACTGGTCGTCGATCCGGCCGCGGTACGCGATGGTGCCGCCAGCGGTGATCACCGCAACTTCGGGCGTCGCGTCGATGCCGAGCTTCTTCGCCAGCACGTGCTTCGGATCGAGCAGGAGCCGCGGACGCAGGCTGTACTCGCGCGCGTGAGCTGTCGCCGATTCGGCGCTCGTGTCGGGATCGACGTGCACGACGAAGAAGCGCAGCGGCTGCTCGGCGTAGTCGGCGACGATCGCGTTGATCTCCGGCGCATACGAGTTGGCGATCGGGCAATCGGGCGTCACGAAGAGCATCACGTTGGCCTTCTGCTCGCCCGGATCGAGCGGCCAGCACGCCACGCCGGCGACGTCGCTCCACTTCGGGCCGCTGCCCGCCTTCTGCGGCGCCTCGGACTTCGGCTTCGCGGGCGCCTCGCCCTCCTTGCCGGCCGGCGCAGGTTTGGCAGCGCCCGGCTCCTCGCCGGTCAGCGCGGCGAGCTCGGCCGCATCGATGTCGCCATCGCCATTGCTGTCGAGCCGCCCGACGAACGGCTTCATCTGCGCCGGGATCTCATCCTTCGAGATCGTCCCGTCCTTGTTGAGGTCGAACTGCTTCACGCGCGCCGCGAGCCCTTCGAGCAGCCCGCCCCCGCCGCCCGCGCTCTTTCGCGCACCACGCGCCATCGAGGCGATCCGGTTCAACCGGATGCCGGCCAGCAGCGCGGCCGAGTCCGCTTCGCGCGTCGGCACCAGCAACAGCGAGACGCTGCCCATCTCGTCGGTCGTCTCTTCGCCCCACCGCACGCGCTGTGGCGGGTCGTGCGGATTGTTCTTGTTGGCGGCGGAGTTGTCGTAGGTGAGCTCGACCTCGACCTTGGTGCCCTTCGGCAACGGCAGCGGCTCGCGGTACTGGTACTGGTTCTGCCAGTCGAAGTCCCACTGGTCGATGAAGAAGGCGGACTCGCGCTCCGATTGCGGCCGCGTCACCCACACCTGCATCGTCGTGCAGAGCAGGTGGGCATGGCCGCCGACCATCACCGCCTCGGCGTCGACCGGCAGCTCGAACGAGTCGCGCAGCTTGAACGCCGCTTCGCCGGCCGGGATGTCGAGACCCGCGCTGACGCCAAAGAGCGGCGGCAGTTGCAGCGTGGCCATCGTGCGCGCGGGCGGCTCCTTCGCGAAGTGCAGCCCGAGCACCGTCTGCTCCGTCTCCGCCTTCCCGGACGGATGGAGGTGGCTCTGCAAGACGAGGTCGGCGCCCTTCGGGACGCGGCGCGCGAGACCTTGCGGCAAATGGCGCGGCATGCCGCCGACCGCCCAACCGCCAAGCCCCGCTGTATCCGCGCCCAGCAGCTGGTTGTCGCCCCCACCCACCATGCGCCGGAATCCAGGCTTGCCGTCCTTGCCATCGATCTGGCGCGCCTCGCCTGTTTCGTCGAGGAAGAAGAGCACGTGATGCAGCACCGCGCGCGCGCTCGGCCGCACCTCGATCGCCGTGAGGTAGCGATCCTCCTTGAAGCCGAGCGGCACCAGGAAGTTGCGGTAGATGTCGGGCCCGCCGGCCGCGACGTCGTAGCCCTTCGGCATCTTCACGACGAGGTCGGGCTCGCCGAGCTGCCACCCTTGCGTGAACTTCGGCAGCGCCGGGGTCTGCTTCGGATCCCCTTGCGGGCAGCCACCATCCACCCACGCCGTGATCGTCTCGACCTCGCTCACGCTCAACGTGAGTTCGTCGGCGAACTCGCCGTGCCCCTCGACCGGTTGCCATGGTGGCATCAAGCGGCGCGACACGACCCGCTCGATCATCGTCGAGCGCTTGCGGACCTCCTCGTAGGTCAGCAGCGAGAACGGTCCGACCTCGCCCGGTCGATGGCACGAGCTGCAGTTCGAGAAGATGATCGGCGCGACGTCCTTCGCGAAGGTCGGCGGCGCGTCGGCGGCGAGACCGGCGACGGCGACGCCCGCACCGCTCAGCACGAGGGCGGCGAGGGCGCGGACGCCGCAGCGGATGAAGGAGTGCGCGTGACGATGCAGCATGCGGAGCTCCCGAGCGATCTGGCGGAGTGCGGGAAACTAGCGATTGAACCGCAACGCGCGCAGTCGGGCATGGTGCGCGGCGTCTGGAGGTTCCCGCGATGAGGGCATTCGCCCCCGGTTCGACGCTCTGGAAGGAGGAGTCGCGCCGCCGCGCCGCCGGCGGGCTCCTCGCGTTGCGCGGCGCGTGGCGCCACCGACGCGAGGAGCTCGAGGCCGCCGCCCTCAGCAGATGACGTTGACGATCTTCCGCGGCACGACGATCACCTTCTTCGCCGGCTTGCCCTCCATCGCGCGCTGCACCTTCTCGCTCGCGAGCGCGAGCTGCTGGCAGAGCGCCGCGTCGGCGGCGACCGGGATCTTGATGGTGTCGCGCACCTTGCCATTCACCTGCACGGCGATCTCGAGCTCGTCATCGACGCACAGCGCCGCATCGAACGTCGGCCACGGCGCATTGGCGATCGACTCGCGGTGACCGAGCGCGGCCCACACCTCTTCGGCGAAGTGCGGCGCGAACGGCGCGAGCAGCAGGACGAACTTCTCGAGCAGCGACCGCGGCAGCCGCTCGCGACCGGTCGCGGCATTCACGAAGACCATCATCGCGCTGATCGCCGTGTTGAATCCCATCACGGCGAGGTCGGCGGTCACCTTCTGGATCGTCTTGTGGAGGAGCTTCTCGAGCTCCTTGTCCTCGGGCTGCAGCGGGCCGTCGACGAGCGCCGGGTTCAACACATCGACCGTCGCCCCCTTCGGCGTCATGAACCAGAGGCGCCACGCGCGCTCGAGGAAGCGATAGACCCCCTCGACGCCATTGGTCTGCCAGACGCCGCCTGACTCCATCGGGCCGATGAAGCACTCATAGAGGCGCATCGAGTCGGCGCCGTAGTCGCGCACGACATCGTCGGGGTTGACGACGTTGTAGCGCGACTTGCTCATCTTCTCGATCTGCGTCTTCACGGCGACGCCGCTCGCCTTGACCCGCCACTGCCCGCTGCCGAGCGCCGTCTCCTCGACATCGTCGGGGTAGTAGTACTTGCCGGCCGCGTCCTGGAAGCTCGCCGCGACGATCATTCCCTGGTTGCGCAGCTTCTGGAACGGCTCCTTCGTCGTGACGAGGCCGAGGTCGAAGAGCACCTTGTGCCAGAAGCGGGCATACAACAGGTGCAGCACCGCGTGCTCGACGCCGCCGACGTAGAGGTCGACGGGCATCCAATACGACTCCGCCTCCTTCGACCACGGCGCCTGCGAGTTCTTCGGGTCGATGAAGCGCAGGTAGTACCAGCACGAGCCGGCCCACTGCGGCATCGTGTTGGTTTCGCGTGTCGCCGGCTTGCCGCTGCGCGGATCGGTCGTCTTCACCCATTCGGTCGCGCGAGCGAGCGGCGGCTGCCCATCGGCCGTCGGCTTGTATTCATCGATCGGCGGCAGCAGCAGCGGGAGATCCTCGTAGGGAACCGCCACCGTCGTGCCATCCTCGAGGTGGAGCACGGGGAAAGGCTCGCCCCAGTAGCGCTGCCGTGAGAAGAGCCAGTCGCGCAGCTTGTACTGGACGCGCTCTTTGCCGAGCCGCTTCTCCTCGAGCCACTTCGTCATCGCCGCCTTGGCGTCGACGGTGCCCTTGCCATCGAGGAAGTTCGAGTTCACCGCGACCCCGTCGTCGACGTAGGCCGCCTGCTGAACATCACATTTCGCCGCGACGCCACTCGCGCCGGCCGCCGGCGCCACCACCTGCACGATCGGCAGACCGAATGCCATCGCGAAGGCGTGGTCGCGCTCGTCGTGGCCAGGCACCGCCATGATCGCGCCGGTTCCGTAACCCCACAGGACGTAGTCGGCGACCCAGATCGGGATCGCCTGGCCGGTCGCCGGGTTCAGCGCGAACGCGCCCGTGAACGCGCCCGTCTTCTCCTTGGTGTCCGCCATGCGATCGCGCTCGGCCTTGTTCTTCGCGGCCGTCACGTACGCATCGACGGTCGCGCGCTGCGCCGGCGCGGTGATCTTCGCGACCAGCGGGTGCTCGGGCGCCAGCACGCAATAGGTGGCGCCGAAGAGCGTGTCGGGACGCGTGGTGAAGACCGTGAACGACGCGGGAGCTCCGCCGCTCGCGCCGCCGCCACCTTGCACCGCGAACGTGACCTCCGCGCCACTGCTCTTGCCGATCCAGTGGCGCTGCATCTCCTTCAGCGACTCGGGCCAGTCGAGGCCGTCCAGGTCGCTGATCAGCCGCTCGGCATACGCCGTGATCTTCATCATCCACTGCCGCATCGAGCGCTTCTCGACCGGGTCGCCGGTCTCGACGTACTTGCCGTCCTGCACCTCTTCGTTGGCCAGCACGGTGCCGAGCGCCGGGCACCAGTTCACGGCGACCTCTGCCTGGTAGGCGAGCCCCTTCTCGTAGAGCTTGAGGAAGATCCACTGCGTCCACTTGTAGTACTCGACATCGGTCGTCGAGACTTCGCGCTCCCAGTCGTAGGCGAAACCGAGTCGCTGGATCTGCTGGCGGAAGTTCGCGACGTTGCGCTTGGTGATGACCGCCGGGTGGAGGTTCTCGCGCACCGCGGCGCGCTCGGCCGGCAACCCGAACGCATCCCATCCCATCGGATGGAGCACGTTGAAGCCCTGCATCCGCTTCCAGCGCGAGATCACGTCGGTCGCCGTGTAGCCCTTCGGATGGCCGACGTGGAGCCCCGAGCCGCTCGGGTAAGGGAACATGTCGAGCACGTAGTACTTCGGCTTGCTGCGATCGAGCTGCACGCTGAAGGTCTTCTCGCGCAGCCACTTCTCCTGCCAGCGCGGCTCGATCGAATGCGGGTTGTAGGGCATCGGCATCCATCCGTGGGCGCGCCCCGGATCGGGCGCGAGGGGCCGGGATGATACGCCGCCGCTCCACGCGCCCGCGCCGTGCCGTCGGCGAAGCGCTGAAGTGGCCACTTCACGTGGTCCCGCATCAGCGCGACGATTCCAAGGTGAAGTGGAGCTTGAACTCGGCTTCGAGCTCATCCGGCGGTTGAACGGCGACCACCCCGTCGGCATCCGCATGGTCGATCCGCTGCCGCGAAGTGCCGACGCGACCTGCGGACGTGCAGCGTGGTGCCGAGCAACGCCCCGACGTCCCCGTTCGGCTCGACCGACGGGCCCGTCCTCTTCTTCAATCGCCGCGCGACCCGAGCGGCCCGAACCGACACCAACGGAGCGCGCTGGTTGGCACGCCGTGCCGCACGACCGCGCATTGATGAGCTTTTCGCTCGGCCCAGGAGAACCCAATGGTCGCTCGCCCGCTCGCCGTACTCGCCGCGGTACTGCTCACGACCGGCGCCGCCACGGCGCAGATCCAGTTCGGCTATCGGGCGCTCGCGCTGCTGCCTGGCGACCAGCTCGCAACGCCCATCGCGATGAACGCACATGGAGACATCGTCGGCACGTCGTTCGACGCCGCCTACGTCGCCTGCGCGACGCTCTGGATCGATGGCGTACCGCAATCGCTCGGCACGCTGCCGGGAACGACCTCGTCGTACGCCCTCGCACTCAACCAACTGCGCGAGGTCGTCGGGATCTCGACGACGAGCGGATCACCTGACCGGTCCGCCTGGATCTGGGACGCCGTGAACGGCATGCGCGAGCTGCCGCCACCGATCGGCCACTCCAACGCGATGGCCCGCGACCTCAACGAGTCCGGGACGATCATCGGCTCCTCCGTCGACGCGAGCGGGTTCACGCAGATCGTCCGATGGGATCACCTCGGCGCGGCGACGCTGCTCGGCGTCCCTGCCGGCTACGACGACGCGGCCCCGGCCGGGATCAACCGCTTCGGCGAGATCTGCGGAACCGCGACTGCGTCGGGTGGCCGCGTCGCCGATGCGCTGCGTTACGACGACGTCAACGGATTCCGCATGCTGCCGCCGCCCGGAACCGGACGCACCTCTTCCAACGACATCCGTGATGACGGCATCGTTTGCGGCGCCGCAACCGATGACGGCGAGCTCATCACCTGGAACGGACTGGTGCCGACCTCGCTCGGCTTCGGCAAGAACGGCGGTTTCCTGTGGGGAGTGGATCGCAACGAGCAAGGCTGGATCATCGGCTTCGGCAACGCCGACGAGGGGCTCGAGTTCTATGACGGCCACCGCTTCGACTACGTCGTCGACCTGCTTCCCTCGAGCGTCGGCGCCTACTCGATGGACTCGACGTGGGTCGCTGACAACGGCTGCCTGCTCGGCACCCCCGTCGACGACAACTACGAACTGCTCGCTGGATTCGTCCTCGAGCCCCCGAGCCGTCTCGAGATCGACGGCGGTCAGATCGGCGGCACCATCGCCTTCCGCCACGTCGCGCCGACCTTCCCTGGCAAGCTGGCCGCGACGCTCGTCTCGCTGACCGGCATGGTGGGCAGCTTCCACGTCGGGAAGGGAACGCACGTGCGGCTCGACTTCGACATCGCCACCGCGACGCTGCTCGGCTTCCCGGGCATCGGCATCCTCGCGCTCGATGGCAGCGGTCGCGCGACGACCGCAGCGATCGACATCGACAACGACCCGGCGCTGAGCGGCCTGCCCGGATGGGCCTGCAGCGTCGTCTTCCAGGGTGGCAAGACGCCGCCGGTCGGCTCGACGACGATGCCCTTCATCCTCGAGTGACGCGCGCGAACGACGCGCTTCCGCTGACACGCGACGTACCCGCCGCGTAGTCCGCTTCGCAGTGGATCGCTCCGTCCGCCGCGCGCGCACCCTTTGCCCCGGGGCGCGCGCGGCGGCCCGCCGTTTGTCATGTCGACCGCCATGTCGACGCTCCTTTCACTCCAGAACGACCCCGAGGTGCTGCGGCTCCTCCCGTGGTGCCTGATCGTCGCCGGCTTCCTCTCGGGCGCCACGCTCGGCCTCTTCTTCCATCGCGACGACTTCCTCGGCGGCTACGGGTCGTTCCGACGCCGCCTGGTGCGCCTGGGCCACATCGCCTGCATCGCGCTTGGAGTGCTGGCGCTGCAGCTGCAGCAGTCGCTCGCGACGCTTCCCGCGTCGCCACCCGGTTGGATCGCGCCCGCCTTCCTCGTTGGCGCGCTGTTGATGCCGACGACCTGCTTCCTCACCGCGTGGCGCCGCCCGTTTCGCCACCTCTTCGCGTTGCCCGTGACGCTGCTGGTCGCGCCGATCGTCGCGCTGCTGATCGCCCTGGCCACGTCGATCGACCCGTCGCACCACGCCCCGTGAGCGGCCGCGCGCCGCATTGGAGTTCGCCATGAGAATCGGCTTCCTCGCGATGAGCGGCATTCGGGCGCACGACCCGGAACTGCTGGCATTGGGCCTGACGCTGCCCGGCTTCGTCGCACGCAGCAAGCAGATCGCCGCGCTGCCGAGCCTCGGCCTGCTGCTGCTCGCCGCGGTGACGCCGCCGGGCCACGAGCTGCGCTACTTCGAGGCGCCCGCCGACGGCAGCGAACCGCGCGAGCTCTACGACTGCGACCTCGTCGCGATCAGCACCTTCTCCGCCCAGATCTTCGAGGCCTACGCCATCGCCGATCGACTGCGCGCGCGCGGCGTGAAGGTGGCGATGGGCGGCCTGCACGTCAGCGTGCGTCCAGACGAAGCGGCCGACCACGCCGACTACCTGGTGATCGGCGAGGGGGAGGTGGTCTGGCCCGAAGTCGTGGCGGCGGCGGAGCGGAACGCCACCTCGGCGCGCTTCGACGGACGCGCCGCCGGGCCCGTCGATCTCGCGACGCTGCCGGTGCCGCGCTACGACCTGCTGGCCGGCCGCCACTACTCGCGCTTCACCGTGCAGACGAGCCGCGGCTGCCCCTGGCGCTGCGAGTTCTGCGCGTCGACCGTGATGCTGCAGCAGCGCTACCGCCGGCGCCCCGTCGCCCATGTGATGCGCGACCTCGCCGCGATCCGCGCCGTGCAACCCGGCGCTTTCATCGAGTTCGCCGACGACAACACCTTCGTCGACCACGCCTGGTCGCGCGAGCTATGCGAGGCGATCACGCCGCTGCGCATGAAGTGGTTCACCGAAACCGACCTCTCGGTGGCCGACGATCCGCAGCTGTGCGATGCCATTGCGCGCTCGGGCTGCCGGCAGCTGCTGATCGGGCTCGAGAGCCCCAACGAGCGCGCGTTGCGCGGCGTCGAGCAGCGCGCCGACTGGAAGGCGGGGCGCGCACGCGACTACGGCAAGAACCTGCACGAACTGCAGTCGCGCGGCGTCACCGTCAACGGCTGCTTCGTGCTCGGGCTCGACGAGCACGGGCCGGAGATCTTCGCGGAGGTGCTCGACTTCGCCGAGCGCCACGCGTTGTGGGAAGTGCAGGTGACGGCGCTCACGGCGTTCCCGGGCACGCCGCTGCATGAGCGGCTGGAACGCGAGGGGCGGCTGCTGAAGCCCGGCCGATGGGATCTCTGCACGCTCTTCGATGTCAACTTCGAACCCAAGGGCATGAGCGTCGAGGAGTTGCGCGCCGGCCTGCGCTGGCTCACCGAGCGGCTCTACTGCGACTCCGCGCTGCGTCGCCGCCGCAGGGCCTTCCTCGCGCGCCGTCGCGCCGCGCTCGGGACGCTGCCGCTTCGATCACGGATGCGCGCGGCGGTCGCCTGAACCCTCCGGGCTCGCAGCCGGATCGCTCGATTCGCCGGGAGTGCCCTTCGTCGCGAGCAGGCGCTGCGCCGGGTAGATGCTGCGTCGACCGGTCAACAAGTAGGCGACCATGCAGACGATCGCCGCATGCGGCAGGATGCTCGCCCCGAACAGCTCGGCGGCCATCACGGTCATCGCAAGCGGCGTGTTCGACGCCGCCGCGAAGACCGCCGCGAGGCCGACGCCCGCGGCGAGCGGGAGCGGCAAGGCGAACATCTGACCCAGCAGGTTCCCGAGCGTCGCGCCGATGAAGAAGAGCGGCGTCACCTCGCCGCCGACGAAACCGACGCTGAGCGTGACCGCCGTGAAGAGCAGCTTCGCCGCGAAGGCGTAGCTCGGCAGCTGCGGATCGGTGAAGGCGCGCACGATGGTCGGGAGGCCGAGACCGAGGTAGGCGCTGCTGGCGAAGAGCTGCCAGAAGAAGACGACGATGGCGCCGCCGATGAACATCCGGATCGGCAGGCTCGGCAGCCAACGCGCCGCGCTCTTCTTCAGGAAGTGGGTCGACTCGATGAACACGACCGTGGCCGCGGCCACCACGATGGCGAACAACATCCACTTGCCGAGGAGCCCCGGTGTCATTTCCAGCGACGGGGCGATGGGATAGGCCGTGTGGACGATGCCCCACGCGCGCGTCGTCCAGTCACCGACCAGCGACGCCACCAGCGCCGGCAGCAGGGCCGTGTACTGCACGCGGCCGAGGATGACGAACTCGAGTCCGAAGAGTGCGCCGGCGATGGGCGTCCCGAACACCGAGCCGAAGCCGGCGGCGACGCCCGCGGCGAGGAGCGTGCGGCGCAACGGCAGCGGCAGGCGCAAGCGATGCCACACCTCGTCGGCGAGGCTCGCCCCCATCTGCACGGCCGTTCCCTCACGCCCCGCGCTGCCGCCGAAGAGGTGAGTGAGCACGGTGCCGATCAGCACCATCGGTGCCATTCGCAACGGCAGCTTCGACCCGCCGTCATGGATCGTGTCGATGACCAGGTTCTGCCCGGCTTCGATCGGTTTGCCGAACCGCTCGAGGATCCAGCCCATCCCCAAACCGGCGATCGGCAGCAACCAGACCAGCCACTCGCGGCGCTCGCGCACGTCGGTCGCCTGGTCGAGCGACCAGAGGAAGAGCGCGGAACCGCTGCCGCAAAGCAGGCCGACCAACGCGCCGAGCACGACCCATTGGGCCAGCGTCGCGACGCTGCGCAGCCGTCGATTCGAGGGAGAGTCGTTCATGAGCTCAGCGTGGTACCGCGCCGCTCTTCGGAATCAATGCGGCGAGGTCGAGCGCGACTTCCCCCGACTTGCCATCGGCATCGACGACCACGAAGAGGCGGTCGTTGCGGCTGACGACTTCCGCGCCGACCGTCCCGCTCGCCTTCTTCGCGGCGACGAGCGGCACCGTCATCTCGAACGGCGACGGCAGCAGCGCCATCCCCGCGAGCTCCGCGCGCAGTTCGTTCAGCTCCGCGTCGAGTTGCTCGATCGCCTGACGGACACGGGGTGAGGGGGCGGCGCCGCTGCGCTTCTTCATCGCCGCGCCCGCCGCTTCCTTGCGCGCGAGGCGGTCCGAGACCTTCGCTCGATCGCGCGAGGTGAACCGGACCGTCGCGTTGGCCCCATCCGACTTCAGGTCGACGTCGAAGGCGCCATCGCTCTCCCCCACGTAGAAGGAGCCGACGCGACCCGCGCGCATGAAGCGGCCCGCCGGAACGTCGGCAGCCTTCGCACTGAACCAGCGCGAGCTCGCCGACTCGCCAGCGATCGCGAGCTCCGACTCGCGGGTCGCCAGAGCCGCCATCGGCGCGGAAAGTTCGAGCGGGCCGAATCGCACCACCAGCGCCTGTCGAGCGTCGACCTCGGCGAACGTGACGACGAGCTTCGCGGAAGGTTCCTTGGTGCCACGATCGACCAGCTTCGCGGGGATCTCCCACTGCGTGTCGTCGGGGGCGACGTCCGTGTCGGAACCGTCGTAGGCGACGAAGGCGTATTCCTTGTCACCGAGCCGGCGCAGGTTCAGCCCGTAGCCGCCTGCCTCCACCAGCACTCCGCCGATCATCACGTCGCCGCCGTCGACCAGCAGCGTCGTGCGCCGGTCGGCGCCAAGCCGCCACTCCTTGCCGATCGGCAGCGATTGGTCGAGCTGCGCCGAGCGCGACTCGTTCCAGGGCGGCGCGCCGTACTCGATCGAGAGCTTCGCAGGACCGATCTGCTGTTCGGCCGTCCCGCGCGGCGCCTGCGCCTCGGCCGGCGGCGCGGCCGCCATCACCATCCCGACCAGCGCCATCCCGTGCACGATCGACCGCATGAGCTGCTCCGCTGCGCGCCAACGACGGCCGCTCGGGTGAGCGGCGAGGCGGCGGAGCATACGAAGCGAGGGGCGACGGATCGCTCCGCCGCCCCTCGTGCATCGTTCGAAACGCGATCCCGCGAGCGGATCGCTGGCGTCCGGTCACACGTCGACGTGGACCCGATTTGAGCTGACCAACGGCCCGGTCGGGCTGATCTTCCACGCGGTCACCCCGACGTTGAAGCCGAGCAGCGGGTTCTCCGCGTCGGTGTCGAAGGTGAGGCGGTGATCGGCGCCGAAGACGAAGGTCACGACCTCGATGAAGACCGGGATGCCGTCGACTTCGTCGACCACCAGCAGGACCGGCGCGTTCTCCTCGCCGTCGTAGATCGAGATGGTCATCGTCTGGCCCGGCAGCGGCTGGGTCGGGTTGATCTTGAGGTTGATCTCGTCGGCGTCGAAGGCGTAGACGCTGCCCCAGTCGGTGCCGCTCGTCGTGTCATTCGCGTAGCTGCCGATCAGGATGTGCTCGTCGCTGCAGGCGATCGCGACGGCGAAACCGTCGGAAGCGAGGCCATCGCTGGCCGCCAGATCCTGATCGAGGAACCAGCCCTTGTTGGCCTTGCCCTTGCGGAAGGTGTAGGCCATGCCCGAGTCGGTGCGACCGAAGGCGTTGTCGAGGTAGCTGCCGACGACGGCGAGCTTGCCGCTCATGGTCGCCGACTGGCCGAACTGGTCGCTGTTGACCGGGTCGGGGTTGGTGATCAGCCCGGTCTGCGTCCAGCTGCCGCTCGCGTTGCTGAAGAAGTAGGCGCCGCCGGCGTCGGTCGCGCCGCTGAGGTCGAGGTAGCGCGCGCCGACGACGATCTGGTCGCCCGAGACGCCAACCGCCGAGCCGAACCAGGCGTAGTTCTGGATCGCCGCGGCCTGAAGCTCCGCCGTCTGCGTCCAGGTCGTGCCGCTCACCGTCCAGACACCGACCGTGCCGGTGTCACCGAAGCCCGGGTTCTCCTCCGTCGGCGAGCCGACCACCGCAGTGGCTCCATCGAACGCGAGGCTCCAGCCCGCCAAGTCGCTGACGCCGCCGCTCGGATCGACCAGTGTCGTCTCCTCGGCCCACTTCACGATCGAGTTCTTGTAGCGGTAGACGTAGACGAGGCCCGAATCGGTGCCGTTCGAAGTGTCGGCATAGGGCGCGCTGACCAGCAGCACGGTGCCGACCAGGCTGATCGTCAATCCGTACTGGTCGTTCACCGCGCCGACGCTGGGCGTCAGCTTCTGTTCCTGCGCCCAGACCCCTGTGCTGCTGTTGCGGCGGAAGATGTAGACCGCGCCTGCGTCGGCGCCCTTCGTGTTGTCCTCGAGGTAGCAGCCGACCACCGCAACATCGCCATCGACCGCGGTCGAGACGCCGAAGTTGGCGCCGATTTCGGGGTCGGAGGGCATCAGCTGCGCCTCGAAGCCCCAGCTCTGGGTGGTCGCGTTGAAGCGATAGACGAACGCAGTGCCGGCATTCGCACCGTTGGTGTCGTCGCCCGGGGAACCGGCGACCATCACGTCGCCCTTGGTCGCGATGCCGCGGCCGAACAGCTGCGTGGAGGTGCCGAGCGTCGGGGTGACGATCTGCTGCTCGAGCGCCTGGCCCGCGGCGAGGCTGGCGAATCCGGCCACGAGGCCGAGGGTGGAAACGATCGAACGACGCATGACGAGCTCCTGATTCTTGGGATGCGCGAGGGAGTCGCGCAGGGGGGGTGCAGTTCTCCGCTCGTGCCCGGGTGGGCGGTCGACGAGCGGTTTCCCAAGACAACCGGAGCTGGGATCAGGCGTTACACGCCTCGTCGCCGTGGCTGGCGAACCACGGCGGCGAGGCGCAGGACTGCTTGAATCCCGGTGCTCACTCAGAGGTCGACGTTCACGCGGTCCGAGAAGACCACCGGCCCGGTCGGGCTCAGCTTGAGAGCAAGCAGGCCGACGTTGAACCCAAGCAGGGGGTTCTCCGCGTCGGCGTCGAACTCGTAGCGATGCGTGGCGTCGAACACGTCGAGCGTCAGCACGATCCAGGTCGGGATGCCGTCAATCTCGTCGACCACCAGCATCACCGGATCGCCTGGCGTCCCGTCATAGACCGAGACGCTGATCGTCTGGCCGGGAGCTGGCTGCGTCGGAGTGATGGAGAGGTTGATCTCGTCGGAGTCGAAGAGGTAGACCTTGCCGGTGTAGGTGCCGCCGTGAGTCGGCGCGCCGACCACCAACGTCTCGTCACCGATCCCGACCGCCGAGCCGTAGTTGTCCGCCGTCCCCTTGTCGCTGCCGCCGAGCTCCTGATCCAGGGACCAGCCACGGTTGAACCGCCCCTTGCGGAACGACCAGGCGCGGTTGACGGCGTAGTAGTCGGTTCCCGCCAGCGCCGTCTTGCCGCGCAATGCCACCGACCGACCGAAGTAGACGTAGTTCAGGGCGATCGGATTGGCGAAGGTGCCGCTCGGCGTCCACGTCCCGTTGCGCAACGTGAAGAAGTGGACGGCGCCGGTGCCCGCGGGCCCGCCCACGACGTTGTGGCTCGGCGCACCGACGATCAGGTCGACGCCGTCGAGCGCCACCGAGTAGCCGAACGCCTCGACGTTCGCGCTGGGCCCCCGCAGCTCGAGCGAGTGGGTCCAATTCGTGGCGCCCTTGGTCCAGATCGACACGCTGCCCTCGTTCGCGAAGCCGAGGCTGCCCACCTCGCCGGGCGTTCCGACCAGCGCCGTCGTGCCGTCGAACGCGAGGCTGCTGCCGGCGTAGTCGTAGCCGCTCCCGTCCGGGTCGAGCAGCGTCGTCGTCTCGTTCCAGCTTCGATTGGGTCGGTCGTACTCGAAGACGTGGACCTGCCCGGAGTTGATGCCCAGCGTGGTGTTCTCGTAGGGCGCGCCCACCAGCAGCACATCGTCGTGCACCGCCAGAGCGCGGCCGAACTGCATGTTGGTGAGAGCGACCGTCGACGTCAGGCGCGCTTCATGGATCCAACTCCCGGTGGACGGCCGGCTGCCGCGGAAGAGGTGCACGGCGCCGCAGTCGACCGCGGTTGCCGAATCCTCGTAGCGCGCCGACACCGCGATCACCTCGCCGTGGATCGCGACGGCATAGCCGAAGGCGCCGTTGGTCTCGGGCGTCGACGAGGTGAGCGTGGCATCGAGGAGCCACTCCTGCGTCGCCGGGTCGAAACGGAAGACCCATGTCTTCCCGGCGCTCGAGGCCGTTCCGCCCTCGCCGCGACCACCGATGACCATCAGGTCGCCGTCGATCGCGATCCTGTCGCCGAAGTACTCATTGCTGATCGGCACCGGCGAGGTCAGTTGCTGCACCTCGACCGCCTGCGCCGAGGCGGTCGCCGGATGGAGCGCGAAGGAGGCCACGGCGATCGCCGCGCTGACGGCAACGAGCGAGCGGGAACGGACAAAGAAGGTCGCGAGCGGACGGTGCATGGTGTGCTCCAGGAGATTCATCACGGCAGGAGGATCGGTTAGGGCAGCCGGGCGAAGCCGGTTGGAGATACTCGGACAGACTCGTAGGTCCCGATCGCGCGGACGGCGTTCCATGGCGGCGCGAAAGTCACGGCACGCCCCGGAGTGGAACGGAGAGTGGTGCGGGCGGGGCCGTCGCGGCCGGGCCGCACTCAGAGATCGACGTTCACGCGGTCCGAGAAGACCACCGGACCGGTCGGGCTCAGCTTGAGAGCAAGCACGCCGACGTTGAACCCAAGCAGGGGGTTCTCCGCGTCGGCGTCGAACTCGAAGCGATGGTTCGCGGCGAACGTGTCGAGCGTCAGCACGATCCAGGTCGGGATGCCGTCAATCTCGTCGACCACCAGCATCACCGGATCGCCTGGCGTCCCGTCATAGACCGAGACGCTGATCGTCTGGCCGGGAGCTGGCTGCGTCGGCGTGATGGAGAGGTTGATCTCGTCGGAATCGAAGAGGTAGACGCCGCCGTGATCCGCGAAGAACGGGATGTCGATGCCGGGAGCCCCGACCAGCAGTTGCTCGCCGCTGATGGCGAGCGCTGCACCGTAGTCATCCGCAAAGACGAGGCTGCTGGCGCCGAGTTCCTGGTCGAAGAACCAGCCCTTCTGGAAGCGGCCCTTGCGGTAGGACGCAGCCTGATTCGCGTAGCCGGTTCCAGCCATGGCGATCTTCCCCTCGATCGTGACGGAGCTGCCGTAGGCCTCGAACACCCACGGGTCGGGGTTCTCGAAAGTGCCGCTGTGCTGCCAGCTGCCGTTGTGCAGCGTGAAGAAGTGGACGCCGCCGCAGTAGGCCTTTCCGGAGCTGCCGCTCCAACCCGGCGCGCCAACGATCATGTCGACGCCGTTGACGCGGTCGAGCGCCACCGCCGCGCCGAACTGCTCGCCGCCGACCGGCGCTGGCGACACGAGTTCGCGCGTGTGCGTCCAGGTCGAGGCGCTCTTGGTCCAGAGCGAGACGGTGCCGGTGTTGAAGGCGCCGGCACCGGTCACTTCGCCGGGTGTTCCAACGAGTGCGGTCGTGCCATCGAAGGCCACCGACGCGCCGGCGTAGTCGAAGCCCGAGGCGTCGGGATCGAGCAGCGGTGCCGACTCGTTCCAGACCTGGCCGACGCTGTCGTACTCGAAGACGTGAACCTGCCCCGTGCTGGCGCCCATCGCCGTGTACTCGTACGGCGCGCCGGCCAGCAGCACGTCGCCATGCAGCGCCAGCGACTTGCCGAACTCGTTGTTGGACGTCGCCACGGTCGAGGTCAGCCGCTGTTGGTGGACCCAGGTGCCGCCGACCGCGCTGCCGCCGCGGAAGAGGTGGACCGCACCGCAATCGGACGCGCTGCTCGAGTCCTCGTAGCGCGCTGCGACCGCGATGACGTCGCCGTGGATCGCGACCGCGCTACCGAACGCACCGTTGGTCTCGGGCGTCGAAGAGAGGAGCGTCGTCTCGAACTGCCACTCTTCGGCGACCGGATCCCACCGATAGACGACGGCGACCCCTTCGCTGCCGGCGTAGCCGCCGGTGCTCCTGCCGCCAACCACCAGCAGATCTCCGTCGACGGCCATCGCGGAGCCGAAACGGTGGTAGGGCACGGGCACCGGCTCCTTGAGCACCTCCTGCTCGATGGCCTGCGCCCGCGCACCGTCGCCGAGCGCCACCGAGGCGCAAAGCGCCGCCAGCCCCGGCATGCCGCGCGAACGAAGGAAACGGCGGACCGAGCGATTCATGGTGAACTCCTGCGGAGTGGCGTCACGCGTTGGCGACGCAGGGAGGGTTGGGGGGGGTGGTGCACGCGAATCGGCGCCTCTACACCCGAGGATTTGCCGCCGCGTTACAGCCGCAGCGTCATTTCCTTCGAATCGCCCTCCGCAACGCACGAGGGGCGCCCGGTCGCCCGGACGCCCCTCTCACCGTCGCTTCGCCACTAAGACGGCGTCAACTCACAGGTCGATGTCGATCGCCTGCGAACCGACCAGCGGACCGCCCGCACCGATCTTCCAGGCGCGCACGGTCACCGTGCTGCCGAAGGCGGGATCAGGCGCGTCGAGCTGCAGGCTCCACGAGGAGTCGACCGCGAACACGTCGTAGAGCAGCGGAAGGAAGAGCGGGATCCCGTCGATCGCCTCGACCGCCAGCAGCAGCGGCGAGCCGGGCGCGCCGCGATGCGCTTCGAGGTCGATCGTGGCGCCCGGCGCCGGCTGCGTCGGCGTCACCGTCAGCGTGAACTCGGCGGCGTCATAGAAGAAGAGCGCCCCGGTGTCGCGGCCGTTGCTGGTGTTGGCCCAGCGCGACGCAACGACGATGTCGGAGTTCGCGATGTTCAGGGCACCGCCGAAGTTCTCCTCGGCGATCGTCGGTCCCGCCTGCAGCTCGCTCTCGAAGTGCCACGGCCCGTTCTTCTTCTTGCCGAGCCGCCAGGTCCACACGCTGCCGATGTGGCCGCCGCCGGTCACCTCGTTCGGCGCGCCCGCGACGAACAGCCCGCCCTGCAGTTCGACCGCCGTCCCGAAGCCGCTGTTGTAGGCGAGCGTCGGCGAGTCGAAGCTCTGCTCGAGGTTGAAGAGTCCGGTGACCGTGTCCTTCACGAAGACGTAGGCGCGGCCGGCCAGCGAGTTCGCGCCGATCGTCTCCGTCGGTGCGCCGACGGCGATCCGATTGCCGTCGAGCGCAAGCGAGCTGCCGAAGTTCGCGCTCTGCTGCGGGACGTTCGCGCGGAGTTCCTGCCCTTGCGTCCAGGTCGTTCCGCTGATCGAGAAGAGCTCGACGGTGCCGGCGTAGTTCGTCGCGCCAGCCGCCCCGTTCGGCGCGGCCACCAGCAACGTGGTCCCATCGAAGTCGATCGTCCGGCCGAAGAAGGAGGCGCTGCTGCCGTTGCTGTCGACGAGCTGCGCCTCGAAGGCGAAGAGCCCGGTCACGGCATCGCGTCGGCACACCTGGACTGACCCGAGACCGGCGCCCGGCGCGCCGACCAGCAGCAGATCGCCCTTCAACGCCAGCCCGTAGCCGAAGCCTTCGCCGGCAATCGGCGCGTTCGAATCGAGCTTCTGCACTTCGACGAAGAGTCCGGTGATCGCGTCGCGCTCGAACAGGTAGACCGAACCCGCATCGCCGAGGTTGTTGACGACGTTGCGTGGCGCGCTGACGGCGAGGCGATCGCCATCGACGGCGACCGTCGCGCCGAACGTCTCGAAACTGGCGTAGTCGCTCGCGAAGAGCTTCTGCTGGTAGCTCCACGCACCGGTCACGGGATCGCGAACGTGGACTGTCGCGGCTCCGTGACCGCCGATCGGGTAGTAGGAGCTGTCGTTGGGAGCGCCGACCACCATGAGGTCGCCGTCGATCGCGAACGCGGAACTCCAGTAGTTGCTGTCGGAGATGTAGGGACAGATCAACGACGACTGCTCGTTCGCCTGCGCGCGCGCATCGCCGGCGGCGATGAGAGCGGCGGCGACCGGAAGCGCGGCCGGCGCGATCCTGCGGACGACGCGTGAAAGCAGGCGATTGGCCGAAGCGGACATGGCGGAACTCCTCACAAGGACGATCAGGGAAAGGGGCGCCGGCCCGAGGGATGACTCCGCGGCGGCAGCAGTAGCACCCGAACGCGGCGGCCGCCGTTACTGAAGTCGCTTCCCGGCCACCGGCGCCCGGGCGACGCCCGCGCCGATCTTCCAGGCGCGCACCGACACGGTAACCCCGAACAGCGGGTCGGGAGCGTCGAGCGCCGCGTGCCACGCGTGGTCGCTGCCGAAGACGTCGGTCAGGATCGGCACGAAGAGCGGAGCCCCGTCGATCGCCTCGACCATCAACAACAGCGGGTCGCCCGGGTCGCCGCGAGTGACGTCGAGGTCGATGTTCGCGCCGGCGGCAGGCTGCGTCGGATGGACCGTGAGCACGAGTTCGGCGGCGTGGAAGAGGAAGAGCTCGCCGGAGTCGCGGCCGCTCGTCGGGTCGGTGTAGCGCGCCGCCGTCACCGCCTCGCGGTCGTCGAGCGCGACGGCATCGCCGAAGTTGTCGGCCACCAAACCGAGGCTCGACCCGAGCTCGGTGTCGAAGTGCCACGGGCCGTTCTTCTGCTTGCCGAGGCGGTCGACCCACGCCGATCCGGAGTGGCTGCCACTGACCCGATCTTGCGGAGCGCCGCCGACCCACATGCCGCCGTTCAGCGCGAGCGCCTGGCCGAAGTGCATCCCGACCTGCGCCTTCGGCGATGGCAGATGCTGCTCGTGGCTGAAGAGGCCGGCGGTGCGCTTGAAGACGTCGGCGGCGCCGACGCTCGCGACACCGGTTGCATCTTCCTCGGGCGAACCGATCGCCAGGCGATCGCTATCGAGCGCGATCGCGCTGGCGAAGCAGAGATCGTCCTGCGCCACGGTGGGCAGCGGTTCCTGTCCCTGCGTCCACGTGGTGCCGCTGACCGTCCACCGATCGACCGCTCCGCCGTGTCACTTTGCCATGCGACGGCGCTGCCGCAGCCGAAGTCGGCGTCACCATCGTTGTCATCGAGCTGCGTCTCGCCGTTCCACACTCCCGTCACGGCGTCGCGACGGAAGACGTAGGCCGCGCCGGAACGGCCGATCTCGTTCACTGCCTTGCCGATCGCACCGATCGACACGACGTCGCCGTCGAGCGCCAGCGCATTGCCGGCGTAGGCATCGGGCACGTCGTAGGGCGGAACGATCGCGCCCTGCTCGTAAGCCTGCGCCGGCAAGGAGGCGTTTCCGACGAGCGCCTCGAGCTGGAACGACGCGCGGCCATGGTGGACTCCGTGAGCGAGTGAAGCGGCGTGCATCTCGCATCGGCTCGCAGGTGGCACCCGACGGCAACGCGCGGCGTTACACGCGTCGTCTTCACGCGCCAGGAACTTCCGCCGTCAGCTCGTGCCGTCGAACAGCCCACCCTGATGCGGCCCCGGACGGCGAAAGGCGGCGGTCGAGATGCCGCGCTCGCGCATGCCGGCGAGACCAGCGCGCCGCACCGCCAAGCCGAAGAGCTGTTCGAGCTGGCGCGCCCACTCCCCGTCGCCGCGGAAGCGCGTGCCGAACTCCGCGTCGTTGAGTGCGCCGCCGCGAAGCTCGCGGATGCGATCGAGCACCTTGCTGCGCCGATCGGGCTGGTGCAGCACCAGCCATTCGTCGAAGAGCTGCTTCAAGCCGTACGGCAGTCGCAAGAGCTGCCAGCTCGCCATCGTCGCGCCCGCGTCGCGCGCGGCGGCGACGATCGCCGGCATCTCGTGATCGGTCAGGCCGGGAATCACCGGCGCCACCAACACGCCGACCGGAATGCCCGCCGCCGCGAGCTGCGCGATCGCCTCGAGCCGCTTCGCCGGCCGCGACGCCCGTGGCTCGAGCTCCGCAGCGAGCTGCGCATCGAGGGTCGTCACGCTGAGGAAGACCTGCGCCGCGTCGTGCGCCGCAAGGCTGGCGAGCAGGTCGGCGTCGCGCGTGACCAACGCGTTCTTCGTGACGATGCCGACCGGGTTCCTGAAGTCAGCCAGCACTTCGAGGCAGCCGCGGGTGATCCGCAGCAGCCGTTCGACCGGCTGGTAGCAGTCGGTGACGCCCGACAGCGCCAGCAGCCGCGGCCGCCAGCTCCTCTTCATCAGCTCGCCGCGCAGCAGCTCGGGCGCGCGCCGCTTCACCAGGATCTTCGTCTCGAAGTCGAGGCCGGCGGACAGGCCGAGGTACTCATGGGTCGGGCGCGCGTAGCAGTAGACGCAGCCGTGCTCGCAACCGCGGTACGGGTTGACGCTGACGTCGAAGGGCAGGTCGGGGCTGTCGTTCTCCGACAGGATCGAACGCGAGGCGTCCTCGAAGAACTGCGTGCGCGGCGCCGGGATCGCGTCGTCACCGGCGGCGCGCGCCGCCGCTGCGACTCCTTCGAGGTCGACCTCGATCTGACGCGCGGTGAAGCGATCGGCAGGATTGGACGCGACCCCGCGACCGCGCGCCGCGAACGCCTTCGCGTCGCTCGCCGATTCGGTCGGTTCACGAGGATCCGCCACGCCGCTCATCGATTGCCACCCGAAGGCCGACGCAGGAAGAGTTCGGCTCGGACGGTCGATCGTCAGCGCGCCGCGTACGCGAGGATCGCGGCCGGTTTGCCGTCGCGAGCCGGCGCCGCGACGAAGAGCAGGGCTAGCTCCGGCACGAAGAGCGCCGTGCGGGCGCCGGCCGCGGTGGCGATCGAGGCGCTCGGCGCGAGCTCGCCCTTTGCGCCGCGCTCGAGCAGCGTGACGACCCCTTCACCGCATGCGACGTAGACGCGGTGGCGCGCGGCATCGACGAAGAGGTCGTCCGGATCGCCCCCGATCGGGAGCTCCTGGAGCAGCGCGCCGCTCGCGGCATCGAGCGCGAGGAGGCGTGCCGGCTCCCGGCAACCGATCAGCACTCGGCCGGCGGCGGCATCGAGCGCCATCGGATAGTTGCGTGCGGCGGACGTGACCGGCCAGGTCGCGATCACCTTGCGCTGCTTGCGATCGACGACGGCGACGTGGCGTGCGTCGGGAACGTTGACGTAGACGCGCGTGCCATCGGGATCGAGCTGCAGCGACTCGGCGTGGCCGGCGAGCGCGACCACCGCCACCCGCTCCTGCTTGGCAACGTCGACGACCGCGAGCCCCTCCTCGGTCCCGATCCACAGCAGCTCCCCGCCCTCGTCGACGCGCACGTTGTCGGCATCGCCGCCGACCGCGAGGCGCTTCTTCTCGACCAGGGTCGCCGCGTCATGCACGTGGAGCAGGCCATCGCCGCCGGTGGTGAACAGCAGCTCCTCGCGCGCCGGCAGGTAGATGATCCCTTGCGGTTCATCGAGCTTCGGAATCGTCCCGACGCGACGTCCGACGAGCGGCTCGCTGCTGCCCCACTCGATGACCTCGACGCTGCCGTTGGCAAGCGCGGCGACGGCCAGGTGGCGGCGCTTCGCGTCCCAGGCGAGGTGGTCGATGCGCCCGCTGACGCCGGGCAGCTCGACGCGCGCGACCGACACGAGTTCGGCCGATTCGCCGCGGCAGAACGTCAACGCCGCGATCAGCAGCGCGGCGTTCACGCCGGCTTCCACGCGGCGTCGAGCAGCTTCATCGCGGCGGGGAGCCGGTCGTAGAGCCGCATCGGCTTGCGGCGCAGCGTCGTATCGGAGAGCAGCGCCTGCGTGAGGATCGGCAGCGCGATCGTCACGTCGGTGCGCAGGTAGACGCTCTTGCTCTCCACGCACTCGATCGACGTCTTGCCCCAGGTGTGCCCTTCGCCCGCGCTGCACGACGAGAGCGCACCGTTGTCGACGACGTCGACGCAGATCTGCACGTCGATGTCGAAGCCGCGGGCGTCGACCTCGAGGATCTGCGAAAGGAGCGGCTCACCTTGCAGCGTGTAGTTCTTCGGCACGCCGCCACCGAAGATCCAGACGCTCGCCTGCCCCTGTTTGCCGCGACCGCCCTCGGCTCGCGACCAGTGCTGCAGCGCCGCCATCGAATAGACGTCGCGCGCGACGTCGAGGCGGAACTTGAAGCCCTTGGGATCCTCGCGCTCCATCTTCACGACGTTCAGGTAGATCGAGCCGTCCTGCGGCGCGCCAACGAAGACCGGCACGCCATGCCGGTAGCAGGTGGCCAGCAGCGACGGCCGCGTGATCTGCTTGTGCTCTTCGATCTGCGCGACCACGCGGCCGATCTCGTAGTGCAGCTCGGGCGTCGTCATCGAGCGCTGGAACGGTCGCGTCTTCAGCAGCTCGCAGAAGAAGCGGTCGGTGTCGAGCAGCACCTCCTCGTCGAAACCGAGGTCGTAGATGCGGATGATGCGTGCCTTGCGGTACGCGCCATCGTCGCCGGCCGGGTTCACCTCGTGGATCAGGTGGCCGAGCGTGCGATGGAGATCGTGGTAGAGGTTGGCACCCGTCGTCGTGAGGCTCGAGATCCAGCCCGCCTCGATGGCCGGGATGATCGACGACTGGTGCATGCCGGCGGGCGTCATCGCGCCCGACACGGTCGCGAACACCGCGTGGTCCTCCTCGACGCTGGCGCGCATCAGGCGATGCGCTTCGCGCAGCCCGCGGCCGGCGAAGGCGGGGAAGTGGTTCTCGAGCAGCTCGCGCGGCGTCTCACGCCCCGAAAGTGGGGCGGGATCGACCGGTCGGACGCGCGGCTTCGCGGACTTTGCAGGCTTTGCGGGCTTCGTCTTGCTCATGAAGGCGAGTTCTTAGCGGTCGCGCGCCGCGACGTCGACGATCAGCGGCGACCAGCCGAGACCGTCGGGTCCCTTGCCGGTGGCGAGCGTGCCGACCTGAGTGCGCGCCGTCAGATCGAGGATGGAGACGAGATCGGCGTTGCCGTGGGCGATGTAGGCGAGCCGGCCGTCGGGGTGGACGAGGATGCCGATGGGAACGGAGCTGGCGGCGAACTCGTCGCCGAGCGTCGACGCGTCGACGGCTCCGGCGGGCCGCGCCAGCGAGGTGGCGATCCGCGCGACGAGCTTGCGCTCGACGGCGTCGAACAGCGCCACGTCGCCCGACTTCGCGCAGCTGACCAACGCGAAGCGGCCGTCGGGAGTGACCTTCGCGCGAATCGGAAAGCTCGCGCACGGCAGCGTGGCGACCACGGCGTGGCTCGCGACATCGATGACGCAGACCGTGTCGGCCGCGCGGTTGGCGGTCCAGACGAACGCTCCGTCCGGCGTCACGTCGACTCCCTCGCAGCCGGCGCCGCTCTTCACGTTGCCAAGCGACTTCTCGGCGACGAGGTCGAGGATCGTGAGGGTGCCCGAGCCGACGTTCGCGGTGAAGGCGAGTTCCAGCTTCGGGCCGAGCGCGACCATGTGCGACCCTTCCTGGGCGGTCGCGATCACGGCGTCGACTTTGCCGCTGTCGAGGTCGACGATGAGGAGCGCCTTGCTCGTCTCGGAAGTGACCGCGACCCGCGCCTCTTCCCCCATCCAGGCGATGCCGTGGGGCCGACGGTGCGGCGAGAGGTCGATCGTCTTCAGTTTCTTCGCGCTCGGAACATCGAAGAGGGTGAGCGTCGAGCCCGGTTGCTGCTCGCCGTAGTCACAGACGACCGCCGTGCGACCGTCCGGGCTGACGATCACCTCGTGCGGGCCGACGCCCGTCGCCACGCGCGTGACCTCCTTGCCGAGCGCGAGGTCGATCAGCGACGCGCTCGCCTCCGCCTTGTTGAGGACGATCAGCGTGCCGGTCGCGGCGGCCGTCGCGGGCGTCGCCACCGGCGCCTGGACGAAGAGTTGCGCGAGCACGAAGAGCGTGGCGGCGAGCGGCATCAGCGGACTCCAGCAGCGGTGACGAGGGCGATTCGCTCGACCCCGTACTGCGGGTCGCGGGCACCGTTCCGACGGCCGCATGGACGCCCGCATCGATCGGATTCAGAACTCAGACTCGTTGATGTAAACAACGTTTCAACAAGATCAATGTTCATACGATTTGAGATAAATGAGCCGCCTATAAGTGAATTTCTGATGATATTAATGATCGATCGTTCGACCCAACGCCCTCGCCTCGACGAGGGCCGTCCCCACCCCGACGGAGCCGGATGACCATGGAACCGACCAGCCTGCGCAGCTTCCTCGAGATCCCCTACGACCAGCTCGAGGAGATGAACCTCGCCGCCAAGCAGCAGCGCATCGACCGCGTCGACCCGGCCAAGGTGAAGGCGGAGCGGGTCAAGTACCTCGCCGGCGAGAAGCGCATCAAGGCCGTCACCGTCTGCTTCAGCGACCTCGAAGGTCGCCTGCACATGCTCGACTACGACAAGAAGTTCCTGCTGAAGTCGTACGACAACCTCACCTTCGACGGCAGCTCGATCCGCGGCTTCTCGCAGCAGTCGGAGTCGGACTTGCGCCTCGGCGTCGACTGGCCGGCGACCTACTGGCTGCCGAGCGACGTGTTCGGCGCCGGCAAGGTGCTCGTCTTCGGCGAAGTGCTCGATCGCGAGGGCAAGGCGTACTCCGGCGACATGCGCGGCGTCCTGAAGCAGTACCTGACCAAGCTCTTCAACAAGGATGGCTCGACCTGCTACGCCGCCAACGAGATCGAGGGCTTCCTCTTCAAGGGGCGCGATGCCGAGCGCCACTTCCATGAGACCGGCAAGTTCGAGTACGTCTCGACCGGCGGCTACTACCACTCGCTGCCGACCGACCCGCTGCGCAACTTCATCGACGCCGCGGCCGAGGCGCAGCGCGCGATGGGATTCGAGAACGAGAAGGACCACCCCGAGGTGGCGCCCTCGCAATTCGAGATGAACTTCTCCTACGCCGAGGCGCTGATCGCGGCGGACCAGTACCAGCTCTACAAGCTGCTCTGCCGGCAGATCGCGCAGCGGATGGACATGACGGCGAGCTTCCTCCCCAAGCCGGTCACCGGCATCAACGGCAGCGGCGCGCACACCAACATCTCCGTCGGCCGCAAGGGGAAGAACGTCTTCTTTGACAAGTCCGGCCAGGATGGCGTCAGCAAGCTCGCGTGGGAGTTCATCGACCGCATCCTGAACGCCGGCAGCGACCTCTGCCTCATCCTCAATCCGAGCGTGAACGCCTATCGCCGCCTCGACCCGCACTTCGAGGCGCCCAACCAGATCAAGGTGTCGCCGATCGACCGCGGCTCGATGATCCGCATCCCGCTCGGCAACGAGCGCAGCGCCCGCATCGAAGTGCGCAGCGTCGGACCGGACACGAACATCTACCAGACGCTCTACGCCCTCTTCCGCACCGGTTTCGAGGGCGCCGGCTCCGATCCGAAGGACGAGGCGAAGCGGGCGCGCACGCGCTTCCTGCCCGACAACATTCAGGACGCCGTCCGCCTCTTCAAGCAGAGCAAGTGGATGGTCGAACTCTTCGGCGAGTCGGTCCACGGCAAGTTCGCCGAGGTGAAAATGGCCGCCGCCGATCGCTGCGCGAAGCTGCTCGGCACGACGGTGAAAGCCGGCGAGGTCCAGTTCCACCACGAGGTGACCAACCAGTACCTGTGGAACCGCTTCTGATTCGCAGCGGGCCGACGGCGCAGGGCGCCATCGGACGCTGAGATCAGGGGCGGGGTTGCGCCCGCTCGCGGGATGACTGCAAAGCGGCACGGCGCGCGGACCTCGAAGCGGAGGGACGCGCGACGTGCCGCTGGCTGCTGAATCCCCGCCGCGACGGACAGCAGCCCGACGCCAAGTTCGTGGAGCGGCTTGCCGAGGGGCGCGCGGACCAGCACGCTCTCCGCCGGATTGTCGGGGTCGTACCCCACCGCGACCGGCTCGCCGTCCCGCGCCTTGCGCCACAGCTCGGTCGCCGCGTCCGAAGTAGCGTCTCTGCGCCGGGGCTATCGCTCCACCGCTCCACTCGGCTCCGGCACCTCGCGGTCGGTGGCGATCGTCACCTCGAGCCGCGCCGGGTAGAGGCGGCCGCGGTCGTCGTAGCGTCGCGCGTGTTCCAGCAGCGTCGCCAGCGACAGCTTCGCGCTCACCTTGCGCTTCTCGCCGTTCACCACCAGTTCGATCGGCTTGGCGAGGTCGACCATCTTCGGATGGAGGCGCAGCGCCAGCTTGCGCACGTTCTTCGTGGTGAGCTCGATCTGGTTGCCCGGCTTCCACTCCGCCGCCGCCTCCTGCAGCAGGGCCGCGGCGGGCGTGCCCGCGGCAGCAGGAATCAGCTCGACCCAATGCACGTGGTTGAACTCGATCGGCCGTCCCTTGCGCCACGTGTGCTCGGGCCACGAAGGCTTGCGCGGCTCCGCCTCCTCGTAGCGCATCGAGCCGCCTCCGCGCGCGAAGACGCGTGGCCGATAGGGATCGCGCGGATGGGCAGCGAAGAAATCGAAGAGCTTCGGTACCTCGTCCTCGAAGATCTCGTGGCCGCCCGGCTTCTCGACGATGACCCAGTCGAAGCGGTGCTCCTCGAGCCATGCGCGCATCTTGCGGTTGTGGTCGGCGATGCCGTACGGCTCGTCGCGGCCGTGAGTCGCATAGCCGGGGATGTTGAAGAGGTTCAGGATCGAGCGGTCGGCGACGTAGTCGTAGCCGCCGCTCATCGGGCCGACCGCGCCGAAACGGTCGGCGAAGTAGATCGCGGCGCGCCACGAGAAGTGGCCGCCCATCGAATGGCCGGTGACATAGACGCGATCGGGATCGATGTGCAGGTCGCGCGAGAGCTTCGACACCGCGCTCAGGAGCAGCGAGTTGCCGGTCCACATCCAACCGCGCCCGGTGGCCGGCGCCGCGAGGATCACGCCCTTCGCGGCGGCCGCGTCGGTGAAGCAGCGGATGTAGTCGCGCGCGGTCAACTCCGCCCGCTCCTGCGACATCTCCGCGTTGCCGCCGTGGCCGACGATGACGAGCGGCCACGCCTTGGCCGCGTCGTACTCCTTCGGCACGAAGAGGCTCATCGTGGTGTCGTAGTCCACATAGTCGTTGGCGAGCGGCACGCCATCGACCAGCGTGCCGGGCGCGATCGGCGGCGCGGGGTAGCTCGCGCGGCCGGCTCGCAGCAGCGCCTCGACGTCACCGATCTTCTGCTTGTTGCGCTCGAGCTTCGCGACGAGTTCGCGGGTGGCATTTGCCGCGCCGTCGAACCGAGTGTCGAAGTAGTGATCGAGCGCGACAGCCAGCTCATTCGCCGGCGCGTCGGCGACTTGCGCGCGTAGCTCGCCGATCGCCACGAGAGAGAGCGTCGCCATCCACGCGAGCCCGACCACCACCCGACCGATCCTCGTCTGCACCATTCGCATCGCCGCTCCCGACGTTTCGTCCCCAAGTCGCCATTCGACCGCCGTCTCGATCGCGAGTTCCGACGGCAATGGCGCGCGCTCTTCGCGCCGTGCGCGAGCGCACACGATTCCTTTCACTCCTGCTTCAACGACCATTTTGGCACGCCGTTGGATGAGTGTCCCTTGCCTGAACCGAATCCTCCTGAGAGACGTCGATGTCCTTGCGCATGCCAGGTTGTGCCGGCCTCGCCCTGGTCGTGTTCGCGTCGCTGCCCGGCAGCGGACACGCCCAGGGTGAAGGCCCGTTCATCCAGCTCGAACCGCGCGCGATGGCGCGGGTCGTCTACTTCTCGCAGACCGGCCTCGCGGGTGAGTACGCGATCGAGTACGGCAAGCCGGAATGGAAGAGCGAGTACGACTCCCAGTTCGAGAAGCTCACTCGAGGTCAGCGCCTGCGACTCGGCCGCGATTGGTGGACGACGCTCAACACCTTCTGCGTGCTCAAGTTCGGCGAGAAGAGCGAGCTCAAGCCTGGCGAGTACTTCCTTGCGCTCGACTGCTCGGACAAGGGCGAGTGGAGCCTCGTCGCGCTCGACCCGGAGCCACTGCGCAAATCGAAGTTCGACGCCTTCGGCAGCTCGCAGACGAAGGGTGGCACGAAGATCCCGCTGCAGTACGCCACGACCAGCGACTCGGTGAAAGAGCTGACGATCCAGTTCGTCGCCGACCCGCAATCGACCAAACAGCAGACGCTCGAGATCCGCTTCGGCAAGCATCGCCTCACCGCGCTGGTGAAGCCGACGATCTGAGGTTGCCACTGCGCGGAGCCTTGGGTCGCTGAGAGACCACGCCGAGCCGAGGACCGAACTGGAACGAGCAAGGCGCTGAGACAAGCGCTTCGCTGAACTGAAACAAGCACTCCAGCAAACCCCGAGCGCTGGAGTGTCACCCCGGAGCGGGGCTGCGTGCCATCACGCGGCCCCGCTCTTTTTCGTGAAGCGCCGTCTTGCTTGCGGCTCGCCGCCAACGACACGGCCCGCGACCGTCGCGGAGAGCGACGAGCGCGGGCCGGCCGAGCGATCGCGAACGGAGGGGTCAGCCCCCCTTCTCGCCCTGCTCCTGCTTCTTCAACGACTGGAACTCCTTCAGGAGCTCCTTCGCCGTCTTCTTGCCGACGATCTTCTTCAGCGGCTTGGCCTCGGGCTTCTCCGCATTCGGATCGAGCACGAACAGCACCGGCTGCTCCATCGACCCGACTGCGAAGCGCTTGGCCTCCTCGTTGTCGCGCGAGATCACGACGCGCGCCACCACGAACCTCGCCATCGCCGGGCTGAGCGTCTCATCGAAGAGCGCCTCCTCCAGCGCGGCCGAATCCTTGCCCTTGGTCGCGAAGAGGAAGAGCACGAGTTTGTCGTCCTTCTTCGCCTCGGCCGCCGCCGCCTCGAAGGTCGCGTGGAAGCTCTTCGTGTTCGCCTTGGCGATCTTCTCGATCTGCGCCTTCACGCTGGCCGAGTCGCGCCCGCCGAGCGGCTCGATCACCTCGCCCTTGCTGTCGGTGAAGATCACCGTCGGGTAGCCGCGCACGCCGTACTTCTTCGACAGGTCGCTGTTCTTCTTGCCCCAGTCGCAGTCGACGAAGACGTTGACGATCGACTTGCTGGCCTCGACCACCGCCTCATCGCTGAACGCACCTGCGCTCAGCTGCTTGCACGGGCCTCAGCCAAGGCTCGTGAAGAACATCATCATCGGCTTGCCCGACGACTTGGCCGCCTTCATGGCCGCCGCTGGTTCGTGGTTCCACGGGATCTTGCCGCCGTCTTGCGCGAGCGCTTCGCTCGCGAAGAGCGCGGTGGCGGCCACCGCAAGCAACGTCTTCATCATTTGATTCCACTCCAGTTTCCGGGGACGCACCTCGGCTCCTGCCGAGCAGGTGCCACGCGCGAACGGGCCACAGGATAGGCAAGCGAGCTCGCCGCTACGATTCGTCGCCGATGGACCTCTTCGCCAAGTCGCCGGCCGAGCTTGCCCGCAGCGCACCCCTTTCCGACCGCATGCGCCCCCGTTCGCTGGCGGAAGTGGTGGGCCAGGAAGAGGTGATCGGCCCCGGTCGGCCGCTGCGCCGCATCCTCGACGCGCGCGAACGGCCCCCCTCGATGGTCTTCTGGGGACCGCCCGGGACCGGCAAGACCACGCTCGCGCGCCTGGTGGCCAAGGACGCCGACCTCCCGTTCCTGCCGTTCAGCGCCGTGACCAGCGGGATCAAGGAGGTTCGTGAATCGATCGAGAAGGCGCGCGCGCGCCGCCGTGAGGACGGCAAGCCCGCGCTCGTCTTCGTCGACGAGATCCACCGCTTCAACCGCGCGCAGCAGGACGCCTTCCTGCCGCACGTCGAGGACGGGACGATCATCCTGGTCGGCGCCACCACCGAGAATCCGAGCTTCGAGGTGAACGCCGCGCTCCTCTCGCGCTGCCGCGTCTTCGTGCTGAAGGGGCTGTCCGACACGCAGGTGGTGGAACTGCTGCAACGGGCGCTGACCGACGTCGAACGCGGACTCGGCGCTGAAGCGATCGACCTCGAAGAGCAGGCGCTCGAGCGGCTGGCCGGCCTCGCCAACGGCGACGCGCGCCAGGCGCTGAACCTGCTCGAGCTGTCGGTGCGCGCGACGCCGCTCGAAGAGGGACGTCGACGCGTCACGTTCGCCACGGTGCGCGACGTCACGCAGCGGCGCAACAGCAACTACGACGCGAGCGGCGACCAGCACTACGACGTCGCCTCCGCGCTGATCAAGTCGTTGCGCGGCAGCGATCCCGACGCGGCGATCTACTGGCTGGCGCGAATGCTGGAGAACGGCGAGGACCCGCTCTTCGTCGCGCGCCGCCTCGTCGTCTTCGCCAGCGAAGACGTCGGCAACGCCGATCCCCGCGGCCTCATGGTCGCCGTCGCTGCGATGCAGGCGACCCACTTCGTCGGCATGCCCGAGGCGCACTACGCGCTGGCACAGGCGACCGCCTACCTCGCGACCACGCCCAAGAGCAACGCGGCCGGCGCCGCCTACGCGAAGGCGGCGCACGACGTCGAAGCAACCCGCAACGACCCCGTCCCGCTCCATCTGCGCAACGCCGCGACCGGCCTGATGCGCGGGCTGGGCTACGGCAAGGGCTACCAGTACGCGCACGATCAGCAGGACGCGATCGTCACCCACGCGCATCTGCCCGAAGCGCTGGCCGATCGGCGCTACTACGAGCCCAAGGAGGTCGGCCACGAAGCCGCCATCCGCCGCTGGCTCGCCGAACGCGAAGCGAAGCGGGCCGGGCGCGGCGGCAGCTGAAGACTCGCACGCGCTATCGTGCGCCGCTCGTCCCGTCGCCCCGATTTCCGCCGCAGGATCCCGCCGATGCCGCAAGCCTTCCCGCACCACTATCACTGCGAACTCACGATGAAGGACGATGCGTCGAGCGTCGTGAAGGCGGGTTCGCGTCCGCCGATCGTGGGCGGCAATCCACCCGAGTTCGACGGCAGCGACGCGTGGTGGGCTCCCGAGCACCTGCTGCTCGCCTCGCTGCAGATCTGCTTCCGCGGCACCTGGAACGCGCTCTCCGCGAAGCCGGGCATCAAGGCGTCGAAGTTCGCGACGCGCGCGCAGGCGACGCTGGAGAAGGGCGCCGCCGGCATCGTCTTCACCAAGATCGAGCTGACCGCGATGGTCACCGTCCCCGCCGCTCACGTCGAGGCGACGAAGGAGCTGCTGGTCAAGGCGAAGAAGTTCTGCATCGTCTCGAACCAGCTGAAAACCGAGCCGACGCTGGTGGTCGAGGTCACGGCCGGCTGAGCGCGCGAATCGTGCCCGCGCGCGCGCGCTGCTCCCAGTAGCGGTCGATGATCGACTGGCGCAGCGCGGCGCGATCGGCCTCCGAAAGCGTCGCCGAAAGGTCGTGCTGCTCGGCAGGGTCGACCGCCCGATCGTGCACCCAGAGCTCGTCGCGCTCGGGCCGAAACGTCACCTTGCGATCGCCCACCAGCAGCCCGAGCTTCAGGTCCTGGTAGACGTTGCTGAGCAGCAGCGACTCGTCCCGCCGATTGGCGAAGAGCGCGCGCGACTCGCGCAGCGGCCGTTCGTCGCCGAACAGCCAGAGCAGCGTGCCGGCGAGGTCGCGCAGCCCGAAGCGAACGTCGCAGCGACGCGCCTCCGGGAACATGCGACGGTTCACCAGCAAGCACGGAACTCGCAGCGAATGGTCCCAAAGGAAGCTGCCGTGGAAGCGGTCGCCCCGCTCGCCGAGCGCTTCGCCGTGGTCGCCGACGATCAGGAGCAGCGTGTCGTCGAAGCGACCCTCCGCGTCCAGCCCGTCGATCAGTTCACCCAGCGCCCGATCGGCGCACCACACGCTGTTGTCGTAGCGCGCCGCGAGCGTCGCCTCGCCAAACGGCGTCTCGACCGCGCGATAGGGATGGTGCGCTGCCGCGAACCAGAGCAGCGCCGTCGCATGGCGCCGCACCCCCGCGGGCAGCGTCGACTCTTCAGTGGCTCGCCACCGCAGGAAGTCGGCGACCAGCGCGCGATCGTCGTAGCTCTGCCGGGTCGGGCGCACGGCGGCACCGAGTTCCGCGGCGCCAACGCAGCGATCGAGCGGCCGGCCCGCCGCGCTCGCCACGAAGGCGTCGAAGGCGTCCGTCTCCTTCGCGAAGCTCGTCCCGAAGTAGAGCGCATCGCCGTTCTGCGCGCGTCGGCGCAACAGCGAATCGGTCGCGGGCGCGAGCTCGCCCCAGGTCAGCGACGCGGACTGCGGATCGGGATCGATGCCGAGCAGCAACGACTCCATCGTCTTGCAGCTGCGCGGCTGCGTCGCCCACGCCTCCTCGAACACGAGCGCATGGTCGGCGAGCCGCGCCAGACGCGGCGTCGTGTCGCGCGCCGCACCATAGAGGCTCACGCGATCGCGGCGAGTCGACTCCAGCACGACGATCACCAGGTCCAGACCGCGCGCCGCTCCTGCCAACGCGCCCCACTCCGTTGGGATCGGCAGTGCCGGCTCGCGCAACGCCGACGTGATGAGAGGAGTCGAATCGGACGGCGGCCAGCGCCGCCAGTCGAGGCCGCGCTCGCCGGCGCGCAGGTCGTTGGCCAGCAGCAACAGCGGTGACGGCACCGCCGGATCGAAGGCGCCAGGATGGGCCAGCGGCGCGAACGCTCCGATCGCGAGCGCGACGCATGTCGCGGCCAGCACGCCGATCGCGCGTCGCCGCGTCGCCGCGCTGCGCAATCGGCGCGTGGCACTCCATGCTCCAAGCAGCGCCGCGCCGAACAGCAGCGCCACCAGCGCCATCTTGCGATCGAGCACGAACTCGAACAGGTCGGCCGACACTCCCGCCATGCGGCCCGCGTCGAGGTGCGGCGGTTCGAGGTACCAGCCCCACTCCCAGAAGACATAGCCCGACAGCAGGTAGAGCGCGGTGAGCAGCACCAGCAACGCGGTCAGCAGCGTCGATGCGGCGCGCGCCACGACTCGCGGCCCGATCGCGCGCAGGAGCAGGGCCAACGCGAGCAGCGCCAACGCCACCAGCGCATCACCGCCGGCACCGCACGCCACGTCGGCCGGCGCGAGCGTCCGCCCGAATCGCCACGCGCTAGTCGCCAGCGCGAAGCCCTTGGACGCCGCCATCACGGCGACCAGCGCCACCCACGCACCGAGCGCCCGCGTCGTCGTCACGCACTGGCACCCGCGCGCAGCAGCTCGGTTCCAAGCTGACCGCAGCCGGCGAATCGCTCGCGGCCGCCGCTCAAGCGCAGCTTCACCGGGAAGCCGAGCGGTCGCAGCTTCGCGGTCCAGGCGCGCACCTCCTCCATGGTCGGCGCTTCGAACTCGTCGCCCACCGGATTGAACGGGATCACGTTCAGCAGGAAGCGAAAGCCCGCGCGCGCCGCGAGGTCGGCGAGCGCCGCGACGTCGTCCTCGCCCATCGTGAAGTTGCGGATCGCGACGTATTCGAGCGTGACGTGCTTGCCACGGCGCAGCCGCTCGTAGGCGCGCACCGCGCCGAGGAACGACTCGAATCCATGGTGCTCCTGGATCGGCATCAGGCGCAACCGCTTCGCAGGATCGGCGCAGCCGAGGCTGAAGACCAGTCGATAGGGCCGCGCCGCGTCGACGAAGCGGTGGATCGCGGGCACCATGCCCGCCGTCGAGATCGTGATGCGCCGCGCGCCGATCTGCAGTCCATGCGACTGCGTCATCACCTGCGCCGCCTGGAAGACCGCGGCCTCGTTGGCGAGCGGCTCCCCCATGCCCATGAAGACGAGGTCGCTGGCGCGAACGCCCGCGAGCGCCGTGACCTGCGCGACCTGATCGACGATCTCCCACGCTTCGAGGTTGCGCTTCAGTCCCAACCGTCCGGTCGCGCAGAAGCGGCACGCGAGCGCGCAGCCCGCCTGGCTCGAGACGCACACCGTGTAGCGGCCGGAACCGGCGTGGTGCGGCAGCAGGACCGACTCGATCACGGCGCCATCGGCGAGGCGAAAGGCGTGGCGCACGCTGCCGTCGCCGGCAGGTTCGACGGCGAGGCGTTCGATTCGCGGGACGCGGACGATCTCGGCGAGTCGCGCGCGCCGTGCCGCCCCCAGCTCCGTCATCGCGTCGATCGACGCCGCGCCATCGAGGTAGAGCGCGCGCAACGTCGCCGCCGCAGCCGCCGCTGCGCCGACGCCACCCCACGCGCTCGCTAGTTGCGCGACGGTCAGCGATTGCAGGGCGGGAAGAGGCGCGGGAGCGGACGAGGGGCACATGGCCCAGAGGCTACTTCCCGTCGGCCGCCTTGCGCGGGTCGGCCTGCTCGATCGCCTCGACCACCGGGTCGCGCCCCTCCTTCCAGTGCGCGAAGCGCAGCGGCGCGGCGAGGTCCGGCATCACCGAAGGGGAGTCGTCGGCCAGCAGTTCGAAGTGCTTGGTCGAGTAGGTCACTCGCAACTTGCTGCTCGGCAGCTCGAGCGAGAGGATCTCGCCGTAGCTGCGCGGCTTGCCGCCGGTCGGCTCGCCGACCAGCACCGCCCCGAAGCCCTTCTTGAGTTCCACCGCGTTCATCATCGCGGAACTGAAGGTCTGCGGCCCGATCGCGACGAAGAGGTGGCCCTTGGCGCGCAACGCCTTCTTCTGGCCCAGCAGCTGGTAGAGCGGCTGGATCACCAGCGAGTTGCCACCGCCGTTGTGGCGCAGGTCGATCAGCAGGCGCGCCGGCATCTGCTTCGCCACCTGCGCTGCGATCTCCGCCACCACCGTCGCGAAGGGCCGCTGCGGATCCTCCGCGCAACGGTTGAACTGCAGGTAGAGCAGCTCCTGCGCAGCGTCGTAGCTCCACCAGTAGTTCTCGCCGCGCCGCTGCCGCCACAACGGCTCGACCTTCGACTCCGCGCCGAGCTTGCCCAGCGACAGACCGCCGTCGGGCCCGAGCTCGAGCGCCTTCACCTCGCCCGTCTCGGTGCGCACCGTGAAAGTCGCGTGGTCGAGGTCGTGGCCCATGCCGAGCGCATGCACGATCCAAGGCGTCTCGAGCAGCGGCGGCAGCGCCGCGATGACGCCCGCCTCGTTCTCGTGAGAGATCGTCTCCGCGACGCGCGCCCACGCCTCATCGATCGGCTTGCCGCCGACCGCCGTGACCTCGGCCCCCAGCGACCAGGCAAGCTCGCGCGGCGCCTGCACCACGCGCAACCCGTCGGCGAACGGGTGGAACTGCACCGGGAAGACCTTCCGCGTCACCGGCCCATTGGCCCATTGCACGGCGGTGTGGCCATCGCCGACGCTCGCGACCAGCCGCATCAGCTCGACGACGATCTCATGGTCGGCCAACCCGTCGAGCTGCGGGTCGAGGTCGGCCACCCGCGCCTCCCACTCCTCACGCGGCTGCGTGAAGAAGAGGTTCAGGTGGCGCTTGGGCAGCTCGGCAGCGAGGAACGCGAGGTCGGCGCGCCAATCGATGGCCCGCTCGGTGGCAGGCTCGTTGGCGCAAGCGCCGATCACGGCAGTCAGCAGCATCGACATCGGCGGCATCTCCTGGCAGGCGATCCTCTACGACGCGCGCGGAGGTCCGTTCGTTGGAGAGTTCAGCGCGGCCGCCGTTTCGGCCCGCGCACCGCCTCCGCGTTCCACGGATCCTCGGGCCACGAGTGACGCGGGTAGCGGGCGCGCAACTCCCCGCGGATCTTCGGATAGGCGTTGTTCCAGAAGCTCTTCAGGTCCTGAGTGACCTGCTGGGGACGGTGGTTGGGCGACAGCAGGTGGAGCACGACCGCGACGCGGCCGGCAGCGATGCGCGGCGTCTCGCTCCAACCGAACAGCTCCTGCAAGCGCGCCGCGAGGATCGGCGGCCCTTCGGCCGGATAGTCGAGTCGGATCGCGCTGCCGCTCGGCACCACGAGTCGCTCGGGCGCATGCTGCTCGACCGCGCGCGCGAGACGAGGTCCGAGCTTCGTGCGCAACCGTTCCAGCAACGGCAGTCGTTGCAGCTCGGCGAAGCTCTTCGCGCCGATGCAAAGCTCGGGCAACCAGCCGCTCCAGAACGTGGCGTCGAACGCCGGCAGTTCGAGCTCCGGCATCCAGCCGGCCAGTCGGCGCACACGCAGCAACCACGCCGCGATCTCCTCGCGCGCCAGGCCAAGCGCGCGCTCGACGTCGCCGCTCGCCGCCTCCGCCAGCACGCTCGCCGTCGCCTCGACATCGCCGAGGCCCACCTGCTTCTCTTCGACCACGAGGTCGCCGCAACGCGTCACGCGCCGCGCGACGACCGTCTCGCGCTCGCGGTCGAAACGGAGCTCGTCGGCGACGACGAGGCCCACCTCTTCGAGCCACTCGCGCTCGACGCCGCTGGCGCGCCGCACGCGCGCCTCGTCGCTCTTGCTGTCATCGAGGTCGATCGCGACGAAGAATTCGGCGCGCCGCAACGCGCTGCCCTCGCCGAGCCGCACCCCGCGCCCGCCCGCCATGAGCGCGCGCGGCGAACCCGCTTCGCGCCGCCGCGCCAGCCGATCGGCCCAGGCGACGAAGAGCGCGCGGCGCAGCGCCGAATCGGAGTCCGTCTCGACGGGGTGCCCTTGCGCGGCTCGGCGCGGCGACTCATCACCACTGCGCAGCGCGCGCAGCAGCTGCTCGGCACCGCGGCGCACGTAGTCGGCACGGCCACGGTCGAGATCGCCGCACTCGAAGCGAGTCGAGCCGCGCGCGAAGTGCTCCTCCAATGCGGCGACGCGATCGACGACGTCGGAGTCGCTCTCGTGCGGCGCCGGCAGTCGCTCGTCGCGGTGAAACGGCTCGCGTTCGGAGAGCAGCGCCGCCGCCAACGCCGCGCGCGGCGCGACGCCAAGCCGCTCGCCCTCGATCAGCAGGCGTGCGAGTCGCGGCGCCGCCGGCACTTGCGCCATTCGGCGACCGATCGAGGTGAGCGCGCCGCCTTTCGTGGCGCCAAGCCGCTCGAGCTGCGTGAGCGCATGGGCCAACGCGGCGGCAGGCGGCGCCTCGAAGAAGGGGAAGCGATCGAGGTCGTGCTCGCCGAAGGCCAGGAGCTGCAACGCCATGCCGGCCAGATCGACGCGCGCGATCTCCGGCGTCTCATGATCGGGCAGGCCGCGATGGTCGAGGGCGCTCCAGAGGCGCAGGCAGCGCCCCGGCGCCACGCGGCCGGCGCGCCCGCGTCGCTGCTCGGCGGAGGCTTGCGAGACGCGGCCGAGTTCGAGGCGATCAAGGCCGCTCGCCGGATCGAGTTGCACGCGACGCACGAGGCCGCTGTCGACCACGCCGGTCACGCGCGGCAGCGTGACCGAGGTCTCGGCCACGTTGGTGGCGAGGATCACGCGGCGCTTCGCGCCCGGTCGCAACGCCGCATCCTGCCGCTCCGGCGCGAGTTCTCCGTGCAGCTCGATCGTCTCGATGCCGACGCCCGCGAGCTCCGCTTCGAGGCGCTGCGCGCAGCGGGCGATCTCGCCACGCCCCGGCAGGAAGACCAGCACGTCGCCGCCGCCGTCGTCGCTGCGCAATGCCGCGCGCACCGCCGCCGCGATCGACTCCTCCAACCGATCGTCGCGCTTGGTCGGCCGCCATTCGAGTTCGACCGGAAAGGCGCGACCCGCGACTTCGAGCGCCGGCGCATCGCCAAGGAAGCGCGCCAGCGGCGCGGCGTCGAGCGTCGCCGACATCACCAGCAGCTTCAGATCGGGACGTACGTCGCGCCGCACTTTCGCTGCCAGCGCGAAGGCGAGATCGGCATCGAGGCTGCGCTCGTGGAACTCGTCGAAGACGACGATGCCAACCGCTTCCAGGAACGGATCGTCCTGCAGCATCCGCAGCACGATCCCTTCGGTCACCACCAACAGTCGCGTGCGCGGCCCGGCACATCGATCGAGGCGAACGTGGTAACCCACCTCTTCGCCCAGTCGCGTGCCGCTCTCCTCGGCGATGCGGCGCGCCGCCGCGCGCGCCGCGAGACGCCGCGGCTCGAGCAGCAGCAACTGCCGCTCGCCGGCGAGTCCGGCGGCCAGCAGCGCCGGCGCCACTCGCGTCGTCTTGCCGGCGCCGGTCTCCGCGCGCAACACGGCGACGCCGCGCGCGCGCAACGCTTCGACGATGCGGGGCAGTTCGGCGTCGATCGGGAGCGGAACGGGGAGTGCCATCGAGCGCGCCACGTTAGGGCTCACGACCCCGTATGCTCCCGCACTTCGCGGTCCCAGAAGGGGCCGGACTCCACGGAGCTCACGGTGTCACTCCTCGCGACGTTGCTTGCGGCGGCGATCGGCGCGCCGCAGGGCATTCCTGCCAAGATCCCAGCGGATGTCGGACCGGTGCAGAAGACCGCCAGCGGCCTGATCTACAGCGTGCTCAAGCCCGGCCAACCCGGCGACAGTCCGAAGTTCAGCGACCGGGTGACCTGTCATTACACCGGTTGGAACAGCGACGGCTCGGTGTTCGATTCCTCGCGAAACGACGCGAGCCCCACCGAGTTCAATGTCAGCCAGGTGGTCGACGGTTGGATCGAGGCGCTGGGGATGATGACGCCCGGCGCGCACTGGAAGCTGACCGTTCCGCCACAGCTCGGCTATGGCGACCAGGGCAACCCGCCGCGAATCAAGCCGGGCGCAACGCTCACGTTCGAGATCGAACTGCTGTCGTTCACCAAGGGCCCCGAACTGCCGCCCTTCCATCCCGCGAACGCCGACAAGCAGAAGAAGCTCGAGTCCGGTCTCACCTACGAACCGCTGATCGAGGGCAACGGCGTCGCCCCGAAGCCGGACGACATCGTCGAGCTTCGCTTCGCCATCTGGACCGCGAGCGGTCGCATGCTCGAGTGCACCGAAAACAGCAAGCACACGTTCCGGAGCAAGGCGGCCGCCATGCCCTTTCGCGTGCTCCAGCTGGCACCGCAACTGCTGACCGTCGGCGCGCGCTATCGCTTCGAAGTTCCCGCCGAGCTGGCACCGAAGCTGCCCTGGTACGGCGCTCCCTACCTCCCCGTCGGTTCCCCGACCATCTGGGAGGTCGAGCTCGCGGGATGCAAGGCGCCGCTGCCACCCCCCGTTTTCGTGAAGCCCGACCCGACCAAGCAGGTCGCGACCGCCTCCGGCCTCAAGTACGAGATGGTGAAAGAGGGCAGCGGCAAGCAGCCGAAGGTGAACGACAACGTCACGGTCATCTACAGCGGCTGGCTCACCGACGGGATGCTCTTCGACTCGTCGCGCAATGGCGCGGGCGAAGCGACCTTCCAGCTCAAGCGCGGCCCCGGCGGCGTGATCGACGGTTGGGTCGAGGGGCTCGCGCTGATGAAGGAAGGGGCGATCTACCGCTTCGAGATCCCCGGCGCGCTGGGCTACGGCGCGCGCGGCAACCCGCGCGGCAAGATCCCGGCGAATGCGACGCTCGTCTTCGAGATCGAGCTGCTCAAGGTCGGCGGATAGGCGGATAGGCGGATCGGCAGCTCACGCGAACTTGCGCGCGGCCGCGATCGAGCGATCGATCGCGGCCACTTTTTTTCACAGCGGATAGCAGAGCCACAGACCCACCGAGCTGATCAGCCAGGTGAGCAGCGCCAGCGGGATGCCGAAGCGCAGGTAGTCGCCGTACTTGTAGCCGCCCGGTCCCATCACCATCAGGTTGACCTGGTGGCCCATCGGACAGGTGAAGGCGTTGCTGCCGCCGAACGCGATGGCGAGCACGTAGGGCGTGACGTCGGGGCTGCCCATGAGCTTCGCCGCCTCGATGGCGATCGGCGTCAGCAGCACCACCAGCGCATACGGCGCGATGAACTGGTGCAGCAGCGTGGTCAGCAGCACGAAGCCGCTCACCACCGCCGCCGGCCCGAGCCCACGCAGCGCCCCCACCATCCCCTCGGCGCACAAACGCGCGAGATGGGTCGTTTCGGTCGCCACGCCCAGGGCCAGCGCGCCGACCACGAAGACGAGGATCGACCAGTCGATCGAGCGGTAGGCGCGGCGGGCCGACAAGCAGCCGGTCACCACCATCGCGATCGCGCCGCCAAGCGACACCAGCGGCAGCGGCAGCCACTTCTTCACGCTCGGCAGCAGCGTCTCGAAGGTCGAACTGAGGATGAAGCACGCGATCACGGCGGCCAGCACCATCAGCGCGCGGCGCGCATGCTGGCGCAGCACGAGGTGCTTGTGCTCGCCGGTCAGCATGTAGAAGTCGGTCGACTGCCGCAGCTTCGGGATCGACTGCTCCTTGCCGCAGACCAGCAGCAGATCGCCCGGCTCGAGCGCCAGCTCCGAGGCGCGCTCGCGGATGTGATGCCCTTCGCGCAGGACCGCGACGACGCTGCAGTCGTAGTCGCGCTGCATGTGCAGGTCGGCGATGCGGCGGCCGCGGATCTGCGCGCGCGGCGACACCGCGAGCTCGATGAAGTTCATCGACGCCGGGTCGAAGCGCTGGTTGCCGACCATCTTGAGCGCGAGGGAGGCCTGGAAGTCGGTCAACTGCTGGACATCGCCCTGCAGCACGATCACGTCGCCCTTCTGCAGCGTGCCGCCGATGAAGGGCGGCCAGTGCATGCGCTCCTCGCGCACGAAGAAGAGCAGCTTCGGCCCGTGGCCTTGCGGGAAGGCGACGGCGTACGGCTTGTCGACCAGCGGCGAGCTCGGCCCGATGACCAGCTCGGTCACGTACTCGCGCGGTGCCACGTTGGCGAGCGCCGCCGAGACCGAGGAACGCTCGCGCAGCAGCTTCGGCGCGAACAGCACGAGGTAGGCGATGCCGGCCAGGTTCACCGCCAGCGCGATCGGCGTCATCGTGAACATGCCGAGCGCCTGACCGCCCGCCTTCTGCGCCGCGCCGGACACGAAGAGGTTGATCGACGTGCCGACCAGGGTGAGCGTGCCACCGAGCAGCGCCGAGAAAGCGACCGGCATCAGCAGGCGGCTCGGCGAGACGTTCAGCTCGCGCGCCAGCTGCAGCGTGATCGGCAGCAGGACCAGCACCACGGCGGTGTCGCTGACGAAGCCCGAGATCACCGCACCCAACGCGCACAGCAGGACCAGCCCGCGCTTCGCCGACCCCTTGCTGAAGCGCAGCGTCGCGCGGGCCACGAACTCGAGCGCGCCGGTGCGCGTCAGCCCCTCCGCGATCACGTAGAGGCCGGCGAGCGTGACGATGGTCGAGTCGCTGAAGCCGGAGAGCGCGGCTTTGATGTCGACGATGCCGGTCGCGACCAGCGCGAACATCAGCCCGATGCCGATCACATCGATCGTCACCTTGCCGGAGATCAGCAGGGCGAGCGAGGCGACGGTGACGACGCCGACGTAGAGCTGCGGCCAATGCTCGTTCAGGAAGGCGCTCATCAGGGCTCGGGATGGTAGCGAGCCGCCGGAAGCGTCGGCCTGTCCCGCCCGATCGGCAATCGCGGCCCGCCGCTTGAGCGTCTCTGGCGGTCCGCGGAGGTTCCGCGGTCGTCCCGGCCGATGAGGCGTCCATGAAGCGGTCGCGGCGGGCGGAACATGGCCGGGCGGTGGCGACGGTCGGCGTGGCACTCACGCTGGCGGTCGTCGCGGCGCGCGCGCTGTCGTTGGCCGATCGTCTCGAGCGTCAGTCGATCGACCTGCGCTTCGCCTATGCCCCGCGCCCAGCTGCGCCGCTGCACGACGCGATCTGCTTCGTCGACATCGACGACGGCGCGCTCGAAGTGGGTGGCCGCTGGCCGTGGCCGCGCGATCGCCTCGCCGCGGCGCTGCGTGAAGTGGCGCGAGCGGGCGCCCGCACCGTGGCGCTCGACCTGCTGCTCAGCGAAGCGGAGCGGTCCGGCGCGTCCGACCGCACGAGCGGCGACGTCGCGCTGGCCGAGGCCGTCGCCGCCGCGCCGACCGTGGTCTCGATCGACCTTGGAGACGACGACGCGCGCGCCCACGCCCGTCGCACTTCGCACCTGCTCGAGCTGCAGCAGCGACTGCGCGCGCTGGCACGCGAGCGCGGAACGCTGCCGGACCTCGCCACGACGCTCGCCGCGCTGCGCCCGGCCGATGCCAGCGTCACCCTGAGCCGGCGCGACGGCGAGCTGATCGCCACGCTGCACGCGCAGGAGCGAGCATGGACGCAGCTCGCCTCGCACTTCCTGGTCGACGAGCGCGACGGGCCGTTGTTCGCCAAAGCGCCGCTGGTCGAGCTGGCGGCCGCCGCGCGCGGCGCCGGCTTCGTCAACTTCGCGCCCGACGACGACGGCGCGCTGCGCGTGGTGGCTGCGCTGCGCGACGCGCGCGGCGGCCAGGCGTTGCAGTTGGGACTTGCCGCGGCGCTGACCCATCGCGGCCTCGCGGTCGACGCGGTCTCGGTGGGACCCGACGAAATCGTCCTCGGCGACGTCCACCTGCCGCTCGAGGAGGGGAAGCTCTGGCTCGTCTGGCCGACGACGCGCGAGCCGGGAGATGCGCCCGCGTGGCTGCGCTGCGCGCCGCGCTGCTCGCTCGGCCGCGCGCTCGACCTCGCGGAGGCCGAGGTCGACCTTGCGCGGCAAGGCGTTCGCCAGCGCGAGTTCGCGGCAGCGATCGGTGCCGAACTCGGCATCGCGGCCGCCGGCGACGCGCAGCTCGCCGCCGTCGCCGACGAGGCGCGCTTTCGCGTCGAGGAGGCCGCGGCCGCCGCCGCGCAGGAGCCCCTCACCGCCGACGAGGAGGCGCTGCTGCAGCCGTTTCGCGACTACCTGGCGTTCGAGCGCGTGCGCGAGCAGGCGCGCGGCGACATCGATCGCGCGCGCGCGCACCTCGCGGCGATGCTGCGCGACAAGCTGGTCTTCATCGGCTGGACGGCGACGGGCGCGGCCAGCGACTTCGTTCCGACTCCGCTGTCGCCGCGCACTCCGGGCGTGATGGCGCACGCGGTCGCGGCCGACATGGTCCTCTCCGCTCGCGCGCTCCACTTCGCGCCAGACGCCAGCGGTCCGCTGCTGACGTTGGCGATCGGACTGCTGGCCACGCTGGCGAGCCTCCCGCCGCTGTGGCTCGCGACGCTGCTCGGGAGCGCGCTGATGACCGCGTACTGCGCCATCAGCGGCTGGCTCTTCGCGCACCAATCGCTCGTGGTTCCGCTGGCGGCCCCGGTCGTCGCGGGCGCGCTGGCGTGGATCGGCGGCGTCGCGGTGCAGGCGGCGTTGGCGCGGCGCGACCAGCAGCGCATCACTCGGCAGTTCAAGGCGCGCGTCGCGCCGGAGCTAGTCGACTACCTGGTCGAGAATCCCGACGCACTCTCGATGGCGGGCGAGCCGCGCGACGTCACCTGCTTCTTCGTCGACCTCGCCGGTTTCACCAGCCTCTCCGAGAAGCTCGGCGCGCAGCAGACGGTCGCGCTGCTGAACCGCTGCATGCGCGCGACGACCGAGGCGCTGACTCGCCACGGCGCCTACGTGAACAAGTACCTCGGCGACGGCCTCATGGCGTTCTGGTCGGCGTTCCGCCCCGATCCCGAGCAGGCGACTCACGCCTGCCAGGGGGCGTTGGCGGCGCAGGCGGCGCTGGCGACGGTGATCGACCCGAAGCAGGTCGCCGCGCGCATGGGGATCGCCAGCGGCCGCGTCATCGTCGGCGACTGCGGCGCCCCACCGCTGCTGCACGACTACACCGCGATCGGCGATGCCATCAACCTCGCCGCGCGCCTCGAATCGGCCAACAAGCAGTTCGGCACCAAGATCCTGCTGGACGGCGTGACGCGGCGCGCCGTGAAGGACATGACCTTGCGCTTCCGGCCGTGCGGTCGCGTCGTCGTCGTCGGCCAGACCACTCCGGTCGACCTCTTCGAGCTGGCGCCACCCGAACTGACTGAAGCGGAGATCGAGGCGACCGCGCGCGCGGTCGAAGCGTTCGCTCGCGGAGAGCGCAGCGAAGCGGAGGCTCTCTTCCGCGGACTTGCGGCGCGCTTCGGCGAGAGCAAGCTCGCCCGCGTCTACCTCGACGCGCTCGCCGAGCCGACGGCGCTGGACGGCATCCTGCACCTCCATTCGAAGTGAGCCGCGCGCCAGGCGGGGTTGCGCAGCCGGTGCAGCTACCAGCCTTCGTCGTCGCTCGGCACGTCACCGCGAAGGAGTTCGACGTCGGCCTGATCCTGGAGCGATTTGCTCTTGCGACGAGCGGGGTCGCGTGACGCGCGCAGTTTGAGCTCGATCAGGTCGTCACGCGTCACCAGGCGAACTCGCTGACCGCGCACGTCGTGCTCGGACGCGCGCACGATCGCCGCATCGAACGACGGGTCGAACGCAAGCTGGACGGGCTCCCCGGAAGCGTGCCGGAAGTTGAGCGAGTGGGCGAAGGAACCGGTCGCGGCGAAGCCGGCCGAGGCGAAGGCGCGACCGAGCTCGAGTCGATCGGCGCTGGAAGCGACCGCGAAGTCGACGTCGAGCGTGGAGCGAGCGCGCCGGGCGTGGAGGCCGACCGCGACGCCTCCGATCAGCATGTAGGGAACCCGGATCTGGTCGAGCAGAGCCGCCGCCTGCAGGAGTGCTGCGAGCTGATCGCGTTCCGGTCCCATCGTCGCGGCTCCCGTCCACGCAGCCTGCAACGCGAGGTCACGCGCGCGCGTTCGAGCCAGTTCACTGAAGAAGTCCATCGACCCACCTCGCAGGCGCGGAATGGTAGCGCGCAGAGCGCAGCTATCGTGCGCGCGCATGAAGTCCGCCCGCCTCACGCAAGGGATCGAGCCTTCCATTCGCGTCGGCCATCCGTGGGTCTTCGCCGATGCGCTGCGCCTGCCGCCCGGCCTCGCTGATGGCGAGGTGATCGAGCTGCACGATCGCGACGGCAAGTTCCTGGCGCGCGGGACGGTCGAGCCGCGCAGCCCGCTCGCGTTTCGCGTCTGGACGCTCGATCGCGATCAACCGGTCGACGGCGCGCTGGTCGATCGGCGCTTCGCTGCGGCGCTGGCGCTGCGCCGCGAGCTGCTGCGCCGCGACGTCACCGGCTTGCGCGTCTGCCACGGCGAGAACGACCATCTGCCCGGGCTTCAGTGCGACCTCTACGGCGACGTCGCCTCGCTGCGCACCGACGGCGCGCTCGGCGTGGCGTGGGAGGAGCAGTTCGTCGGCGCCGTGAAGCGACACCTCTCTCCGCGCGCGATCGTCGTGCGCAACCCGCAGCAGGCGGATGGCGAGGCGCGCGTCGTCCACGGCCACCTCGACGAGGGGGTCGCTGGCGAAGTGGAGATCTCCGAACACGGTCGACGCTTCCATGTCGACGTGCTGCACGGCCAGAAGACCGGCTTCTTCCTCGATCAGCGCGAGAACCGCGATCGCGTCGCGCAGCTGTCACGCGGTCGCCGCGTGATCAACCTCTTCAGCTACACCGGCGGCTTCTCGGTCGCGGCGGCGCAAGGCGGTGCCGCGCACGTCACCACCGTCGACCTCGCGGCGCCCGCGGTCGAGACGGCGCGGCGCAACTTCACGCTGAACGGCCTCGATCCGGCGGCGCACGAGTTCCTGGCTGCGGATGCCTTCGACGTATTGGCGGACCTGGCCGCGTCGCCGCCGCGCTTCGACCTGATCGTGCTCGATCCGCCGAGCTTCGCCCACAGCAAGAAGACGGTGCCGCGCGCGCAGAAGGCATACGAGAAGCTGAACGAGTTGGCGCTGAAGGCGCTGCCGAGCGGCGGCTGGCTCGCCACCGCGAGCTGCTCCTCGCACGTGCGCGAGGCCGACTTCCTCGCGATCCTCGCCGCCGCCTCGCTGCGCACCGGCCGTCGCGTCACGCTCGCCTCGATCTCCGGCGCCGCCCCCGACCACCCCGCGCGTCTCGGCTTCCCCGAAGGGCGCTACCTCAAGTTCGTGCTGCTGCGGGTGGAGTGACGGTCGGCAAGTGGAGCTCGCCGGCGAGCCAGCCAGCCATCGCCGAGCGACCGGTCGGCGGGTGCACCACCAGGTAGGCGACATCCCACGGCGCGCGGGCGAGCGCACGCACGCGCCAGCGCGGGCCCGCTCCGGTGGCGCACGCCTCCGCCATCCGCTGCAGCCGGCGCAACACCGGAACCAGGGCCGTCGCACGCGGACGGCTCGGCAGCGGCCGGCGCAGCGCCTCGACCAGCAGGAGCGCACCGCAGCAACCATCGATCGCCAGCAGCGCCAGCCAATGCCGGCCGATCGCGACGTCGCGCAGCACCAGCGCGCCGGTCGCCTCGAGGACGGCGGCGTAGCGCGCGATCGCGCGCGCGAGCGCCTGCTGCGCGCGTCCGGTGCGGGTCGCCGGCGCGGTCGGGGCGAGCAGTTCGCGACGCAGCTGCTGCTCGTGCGCAGCGAGCTCGGCGACGGCGTCGACTGCGTGCAACGCGAGGCGCAGCGCCGGCCCATCGGTTCGGCGCCCGCGGCCGGCCGACGGGCGCCGACCATGGCCGTGGCCGTGACCCGCGCGGCTCATCGATCGGGCGCCGCGAAGCCGAGTCGCGCATCGGCACCGCGCGCCAGCGTGGTGCCGCGATGGAGGCGCTCGTAGAGCTCCGCGAGCGACGGCTCGCTGCCGGGATCGAGCGGCTCGACGGCGGCGGTCGACGTGGCATTTGACGTGGCAGCCGCCTGTTTCGCAGCGAGCCAGGCGTTCGCCTGCTCGAAGGTGAAGTTCGGCAGCTCGAGTTCCTGCAGGCAGCGGCCAGGGCGGCGGATCGCGGGGTCGACGCGATGCACCTTCTCGTTGGTGGTGATGAGGAAGACGGCGCGCAGCCCTTGGCCGAGGATTCCGTCGGTCATCGACAGGAGGTTGCCGATGCGAGCGCCCTGCGTTGCGCGCGACTCCTGCAGCACCAGTTGCGGAGCGTCCTCGAGGAGGAAGAGGCGCGGACGATCCTGCGCGCGCAACTGCGTGCCTTCGTTCCAGGCCAGCGTCGGCGGCTCGGCCAGGAGCACCTGCTGCAAGTAGGCGTTGCTGGCGAAGAACGCGTCGGGGTCGGTGATCACCTCGGGGGCCATCTGCCCCCACTCGCGCACCAGCGCACGCAACGCCCACGTCTTGCCAGTGCCCGGCGGTCCGTGCCAGAAGACCAGCCGTCCGCGCTCCCATGGCGACTCGAGCGCCGTCAGCCACGCGAGCGGTTCGCGGCAACCGGGGTAGTTGTCGGCGATCTCGGCGAAGCGCGGGCACTGGACGCGACGCATCGTGTCGCTGGCGCCATCGCTCGAGTGGTGCCAGAAGCGGACGGCGACGCGATCGGGCTGCCCGACGGTCGCCACGCTGTCCAACGACTTCTCGAGCAGCGTCGCCGTCGCGGTGTAGCGCTCGGAATCGCCGTAGAGCCACGCGCAAACCGTGCTCGGCGCCACTTGCAGCCGAATCACGTCGCGCGGTCCGCCCGGCTCGCGCGCCAGCACCGCGTTGATCTCGTCCTGGCGGTCCTCGAGCAGCAGGACGGTCCACGCCGCCGCGTCCGACGGCGCCGCGCCGCCCGTCGCCTCGCTCTTGCGCAACGCCTGCAGCAGCGCGTTCCAGACCTTCGGCAGCTGGGCGCGCGAAAGCTCGACGATCCACTCGCGCCGCAAGCTGTGCAGCCGTTCCTCGTTCGCGACGAGGTCGGCGACCTTGCGCACCACCAGCCAGTGCGAGAGCGTGCGCGACTGCAGCGTGATCCCGTCGCTCGGAAGGCGTTCATTCATGGACGGCGAATGTAGCGGGGGCGCCCGAGGCGGCGCGAATGCGTCGGCCGCAGGGGGCGGGCGGGCCTAGAGTGCCGCGCCATGGATCGCGAGCCGCCGTCCGACGCCACGCCCCCCGCTCCGCAGCCGCCAGCAGGCACCGCCCCGCCGCCCGCCGACGGCGCCGGCTTCGAGTCGTCGCGCGAGGCGGAGCTGCCGGCCGAGCTGCTGAGCAAGCGCATCTGCGACTTCGACCTGCGCATCGAGGGGCGCCCGCTCGAGCGGGCGATCGAGCGCTTCCGCGCCGAGAACGCGGCGCGCGGCGTCGTGCGCGTGAAGCCGGTCTTCTACCTCACCGACTCGTGGGGAGTGCCCGAGGGGACCGTGGCGATCGGCATCCCGTTCTACTTGGCCGACGAGCAACTGCTGCGCGTGCATCGAAAGCGCGGCGGGATGATCGAGGGCGAGGACGAGGACGACATCCTGCGCTACCTGCGCCACGAGATGGGCCACGTCGTCAACTACGCCTACCGCCTCTACGCGACCGAGGAGTGGGCCACGCGGTTCGGCCCGATGTCGCGCCCTTACCTCGAGGAGTACAAGGTCGCGCCGTTCAGCCCCGACTTCGTCCGCCACCTGCCGGGCGGCTACGCGCAGAAGCACCCCGACGAGGATTGGGCTGAGACGTTCGCCGTGTGGATGACCGACGCACGCGACGGCGCGGCCGGCTGGCGCGACCTCTACGGCGACTCGGCCGGCGCGCTGGCGAAGCTCGAGTACTGCGCGCGGACGATGGAGCAGCTGCGCGAGCGCGACCCGGAGGTGGTCGACACGCAGCTCGACTACGAGGCGAAGGACATCCGCGCGACGGTGCAGGAGTTCTACGCCGGCTTCGCGATCGGCGACGTCAAGGTCCCGAAGAGCCTCGACGGCGACCTGCGGGTGCTCTTCGCTCGCAGCAAGCCGGGAGCGGCCGACGCGGGCAGCCAGCGCCTCGGCGACGGCGCGCTGCTGCTGCACCGCCAGCAGGACTTCCTGGCCAATACGGTCTACCGCTGGACCGGCGTCGATCCCTCGGTCACCGCGCCGGTGGTCACCCACCTGATCGCGCGGGCGACGGCGCTGAAGCTCACCTACCCGCTCAACCTTCGCGACGAGATCCTCGTCGAGCTGTCGGCGTTCCTCACCACGCTCGCGATGAACTACGCCTACAAGGGCAAGTTCATCGGCGAGTGAGCCTGAGCGCGACGCTGCCGCGCGCGGCGGACCGGCGATCGCCGCCTCAGAGCCTGAGAAGAAATCCCTCCCGTCGCCCGACTCGCGGCGCATCCCGCCTGGCAGCGTTGCGCCTCCTCGCCGTATCTCTCCGTGGATACGCCTCGTCGTCGCGCCTCGCCATGCGGGCGCGACGCTTCGTCCGGCTCGGTCCGGGATTTCCTCTCACGCTCTCACCGCAGCTGCGAGCGCTTCCACGGCGGCTTCGCCTTCGCCACCGACCACGGCGGACGGCGGGCGAGGTAGTCGTCGCGCCGCTCGTGCCAGAGGCGCAGCTCGCGCTCGAGGTCCTGGTGCTTCGCGAGGCAACCCGGCGCCGCCAGCAGCGCGCGCCAGAGCAGCGGGTGGACCCGGTGGCGGTGCGGCTCCATCGGATCGCCGCGCTGCCCGCGCGGGTCCTTCGTGCTCGCCTGATGGACGCGGCCGTGGAAGCCGGCCAGCGCCTCGCGCGCGATCTCGGCCCGCTCGCCGTCGCCCAGCGAGTGCCACGCCGCCCAGAAGAGCGTCTCCGGCTCGACGCGATCGCTCTTCACGCGCTGGCGCGACGCGGCGAGGTTCTCCGCGACCGCCCGTTTGCGCAGCCGCGCCAGCAACATCGGATCGGTGCGCGCCAGCGTCCGCTCGGCATCGCAGAGGAGCTGGTCCTGCAGCAGCGAGCCGGCCAGCTCGACGTGCGGGTGGTCGACCAGCCATTGCGCGTGGTGCGCCTCCAGCAGGATCGTCTCGACCATCTCGCCCGCGGTCGGCTTCGACATCTGCGCGCGCTGCTCCCAGCACGCCTCCTCGTAGAGCATCGCGACCTCGAGCGGCCGGTCGAACTCGGCGATGTCGGCGACATCGAGCACCTTGCCGCTCTTCACGTGCCATTCGCCCGCGATCTGCAGCCGGTTCAGGTTGCCTTCGCTGTAGCGCATCACCTGGTCGGGCCGGTAGCCGTCCTCGTCGGGATGCGCCACCTGCCAGTAGCCCGGGTCGACGTTCTGCGCGTTCCAGCGCACCTTGCGGCCGAAGGCGAAGTTGGTCTGGAAGACGTCGCGAGCGCTGCCGATCGGCCCACGGCGCGGATCCATGAGGCCGCGCGGCGGGGTCGCCGCCGGGCTGAAGCCGCGGTCGAGGAAGGCGTTCTCGACGGTGAGGCGTCCGATCGCGCGCGGATGGAAGGCGCCCGCCCAGTACTGCCCGAGAATCGTCTCGAACGCCTTGCGCCGCCGCGTCGTCGCGCGGAACGAGCGGTCGTCGGGATTGGGGTAGTCGAAGATCCAGCAGGCGAGCTCGGGGTGGTTCAGCTTGGTCGCGATGTCGTCGGCGAGCAGGCTGCCAGCGAGGAAGGTCTTCGCCGAGAAGGAAAACTGGCCGCCGCCGTGCGCGATCGACGAAGCGAGCCCCTCCGCGCGCGGCATGCCCCACACCAGCTGATCGAGGAAGCGGACGAAGCGCGCGTCGTAGAGCCATGCGAGCGGCACCGGCTTGATGCTGTACTCGTAGACCTCTGGGTCGATGCCGAGGCGCACCTCGAAGGAGCGCCCCATGCGCGGATCGGAGAAGCTCAGCACCGCGCGCAGCGTGCCCCACGGATCGCGGTCCCAGTCGAGCTCGCAGCGCGCGAAGCGGCACGCTGGGTCGCCCTCGAGGAGGAGGCGGCGGTAGCGCTTGGCGATCGCGCGCGCGACGCTCTTCAGCTTCTTCAGCACGTAGCCGTTCTTGAAGTAGGCGTCCTCGCCGCCCTCGTGATCGGTCAGCCGATCCCATTTCTGGACGAGCTTCGGGCTCGTGAAGGTCGGCTCCATGCTGACCCATGCGTCGGCGAAGCCCTGCGCCCCGGAACGGCGGCACTCGGCGAGCCGGGCGTGGAAGGAGTCGACGAGCGGCCGAGGGGTCGCCGTGCGCTCCGGCCGTGCGTGCTTCGAGGTCATCGCGGCGGATGGTAGCGGCGCAGCGCGCGCTCCCGCCCGCTACGCCATCAGCTCCCGCAGCACCTCGCCGTGGACGTCGGTCAGCCGACGATCGATGCCGTCGCTGCGGAAGGTGAGCTTCGTGTGGTCGATGCCGAGCAGGTGGAGCACGGTGGCGTGCACGTCGTAGTTGCTGGTCGGCCGATCGACCGCCTGGTAGCCCCACTCGTCGGTGGCGCCGTAGCTCGTGCCGCCACGGATGCCGCCGCCGGCGAGCCAGACGGTGAACCCGAACGGGTTGTGATCGCGTCCCTTGCCGCCCTGGCTGCACGGCATGCGACCGAACTCGGTGATCCACATGACGATCGTGTCGTCGAGCAGCCCGCGCTGCGCGAGGTCGGTCAGCAACGCGGCGGCCGGCCGATCCATCGACGCCGCCATCGAAGCGTGGTCGCGCGCCAGATCCTCGTGGCTGTCCCAGTTGCGGCGCGGGAAACCGTTGTCGGCGCCGCTCCACAGCTGGACGAAGCGGGTGCCCCGTTCGAGCAGTCGGCGCGCGACGAGGCAGTTGCGCCCGAAGTCCGACGTGACCGGGTCGTCGAGCCCGTAGAGCGCGCGAGTCGCGGCGCTCTCGCCGGCGAGGTCGAGCACCTGCGGCGCGGAGAGCTGCAGCTTCGCGGCGAGTTCGTAGCTTTCGATGCGCGCGTCGAGCCGGCTGTCGCCGGGCCGCGCCGTCGCGTGTTCACGATTCAGCTTCGAGAGCAGGTCGAGGGTGGCGCGCTCGTTCGCCGGCGTCGCCAGCGCGCGCGCCGATTCGGGCGCGAAGAGGTCGTGGATCGGCGTCGGCGACGACGGCCGGATCAGCGTGCCTTGGTGGCTCGCTGGCAGGAAGGCGGCGCCCCAGTTCGCCGGACCGTTGGGCGCGAAGCCGCGCGCGTCCGGCAGCACGACGAAGGTCGGCAGCTCGTCGGTGAGGCGACCGAGCCCGTAGCTGATCCACGCCCCCATCGACGGGAAGCCCGGGCGCACGAAGCCGGTCGCCTGCGCGAAGGTGGCGGGGCCGTGCACGTTCGACTTGGCGACCATGGAGTGGACGAAAGCGATCCGGTCGACGTGCTGCGCGAGGTGCGGCACGAGGTCACTCACGAACTTGCCGCACTGGCCGCGCGGCTGAAACTTCCACGGGCTCGCCATCACCGCACCCGGATCGCTTTGAAATAGTTCGACCGTGCCGCCCGGGTCGAACTTCTGCCCGTCGCGCGCCAGCAACTGCGGCTTCCAATCGAACGTGTCGATGCTGCTTGCCGCTCCCGACATGAAGAGCTGCACGACGCGCTTCGCGCGGGCGCGATGGTGCAGCCCGTCGGCGCGCGCGCCCGCACCGGCACCGTTCGGCGCCGCGAGCTCGCCTTCCGGCAGCAGCAGCGGCGCGAGCGCGAGGCTGCCGAACCCGCAGCCGAGCTGTGACAGGAACTCACGTCGAGAAGGTCGCATCGATCGCTCCGGCTCAGTCGACGAACAGGAACTCATCGAGGTTCACCACCACGCGGCACGCCGCCGCCAGTCCGTGCGTCGCTGCGTGATCCGCCAGCGCCGCGCTCTCGTTCGCCGCAGGCCGCCGTCCCAGCGCCAGCTCGAAGAGGCGCTCGATCTGCGCCGCGACGTCGCCGGGCCGCTCGAGTTCGAGCCGCGCCGCGAGGTGCTCGCACTGCCGGATCACGAAGGGGTTGTTCAGCAGCGCCAGCGCCTGCAGCGCGGTGATCGTCACGTTGCGCTTGGGTGCGAGCAGCGATGCGTCCGGACAATCGAGGCTGTCGAGCCACGGATCGGGGACGCTGCGGACGGTGAAGCGGTCGATCGCGCGGCGGCGCGCGGCCGGGTCGTCGACGGCGAAGTTCGCGTAGTCGTAGATCGGTGAATGGTCGTCCTTGAAGACGAAGTGCTGCTGCGACGGCCCGCCGCGCGCCCCGTCCGGCCCGACCAGCTCGAGTCGACCCGCCATCGAGAGCAGCCCATCGCGCAGCTGCTCGGCATCGAGGCGCGTGCGCCCCATGCGGGCGAGCAGGCGGTTGGTTCCGTCCGCCGCGCGCGCCTTCGCGTCCCCCTGCGACTGCTGCCGATAGGTCGCGCTGGTCACGATCAGCCGATGCAGCGCCTTCAGCGAACCACCCTGTTGCAGGAACCACCGCGTCAGCCAGTCGAGCAGCTCGGGGTGGCTCGGCGCCGCGCCCATGTGGCCGAAGTCGTTGGGGGTGTCGACGAGGCCGCGCCCGAAATGCCACTGCCAGACGCGGTTGACGATGGAACGCCAGGTGAGCGGTTGGCGAGGATCGATGAGCCACGCCGCGAGCGCCGCGCGGCGAGCCGATTCGGGCGCGTCGGCCGGGAGGTCGAAGGCGGCCGCGAGTGGAGCGACGCAGCGCAGCGCGCCCGGCTCGGCGAGCGCGAGCGGCGCCTTCACGTCGCCGCGCGCCAGCACGTGGATCTCGCGCGGCGTCGCGCTCGGCGTGAAGGCGCCCTCGGGCTTGAAGCGGGCGGTCGCGGCGTAGACGCGTTGCAGCGGCGGGAGTTCGGCGAGCGCGGCATCGAGCCGCGCACGCGCCGTGATCCTGTCGCGCCAGGTCGCGTCGCCCGAAGCCGCATCACGGACCGCATCACCGACCGCGAGGTCGATCGCCCCATGCCACGTGCTGCCATCGGTGAGATTGGCGGCCGCCCAGCGCGGCGGCGCTTCGATGGAACTCGACGCGATCACCGCGGCGCCGGCGGCGACGTTGCGCCCGTCGGCGAAACAGGCGAGCTCGCCGAGCGCGAAGGCGAAGTCGCCGGTGCGTTGCCACAACTTCATCGCGGTCACGCGCACCGCGCGCAGCGGCGCACCGCGCGCGTCGAGCAGGAGCGGCGTGTCGCCCGGGTTCGCGACGTCGGCGGCGGTGGCATCGTGCAGCCGGCGCGCATCGCTGAAGTCACCGCGCTCGGAGGCCTCGACGACGAACCGCGCCGGAAAACCGAATCCCGGCCCAGGCCAGCCGCCGTAGCTCTCGTGCGCAGGGACCAGTGCCACCTCGTCGAGCGTTTGCGCCGAGCCGAGATCGACCGCGACCCACTGCGTCGTGTCAGCCGCCGCCGCGATCTCGCCATGCCAGCCGAGCGATTCACGGCTGCGGCCGTGCGCTGCCTCCGGCTCGAACGCCGCCCGCTCCGCGAGGAGCTGCGTGCGTCGGGCCGCCACTGCGGGATCGGTGTCGTACTCGCGATCGGCTCGCTCGACGCCGGCGAAGACGGCCTGCAGCGCGTAGTAGTCGCGCTGGCCAATCGCGTCGAACTTGTGGTCGTGGCAGCGCGCGCAGTGGACCGTCGTGCTCGCGAACGTCGACATCACGTTGGTGACGACGTCGTCACGATCGAGGAGCCGGGTGATCGCCTTGTCGACGGTGCCTTCGCGCAACTCGACGTGACCGACGTAGTCCCACGGCCCTGCTGCCAGAAAACCGAGCGCCCGCACCGCCGCGGGATCCTCGGGCGCGACGACATCGGCAGCGAGCTGTCGCGCCACGAAGTCGGCGTAGGGAAGGTCGGCGTTGAGCGACTCGATCACCCAATCGCGATAGGGCCACGCATGCCGCCTCGGCTTGTCCTTGTCGAAGCCGTGCGTCTCGCCGAAGTGGACGAGGTCGAGCCAGTGGCGCGCGAACCGTTCGCCGTAGCGCGGCGATTCGAGCAGCCGATCGACGAGGCGCGACCATGCGCCGTCGTGATCGAGCGCCGCGTCGGCGACGAACGCCGCGACCTCCTCAGGCGCTGGCGGCAGTCCGCTCAGATCCCACGTCACGCGTCGGATCAGCGTGCGAGGATCGGCGGGCGGCGACGGCTCGAGCCCTGCCTCGACGAGCTTCGCGCGCACGAAGAGGTCGAGCTCGTTGCGCGGCGGCTCGATCCCAAGCGCGAGCTGCGCCGCGGAGAGTGCCGGCAGCGAAGCGCTGCTCGGCGCTTCCACCGCCGCGATCGGCTTCAGCGACCACCAGTCGCAGCGCGCCGCGAAGGCCGCGTCGGCCGAGCGATCGACGAGGCGTCGCTCGTCAGGCCATGGCGCACCGGCCGCGATCCAATCGCGCAGCAACGCGACTTCGCCGGCCGCGAGCGGGGCGCCGCTCTTCGGCATCCGTGCCTTGCGAGCACCATCGGCCGTCACCCGCGGCTCGATCGCCGCGATCAGCGCACTCGCGTCGGGATCGCCGGCGACGAACGCCGCCTCGCCCGACTTGCCGCCGCGCAGCGCCTCGGCGCGACTCTCGAGCGAAAGGCCGCCCTTCGCCGTCGCCGCCGAGTGACACGCGAGGCAGCGCGATTCGAGCAGCGGCGCGACGGCGCGCTCGAAGTCGTCCGTCGTCGCGGACCCAGTCGCGCCGGACAGCAAGAGCACCACGAGAGGCTCGATGCACATGGCGCGCGAGCGTAGGAGCCACCGCGCGCTCCCGCCACCCGGCAACGCGCCGTTCCCCCGCCTACTTCACCACGCCGAGCTTCTTCCCGACTTTCGTGAAGGCGGCAATCGCCCGGTCGAGGTGGTGGCGCTCGTGTCCGGCGGAGATCTGCACGCGGATGCGCGCCTGGCCCATCGGCACCACCGGGTAGCTGAAGCCGATGACGTAGATGCCTTCGGGGAGCAGCTCTTTCGCGAAGGTCTGCGCGAGCTTGGCGTCGCCGAGCATGAGCGGACAGATCGGATGGACGCCGGGGCGGATCGCGAAACCGGCCTTCGTCATCTGCTCGCGGAAGTAGGCGGTGTTCTGCTCGAGCTTGTCGCGCAGGTGGGTCGACGCCGAGATCAGGTCGAAGACCTTGATGGTCGCCGCGACGATCGGCGGCGCCACCGTGTTGCTGAAGAGGTAGGGGCGCGAGCGCTGGCGCAGCAGCGCGATGATCTCCGCCTTCGCAGTGATGAACCCGCCGGCGGAACCGCCGAGCGCCTTGCCGAGCGTGCTGGAGAGCAGGTCGACCCGCCCCATCACGCCGCAATGCTCGATCGAGCCGCGGCCGCTCTTGCCGAGGAAGCCGGTGGCGTGCGAGTCGTCCACCATCAGCAGCGCGTCGTGCTTCTCGCACAAGTCGGCGATCTTCCCGAGCGGCGCGATGTCGCCGTCCATCGAGAAGACGCCATCGGTCACCACCATGCGGATGCGCGCGCCCTTCGTGGCGACGAGCTTCGCTTCGAGGTCGCCGAGATCGAGGTGCTTGTAGCGGTGGCGATCGGCCTTGCAGAGGCGGATGCCGTCGATGATCGACGCGTGGTTCAGCTCGTCGCTGATGACCGCGCAGTCTTCCTTCAGCAGCGTCTCGAAGACGCCGCCGTTGGCGTCGAAGCACGACGAGTAGAGGATCGTGTCTTCGAAGCCGAGGAACTTCGAGATCTTGCTCTCGAGCTCCTTGTGGATGTCCTGGGTCCCGCAGATGAAGCGGACCGATGACATCCCGAGCCCGTACTTCGCCAACGCCGCCTGCGCCGCCGCCACGAGGTCAGGGTGCGACGACAACCCGAGGTAGTTGTTGGCGCAGAAGTTCAGGACCTCGCCGGACGCCACGCGGATCGTCGCGGCCTGCGGCGAGAGGATGACGCGCTCTTCCTTCCACAGCCCTGCCGCGCGGATCTCCTCGAGCTCCTTCGCGTAGTGCTGCTTGGCGTTCGAGTACATGGATGCCCTCTCGGAAGCCACCTCGACGCGGAGCGCCGACGAAGCAGATGCTGTTACGCCGACCGCGTCGGCCCGGCGGCCGGCTTGCCGCCCGGATAGAGGACGACCTTCCAGGTTTCGCCGCGATCGAACGTGCCCATCGCCTGCTCGAACTGGGTGAGGTCGTATTCGGCGGTGACGATCGGCTCGACGTCGAGGCCCGCTTCCAGCATCCCGAGCATCGAGTACCACGTGCCGTACATCTTGCGCCCGATGATCGCCTGGAGGTTGACGCCCTTGAAGACGACGTTCTTGCTGTAGTCGCGGATCGTGACGTCCTTCTTGCTGGTGAGGCCGAGCAGGCAGAGCTGCCCGCCCGGTCGCACGATCTCGAGCGCCATGTTGATGGCCGGCTCGGCGCCCGACATCTCGAGCACCGCATCGACACCGTCGCCGGTGCGCTCCTTGATCTTCTGCAGCGCCGCCGCGGCGCCATCGCCACGCGTGTCGAGGACGGTCACCGGGATGCGGCGCCCCGCCATCGCGGCCCAGTTGCGCGAGCGCTTCAAGGCCTGGTCGGAGACGTCGATCAGGAACAGCTCGGCGGCGCCGGAGAATTCGCAGACCGCCGCCGCCATCGCGCCGATCGGCCCGCAGCCGGTGATCGCGATCTTGCGCCCGACGAGGTCGGCGGCGAGCGCCGTGTGCGTCGCATTGCCGAGCGCGTCGAGGAAGCCGCCGACGCGCGGGCTGATCTTCGCCGGCAGCTTCAGCACGTTGCTGGCCGGCACTTTCACGTAGTCGGCGAAACAGCCGTCGTGGTGCAGCCCGTAGATCTTGGTCTTGCTGCAGATGTGGCCGCGACCGGTGCGGCACTGGTAGCAGGTCCCGCAGACGACATGCATCTCGGCCGAGACGTAGTCGCCTTCCTTCAAGTCGGCGACGTCCTTGCCGAACGAGGCGACGTGGCCGCAGAACTCATGGCCGTAGACGACCGGCGTCTTCATGAACTGGACCGACGGGTCCCAGTGCCAGATGTGGCGATCGGTGCCACAGATCCCGGTCGCCTTGACCTTGATCACCACTTCGCCGGGACCGGCAACGGGGAGGGGGCGATCCGCAACTTCCGTCGCGCCGTCTTTGGGCGCCGTCTTCACCACGGCCTTCATCATCGGCACGGAAGTCTCTCCAAAGAGACGCGGCGCGCCGGGCCTTCACCCGACGCGCCGCGCGTCACGATCTCAGTAGCTGCTGCCGCCGGCTGCTGCCGACGTCGCTCCGTCCTTGTCACCGAACTGGGCCGCCGCGGCCTCCATCAGGTCGGCCATGCCAGCGCGCAACGACTGCGCGCCGACATAGATGCTGAAGCGGGTGGCCACGCGATAGGTCTTGCAGAGCTTGCGCAGGTCGCGCACGAGCTCCTCGCGGTTCCAATGCAACAGCAGGATTCCGTCAGGCTGGCGCGCGTTCAGGTGCTCTTGCAGCTTGTCCTGCACGCGGTCCGGGTTGACGTAATCCGTCGTCCACCACTCGGCGTCGAAACCCCACTCCGCTGCGAGCGCGGAGAGTTCGTCCTCGCCGCGATCCTGATGCTCGTCACCGCCGATGACCATCATCACCGGCCGGCGGCCGAGCACTTCACGCGCCTTGTCGGCGGTGCCGCGGTCGTTGACGCGCTCGTCCTTCGGGCACTCCGCTTCCGCGCGGCGCACTTCCGCTTCGAAGGCGTCGGGGTTCTTCTGGTAGCAGTCCTTCAGCAGGCGCAGGCCGGTCAACTTCCACTGCGGCTCGGCGCGCGCGAGGTAGAGGTCGGCGAGCTGCTTGTGCTGGGCGAACCGCTCGGCGTCGCGGCCGCGCATGCGACCCAGGAGCTCGGCGCGCTCGCAGAGGACGCGGGCGCGATCGAGAGCCTGGCCGACGCGGTCGTCGTTGAAGATCACCGTCTCCCAGAAGGCGAGGTCGCCGCTCTGGTAGCAGACGTCGCGCAGGTCGTAGAGCGCATCGGCCGCGCTCTCGCGCTCACCCGCCATGTTGAACGCGCGCAGCTCGAGCAGCAGCGCGTCCTTGCGGATGCCGAGGTCTTCGCTGCGCTCGAGGCACTGCTCGGCGATGCGCAACGCGTGCTCGGTGTTGCCGAGTCGCACGAAGTGCTTGCCCATCTCGAGCAGCTGACGCGGATCGCTCATGTGCGCGAGGTCGACGCGAGCCAGCAGCCGTGCGGCCGCCTTCGGCGCCTTCTCCTCGAGCAGCGGCAGGAGGTCCTTCAGCTGATCGGGACCCGGCCGCAGCCGCTCGATCGCGGTCTCGAGCTGGCGTGCCGCTTCTTCCTGGGTCTCTTCCTTGCCTTCCTTCAGCAGGCTGAGCGCGAGGAAATAGCGGATGCGCGCCAGCGTCACCGGCAGCGGATTGCGGTACTGCTCGATGCGGGCGAGCGCGTCACGGAAGTCCTGCGCCGCTTCGGAGTGCTGGCCGCGCTCGAAGCGCAGCACACCACGCGTGAAGAAGGCGTTGAACGACGCGTTCTGCGGATCGGCCGTCGCCTGATCGAGGTGCAGCAAGGCCGCATCGGAGCCCTTTCGCTCCGTCTGCGGTTCGAGGTCGGGGACGCCGCGCAGGCCGAGCGAGCAAGCCGCGAGGTCGAAGTGGAGGACCGACGCGAGCGTGTGCCCTTCGCCGGCGACTTCGAGCGCTTTCTTGAAATGGACCGCCGCGTCGTCGAACTGCTCGAGGTGCTGCTTCAACTTGCCGAGCGCGCGATGGAACGGCGCGCGGATCTCGGGCGCGAGGTCGTCGAAGCCGGCCAGCGCCATGCAGCGCTGCAGGAGGTTCTGGACCGCGTCGGGCTCGAACTGCTCGCCCGGACGCTCCGCGCGACGGAGCACTTCAGAGAGCGTGTTGCGGAGCAGTTCCGCCGTCTCGCCGTCCGGTGCGCCGTTGGCAAGGACCGCTTCGAGCGTGCCGACCGCTTCCTCGAGGTTCCCGCTCATCAAGCTCTGACGGAGGAGGATCGGGAGGATCTCCTTCGCGATCAGCGGCTCGGAGAGGAGGAGCTTGATGTCGGGCTTCTCTTCGCCTTCCTTCGGATGACGCAACTTGCCGAGCGTCTGACCGAACTTGAACCAGGCCGCTTCGGCGCCCTGCAGTTCTTCAGCCTTGTAGGCGTCGAACGCGATGCCGTGGCTGCCGTGCGCGTAGCCGAGCGTGAAGTAGCTCTCGAGGCGCCGCGGGTTCAGCTGGATCAGCGCGAGGACCATGTTCGACGCGTCTTGCTGACGAGCCGGAGACTGCGCTGCGAGGTCGATCTCCTTCAGGACGGCGCGATCGAGCGGCGACTCCCAGGCCATGTTCGGCCGGCGGAAGCCATCGCGATTGCGAGGAAAGCGGCCGTAGCCGCGATCGCCGCGCGGACCGCGGTCACCGCCACCTTCGCCACGCATGTCCGGACCGCCTTCAGCGCGCGGACCATCGTTGCGCGGACCATCGTTGCGTGGGCCGTCATTGCGCGGACCGTCGTGGCGCGGGCCGCGATCGTGACGCGGACCACGATCGCCGCGCGGGCCGCGATCCTGGCGAGGACCGCGATCGCCACCGCGATCCATGCGCGGGCCGCGGTCACCACCGCGCTCGCCGCCACGCTCACCACCGCGACCACGGCCACCACGGCCGCCGCGGCCACCGCGACCACCACGCGGCGGACCGCCGCGCGGCGGACCGCTGTCTCCCCCTCCGCCGAAATCAGACTGCGGGGGTGCTTCCATGCCTTCGTCCATCGCTGACCTTTCTTTCCCCGTTCGCGAAGAGGTGCGCCGGAGAAACCCAAAAGAGGAATAGGGCGCCGCGCCGTCGACTCCTCGAGGACACGGACCAGGCGCGCGGCCAGCGGACCTCGGCCGGCGAGCCCGTGGAGAGGAGAACCCACGATCGGCATCGGCACCGTGGAGCGGTGGCCGGAAACCCGGCGCGCTCCGAAGTGCGAGGGCGGGGATTCTCGCGGCCGGTGAATCCTTTATCAATGTCGCCCTTCTCAACTCTCCATCACGGAGCGCGGTTTGATCGCTTCGATCCTCGCCCACGCAGCGACGCAGTACGCCGATTCGATCGCGACCGTCGATGGCGATCGGACCCTCACCTATGCGCAGTTCGCAGACCGGGTCGCCCGGCTGTCGACGGTTCTAGTTGAGTTCGGAATCCAACCCAAACAGCGCGTCGCGGTCCTCGCTGAGAACAGCGTGGCGTTCGCCGCGGTCTATTTCGCCGCGGCACACGCCGGGATCGTCTTAGTTCCACTCAACTTCAGGTCTCATCCGGAGGGGCTGGCTCGCGTCGTCACCCACTCGGGATCTCGTCTGCTGCTCGCGACAGCGCGCCATCGCGAACTTGCGGCGGCCACCCACGCCGCGCTTTCGACGGGAGCGCAAGAGCAGCCACCGCCGCATCTCGTGCTGCTCGACGAGCGCTTCGATCGGGTCGTCGCTGCCGCCCGCCCGCGACTTGCGACGACCGTCCATCCCGACGATCCGGCTCACCTCTACTACACCAGCGGCACGACCGGCGACCCGAAGGGGGTCGTCCTCACCCATCGCAACGTCGCGAGCCATGCGTTGCTCGCGATCGCGGCGCTCGGACTGTGCGAAGGCGACGTGTGGGGCCACATCGCGCCGATGTTCCACCTCGCCGACGCGTGGGCGACGTTCGCCATCACCTGGGTCGGCGGCCGTCACGTCATGGTGCCCGATTTCGATCCGGGGAAGGTGCTCGACGCGCTGGCGGGCGAGGTCACGATGACCAACCTCGTGCCGACGATGCTGATCGATCTGGTCCATCGGCCCGAGGCGTTGCAGCGGCGCTACCCCCGCCTGCGCCGGCTGCTCTCGGGTGGCGCGCCGATCGCGCCTGCGCTCGTCGCCAAGGTGATGCAGACCTTCGGATGCGAGTACGTGCAGACCTATGGCCTCACCGAGACGAGTCCCTATCTGACCATGTCGCTCTTGCCGGCTCGCCTCGCCGCGCTGCCTGAGACCGAGCAGTTCCGCTACCGCTGCAAGACCGGGCGTCCGCTGGTCGGAGTCGAAGTTCGCGTGGCTCGCGACGATGGCACACCGGTCGCTCCGAACGGCAAGGAGGTTGGCGAGATCACCTGCCGCGGCGACACCGTGACCCCGGGCTACTGGCAGAACCCGACCGCCACCGCGGCGGCGTTTCGTGACGGTTGGTTCCTCACCGGCGACCTCGCAGTGGTCGATGGCGAAGGGTTCCTCCACATCGTCGATCGCAAGAAGGACGTCATCAAGAGCGGCGGCGAAAGCGTCTTTTCGACCGAGGTCGAGCAGGTCCTCTACGCGCACCCCGCCGTCCAGGAGGCGGCCGTCATTGGCCTGCCCCATCCGCGCTGGGGCGAGGCCGTCGTGGCGGTGATCGTGCGGCGCGCCGGCAGCAGCGTCGACGCCATCGAGCTGATCGCCCATTGCCGCGCTCACCTCGGCGGTCCACAGCTCCCAAAAGCGGTCGTTTTCCAGGAGACCTTGCCGCGAACAGGCTCCGGGAAGCTCGCCAAGCGACTGCTGCGCGACTCGTTGCGCACGCTCGATCTGCCCTGACGCCGGCATTGCCGCGGTGAACGCGACGCCGAGCTGCGGCCTACGATGCCCCGCACTCGACGCGGACTCGCATTGGAGACTGCCCGCATGAAGCCTCGCGACGCCGGTTTTGCCCGATCGAGCCTCGTCCTGCTGGTTGGCGCGCTCGCGCTACTGGGCGGACTGGCGTGGTGGCTCCTGCACGGCAACGGTTCCGGCAACGGCACGCCGCGCCTGGTGGCGCCCGCGCCGACGCCAGTGCAGACGACCCCCGCTGCGGTCGAGGCGACCGCCATCGCACCGAATCGCGAACTCGCGCCGACCCTGCCGGTCACGACACCCACCGTCGCCGACCAGCTCGACGCGCGCCCCGCGCCTGAGACGTTCACGCGTGAGCTGTCGGGACTGCACGGTCGACTGGTCGAGGCCGACGGCCAGCCCGTCGCAAACTTGAAGGTCGATCTGCTGCATCTCGAGATCGACCTCGTCATGGCCAGCTTCGAAGGCGGCTTCAGCGATCCCCCCAAGCACTTCCGTGAGCCGATCGTTGCGACGACCACCTCCAACGCCGACGGCACCTTCGAGCTGCGCAACGTCGAAAGCACCGCCCTCATGGTGCTTGGTGTCGATCTCGGCGGCGGCCGCGGCACCGCTCAGCTGGTGGACGTCTCCTTCCAGCGCGGACAGAGCGTCGACCTCGGCGACGTCGTGCTGCCGCCCCACGTCGTCTTCACCGGCACGCTTCTGGACGAAGATGGCGCGCCGGTCGCCGACGCCCGCATCCGCGTGCTGCCGCAGCTGCCCTGGCCGATTCCGCCGCAGGCGCTGCAAGTCGGAGTGCAGGACATCCGCAGCGACTGCGCAGCGCTGATCGCCGTCGATCCGATCCGCACCGTGATGGCGATGCCGCCGCCTCTTCGGTTCCTCGTCGATCGCCTGCCGTTGCCCACCACGACGACGCGAGCCGACGGGACCTTCCGAGTCGCCGGCGTTCCGGCGGGCATCGTCACCCTCCTCGCCGACCATCCCGGCCACCTCGGCCTCGTGCGCGCCGGACTGCCCACCGGCCGCCGCGCCGAGCAGGACGTCGGCACGCTGCGCCTCTCGTATGGACGCACGATCTCCGGAGTCGTGTCGACCGGGGACGTACCGCTCGCCGGCGCGCGCCTCCTCATCGGCGCCAACCTGCCGGTCGCCGAGTTGATCGGCATGGGTTCGGGCAGCTGCGCCATCGGCCAGCCAACCGCCCCGACCGACGCCACCGGTCACTTCGAACTGCGCGGGTTGCCCGAGAACGGCGATCTCCTCTGCGCGCTGCAAAGGCAGGCAGGCGACCCGTGGGAACTGCATGGTCCGTTCCCGGACGGCGCGCCGATCGAGATCAAGCTGCCACCGGCGACGACGCTCGCCATCGCCATCCAGGACGGCCATTCGAAGCCGGTCAGCGGCGCCGAGTTGCGCTTCGTCGAAGTGAGCCCCGCCAATCAGCTGCCATTCCTCTTCAAACCCTCCGAACTGAAGGGACGCGTGAGCGAGACCGAACCCGGCCGCTACGTCGCGCGCGAGCTGCCCGTCGGCGAGTGGCAGGTGATCGCGCGCGCGCCGGGCTACGGCATCGCGAGTTCGAAGGTGACGCTCACCGCGGACGGGGCGACCACCGTGATCACGCTCGGCGGCGCCGCATCGCTGCCGGTGCATGTGATCGACGCCGCGGGTGCGCCCGTCGACTACGCGCTCGTCAGCGCGCTCGGCTCGTTCCAAGGCGAATTCGTCCTGCCGTTCACCGCGGCACGCACCGACGTCGAGGGGCGAGCCCTGCTGCAAGCGCTCCCGGTCGAGGCGCCGGTGGTGGTGCGTGTCTCGCATCCGGGTTACGCGCGCGGCTACGCCAAGTTAGGCGTCGAGGCGCTCGCGACGGCTGCGACGATCGAGGTCGTGCTGCTGCGCGGCGGCGATCTGGTCGGCCGCGTGCAGACGCAGGGCGCGCCACCCGAGAAGCCGCTGATGCTCTTTCTGACGCGAAGCAACCGCTTCGATACTGACAACGTCATCCCCGACGCCCAGACGCCACACTTCGGCATGACGAAAGCGGACGGAACCTTCGCAGTGCATCACCTGCCGGCCGGTAAGTGGCGCTACGCCGTGATGTCGCGCTTCCTGGCGAACGGACCGCTCGACCTCGTGAAGCGCCTCGCTGCCGACAACGAACCCGAGCCGCTGGCCGAGGGCGAGACCGAGATCCTCGAAGGGCAGCAGACCACGCTCGAGATCGAGGCGCTGCCCGATGTGCCGATGGCCCCGGCGACGCTGCATGGCGAAGTGCGAGTCGGCGGCGAGCGCGTCGCGAAGGCGCAGGTGCAGCTGTCCGGCCGCCGCTGGAACAACATGGAATGCGACGAACGCGGCGCCTTCGCCTTCGCCGATCTGCGCCCCGGTCGCTACACGATCACCATTCACCGGCAGACCGAGCGCGGACGCACGTTGGTGCATACCGAGTCGTTGGTGCTGCAACCCGGCGAGGATCGCGAAGTGCGCGTCGATGCGCGCCTCGTCCCCTACCCCGTCGTCGTGCAGCTCGGCGATGGCTCGCCCGCGGCGCAGAGCATGGTGACGACCTACTCGCTGGCCGGCGGCGGTGAAACGACGGGCGTCGACTTCGGCGGCGACGGGATGGTCACCGACGAGAACGGCGCTGCCACGCTGGAGCTGCTGCCGTCTCGCTACGCGCTGATCGCGTCGCACCAGGAGAACGGTCGCTGCAACGTCACGATCGACGCTTCGCGGCCGCCCGATCGCCCGCTGGTGGTCACGCTGAATCCCGGCATCCGCATCGCGGGCCACGTCGTCATCGATGGTTGGCAGCCCGATCCTTCCGTCGACAAGGAGACGCTCCAGCTCTACCTGTCGGCGATCGACGACGGCCAGTTCTCGCGCGCCGGCATGGATCGCTGGATGCAGCTCGATCCCGAGAAGCTCACCTTCGAAGCCAAGGGCGTCGATGTCGGCAAGTTTCGCGCGATGTTGTGGATGCAGGGCGAGGGAGGCATGCGGCAGATCGAGTTCGAGGTTCCGCCGGGCGGCGCGACCGACCTCGTGCTGCACTTCGAGAAGGGGTGAGATGCGCCGCTACGACTTCGCGCTGATCGGTTTCGGGAACGTCGGGCGCGCCCTCGCGCACCACGTCGGCGAACGGCGCGCGGCGCTCGCAAACGACTTCGGTATCGATCTCGCGCTCACCGCGATCCTCGATCGCGGCGCGATGGTGGCGGCCCCCGATCGGCTGCCGGTGGCGGAGCTCGCGCGCTTCAAGTCGCAGTACGGCTCGCTGGCCGCCTGGCCCGGCGTGGAGTCGGCGCTTCGCCCCGATGAACTGCGGGCGCGCGGCATCGAGGGTGTCGTGATCGCGCTGCCGACCAACCTCGTCGATGGCGAACCGGGCCTCTCCATCGCGCGTGCGGCGCTCGATTGCGGACTCGATGTGGTGCTGGCCGACAAGGGGCCGGCGCTGCACGCTCTGCCCGAGCTCGAGGAGAGCGCGACGCGCGCGAACGCGACGCTGGGCACGAGCGCAACCACGGGTTGCGCGCTGCCGCGTCTCTCGGCGCTGCGCGATTGGTTCGCGGGCGCCGCGATCGACTCGATCCGCGGCGTGCTGAACGGCACCTCGAACCGCATCCTCACTCAGCTACGCGAACCGGGTTCCGACTACGCCGCCGCGTTGGCGCAGGCGCAGCGCGATGGCATCGCCGAACCCGATCCAACGTTCGATGTCGAAGGCTTCGACACCGCCGTCAAGTTGGTGATCCTCGCGCGCGGCCTTCTCGATCCACAGGCGACCCTGGAGCGCGTCGAGCGAACGGGCATCACCCACGTGCCGGCCGCGCTGCTCGCCGCGTCGCGCACGGGGCCCCAGCGACTGCGATTGGTGGGCCGTGCCACGCGCACTGCCCGCGGGGTCGAGCTGCGGGTCGCGCCCGAGCTCGTCGAACCCGGCGATCCGCTCCACGCGGCGGACGGCGCCGAGAAAGCGGTCACCTTTCACAGCGGCGATCTGGGCCCCCTCACCGTCCTGGGCGGCGCAAGCCACCGCCTCGGCACCGCCTCCGCCCTCCTGCGCGACCTCCTCGCCGCCGCCCGCGCTCGCCGCTGACCGCCGCCGCAAGTCGTCCCCCGCGCGACGAGTCGCCACGAGTCGCCTAAGCGCGTACGGACGCAGTGGCGTACAACCGCCGCGCCATGACTTCGCCACCGCCACCTGCGTCGGACCCGACGCCGACCGACCCGCTCGCTGCTGCTGCGGCGGCTGGCGACGCCGATGCGGTCGCGCAGCTCTACGCACGCGAGCACCCGATCGTGTGGCGGCTGTGCCTCGGTTTCCTCGCGCAACGCCACGAAGCGGACGACGCCGCCCAGGACGCCATGCTGCAGCTGATCGACCGACTGCCGAGCTTCGACACCCGCCGCGCGTTCGCGCCTTGGCGCAACGCGGTGGCGCTCAACCTCTGTCGCGATCGGCTGCGGCGCCGCGACGCTCGCGCCCGCGCCGAACAGCACGCCGCCGAATCGCTGGCGCCGCTCCCGCCGCCTTCCCCGCGCAGCGTCGCCGAGCGCGGCGAGGTGCAGGAACTCGTCACCGCGAGCCTCGCCCGCCTCGCACCTCGTGAACGCGAGGTCTTCGTGCTGCACGACCTTCAGGGCGAAGCGACCGCGACCGTCGCCGCTTCGCTGTCGATTGCCGAGAGCACCGTACGAGTCCTGCTGATGACCGCGCGGCGTCGGTTGCGCGAGTGGCTCGCACCGAGACTGGCGTTGCGCGCCGAGTCGACACGAGGCGCCCCATGAACGGCCCTCACGACGCCCGCGACGAAGCGGATGAAGAGCTTCCGCTCGCCGACCTTCAGGCGGCGTGGCGAACGCTCGATGCGCCGCCCGCGACCGCTCCACTCGACGCGCCCGACGCGACGACGCTCGCCACCGTCGAGTGGTTGCGTGAGGCGTGGCAGGCGACGGCGACCCCGCCGGCACCGAGCGTGCCGTGGCGACTGCGCGCGCGACCGTTGCTGCGCCGCGCCTCGCCGTGGCTCGCGCTCGCGGCGGCGCTGCTGCTGTTCGCGCGCACGCTGGCGGAGCGCCCGGTCGCGCCGCTTGCGATCGAGCCGCCGGTCGCCAGCCGCGCGGTCCCGCGCCTTGATCGACCCATCGCTCGAGTCACGCCCGATCGCATGGAAATGCGTTCAGGCCACGTTCGGTTGATCCTTCTCACGCCGCCCGCGATGCCCCTCTCGCGCGGCCCGTCGCCGGAGTCCGCCCAATGAACCGTTCCTTGCCGCCCCTGCTCGCGCTGCTCTTCGCGATCGCGCCGCTCCCTGCACAGGAGCGACCGGACGGCTCGTTGGCACCGATCGGATCGGTCGCCGCGATCAGCAGCCAGGAGCTCGTCCTCAGCGCCTACTCACCGATTTTCTTCGACCTTGGCCAGCTCGAGCAGCTCGCCGTCGAGCTGTTCGGTGACCGAATCGTCGTCGAGGAGCGGGACAACCATCAGAAGGTCCTTGGCGAGACCTCCCTCGCCCAGTTCATCACCTTCGGCCGCAGCCTCCTGATTCGCAACTCGCTCGACGCCGGCGAGAGGATCACGCGCACCTTGGAGGAGATGGAGGAGCGCGAGAAGCAGCTGGAGGAGGCTTCGCAGCGGCAGCGACTCAACTCCGAAGCGCAGAGGATTCACGACCAGAAACGCAGCCCCGAGAACGCGCTGATGACCGCGGAGATCCAGCCGCGTCACGTGTCGATCGATCTGCTCGAACGGTCGTTGCAGAGCTACCTCCGTTCGCTCGACGTCGTCGATGGCGACGGCAACGCTTCGACTCGTCTCAACTTCAACTGGATCCATCCGTCGAACCTGCTGCTGGTCGAGGAGACGCCGACTCGACTCGACGAGATCCGCGCCCTGGTGGCGCGCATCGACCGCCCGTTCCCTCAAGTCCACGTCACCGCGCTGATCCTTCAGGCGAGCGGCGCGAATGGCGGCCCCACCGGAGTCCCGGCGGACCTCGCCAAGGAGCTCGCCGTGCTGGTGCCGGGCAGCAACTTCGCGCTCCTCTCGTCGGGCGTCCTGCGCTGCTCGATCCGTTCCGACCAGACCTGCCAGCTCGCGACGGACAGCGACCGCGACTCGCAGTGGGACCTCTCCTTCCGGCCAAGCGCGTTCGACCCGGAATCGGGCACGCTCGATCTGAGCGATTGCGCGTTCTCGATGGTGCGCAACGCGACGACGCCGGTGGCCGGCGCCGACGGTGCCAGCGCGGCGGCCGCCAGCCAGCGCTTCCAGACGAACCTCACTGCACAGTTGGGCGAGTGGGCGGTCATCGGCGCCGTCGGCGCGCAGCCGGTCCTGGTCGCGCTGCGCATCGACCGCGTACGTGAGTCGCAGAGCGGCCGCGGACGCTGAACGCCGCGCGCCACCGCGCCGGCGGCCGCCACGGTCGCGAGCCCGCAAGGCCGCGCGACCGTGGCGGCCTCTTCATGAACCGCTGCGCGCGCCGCCCATGCCGAAGAGGTTGCCGATGCCGTCGATCGCCTCGAACAGGCCGATCCCGATGAACCAGTAGTCGCGGTCGTCGTCGGCGCCGAGGTTGACGCCGCCGCCCACCTTGACGATGTCGTGGAAGAAGCTCAGGTGGCAGCCAACGCCAGGCTGGAAGCTCTCGTCGTCCGTGCTGATCCCGACGACGCTCACACCGATACCCGGATCGAAGAGCTCCCAGGCGTTGTCCCATCCGTCATCGTCCGGCGTGTCGCGTCGGCGCCAGTGCATCGTCCACGCCGCCGACGGCGCGGTGCGGAAGTGATCGGTGCCGCGCTGCGAGATGAACGCGACATCGGCCGACAAGTCGCTGACGAAGCCGAAGCGATCGATGCTGAAAGTGCGGGTGGTTCCGTCGACGCGCACCCAGCGCGATTCGACCTTGCGATAGAGCACCGCCGCGACATCGATCTCGTCGCCGCGGTCCGCCAGCGAACGGTCGAGCCGGATCGACCCGTCCACGATCTCGTCGATCGGGCGCGGCGTGCCGACCGGCTCGACGCCAGCGACGGCCTGCCGAACCGCTTCAGGCGCCATTCGCGCCTGCACCAGGACCAGCGCGTCGGCGATCGGCGCGGCCAGGCGACGGAAACTCGCCAGCGAGTCGAGCAACTGCTGCTGCGCCGTCGTTGCGAACTCCGACGCTTCGAGCGCGGCGATCGCCCGCGTCTTCCCCCAGTCGACGAGCACGCGCAACGACTCGGCGAGGTTCTGGGCGAAGTCCTCTTCGACCAGACCGCGCAGGTCCGCTGACAGCGCCCGCACATCCCTCGCCATCGCGAGCCAGCCGGCAGGCGAACGCGCTTCGATGTCGACCGAGAGGGACTGCGTGACCGCGACAACGCGTTGCACCCGCTTCGCCAGGTCGCGCAGCCACTCGAGCTTGCGGATCGACTCCTTGGCGAGCGGGCTGGCGCGATCGATGTTCGCGATCGCCTGGGCCAGCCAATCATCGAGCGTCGCCGGGCTCGCGCTGCCGTCGAGGCCAGCCGCCTCGAGGCGCGCCATCGTCGCGTCGAGCTCGGAGCGCAGCTGCCGCGCCCACTCCTTCCAACCTTCGATGAACGGGAGCTTTGCGTCGCGCGCCTCCGCACCGATGCGCAGCAGGCCGTCGATCGCTTCGAGCTCGCGATGCAACTGCGCCTGCTCGGCAGGGCTGCCGAGCGAGATTCGCGGCGTCTTCGCGCCGAAGACTTCGGCGATGTCGTCGTAGTTTTCGACATGGAGCGGCGCGCTCTCCTCCGCCGAATGGAGCTTGGCGCTGAGTTGCAGCGCTAGCTGGGAACGCTCCTGCGCTTCGCGGCGCGCGACCGCCTGCGCACGCAACGCCTCGATCGCACCCGGAAGTTGCTGGCGCAGCCACTCGAAGTCGAATGCCGCATCGTCTGGCACCGCGACCTCCAGCCGGCGCCCCACTTCGAGATCGAACTCGTCGCCCGCCGGAGGATCTGGTTCGCGACGCACTTCGTCTTCGACGATCGACTGCGCGAGCGTCATCAGTTCCAGGCGCAGGTTGGATTCGCGACGCAGCAGTTCCTGCGTCGCCCGCGTCGTCTCCACGTCGAGTTCACCCGCGCGGCGCCGTGCATCGGCCGCAGCGAGTGACGTGGCAGCGGCCGTCGCGAGCCCCTTCGCCGCCTCGATCAACGCGGGCACTCGTTCGAGCGCGGCGAGCCGCCGTTCCTCGGTCTCCGTCGGAACGGACGCCTTGGCCGAATCCGCCTCGTACGCTTTGCGGATCGCCGCCTGGTCGGGATGCACTTTCAGGACGCTCTTGTAGTCCACTTCCGCGCGGTGCTGATCGACGCCGAGGACGATCGACCCGCGCCGCTCGATCTGCTCTTCGAAGCGCAACGCGGCCAGCAACTCGTCACCCGGCTCCGAACCTGCCGCGCCGCCAGCCGCCGCGTTCCCGTGGTCGAGCTCATTCGTTGGGCTCTTGCAGCCAGCGGCGGCGCACAGCGTCGCGAGGAACCAGGCGGATCGACCGCACCTCATGGTCAGCCCCCCGCCTTGGTGAACGCCTTCTCGACCCAGAACTTCTGCGCCCCCTTCGCGGCGGGAAGCGTCTCCACCACCTGATCGTTCAATCCGATGAACGCCGCGGCGATACCGGCCGGCGCGTAGGCGGTCTTCTGCTTGGCGTCGAGCACCTTCACGTCACGCACCCAGACGACGGTGCGGCGGAGGACGGCGATCGAGGCTCGCGCCGACCCGACTTCGATCACGGCATCGATCTCCGGACCTTCGCCACTCACGATCATCACGGCGGCGAACGGATCGGCGATGCAGGCGCTCAGTTTCGCCTGAGCCTGCGCCTTGCCGTCCGGATCGGTGCTGCGCGGAAGGATCACCATGCTCATGACTTGCTCCAACGAGTGGTTCTCACCAGGCCCGCCCCATGATGCAGCGCACCGGCGATGGAGCAGTCACACTCCTCGCCGAAGATTTCGCCGTCAGCGGCATCCACGAGGCGGCGCGGGCGCCTTGCAGCGAGCGCGCAGGACACGGAGGATCGGGCCATGCGCGAGCTCTACGAACGCCTCGTTCGCGACCACCATGCCGCCGTCTGGAACAGCGCGTGGCGCATCGTGCGCAACGCGGCCGACGCGCATGACATCACGCAGGAGGTCTTCCTGCAGGTGTTGCGGCGCGGCGACGACTTCGCAAACCACGCGGCGCCCGAACGAGTCCTGCGCTGGCTCGCCGCGAAGAGCGCGCTGGCCCATCTGCGCGCCGACCGCAATCGGCAGCGCCGCGAGGAGCACGCCGCGATGAATCGTCCCGAACGCGAAGCCGCCGAAAGTCCGGAGCAGCGCGAGCTTGCGGCAGCGGTGCGCCGCTGTGTCGCCGAGCTTCCCGAAGAGATGCGCCTCGCGACCGTGCTGCGCTTCCAGGAGGGGTTCACCTTCGCGCAGCTCGGCGAGTGCCTCGGCCTCGCGGAGCCGACGGCATTCGAGCGGGTGAAGAAGGCGGTCGCGCAACTGCGCGCGCGCCTCGCGGAGCTCGGCCACGCCGCCGTCGCCCTCGAACTCGAAACGTGGCTGGCGCGCGAAGAGAGCGTCGCGGTGCCGGTCGGGCTCACCGCAAGCCTCCTGGCGCTGCCGGCGAGCGGGGTGTTGGCAGGAAGTGCCGCAGCCGGCGCAAGCGTCCTCTTCGGCAAGCCGCTGGCGATCGCTGCCGCGGCGCTGATCGCACTGCTTGGCGGTGTCACGTGGCTCGTACAGCGCGCGCGCGCACCGGCGGAACCGAGCCGCCCCCACGCCGCCGCCGCTTCGAATGAAGGGCGCGCCGCCCGCGACGCGAGCGCTGCCGAACCGCTCGCGGCAACCCCGCGCCGCACCGCACTCGATTCCACCGAGAGCGCGGTTGGCCCGAGATCGGCGCTCAGCGGCTTCACGCGCGGCGACTTCCTGCGCGGCACGTTCGGCACGCCCGCCAGCGCTGGCTCCGCCGAGCTCCTGCAGCCCGTCGCGACCGGCGAACTCCGCGGCTTGGTCGTCGACGAGACGGGACGCGCCGTCGGCGGCGCCCATGTCATCGCCTCCTCGAGCGAATCGACGCACAAGGGCGAGGAGTGGAGCGCCGGCGCCGATTGCGACGAGCGCGGCACCTTCCGCCTGCGCGTGGCGGTGGTCGACCCGGCCGCCGGCCAGGGCTACTCGCTGACCATCGCTCATCCCGACGTCCTGCCGCATCGCAGCGAAGCGGTGCGCGTCGCAGCCGACGCCGTCACCGACGCCGGCACGCTCACCACGCGGCGGGTCCAGAGCGATCGAGCCGGCGACTACGCTCTGGCGGTCCACGTCCTCGACAGCGACGGCCATCCGGTCGAGGGCGCATGGATCCGCCTCTATCGGCAGTTGCTGGCGACCGGCGAATCCGCGCCCACCGACGACCGCGAAGCGGCGGCGCGCTTCGAGTTGCAGGAGGCGTGGGAAGGCGGCGTGCAGACCGACGCCACCGGCACCGCGCGACTCACCGGAACGCGCATCGGCGCCAAGTGGATGGTGGTGGCCGCGCGTCACCTCGGGTTGCCGTCGCTGCGCCGCGCCTACGAAGTGCGCTTCACTGGCTTCCAGGAGCTCGATGTCTCACTGCCGCCCGCGCTCTCGATCACCGGGCGACTCCGTTTCCCGTCGGGAAGCGACGTCGAGCTCGAAGCCGTGGGCCGAGTCGTGAAGGTCAACCCGCGCGACGAGGCGGTCGCCCAGTTCTTGCTCGACGCGGGCGGCGCAGCGCGCACGAAGGTCGGCGGCTGCACCGTCTCCGCCATCAGCACCACCGACGACGAACCCTGTTTCGCGACGATCGAGCCCGACGGCCGCTTCACGCTGGCGGGACTGCCGGCCGGCCACTACCGCATCAACTACCAGGGGCGCCTCGCTCCCGCGGCGCTCTTCGAGGTGGCCGCCGGATCGCGCGACGTCGAACTCGAGTTGAAGGCGAATGACGACCTCGAAGCGCACGGCCACCACCTCGCCGAGATCCACGCGCGCGTCGTCGATTCGCAGACCGGCCTGCCGATCGCCTGCGAGTGGGACTGCATCGCTGCGCCGACGCAAAAGCTCGCGGTGCTGCGGCGCGACCACTTCGCGGCGTGGCTCGCACCCATGGGTCCGGTGCAGACGATGGTCGAGGTCGAGTACACGCTCGACGAACAGAATGGCGAGGCGCTCGCCACCCGCGTCGATCCGCAGCAGCGCGACGACACGCTCGGCGTGATCCACGCCACCGGACTGGAAGCCGGCATCTGGATCGTGCGCGTGCGTGCGGGAGGCTATGCCACCACGCTGTCCGATCCGCTGCTGCTTGCGCAACGCACGTTGGTGCGCGACGTGCTCCTCCGCATGGAGCGAGCAGCGTCGGTGAGCGGACGTGTCGTCGCCGCCAACGGCACCCCGCGCGCCGGCGCGATCGTGGTCGCGCTGCCTCCGACTGCCGATCTCGGGCCGACGCTGGCCGACCTCTCCCGCCAATGGAGCAGCGACGGCCGTGGCTACCTCTGGGGCGTCCCTTTCGCGCGGTGCGACCTCGAAGGCCGCTTCACACTTGCCGAGCTCTCCCCCGGGTTCGACTACGTCCTGGCGATCCTGCCCGTCGGCGGCCCCGCCGCGCAACGAGCGCCGTTGCAGCTGGCGGCTGGCGAGGCGCACGAGCTCGGCGACTGGAGCAGCGACGCGGAGTGACCGATCGCCCCGGGCGCCGGTGACTCGCCGGCTCCACTCACGCTCCAGGGATGTGCCCGCCCCTGGAGTGCCCCCATGGCTGATGGTGCCGCCCGTAACGACGATGCCCCGCTGACAGCCGCCGAGCAGCTCTTCGTCGACTTCCTCGCCGCCCAGGATCGACCCGACCCGGTCGACTTCGAGGCGTTCGCGGCCCGGCATCGCGACCACGCCGTCGAGCTGCGCCGCCTCTATGACGACTGGCTCGAAGTGGCGCGCGTCATCCCGCGCGCGCAGCCGCGCGACGCGGGAGTGCCGGGAGCGGCCAGGCCCTGGCAGATCGAAACGGACGACGAGTCGCTGCGCCTCGAGTTCGCCGGCGACCTCGTGCGGCGGCTGCTGGCTCATCGCGGCCCCGCCGATCGCTACCAGTTGCGCGATGAGATCGGGCGCGGCGGCATGGGCGCGATCTGGAAGGTGCACGACCCCCATCTGCATCGCCGCCTCGCGATGAAGGTGATCCTCGCGCGCCGCCAGGAGGCCAGCGCTTCCGACCGCTCGCGCGCCATGCACCGAACCCTCGCGCGCTTCCTGCAGGAGGCGCAGATCACCAGCCAACTCGAGCATCCGGGCATCGTTCCCGTGCACGACCTCGGCATCGACCATGAAGGACGCGTCTACTTCACGATGCGGCTGGTGCGCGGCCGCGACCTGCGCGCGCTCATCCGCGACGCGCGCCAGGATTCCGAGGTGCTGCCACGCGCCAAGGCGATTGGCGTGCTGATCAAGGTGTGCGAAGCGGTCGCCTACGCGCACAGCCGCGACGTGATCCACCGCGACCTCAAGCCCGCCAACGTGATGGTCGGACCGTTCGGCGAGGTCTACGTGATGGACTGGGGACTCGCGCGCGTGATCGGTCACGACGACGCCAACGCGACGGGACTCATCAGGAGCGAGTCCGGTTCCTCGATCTACACCGAGGTACGCGAGTTCAGCGGCAAGACGCCCGGTTCGCCGCTGTTGACGCGCGATGGCCAGGTGCTGGGCACGCCGCACTACATGGCGCCCGAGCAGATGCGTGCGCAACCGGCCGCGATCGGCAAGCCCGCCGACGTCTATGCGCTCGGCGCGATCCTCTACGAATTGCTGGCCGGCGAGCCGCCCTACGCCGACCTCGGCAATCTGCCCATGCACGAGCTCGCGGAGGAGGTTCTGGCAGGGCCGCCCACGCCGCTCGCGAAGCGAGTCCAGGACGCCGCGCCCGAGCTCATCGCCATCAGCGCCAAGGCGATGGCGCGCAAGCCCGCGCAGCGCTACGCCTCGCCGCTGGAGATGGCGCGCGACCTCGAGCGCTTCCTCGACCACCGTCCGGTCGCGGCCCACCAACCGTCCCTCGGCCACGTGCTGCGATTGGCCGTCCAACGGAATCGAGCGCTGACGGCAGCGATCGCCGCAGCCGTGATCGTCATCGGCAGCGGCGGCGGCTTCGCCTGGTGGCAGCACCAGCGGCAGGAGGTCGAGGTGCGCGCGAAGCAGCGGGAGGTGGCGACGCTCGACAGCGTGGCCGCGGCGATCGCGCTGGCTGGCGATCGCGGCCCCGACCTGCCGTGCGAACCGTCCTCGCGCCCGCGGCTCGAGCTGTGGCGACGACTGGCGAACCGCGTCGTCAACGACGCCGCCCACCAGTCAGAGCTGCTGGAACGATCGCGCACGGCGGGCGCCACGGACCGGGTCGCGCTGCTCGAACTCGGCGCCGCGGCGACGCAAACGCTGCGCGAGTCGCGCATCCCGTGGATGACGCAGTGGTCGGCGCGCATCGACGACGTCGAGCGCATCAGCCTGCACGACTCGACCGCGCGCTGGGACGCCGCCCGCCGCGCCATCGCCGCCGATCCGCGCTACGACGGGCTGACATTGAAACCTCAGCTCGGGCTGGTGCCGCTGCGCGCCGACCCTGCCAGCGGCTTGTGGGAGTTCTGGCACGTGGCGTCGGGCAGCGAGCCGCGCCTCCCGCCCGCGAGCGCGGGGTCCTACGAGTACGCCGGGGACGCCGGCATCGTCCTGGTGCTGATCCCGGCCGGAAACCACGCGATCGCGCGCGCGCGGCCGCCGGGCTCCGCGGCGGTGCCGGACGAGGCCGACCTCCCCGCCTACTTCATCGCCAAGCACGAGCTCACCCAGGCGCAGTTCGCCACGCTGATGGACGAGAACCCGTCGACCTACTCGATCGGCCGCGTGACGAATGGGGCCGACATCTCACACGGACTTCCAGCGATCGTCGTCACCGGTCGCCATCCCGTGGAGAGCTTGAGCTGGACGACCGCGCGCCGCGCTTTGACGCGAGCCGCGTTGCGCTTCGCAAGCGTCGCGGAGTGGGAGGTTGCCTCACGTGGCGGCGGCGGCGACCTGCGCTGGTGGGATGAGACACCGGCCCGGATCGACGACGATGGCGTGGCGCTCGACATCCCGTGGGACGGCTGGGCCGGCGCGCACGGACGCGAGAACGTCATCGATGCGGCGATGAACCGCAACTACGGACAGTGGCCGACCGTCGCGGACTGGGACGACGGCTGGCCGACGCATGCGCCGGTCGGATCGTTCGCCGCCAACGGTCACGGGCTGCATGACGTGCTCGGCAACGTCAGCGAGTACGTCGAAGATCCCCATCGCTCGAACGACGGCAAGCACCTCTACCGCTACTGGCTCGGCGGGAACTTCGCGAACTCTGCGCCGGTCGTCGCGACGCTGACGCAGCGCAACTGGCAGCTCGACAGCGCACTCGACCAGAGCACCGGCGTGCGCGCCGCCCGCAGCGTGGAGTGAGCGCCACCGAGGTCGCCTCTTGCGTCGAGCCGCGCAGCCGCCGATCAGGCGAAGTGCAGTCGGCCGAGCGCAAATGCCACGACCGCAAACACGCCGGCGGCGGCGAACGACAGACCGAGCAAGGCCAGCAGGTTGCGAAGGTCGGACCGCCCTTCGGCTTGACCACCACCGCGACGACTCCGCCACGCTCCTCTTCGAGCGACTCCTCGGCGCCAGGAGAATCGCCGTCAGGCCTCCAACTCGGCGTCACGACGTACTTGCGACAGTGGTCGCTGACGAGTTCCTTCGTGGCGCCCGGCGGAAGGTCCTCGGCGTAACCGAGGAACCCGGCGCCGTAGCCGACGACCTTCCAGTCCGCATGACGCCCGTCGGCCCGGGCCCAACGTTCGCGACGGCATCCGAAGATCGACGACCACTGCAGCCGGATGTGCACGACCTTCCCGTCGAACGGCTTGAGCTTCAGCAGCTCCTCCACCGTGCACCCCCCGATATTGGCGCTGATCCTGCCCCACAAGTCCCCCCGCTGGACACTGCGCCCTACGCCGAGGAGAGGAAGAGCCGGTAGGCCGTCGTGATGTCGGTCAGGCGTTCGAGGCCCTTCCACACCGTCTCGGCGCCGGGGTTCTTGTAGCCCAG
>JANNXA010000010.1:0-260039 GCA_031409275.1 Planctomycetota bacterium
TCAAGGCAACAGCCTCCCAAACACGTCACGAATGGGAAACTGTCGGTAGCCAGGTCCAGCGATGTTGTGCCGTCGGCAGAGAAAGCGGCGGACCGTGTGGTACAGGTGCTGTTCCACAGGGTGCCGGGCTGTCGTGACCGAACCGTAGGAGAAGTAGGCGCACCAGCCCCGCACGGTGCGGTTGAGGTCGCGCGCTACGTCGTCCCACGGCGCCTGGTTGCCGCGCCACAGCCGCTGACGAATGTGCTTCCGGATGGAGGCGACCGCCTTCCGAGAAGGCTGGGCACCGTTGTAGCGTCCGCCGGTTCGCGGTGAGTACAACGGACCGAAGGTGTAGCCGAGGAAGTCGAACGATTCACGTCGGGCATTGCACACACGCGTCTTGTCTTCATTCAGCGCGAGCCCGATGCTGGCCATCCACCGCCGAATCGTGTCGAGTACCTCGGCGGCGTCGTGCCGACAGAGGACCACGAAGTCATCAGCATAGGTCACCAACACCGCGCCGTACCGTCCGTCAAGTCCGTATGTGCGAAACGCCTTGATGAACCGATGCATGTAGATGTTCGCCAACAGCGGCGACGCCACCCCACCCTGCGGTGTCCCTCGTGTCGCCTTCTTTCCGCCACTCATCCGTCGATGCCCCCGCTCGTCGGTCTCCTCGACCGGCGCCTTCAGCCACATCTTGATGAGATGCAGCATCTTCCCATCACTGATGCGGCGCGCGACGCACCGCACGAGTGCTGAGTGCGGAATCGTATCGAAGTACTTGGACAAATCGGCGTCAACCACTTCGGTGTGCCCCTCATCAATCGCCAGGTGGACGGCCCGCACGGCATCGAGTGCGCCGCGCTTGGGACGGTACCCGTAGGCCGCCTCATCGAAGTCCGCTTCGAAGATCGGTTCGAGCACCAGCGTCGCCGCGGTCTCCACGACCCGATCGCGGATCGTGGGAATACCGAGCGGCCGCTGGCCCACGCCACTGGCTTTCGGAATCATCACGCGTCTGACCGGCTGCGGTGTGTAGCGCCTGGTCCGAACCTCCTCTCGCAATTCGCCGAGCCAGCGCTCCACCCCATAGACCTCGATGCGCGCAAACGTTTCCCCGTCCACACCTGGCGCTCCGCCATTCGCCCGGCTGAGCGCGAACGCGTGTGCGAGGATGTCGTCACGCCACACCTTGTCATACAGAAAATGGAACCGCCGCGTCGGCTCCTGCTTGGCCTTCACGTACAGCGCTCGTTGGAGCGTCCGGATTCGTTCGGGAGTTGCCAGGCTCACGCCAATCCCCCTCTCCTCAGCTCGTCCAAGCGCACCTCGAACCAGGGCTCCTTCCCTCCACCGGCGTTACCCGGTCTCAGTGGTACTACGGGCCTCTCCGACGTCCATCGAGAGCGCGGCCGTAAGCCTCGTCGAGGAGCGCGACTCCTCGTCTCGATGGACCTCTCACGTTGCGCGTCAGACCTTCCCCACGTGCCGTTCCCATTACCCCGGCGGATCGCTCCTGCTGCACATGTCGGTTGCTTCGCAGTAGCGCTGCGGCCTTCCCCGTTATTCAGGCGGGTCGGCTTCCACGTCTTCACTTTCGGGGCCTGCTCAGGATTCACGCGTGTTACGGCCCGTAGGTCTGCTGGCCCACCTCAAGTGGACTCTTGTCCCCAAGGCTTCAACGCAACCGGTTGCCCGGCCGCGCTGCTCGGGTAGCTGCCATCCTGAACCGACAACTCGATGGACGGAACTTGCATCCGCTGGTCCTCCGCACCTTCGTGACGCACTGAATCAGGCGGGTTACGATCCCCGCCCCCATGACGCGCCCCGACCGCCTCGCCCCCGACCCTGGCCTGCCGCTCAAGCTGCCGTTGGCGCTGCAGGGCGACCCGCCACGACTGCACGACGGCGCCGGCCGCCTGCTCGCGCTCTTCGATCCGCCGCTGCCGGCTACCGCGGCGACAGGCGCGGGCGCGCTGGCGAACGGAGCGCTGCACCTGGCGCAGTCGCTCGCCGGTCCGCAGCGGGCGCGCCTCTTCTGGCCGCCGCGACCGGCCGCGCTGAGCCTCTTCGTCGATGACGAGGTCGAGCCGCGCCCTCTCGCTGCCGACTTCGCGTACCACGCGCACCAGCGGTTGCTGATCGTCGATCCGCGCACGCGCGCCGCGCTGTCGATCGAGACGGGCGCTGCGGGCGCCGGCGAGCTGTCGCTGCGCGGCCTCGCGGGCGTCGACGCGCTCGAGCTCGAGGTCACGGCTCGAAGCGGCGGCGCACCAGCGCTTGCGCTTCGCTTCGACGCGGCGGCGTTCGCCGCGCTCAACTCCGATCGTCGCGATCGAATCGACCATGCAATCGCGCAGGCGAGCGGCTCAAAGCCGCTCGGCCTGAACGTCGTCGCCGCCTCGGCGCGACTGCAGGTGGTGAGCTGGGACGACGACCACCCCGCCGACGAACGGGAGCAGGAACAGCTCGCGCAGCTCGTCACGTCGCGGCGGACCGGCACCACCTTGCTCCTCGCGGGACCCGACGGCGACGCCACGGGAAGCGAAGTGCCGCGCGCACTGTCGCGCCTCACCGACTCCGCGCCGCCGTTCGCGATCGAGCTCGACGGGAATCGTGCCGAGGTGCGCGCCCCCATCGGACGCGGCCGGATCGTCCGCGGCGCCGCGGCGACGTGGACCCCGCGTCTCGCCGATGCGTCCGGAGCGCGCGCCGTCGAGGCGGCGATCGAGGCGGCGCTGATCGCGCAAGCCGAGGCGAGCACGCCGCTGGCGACCGCGCCGCCCGATGCGATCGGGGCGACCGCCACTCCGCTGCGTCCGCGCGCCGATGCCCCGCAGTGGCGCGAACTGCACGTGGCGCTGCCGGCGTGCGCGGCCGCCTTCCGCCACGAACTCGACGGCGGCGAACGGGTCCAGCCGGCGCTGCCCGGTGCCGCGCAGCACCTCTGGCCGACCGTCGGCCGGCTGGTGCGCGGCGCCGAGAGCTTCGAGCTCGCGCCGCAGGTCGGCGGTGTCGCGCCGCAGCGCCACCTGCTGGTGATCGAGCGACTGACGCTCGCCGCCGACGCCGGCACGCTGCTGCGGGTCGAGCTCGACGATGAAGACCTCGGCCCGTGGCGACTCGGCGGGCCCTCGCCGGAAGGGGCGGAGCTCGACTCCTTCTCCATCCCTGCCGACCTCTTCGCCGGCCGCGACCGCTTCCGTCTCACGCTGCGCGCCAGCGCCGGCGAACAGGTCGCGCTGCGCTGGCGTTTCTTCCTCGAAGCGGAGCTGAACGGCAGCTGGCTCACCGACCTCGAGTGGTCGCCGCCGCTCGCGAACCACGGCAAGCGCATCGATCTCGCCGAACAGCTCCGTGGCCGCAGCCTCACGCTGCGCGGCGGCGAGTCGACCACCACCGAACTGCCGCGGGGCTACCGCGAACTGCAAATCGGCGCGGTGCTGCTCTACGGCGTGGCGGAATCGCCGGCGGCGCTCGAAGTGCGGCTCGACGACGAGGCGCCCACGCGAATCGAATGGGTCGCCGAGGAGGTCGTGGTGCCGCTTGGCAGCGCGCACCGGCTCACGCTCACGGCGGTCGGAACGGCGTCCACCACGGTCACGCTGCGCGACCCTCGGCTGCTGCGCTGACGACGGGGCGCGGACGCGCGCACGTCACTTCTTGGGGAGCGCCGCGGTCATCGCCCGCGTCCAAACCTCACCCTTCTTCAGCAGCCCGACCTGGCCCGCTCCCTCCGCGATGACCACCGTGTGGTCGGCAGGAATCGGCCCCTCGATGACCTCTTCCTTGCCGCCCGGCCAGCGCACCGTGATCCGGTCGAGATGGTCGAGATGGCCGATCCCGATGAGGCAGCGCGGATCGTTCTGGCTGATGAACGAACCCTGGCCGAGCTTCCAGCGGCAGAAGCGGCGCCCACCGGCCTCGACCACGACGCGCGCGCCGTAGCCGTCGCGATTGACCGTCGTGCCCAGGAGATGGACGCGGGCGAAATGGCCCTTCTGCGGCGTGTCGTTGCGAAGCAGCAGCGCCGGCTTGTCCATCTGGAACAGCGCGATGTCGGGATCGCCGTCCTCGTCGTAGTCGGCGAAGCCGGCGCCGCGGCAGTTGCGCTGCGCGTAGAAGTCATTGCCCGCCGCCTTGGCGCCATCGCTGAACTTCAGCGGCCCATCGCGTCGGTAGAGCAGCGGCCACTGCGCATAGTCCTGGACGCGCGGGCGTTCGGTGTCGACCTGCGGGAAGACGTGGCCGTTGAACGCGACGAGGTCCTCGTCGCCGTCGAGATCGAAGTCCCAGAAACCGGTGCCCCAGCCCACGTAGGGCAGCGCGGTGCGCACCTTCTCGGTCGGGTTGGGATTCTCGTCCCAGAGGTTGTCACCCTGCGACAGGAACAGGTCGTTGGTCTGCGCGGCGAAGTTGGTGATGAAAAGGTCGGGGATCAGGTCGTCGTTCAGGTCCGCCAGCGCGACGCCCATGCACGCCTTGTTGACGCCATCGTGGTCGACCGCGAGTCCGCTCTCGCCACCGGACGGCGTGAACATGCCGGTCTTGGTCTGTCGGTAGTGGTGGTTGGGCGTCATGTCGTTGGCGACGAAGAGGTCGATCTTGTCGTCGCCGTTCAAGTCCACCATCTGGATCGTGAAGCCGTACTCCTCCTCCTTCACGCGCAGACCCGCCTCCTTGGTGACGTCGGTGAAGCAGTTGCCGTCGTTGCGGAAGAGCTTGTCGGGCGCGCCTTTCAGATTCAGCGGCCCCATCATCACCTTCATGTTCCGCATGGTCTTCGCGAACGCCGGCCACGGCGACTTCTTGTTGAAATCGAGGTAGGCCGAGACGTAGAGGTCGAGGTCACCGTCGTCATCGATGTCCCCCCACGCCGCGCCTGGCGTCACGTTGTCGAAGGTGACGCCCATCGCCTCGGCGACATCCGTGAACGTGCCGTCGCCGTTGTTGCGATAGAGGAAGTTCGGGCCGAAGTTGGTGACGTAGAGGTCGCTGTCGCCGTCGTTGTCGTAGTCGCCGGCTGCCGCTGAGATGCCCCAGCGATCGTCCTTCAGGCCGGCCGCCTCGGTCACGTCGGCGAACTTGCCGTCGCCCAGATTGCGGTAGAGCCGGTCCGTGACTCCGTTCTTCGCCTTGCCGAGCACCGCGTCGAGCGTGCTGCCATTGGGGATGAAGAGGTCGAGCCAGCCGTCGCCGTCGTAGTCGAACCAGCACATGCCGCAGCCGAGCGTGTCGATCAGCCGGCCCTTGTCGGGAGCGCCGCTCAAGTTCACGCAGTCGATGCCCGATGCCGCGGCGACCTCCTTGAAGGCGATCACGGGCCAATCGGGGAGCACGAACGGGTTCGCCGCCGGCTCGCTTGGAGGAGCGGTGGGCGCGGACACCGGCGGCGCCTCCTGCGCCGAGGCATGTGGGGCCGCGGTTGCGGAGACGGCCGCTGCCAGCATCAACAGATCGGCGCGACGCGGACGTGGTAGTGAAGGCAACGGAGTGCACCTTGGCGACCCGGGGGGCGCGATCACGGGGCCGGATGATAGTCCCGATTCGCGGCGCTGCCCGGCCTTCCTCGGCAGCGGTCGGGAAGATCGTTCCCTCTCAGCGCTTCGGCTCGACGACCCCGCGGAACGCGGCCGCCGGCAACACGGCGAGCTTCACGTCCGTCTTGCGCCCGGCGAAGTAGTCGCAGCTCCATGCGTCGTTGAACAGCGCCACGCGCTGCCCGTGCGAGTCCACCGCCAGACGCGCCCCGCCCGGCAGGTCTTCCTGGACGACGTTTCCGCTTTCGATCCAGCGCATCACCGTCCACGGCGCCCGCTCGATGCGCGACTCCGCGCCGTACTCCGACTGCAGGCGGTACTGGACCACTTCGAACTGGAGTGGCCCGACGGCGCCGAGCAGCAGCACGCGCTGCGTCGCCCCTTCGACCAGGAACGACTGGACGACGCCCTCCTGCAGCAGCTGCTCGATTCCCTTGCCGAAGCGCTTGGCCTGCGCCGGGCTGCCGCTGTGGAGGAAGGCGAAGCACTCGGGCAGGAAGGCCGGGATCGAATCGAAGGCCAGCGTCGGATCGTCGGCCAGCGTGTCACCGATCTGGAAGCCATCGCGCCCGATCAGGCCGATCACGTCGCCCGGATAGGCGACGTCGACCGTCTCGCGATCGCGCCCGAACACCTTGTGCGAACTCGACAGGCGGATCTTCTCCTGCGTGCGAGTGTGGATCACCTGCATGTCGCGCTCGAACTTGCCCGAGCAGACGCGCAGGAAGGCGAGTCGATCGCGGTGGTTCGGATCCATGTTCGCCTGGATCTTGAAGATGAAGCCGGAGAAGCCCGGCGCAGCGGGATCGACGACTCGCGTGCCCGCCATCCGCGGCCGCGGCGCCGGCGCCAGCTCGACGAAACGATCGAGCAGCAGCTGCACCCCGAAGTTGTTGACCGCGCTGCCGAAGAAGACCGGCGTCAACGTGCCGCCGAGCACCTTCGCCTCGTCGAAGAGCGAGCCGGCGCCGTCCAGCAGCGACAGCTCCTCGACGACCTTGGCATGCACGTCGGGCGCGAGCTTCGCCACCACCTCGGGATCGTCGAGGCCGTGGATCGTGACCGGCGCGCGATAGGCGCCGCCCGGCGTCCGCTCGAAGAAGTGGACCTGGCGCGAACGGCGATCGAAGAGGCCACGGAAGTCGGCGCCCGAGCCGAGCGGCCAGTTGATCGGCGTCGAATGGAGGCCGAGCACCTCCTCGAGCTGATCCAGCAGCGCGAGCGGATCGCGCGACGGCCGATCGAGCTTGTTCATGAAGGTGAAGATCGGCACGCCGCGTCGACGACACACCTCGAAGAGCTTGCGCGTCTGGCTCTCGATCCCCTTGCCGGCGTCGATCACCATGACCGCCGCGTCGACCGCCATCAACACGCGATAGGTGTCTTCGCTGAAGTCACGGTGACCCGGCGTGTCGAGCAGGTTCACGACCCAATCGCGGTACTCGAACTGCAGCACCGTCGAACTGATCGAGATGCCGCGCTGCCGCTCGAGCTCCATCCAGTCGGAGGTGGTCTGGCGCTGGTTCTTCCTCGCGGTGACCGAGCCGGCCAGCTGGATCGCGCCGCCATACAGGAGCAAGCGCTCCGTCAGCGTCGTTTTGCCGGCGTCGGGGTGGGAGATGATCGCGAAGGTGCGGCGGCGTTCGAATTCGTGGGCCATCGTTCGATGCGTGCCTGGAGCGGGAAGCGGGAGGTCGGGGCGGACGCGGCGAGCGCGGTGCGGCGTCAGCCGTGCTCGTGCGGCGCGACGGCGGGACGGCGACGAAACGCGATCCGCGCACCATCGGTGGCGACGAAGGTGACGTCGAGCCAGGTGCGGTCGGCGAGGTCGTTGGCGTTGACGTGAGCGGTGAGGCGGCGCAGCGCGGCGAGTGCCGGCGCGAGCGGCTGGCACGTGACGAGCTGCACGTGGAGCGGCGCATGACGCGGCCGCGCGATCTCGAGGAAGAGGCGGTGCTCGCCGAGCTGCCGCTGCCGCTCGGCCAGGACCGCTTCGCCCCACGCGGCGAGTCCGGGTAGCGCGGTGGCGACCGGACCCGGAGCGGCCGCACCATCGAAGCGCAGCAGCCGATCGAGCGGCACCTCGGCGTCGTACGCCGGCAGCGACCCGCTGCGATTGCCGTACTGGAGCGACTCCCACCGCACGAACGGCGGCGCGACGAACGGCGGCCGTTGCACGGCCTCGACCGCAGCCAGCGGCAGCAACTGCGCCGCGGCGACCGCGAGCAGCTGCTCGAGTTCCGCGGCCGACGGCAGCGCGGCCGCGCTCGGCAGTTCGCAGCGCCACTCGATCCAGCTCGTCGGTCGCACGCCCGCGACGGCGCGTTCCGCGAGGCGCGGCACGGCAATCACCAGCGTCGGCAGCGCGGCGCCGGCGGGCAGCGGCTCCGCCAGCTCCACGCTCATCACCAGCTCTTCGAGCCGCTCGCGCGGCGGCGAGAGTTCGACGCGCGCCTCGCCCCAGCCGAAGGCGGGCGTACGGCCCGGGCTCGGCAACCCGTCGTAGAGGAGTTCGTGCGCGGTCGCAGGAAAGTGGGCGCGCCGCTCGACGCGCAGCCGGACGTTCGGTGGCGGGGAGTTTCCTTCCGGCAGCGCTGCCGCGGCGACGTCGAGCCACGCGGTGGCGCGCAGCGTCGGCAGCTCGAGGTAGAGGGGCGCGCCGGACGTCACGACGAAGGCGGGCCGTACGTCGCCGCAGACTTCGATCATGCGCGGTTCGAGCGGAGCGGTCCGCAACGTCGCCGGCTCGAGCGTCGGCCGAGCGAGCCGCGCGAAGAGCGGCGGTGCCGGGCCGTCGTCGCAACCGGATGCGGCGAGCGGCGCGAGCAGCGCCAGCGCAACGAACCGTCGCGACGTCGCCATCACAGCGGTTTCAGCAGGAGCTCTTCGGCGACCGCGCCCTCGGCGAGGACGGCGTGGACGATCGCCTCGGCGACCTGCTCGGGTCGCATCATCCGCTCGCGCTCGATCCCGATGCGAGCGAGGTCGAGGCCGCAGTCGTCCCACGCTCGCGTGTCGACCTGGCCCGGCAGCACGTTGATGACCCGAATGGCGCGCGGCCGCAGTTCCTCGCGCAACGCATCACCGAAACCGCAGAGGCCATACTTGGTGGCGCAGTAGCCCGTGGAACCGGCGAACCCCTTCTTCCCCGCTTCGGAAGAGACGTTGACGATGGCGTGACCGCGTCCGCGCGCCGTCATCGTGCGCACGACCGCGCGCGTGGCGAAGAACGCGCCGCTCAAGTTGGTTTCGAGCAAGGCGCGCCAGGTTGCCGTGTCGAGCTGTTCGAGCGGCCGAACGCGGAAGAGGCCGGCGTTGTTCACCAGCACGTCGATGCCGCCGAAGTCGGCGTCGGCGCGACGCACCGCCTGCTCGACCTCCTCCTCGCGAGCGATGTCGCCGTGCACCGTCAGGGCGCGACCACCGGCCGCGACGACCGCCGCCGCGGTCTCGTCGAGTTCGCGTTTGCTGCGCGCGAAGAGCGCCAACGACCACCCCTCGCGCGCGAACCGCAGCGCGGTGGCGCGTCCGATGCCGCGACCGGCGCCGGTGATGAAGGCGACCGCCGCCGCCGGCAAGCTCATCGACGACTCCGCGCCGCGCGCGCGCGCGGCGCCGCGGCCGCGAAGTCCTGCGTGGCGCCGTAGAAGTCGACGAAGTTGCGCGGCGACTCGTAGAGGCGGACGCGATGGAGCAGCCCTTCCGGCAGGCGCCGCTCGAGCACTCGCCAGCAGCCGACCGCGACGTTCTCCGCCGTCGGGATCACGCCCCGCAGGAAGTCGGGGTCGAGGTTCAGGTTGCGATGGTCGCACTTGGCGACCACCTCGCGCTCCATCACCGCCTTCAGTTCCTTCAGGTCGATCAGCATGCCGGTCGTCGCGTCGACGCAACCGCGCAGCGTGACCTCGAGGACGTAGTTGTGGCCGTGGCCGCCCTTGTGGGCGCATGGGCCATAGAGGCGCGTATTGGCGGCATCGGAGAGCCGCGGGTTGCTCAGGCGGTGCGCCGCCGCGAATTCGACCCGACGGGTGATGTCGATCACGGGGGCGACGACTTTGGAGCGGACGGCGGCTCGGGGCAACGGGGATCCTCGCGAGGGGAGGCGCGGGATCTTAGAGGCCGCCCTGCTTCGATCAGCGGCACTCCTTTCCGCTCGCGCCGCGACCCTGTTGCACGGCCACGCATCGCGCTCTATGTTCCCCGCCCTCGTTCCACGAGGAACGCGGCCAGAAAACAAAGATCGACGGCGGGGGTGTAGCTCAGCTGGTTTAGAGCGCCAGCCTGTCACGTTGGAGGTCGTGGGTTCAAGTCCCATCACCCTCGCCATTTCTTCGATCTTGCGCGCGCCGTCGGCGCCCAGCCGCTGCACCGGTCTCGCCCGGCGCGGTCGATCTCCAGGGAGCTGCCGTGGGCCTCCTCGACTCGGTGAAGAAGCTGCGCGACGGCCTCTCGCTGCTCAAGGATCCGAAGGCGTTGCTCGCCAGCGAAGCGGGGCGCGCCGCCAAGGGCGAAGTCGACGCCTACGTCCAGGAGAAGCTGGTCGAGGCGCGCGCGCTGGCCGGCAACCTCGCCGACGAGACGCTCGGGAAGGCGCGCAGCGAAGCGCAGGCATTCCTCGAGATCATCGAGGCGCGCATCGACGCCAAGCTGGTGGAGATCGAGAAGCTGCTCGAAGCGCGACTGCAGCGCGAGATCTACTGGAAGCTGGTCGCGCTGCGCTGGACGCTCGCCTTCGTCGTGCTGATGGCGCTGATCTCGCTCGGGTACCTCTTCCTGCGCCAGCGGCTGCAGGCGGGCTGAGCGGAGCGGCGACGATGGGCGCGCTGCTCGGGTGGTTCGCGACTCACGTCGAGCCCTACCTGTCGTTTCGCTGGCTGATCGCCGGCGTGCTGGGCGCGCTGACGTTGCAGTCGCTGCTGGCCACCTTGTTCGTCCTGCGCGACCTCGCGCGTCCGGGCACGCCGCTGCCGCCACGCGAGGCGCACCTCGCCCGCCTGCTGAAGCAGCACGCCATCCTCTTGCTGCTCCGAGCGTTCAGCTGGCGAACGGCGCGCCGCTACCGCGGACTCGTCGCGCAGATCGTGGTGCTGCTGATCGCCGCGGTCGCGCTCCACGCGATGGTCTTCGCGTGGAGCGACGACCCGCGGCCGTGATCAGAAGAGATCCGCGAAGAAGCGCAGCGTCGGCACGCTCTGTCCCGGATGGAGCGCATGGCGCAGCGGCGCGTTCCACGCCACGTCGTCCGGTTGCCCGAGCACCCCGATCGCCGCCATCGCCCGCTCGCGGGTGAGTTCATCCTGCTGCGGGTCGAACGCGAGCGCGCTCAAGCCCGCGATCGCGCGCCGATCGCCGATCTCGCCGAGCGTGCGTGCCAGCGCGCCGCGCGTCGCATCGGAGCGCGTCGCCTCCAGCGCATCGACCATCGGCGCGATCACCATCGGGTCCGCGAGGCAACCCAGCGCATAGCCCGCCGAGGAGCCGAGCCGCGGATCGCTCGCATCGGTGCAACGCGCGAGCAACATCGACCGCTGCGCCCTCGCTCCGAGCAGCCCGAGCGACACGATCGCCGGCATCGCGACCACGGCATCCGGCGCGTTCGCCGCCTCGATCACCATCGGCAACGACGCCGTGTCGCCCGCCAGCCCCAGCGCCAGGAGCGCCGCGGCGCGCGTGCTGACCGCCGCCGCATCCGCGGCGAGTTCGCGCAATCGCGCCACCACGTCGGCGCTGCCCGCGAGTCCGCCACGCGCCGAGAGGCCCGCGGCAATGGCGTGCCACGGCAGGTCTTCGCTCTTGCGCAGCCGACCCCTCAGCCCGTCGACCTCGAACGCCGCAAGCTTCGCCGCCGCTTCGGCGGGAGCGGTCGCACCGTGTCGGTACGCGAGCGTGCCGAGCGCGAGGATCGCCGACTGACGTGCGACCACGTCGACGTCCCGCGTCGCCAGCGCCAGCAGCGCGTCGACCGTGGCGACTTCGAACTCCGGCGCCATCTCGCCGAGCGCGAAGGCCGCCGCCGCGCGCAGCTCGCGCGGGCCACGGAAGCGCTGCACGATGTCGAAGAGTTTGGGCAACGCGGCGCTCGCTTCGGCGAGCGTCAACGCGGCCGGCACCTGCTCGAGGACGGTCGCCGGCAGCTGCGGATCCTCGAGCGCCTGCAGCAGCGCTGCCGTCGCCGCCACCTTCTGCGACGGCTCACGCGCAGCGAGTCCAAGCGCCACGACGCATGCCGACGCGAGTTCGACATGGGCCGCGGGCGAATCGGCCAGGACCGCCGTCAACGTCTCGACTCCGCGGCCGCTGCGCCCCAGCGCGATCGCCATCGCGGCGCGCATCGCCTCGGGGACTGCCGAGGTCGTGCCGAAGCGCGCGCGGCCTGCGGCGCTGTCGGCCACCATCTCCGCGAGCGGGACAGATGCTTGCGGGCTGCCGAGGATCGCGAAGAGGACCGGAGCCCACTCGCGCTCGGGCTGGTTCGTGTCGGCCAGGAACGCGAGCGTCGCCTCGATCAAGGGCGCGACCTCTTCGCCGCCCGCGATGCGCGCCTCCATGGCGAGCGCGGTGGCGCGGACGTCGGCGTCGGCGCGCGCGGCCTCGCCGAGACGAACGCGCAGCGCGTCACGCTCCTCCTCGCTCGGTCGCCAACTGCGCACGATCGCGGTGGGAGTCGCGACCGGATCACCGCGGTAGAGCTCGCGCACGTTCAGGAAGCGGTCGCGATGCGCGTACCACCAGGTCTCGATCGTCATCGAGCTCTCCGAGCGATCGCGTCGGCGCATGCCCGTCACGCCCCCGCGCGCCCCACCCGGCGGCGTGCCGCCGCCCGGCGTCGGTGTGACGCTCGGAGGCATTCCATCGCCCGGCGGCGGGCGCGTGCCTCTGCCGTTGGCGTTCGAACTCGGGACCGTGTCCATTCCGCTGGCCGTGCGCGCCTCTTCCGCGAGCGCCGCTTGCTGGCTCCGCAGACCCGGCCCCTGGATGTAAGCCGCTTCATCAAGCGTGAGGCCGAGGCGATCGAGCACGCGCGCCACTTCGGGATCGTCGTCGATCTCATTGAGGTAGGCGTCGTTGCACTCGCTCGCGAGGCGCACGACCGCGTCGGTTTCGCCGCTTCCATCGAGGACGAAGGCGAGCGCGCAGCGCGTGCCGCGTTCGTCGATGAAGAGCGGCAGCTCGCGCGGCCACAGCTCGTGATGGAGCGTGAAGTCGCCGCGCTCCGCATAGGCGGCTAGCAGATCCAGCGATCGAGCGCGCGCGGCCTGAGTCGCCAAGGAACGGTCGCTGACATCGCGCGCACGCAGCTCGGCCACCACGTTCCGCAGTCGCGCTTGCTTGGCCGCGACCTGCGCCGGCAACGGCGCAAACTGCATCAAGGATCCTTCGTCGGCGAGCGCGAAGGCGCTGCCCGCAAGCAGCGCCACCAGTGAGAGAGTTTTCCAGGACGCACGCATCGGACGACTCCTCGTGGGACCTTGGACACGACTGCGAAGCGCCAGCCCTCGAAGCAATCAGGCGGCCGCCGACCGGCCGCGGCGCGCCCATGCGAGACGTGTCACAGCTCGCGACGATCGTGATGGCGCTGGCGGCTCGCCGGACGGAGCAGAAACAAGCAAGGCGGAGCGACCGACCGGCATCCGGCCGATCGATCGCTCCGCCCGATCACGATCCGCCGCGATGCGGGGGCATGGTGGCGGCGAACCGCGATGTTGCAGGAAGCCGCTTTGCAACCCGGGTGCCGCACCCGACTGACGCTGCTCTCGGCGCTGCCCGTAGGTCCCGAGCGTTCAAGCGACCGTCATCGCACCCACCGTCACCGCCTTGTGACGTCTGGGCGACGCGAACGGAGGACGACCCGAGACTCACTTCCAACCGAAGGCCGTCGGGTCGTAGGGCACCTTGCCGTGCGGGAACTTCTTCAGCAGCGCTTGGGCGCGCTCGATCAGCGTGTCGACTCCGACGCCGAGATCCTTCGCATCGAAGGCGACCAGTTCATGAGGCAGCGCGCCGATTCCCTCCAGGCCGCGCCCCTCGTTGGCGCGGCCGAGGTTGGTGGCGACGGCGACGTAGAGCGAGAACTTGCCGCTCGGCAGCTCGATCGTCTCCTTCTGCGCCGACATGCCCGCGGTCGGACTCTCGCCGATCAGGTAGGCGCGACCATCCTCCCGGAAGATCGCGGCGGCCGTCTCGCCGGCGCTGCGAACCGTCGCATCGACGATCGCCACGATCGGCCCGCCGTACGGCGTCGCGCCGGCGCTCGCGTAGCTCTTCTGGAACGCGAGCGTCTTGCCGGTTGGCACGAAGCGACCCATGAACGCCTCGTGGTCGAAGCTGCCTCCCGAGTTGCCGCGGAAGTCGAGGATCAGACCGCGCACCTTCGACAGCGCCGCCAGCGCAACGTCCATCTGCTCGGGCAGATCGGCCGGGCAACGGCGCACGTGGACGTAGCCGAACCCGGTCGCGGTCGTTCCGTACTTCAGGTCCTTCGTGGTCGCGAGCCCGTCGGGCAGGAACGCCGGGCCGTCGGGGACCTGGTTGGCCTTCTCGCAGGTCACCGTTCGCGACAACTTCTTGCCCTTCAGGTCCTTCAACTCCAATTCGAGGCGATGCCCCTTCTCGAACTCGAGTCCCCAGTGGCAGGCGGCGAAGAACGCCTGGTGGTCGCTCGAGTAGCTGCGCCAGTCCCGCAGTTCGGCGACGCGCGCCTCGATCCATGCCAGCGCCGGCTTGCCATCGACCTTCACCACCTCCATGCCCGGCGTCACTCCGGCCGCGGCCGCGCCGCTCCAGGAGTTCTTCACCAGCAGCTTCGACCCGCTGCGGCAGAAGCAGAGGCCGCAGCCGGCGCGCTCGCCCCGCAGCTTCTCCGGCAGCTGCACCGACTTCATCGATTCGGCCGGCACCACGTCGGAGTGGCCGTCGCGCAGTCGCGCCAGCAGGCGCAGCAGCACCAGCAGATGATCGGAGTCGTCCTTGGCGGCCTTCGCCGCCGCCGTCATCTCGACGCGGACGGCCTTCCAATCGATCTTCTTCTGCGCGATCAACGTGGCGCACTTCGACTCGAGGGTGTCGAGCGCGAAGGCGACATCGTGGACGCACTCGGCGCCATCGCGCGGAGCGATCAAGGCGGGCACCGACAACGCGAAGCACCGCGCCATCGACTGCGCGTTCAGTTCCACGTCGAACTCCTGGTACGACGAAGCGACATCGCGTTGCTCAGCTCGGCTCGCGCAACCAGCGCCACAGATCGCCGAGCTTCGGCGGTTTGCCGCTGCTGAAGATCGCCACGCGGAAGATCTTCCCGGCCGCGAGCAGACAGACGACGACGCCGACGGCGACGCTCGCCGCGGCCGTCACCACGAGCCACAGCTGCGGCGGCGGCGATTGCGCGAGTCGCATCGGCATGATCATCGGCGCGGAGAACGGGAAGAGCATCAACGCGTGCGAGACGGCGCTGTCGGGATGCTGCAGCACGTGCGTCATCCCGAGCATCGGCAGCATGATCAGCAGGACGACCGGGAACATCAGGTTCTGCGCATCCTGGATCGAGTTGCACATCGCGCCGATGGCGACGTAGACGCTGCCGAACAGCAGGAATCCGCCGACGAAGAAGTAGGTGTACCAGGCGACGTTGGCGGCCGAAAGCGAGCCGGCCGTCAGCAGATCGAAGTGACCGGCGGTGAACGCCGCGGCAGCGCCCCACGCCAACAGCACCACCATGCCGGTGAGGAAGGCGCCGATCAGCTTCCCTGCCAGCAGATCGACGGCGCTGATCGAGGAGACCAGCACCTCGATCACGCGATTGCTCTTCTCCTCGATCGTCGCGTTCAGCAGCACGCCGGCGGACTGCATGATTCCCATGAGGAGCAGGACCACCAGCGCGATCGGGAACGCGACCTCCTTGCTGCCGCTCGAACGCACCATGCCGCTCGCCGCGTTCTTGCCGGTCGCGGCGTCGCGCGGCACCACGAACTCCTCGAACTTCACTTCGCGGTCGATGCGGGCGATCAGCGCGGGGTCGACGCCGGCGCTCTCGAGCCGCAACTTCCGCAGTTGCTCGCGCGCGGCGCCGCGCAGCTCCTGGCGCAGCTCGCCGACCGTGAGCGAGAGCGCTGCGTAGGCGAGGCCGAACTCGTCCTTCGTGGCCGCCGACGCCTCTCCCTCCACCGCCGAGGCGACGAGGTCCGGCGGGACTTGCGCGACGCGCGGTCCGATCAGCAGCCAGCCGAACAGCTCGCCGGCGCGCGCACGATCGGCGAGTTCCGCGGCCAACGTCGCGCGCGCCTGTGCATAGGGCTGCCCGGCGAGCCCCTTCGCGGCGAGGTCGACCGGCTCGAGGACTATCTGCAGACGCTGGCCCGGCTGCGCATTTCGCGCGGCCGCCCACGCTGCCAGCGGCACCTGCAACTGGCCGCTCCAGTCGGCCACGGCGAAGCGCCGTTCGCCCTGTTCTCCGAAGCGTGCCAGGAGCTTCGGCAGGCCGATGCTGACCATCATCAGCAGCGGCATGAACAGCAGTCCGATGACGAAGCCCTTGGTGCGCACGACCGCGTTGAAGTCGCGCATCGCGACCACCCAGATGCGAGATGCCATCATTCGCCTCCCGCCGTCGTCGTGGTCATCGTCCCCGTCGCCGTCGCCTCGCCGGGGCCCGCCAGGCGCAGGAAGAGGTCATGCAGGCGTGGCGTGCGCGACTCGAAGCGCGCGAGCTTGAAGCGGCCGACGAGATGCGCCAGCACGCGCTGAGGATCGGCGCCGGGTTCGAGCTCGAGCTCGAATCGTCCCGGGTGATCGTGCACGGCGCGCACGCCGGGCGCCCCGACCAGCAGCGAACGCGCGCCTTCGCCAGCGACGTCGACCACCTCTTCTCGGTAACGCGACTGGATCTCTCCCAGGCTGCCGTCGAGCACCTTGCGCCCCTTGCAGATCATGAAGACGGAGTCGCACAGCTTCTCGGCGTGCTCCATCACGTGCGTCGAGAAGATCACGGTCTTGCCGGCTCGCTTCCACTCGTCGACGATGCCGATCATCAGCTCGGCATTCAGCGGATCGAGTCCGGAGAAGGGCTCGTCGAGGATGACGAGGTCGGGATCGTGCACGACGGTGGCGATGAACTGCACCTTCTGCTGCATCCCTTTCGAGAGCTCCTGGCACTTCTTCGCGCGCCACGCCGTGAGCCCCATGCGCTCGAGCCAGGCGTCGATGCGCGGCAGCAGTTCCGCGCGGCTGCGCCCCTTCAGGCGGCCGAGGTAGAGGATGAGTTCGGCGACGTTCATCTTCGGGTAGAGGCCGCGCTCTTCGGGCAGGTAGCCGACCCGCTCCGTCGTCTCGCGACCGGCCGGCCGGCCGAGCACCTCGACCTGGCCACGATCGGGCAGATGGATGTGCATGATCATCCGGATCGTGCTGGTCTTGCCCGCGCCGTTGGGACCGATGAAGCCGTAGACGGCGCCGCGCGGAATGGTGAGCGAGAGGTCGTTGACTGCGACATGGCCGCCAAAGCTCTTGGTGACGTCCGTGAGGCGAACGGCCGGCTCGGCCGAGGTCGATGAGGCCATGCGGGGGATGCTCCAACAGCGGTTACAGGCGCGTGAGGATCGCAAGCGTAGGGCCAAAAGTGCCAAGGCCGGTTCGTCGCGGCACCGACACGGTGGTAAACCGTGCGCCTCGGAGGGGACCATGCGACGTGTGACGATGACGAGCGGGTCGTGGCGAATCGCCCTATTGCTGGCGATCTGCGCGCTGGCGAGCGCCTGCGGATGCTGCGGCGGCTGCTGAGCGCCGCCCCGCGCGCCGTGGGTTGAGGAACGCTTTTCCCGCCGCGAGCGTCGTCGCGGGACGCCCCTTCGCCTCGCTTCTCGGCTAACCATTCGATCTGCCGCGCATCCGCGGCCGGAGCGATCGATGGCGCGAGGCGCGGGGCAGGACATCTTCCAGGGCGACAGCGACGGCGAGAGCGAGCGGATCGACGCGACGCTCTCCGCCAGCGCGATGGCACTTCTCGCGCGACTCGAACGCGAATCGCGCGATCGGCGCGCGGCGCTGCTGCGTCGTCGCCTCGAGCGGCAGGCCGCGTTCGCCGCCGGCATTCGCCCCGCGTTCCTCGCCAACACGCGCAAGCTGCGCGCGGGCGCGTGGCAGGTCGCCCATCCGGTCGAACGCAGCGCCCCCACCATCGACCTCTGGCTGCCTCCGCGCGCGGCCGCCGCCGCGAGGCCGCCTGCCGAAGTGGACGCGCTCGTGGTCGATGTCACCGAGGCGCCGCTCACGTCTGCGGAGCGGTCGTTCCCCCTCGAACAGCGCCGGCTGCGGATGCGCGCGTTCGATCGCCACGAATCGCGCCTCGTCCTCGATGGTCGACCGGTCGCAGCCGCGCTGCACGACTTCGCCATCGAACTCAGTGCGCGCGCCGCGGCCAGGACGCCCTTCGCGCCGCTCACCTGCCTGCTGCCGCCGCTCGAGAACCACCTCGAGGCGCGCCTCTGGAACGACCTGTTGCGGCTGGCGAGCGAGCAACTCGCGCTTCCAGCAGGCGCGTTGCGAGCGGTGATCGTCGTCGACACGCTGCCGGCGTTGTTCGAGCTCGACGAGATGTTGTTCGAACTCCGGCCTCACGCGACGGCGCTGCTGCTCGATCGCGTGGAGCTTGCGACGAGCACGCTCGAACGCTTCGGCGACGATCCGACGCAGCTTGCGCCCGACCTCGATCTCCTGCTCGGCGCGCAGCCGGCGGCAGCGGCGGCCGAGCGCCTCGTGGTCGCGACCGCGCGCCGCCGCGGCGTGCGCGCGCTGCTCGGACCGCTGCGGCCCGCGCCCTCCCTGCGCGCGACGTCCGCGAGTCACGCTCTCGAGTCGCTGTGCGCCAGCTTCGATGCGGCCGTCGTCGTCGGCTTCGATGGCGTCGCAGTCGCCGACGAGGCGCTCGTCGAACTGGCGTGGCGCCGCTTCGTCCGCGCCACGCGACCCGAGTCGCGGCACGGCGAGGACGACCCGACCAGCCCCGCGCTCGAGGAGGCGCTGCTCGCGCCGCCGCGCGGCGAGCGGAACGGGATCGCCCTCGAAGCGAACCTCAACGCGCTGGTCTGCTTCGAAGCGGCGCACGGAGCCGGCGCCGAGCGGGTCGAGTGCGACGGTCGCGTCGAGGGTCGCAGCAGCGCTGCGCTGCGGCGCGCGTTGCTGCGGCAGTGGCTGCGTCACCGCGCGCACCTCGCCGACGGACGCATCGTCACGCCCGAGCTGGTGCGTGACCTGCTTGCCGCCACCACCGCCGCCTGGATCGCATTGCCTCCGGCCGGCATCGCCGCGAAGCGGCTCGAAGCGGCGGCAACGCACCTTGCGGAGCAGCTCGCGCTGCCCAAATGACACCTCACTCGTCGCGCGCTTCGCCCACCACGAAGATCATCGCAACACCCCATGCGGTGCCGCTGACGCGCGGAGAGAGGGGCCGGTACAGGATCAGGCACTCGCTACGAAGGGGCGGCGTCAACGTCGCGTCGACGGGCGCGCCGACTTGCGACGGATCGGTCGTTTCGAAGCGATCGATGCGCGCCGCCGCCAGCAACGCCGACCGCGCCTGCGCACGCACCGTGAACGTGGCGATCGAGGCCGTCACCGAACGACCGTCGCGCGGCGCGGCCAGGATCGGCGGCCACGACGCGCGCAAGCCCCATGGCGGAGCGTCGGCGCTGACGAACTCGGCGAGGTCGCTGCGGCGTTCAGTCAACGCAGCACGCAGCAACCCATCGAGCAGCAACACGAGCCGCCGCATCGTCGACGCGGGGAAATCGCCGTCGACCGGCGCCAATCCGTCGAAGAGAGTCAGCGCGGGCACGCTCGCGACCGCCGCCGGCTGCCATGCCGTCGTGAGCTCCGCTCGCCGCATCACGACCACCAGGCTCTCGTCGTTTCGCCCCCGCGCGCCGGGGATCAGCGCGAGTTCGAGCAGCGGATCGATCGCGAGGCGCTGCTCGGCCGCGAGATCGAGCCCAGCCGCCTTCGCGAGCCATGCTGGCGGGCGGCTCTCACCGAGCTGCAACTCCTGCTGCAACGGCGAGCCAGGGCGCGCGGCGGCGACCGCCTGGTCGAACCGGCCGGCGAGCGCCGCTTCGACCACGGCGGCAGCTCGTACGGCAACCGAACCGCCAACCTCCGGCCCCGGCGGTCGCGGCGGATCCGCCTGCTCGCCGCAGCCGACCGCGGCCGCGAGCAGCGATCCGACCAGGAATCCTCGACTGCGGCGGACCATCTCCGCTCCTGACTATGGTTGAATTCCCGGCCGTACCGGCAGATCGCGCCGGTCCACGAACGGCATGATGCACCCCCTCGTTCCCGATCGACTGCGGAGACTATTCGGATGTTCGCTGCCACCCTCCTGCTCGTTGCGCTGGGCTTCGCGCCGCAAGAGAGCCCGCTGGTCGGCCAGCCTTGCCCGCCACTCGACTTGTCGCACGCGGTGCAAGGTGCTCCGGTCCTCGTCAATGAACTGAACGGGCGCATCGCGGTCCTCGAGTTCCTCGAGATCGGAAACGCGGCCTCCACCGACCACTCGCTCCCGGCAGCACAGCAGTTGGCGGTCACCTACGAGAAGGACGCGCGCGTCAAAGTCGTCGGGATCGCGACGGCGTGGCCGCGCGTCGAGGGAGCGCCAGCGCTCGTCGACACCAACGTCCGGGCGGCGCTCGCCGCTGCGCGCATCTACTTGCCGGTCATGCGTGACCGCGACAGCGCGGCGATCCAGCGGATCGGCCTCGGCGGCGTCATCGGCACTCCGCGCACGCTCCTCGTCGACGCCGAGGGAATCGTCCGCTGGCACGGCTCGAACACGACCCCGGAGAGCAACGAGTCACTCAAGAAAGCGCTCGCGCGTCTGATCGATTCCTTCTGGGTCGAGCCCATCGCCGACCTCCCACCCGCGCTCGCGACCTACGGCACGGGCGACCTCCCGAAGGCGGGAGCAGCGGCGCGGCGCATCGTGAACGACCCCAAAGCGGATCCAGCGCTGAAGGCCGTCGCCGAACAGATCGAGAAGAACCTCGAGAATGGCGCGAAGAAGCTGGTCACGAGCGCCAAGGAGCTGCGAGCCGCGGGCTACCCGGGACGCGCGCGCACCAAACTCGACAACGCGGTGAAGATCTTCGCGGTCGTCCCGTCCGCCATCGAGGCGGCGCGGCTGCACCAGACGTGGAAGGACGACAAGTCCTTCCAGCGCGAACTCGCCGGCGAGGTGCTGCTGGAGAACGCGATCGAACTGCTCGGGAAGCCGAAGGACCTGCGAGCGGAGGTGCGCGGCCGCCTCGAGAAGTACGTGGTCACGTTCGCCAACACCGCCATCGCGCCGCGCATCGAGAAGGCGCTGGCTGCGCTCAATTGAGCCGGCGATGAGCGCCGCCCTCGAACGAATCGTCGGGCGCTCGCACGTCCTGACCGGTCGCGCCGAGCTGCTGACCTACGAGTCCGACGGACTCACCCACTTTCGAAAGCAGCCGCGCGCGGTCGTGCTGCCTGGCACCACGGAAGAGGTCGCCGCGGTGGTCCGCTGGTGCGCGGAGACCGGCACGCCCTTCGTGCCGCGCGGCGCCGGAACCGGTCTTTCGGGTGGCGCGCTGCCATGCGAGACCGGGATCGTCATCGAGCTCGCGCGGCTGCGCCGGATCCTCGAAGTGCGGCCGCGCGATCGGCTGGCGAGGGTCGAGTGCGGCGTGATCAACGCCGATCTGTCGACCGCGGTCCGGCCGCTCGGCCTCCACTACGCCCCTGACCCCTCGAGCCAGAGCGCCTGCACCCTCGGCGGCAACGTCGCCGAGAACTCGGGCGGACCCCACACGATGAAGTACGGGACCACGACCGACCACATCGTGGGGCTGCGCGTGGTGCTTCCCGACGGCACCATCACGGAGCTTGGCGGCCCGCAAAACGAGCTGCCCGGCCTCGACCTGGTCGGAACGTTCGTCGGCTCCGAAGGAACCTTCGGCATCGCCACCGAGCTGTCGGTGCGCCTCACGCCGAACCCCGCCGTCATCCGCACCTTTCTCTTCGCGTTCCGCGACATCGAGCAGGCGTGCCAGATGGTGAGCCGCATCGTCGCCGACGGCATTCTGCCCGCCGCCCTCGAGATGCTCGACCAGACCACGATCCGTGTGGTCGAGGCGTCGGTGCTGAAGGCCGGCTACCCGACCGACGCCGATGCGGTGCTGCTCGTCGAGCTCGATGGCATTGCCGCGCAGGTCGAGGAGGATGCGCGGCGCGTGCGCACGATCGCCACCGAGTTCGGCGCCTTCGTTTCGCGCGAGGCGGCCACGGCGGAGGAGCGGCTCAAGCTGTGGAAAGGCCGCAAAGGGGCCTTCGGAGCACTTGGACGCCTCTCGCCCGATCTCTACGTGCAGGACGCGGTGGTGCCGCGCTCGCGACTGCCCGAGGTGCTGCGGCGAGTGCGAGCCATCGCCACCGAAGAGGGCGTCCGCCTCTCGAACGTCTTCCACGCCGGCGACGGCAACCTCCACCCGAACATCAGCTACGACGGCCGCGACGCCGACGAAGTGGCGCGCGTGCTGCGTGCGGGCGACAAGATCCTCGCGACCTGCCTCGAAGTGGGCGGGTCGCTGTCGGGCGAGCACGGCATCGGCCTCGAGAAGCGCGACTCGATGGCGCTGATGTTCTCCTCCGATGACCTCGACCGCTTCGCGCAGGTGCGCCGCGCCTTCAACCCGCTCGGGCTGTGCAACCCCGACAAGGTGCTCCCCGGCGCCAAGGTGTGCGTCGAGTTTCGCCACGGCATCTCGATCGAGGGAGTGACCCATTGAGTGCGACGGCTCCGCGCGAGGCGCTGGCGACGAGGCTCGCCGCGCGCGGCATCGCGACGACCGCGGCGACCTGGAGCGCGGCGCAGCGCGCGGCGTTGCGCGACGCGTTGCCTGATCGCCTCGCGACGCCGCGGAGCGCCGCGGAACTGCGCGAACTCGTGCTCGAGGCGACCGTCGCCGAGGAGTCGCTGTTGGTCATCGGCGGCGGCAGCGCGCTGGCGTGCGGAGCACCACCGAGGCGCAGCGCGCTCGCCGTCTCCATGCGCGGACTCGATCGCATCGTCGACCATTCGGTGGCCGACTTCGTGGTCACGGTCGAGGCGGGGATCCGCTTCGCGACGCTGCAGGACGAGCTCCGCCGCCACCGCCAATGGCTCGCGGTCGAGCCGCCCGATCGCGACGAGGCGACCCTCGGCGGGATGATCGCCGCGCAGACGACGAGCTTGGTCGCTGCCGGCCACGGCACGCTGCGCCATCACCTGCTCGGCTTGCGCGTCCTCTACGCGGATGGGCGCTTCGGCAAGTCGGGCGGCCGCGTCGTGAAGAACGTCGCCGGCTACGACTTGATGAAGCTCCACCACGGCGCGCTCGGCACGCTCGGCATCGTCGTCGAAGCAACGCTGCGTCTGCGGCCGCTGCCCGAATGCGACCTCGTCACGCGGGCGAGCTGCCGCGATCCATCGGCGCTGGCCGAGTTCGGCGACGCGCTGGCGCAACCGGGCTTCGCGCCGGCGGGCGGCCACTTCGTCGGGCAATTGCAAAGCGGCGCGCTCGAGGGCGAACTGCTCGCCCGCTTCCAGGGCGCGACCTCCGCGGCCCATGCGCAGGCCGGCGCGCTCGAGGCCGCATTGACCGCGCGTGGCCCTTGGTCGCGCGAGACGCTCGCCGACGGCAGCCACGCCGCGCGACCGCGGTCGCTGCGCGACGCCGCCGCGGCCTTCTCGTCTCACGACGAAATCGACAGCGCTCTCGTGTCGCTGCACTTCGCGCCGAGCGCGACCGCGGCGACCGTCGCCGCGCTGCTGCGCTTTGGCGCCGGCCGCGTCGCGCTCGATCTGGTGCGCGGCGTCGGCAGCATCCGCCTCGCCACCGACGGCGCCGGCGGGCCGCTCTCCCAGTCGCTCGCGCTCGGGATCGTGGCGCTTCACCGCGATGTCGCGGCGCACGGCGGCGCACTGTTCGTCACGGCCGGCCCGCCCGAACTGCGGGCCGCTCTGCCCGATCGCGCCGAGACGGCGGCTGCCGCCGCGCTCGCCGTGAAGCTGCGCGATGAACTCGACCCGCACCGCCGCTTCAACCCCGACCGAAGAGGCCCCTGACTTGGATGCGCACGCGAAGATCCTCCTCGACCAGCGGGCGCTCGACTGCGTCCATTGCGGGCTGTGCCTGCCGGTCTGTCCGACCTATCGACTGACCGGCAACGAGGCCGCCTCGCCGCGCGGGCGCATCTACTTGATGCGCGCGTTCGCCGAGAAGCGGATCGAGCCGGCCGTCGACACCATCGGCGAGATCGACCGCTGCCTCGTCTGTCGCGCCTGCGAGACGGTCTGCCCGTCGGGGGTCCAGTTCGGCGAGATGATGGAGCTGACGCGCGACCTCGTGGAATCGACGCCCGCACGCAGCGGCTTCTCTTTCCGCGTGAAACGCGCCTTCTTCCGCCACGTGCTGCCCCATCCGGCGCGAGTGCGCTGGATGGCGATGCTGTTGCGCTTCTATCGCGAGAGCGGCCTGCGCGGTCTGCTGCGCAAGCTCGGGCTGATCGAGCTGTTCGGCGCGAAGACGGTGCTGCGCGATCAGTTGCTGCCCACGATCCCGCCGCTCGCGCAACGGGTCGAGCCGCCGGCCGTGACCGCGGCACGAGGAGCCGCGCGCGGCCAGGTCGGATTCCTCGTCGGCTGCGTCGCGCACGAGTTGCTGCCCGGCGCCAACCGCGCCTCGATCGCGGTCCTCGCGGAGAACGGCTTCGAGGTGCGCTGCCCGACATCGCGACCGTGCTGCGGAGCGCTGCCGGCCCATTTCGGCGACCTCGATGCGGCGCGCGCGCTGGCGAAGAAGACGATCGAGGCATTCGACGGCGACTCGGAACCGGTGGTGGTCAGTTCCGCCGGCTGCGGCTCCGCGATGAAGGAGTACGGTCGCCTGCTGGAGAACGATCCGACGTGGGCGGAGCGTGCCCGGCGCTTCGGTGCGCGCGTCGTCGACTGGAACGAGTTCCTCGCCGCGAAGGGGCTGGTGGCGCCGCAAGGCCGGCTCGACTTGAAGGTCGCCTACAGCGAGCCCTGCCATCTCGCCCATGCGCAGCGCATCTCCGCGGCGCCCAAGAGCCTGCTGGCGGCGATTCCCGGCGTGACGCTGGTGCCGTTCGTCGGCCAGGACACCTGCTGCGGGGCGGCCGGTCTCTACAGCGTGACGCAGCCCGAGCTGTCGCTGCAGTTGCTCGACCAGAAGATGGAGCAGCTGAAGGGCGCGCGACCCGACGTGATCGTCACCGCCAACCCGGGCTGCCATCTGCAATTGAAGAGCGGCGCGGCGCACGAGCTTCCAGGCATCGAGGTGCTGCACGTCGCCGAACTGCTGGAACGCAGCTACCGCGGCGGCAGCGGCGCTACTGTGCCGCCTTCGCCCGGGAGCACACCTCCCGGCAACTCAGCCTAAAACCTTCCGGAGATCGTCGATGAAGCGTCCGCTCGCTCTGCTCCTCGGCCTGGCCGCGCTGGCTCTGCCTGGCTGCATCTACGCCAACATCAAGTCACCGCTCGACACCGATCTGCAGCAGACCAAGCTCGGCGCGAAGACCGGGACCGCCTCGAATCACCAGATCCTCGGACTGGTCGCTTGGGGCGACGCCAGCACGCAGGCGGCGGCGGCGAACGGCGGCATCACCACGCTGAACCACGCCGACGAGGAGTGGTTCTCGGTGCTCTGGTTCGTCTACGGGCGCCAGACCACCGTCGTCTACGGCGACTGACATGCGCGCGCGCATCGCCAGTGCGCTCGTCCTCGCGCCGCTCCTGTCGGCGTGCATGGTCGGGCGCATCTATCAGCACACGCACGAACCGCTCGATACGAACTTCTCGTCGACGCCGGTCTTCACCGGCAAGGACCAGATCGGATCGGCAGCGGTGACGCACGTCCACGTCCCGATGACCAGCGTCCAGGTCGACCTGCTGTGGAACAGCAACGCGATCGGTGACGTGATGAAGCGCAACGGACTCGAGGAGGTCTACTACGCCGACCTCGAGACCTTCAGCATCCTGGGCATCTGGAACGAGTACACGGTCTACGCCTACGGAAAGCCTGCGGCGACGACCGGCACGCCCTGAACGACACGCCTTGACGTGATCCTGGCGCCGGCGTCCGATCGACGAGGTCGGGCGCCGGCGTCTTCATCGAATCAAGGCGGCTCCGGCGGGTCTTGCGGCGAGTACTCGAGCAGGCAGCGCACCGCGCCACCGTCGGGCAACGCGCCGCGAAACGTGATCGCCGCCGCGAGACGCTGCTTCTGCGCGTCGCTTGCGGCCTGCGCAAGCTCGTGGTCGACATCCTGCCCCTTGTAGAGCACGAGCCGGCCGCAGCGTTTCGGCAGCGGCTTCAGCAGGCGCAACAGCTCGCGCGCCGAGTCGACCGCTCGCACGGCGAGCACATCGACTCGATGGTCGGCCAGCCACTCTTCGCCGCGGCGCGACTCGACGGTCACGTGGTCGAGCTTCATCGCCGCGACCACCTCGCGCAGGAACGCCGCCTTCTTCCCGATCGACTCGATCAGCGTGACCTGCACGTGCGGCAACAGCAGCGCGAGCAGCACACCGGGGTAGCCGCCGCCACTGCCGAGATCGGCGAGTGTCGCGCGCGGCGCGCCGGCGCTCTCGGGGAACAGCTCGAGGAAGCGCCGCCACGGCAGCAAGCTGTCGAGGACGTGCTTGACCGCGAGCTCACGCGGCGACGTGATGCGCGTGAGATTCAGCGTCTCGTTGGCGGCGAGCAGCAGGCGCGCGTGCTCGGTCGCACCGGCGATCACGGCCGCGCGGCGCGGCAAGTCGGCCGGGAGCACCGCGTGCAGCTCCGCTTCGATGGCATCGCTCAAGGGTCACTCCCAGGTGCCCGCAGCGCATGCCGCCAGCGGCCACGCGGGTAGAGTCTCGCGCCTGCGTGCGCGCGAGCAAGCGCGCTCAAGGAGCGTCCATGAACCCCGTCCGCGCCCAGATGCGCAAGCCGGTGCACCTCCAACCCAAGGGCTGGGGCCACGAAGTCTGGATCCACAACGACGAGCGCTACTGCGGGAAGATCCTCTTCGTCAAGGCGGGCAAGCGCTGCAGCCTGCATGCCCACAAGGTCAAGTACGAGACGTTCTACGTGCAGAGCGGAAGCGTGCAGATGCGGCTGCGCCATCCGGACGGCAAGGAGGAGTCCTTCGTGATGAAGAAGGGCGACTGCCTCGAAATCCCACAAGGCACGGCGCACCAGTTCACCGGCATCGACGACTGCGAGCTGTTCGAGTTCTCGACCCAGCACTTCGAGGACGACTCCTACCGCATCGAGAAGGGCGACTGATGGACGCCAAGGCGCCGCGGAGCCAGGCCGATGGCCGACCGCGTGGCTGACGCGACCTCGAACCTCGACGCGAACGCCCCGCCGCAGCAGAAACCCGTCCTCGGGCTGTTCGATGCCACGATGATCGTGATGGGCTGCATCATCGGCGCGGGCTGCTTCGCCAACCCGGCGGCGATCGCGGCGCAGGTCGGCAGCACCGGATGGATCTTCGCGATCTGGGGACTCGGCGGCGTGATTGCGCTGACCGGGGCGCTCGTCTTCGCCGAACTCGCCGCGATGTTCCCGCGAACCGGCGGGCAGTACGTCTTCGTCAAGGAGCCGTTCGGCCGCTTCCCCGCCTTCATGTTCGGCTGGCTGCTGCTCGCGGCGATCGTCTCCAACGCCATCGCGTGGGTCGGCCGGATCTTCGCGCGCCATCTCGCGCTGCTCTTCGCGAGCGGCGACGGCGGCGGCGGGCTCGAGGCGATCGGTCGCCCGCTCGTCCCGCTCTTCTCCGCGATCTCCGGGCGCACGGAAAATGCCGGAGACGCTGGCGAGAAGGCGGTCGCGTTCGCTCTGATCGTCGGCTTCACGTGGCTCAACATCCGCGGGTTGCGGTTGGGAGCGACCGTCCAGAACGTGGCGATGGTGGCGAAGCTGCTCGGCATCGTGACGGTGATCGCGCTGGGGGCGGTCGCGATCGTGCGCGGCGAGGCGTTTCCCGCCGATGGCGGGGTGGCGATCGCGGAGGAACTGCGCGCCGCGCGCGGGCTCGGACCGCAGGCGCTTGCGGTCGGCGGTGTCACGCTCGCGGCGTTCAACGCGGCGTTGTTCAAGGCGATGTTCACCTACGGCGGCTGGCAGAACGTCGCGGCGGTGGGGTCCGAAGTGAAGAACGCGCGGCGCACGCTGCCGCTCGGAATCCTGATCGGCACGGTCGGCGTCGTCGTGCTCTACCTCGCGCTGAATGGCGCGCTGGTCGCGGTGCTGGGGCCCGCAGGAGTCGCGGCGACCGGCACGCCCGCCGCGGATGCGGCAGGACGCGTCATCGCCGGCGGGGAGCTGTTCGTTGCCGCGCTGGTGATGACCAGCACCTTCGCCATCACGCAGGCGCTGTTGATGGTGACGCCGCGCATCTACTACGCGATGGCGCAGGACGGCCTCTTCTTCCGCCCCATCGGCCGGCTCCATCCGCGCTACGGAACGCCGGCGCTCGCGATCGCGGTGCAAGGACTCGCGGCGACGGTCCACCTGCTGCTCGGCGACGTGCTCGACCTGCTGGACATGGCGACCTTCTTCGACTGGCTCGGCTTCACGCTCTGCGCCTTCGGCCTCTTCGTGCTGCGCCGCAAGCGGCCCGACGCGCTGCGCCCCTATCGCGCGTGGGGCTATCCATGGTTGCCGGCGCTCTTCCTGCTGCTCTCGATCTGGGTCTTCGGATTCCACTTCTTCTTCGCGGAACCGCTCGCGAAGGAGCGGAGCGTTTGGGTCTTCTGCATCGGACTGCTGCTCTACGGCGCGTTCGAGTGGTCGCGGCGCCGGCGGATCCACGCGACGGAGGCGTGATCGCGCGTGGTGTCGTGAGTCCCGTTTCGCCTGGGCGGTGAACCGCAGCGGACCGTCATGAGTAATCTCCGTGATATCATTGTTACACGGAGACCGCACTATGCCAGTGATTGAAAACCGCCCCGTCCAGATCGAGCGGCCGTTCGCGGCGCGAGCCGGCATCCCGATGCTCGGCGTGTTGCTGCTCGGCATCTTCGGGAGCCTCGCCCTGCTGATCGTGGCCGCCAACCAGCGCGGCTTCGAGTGGCTCTGCATCGTCTTCGCGCTGACGATGGTCGCCTCGATCATCTGCCTTCCAGGGCTCTTCGCCGTGGAGCCCAACTCGGCGCGCGCGGTCACGCTCTTCGGGAACTACCTCGGCACCGTGCGCACGTCGGGGCTGCATTGGACCAACCCCTTCGCATCGAAAAAGGCCGTCTCGCTGCGCGTCCGCAACTTCGAGAGCGAGAAGCTGAAGGTCAACGACAAGGACGGCAACCCGGTCGAAATCGCGGTCGTGGTCGTATGGCGCGTGGTCGACAGCGCGCAGGCGCTGTTCCAGATCGACGACTACCAGAACTTCGTCCACGTGCAGGCCGAGTCGGCGGTCCGCAACCTCGCCACCCACTTCAGCTACGACCCGCACGAGGATGGCGCCGTTGCGCTGCGCAGCCATCCCGCCGAGGTGGCGGCGAAGCTGAAGGAGGAGATCCGCGAGCGCCTCGAACAGGCGGGCGTCGAGATCGTCGAAGCGCGCATCACCCACCTCGCCTACGCGCCGGAGATCGCCCACGCGATGCTGCAGCGCCAGCAGGCCAGCGCGATCATCGCGGCCCGCCAGAAGATCGTCGACGGCGCGGTCGGCATGGTGGAGATGGCGCTCGAGCGACTCGAATCGAAGAAGATCGTCGAGCTCGATGGCGAGCGGAAAGCCGCGATGGTCAGCAACCTGCTGGTCGTGCTCTGCAGCAATGGCCAGTCGACTCCCGTCGTGAACGTCGGCTCCCTGTACTCGTGATCGGGAGGCGTGGCCGGCCGCTGACGGCGGACCGGCGGCGCGCACCGCTTGCCCAACGAACGTAAGCCTTATCTGCTGCGGCTCGACCCGCGCCTCTTCGACGCCCTGCAGCGCTGGGCGCGCGATGACTTGCGCAGCGTCAATGCGCAGATCGAGTTCTTGCTGCGCCAGGCGTTGGCGAAGGCGGGACGCGCGCGCGTCGACCCCGCGCCGACGGAGGAGCCGCCCGCTTCGAACTGAAGGCGCTCAGCGCGGCCGTTGCGGCGGCGGCAGTTGCGCGAGCGACAGCACGTTGCCGTCGGGATCCTCGACGGTGAGCACCGCAGCGAAACCGTTCGCTCGCCACGCGCGACGGTCCCGCCACCGCGCAGCGCTATCGTCCCGCGCTTCCTTCGGAGGTCCGCTCATGGGTACATGGATCGCCATCGCGTGCACGTGGCTCCTGGCGCAAGGCACGCCGCCGACGCAATCGGAGAGTCCGTGGCTCGATGACAAGAACCTCGGCGCTCCGCTCGATCCCGGCGAGGTGCCGCCGCTCGCGCAGCCGCTGCTCGATGTGGCCGCGAAGCTGGTCGGCCGCGCGCTGGTGAGCAACCGCGCCAGCGCGACCTTGGCGCAATTGTGCGACGACTGCGGAGCGCGACTCTCCGGCAGCGAGAACGCCAACTTCGCCGTCGAGTGGTGCCTCGAGCGGCTGCGGGCGGATGGCTTCGAGAACGTCCATCCCGAGAAGGTGATGGTCCCGCATTGGGTGCGCGGCCACTGCAAGGTGGCATTGGCGGCGCCGCGCGGCCAGGAGCTCGCGGCCTGCGCGCTCGGCGGCAGCATCGGCACGAATGGTCAGGCGATCCGCGCCCCGGTGATCGCCACGGCGAGCCTCGAGTCGCTGGCCAAGCTCGCGCCGTCCGACGTGCGCGGGAAGATCGTCCTCTTCACGCGCAAGATGGAGCGCGATGGCGGTGCGACGTCGGGCTACGGTCCGACCGTCTCGATCCGCGGCGGCGGCGCGAGCGCGGCCGCCAGGCTCGGCGCGGTCGCGGTGATGATCCGCAGCGTCGGCACCGGCAATGCGCGATTGCCCCATACCGGCGCGATGCGCTACGACGAGGGCGTGCCGAAGATCCCCGCCGTGGCGATCTCCGCCGAGGACGCGGAGATGATCGAGCGCTTGCTGGCGCGCGATCGACCCGTCGAGGTCGCCGTCGAGCTGGGCTGCGAAACGCTGCCCGACGTCGAATCGGCGAACGTCGTCGCCGATCTGGTCGGCCGCGAGAAGCCCGAGGAGATCGTCGTCATCGGCGGCCACCTCGACTCGTGGGACCTCGGCACGGGCGCGATCGACGATGGCGCCGGGGTCGTGATCGCATGGGAAGCGGCGCGCCTCATCCGGGAATCGGGACTGCGACCGCGCCGCACGATTCGGCTGGTCTTCTTCATGAACGAAGAGAACGGGCTGCGCGGCGGCGACGGCTACGCCGCCGAGCACGCGGGCGAACTCGCCAACCACGTGGCAGCGATCGAGGCGGATAGTGGCGCCGGTCGACCGCTCGGTTTCGGTTGCACCAGCACCGACGACGATCTCGCGCGAGTGACGCAGCTCGGCGCGCTGTTGCGCGGCATCGGGGCGGGCAGCGTCTCGAAGGGCGGCGGCGGGGCCGACATCGGCCCGATGCGGAAGGCCGGAGTCCCGACGCTCGGCCTGCAGCAGGACAGCCACTGGTACTTCGACTACCACCACACGCCCGCCGACACGCCCGACAAGGTCGATCCGCACGAGCTCGCGCTGAACGTCGCCGCGATGGCGGTGATGGCTTACGCGCTGGCCGAGATCACGCCGCGGCTGACCAACGCGCCGCAGGATTCGAACGAGTCGGGTCGGCGTCGCTGACCGTCGGAAGAAGGGGACTTCGCCTGTGACCCGCCACCGCTACACCGCGCATCGGATCGACCCGCACGACCTCTACGAGAAGTCGGTGCAGGATCCGGTCGCCGACATCCATCAGCTCGTACGCTGGTTCGTGAAGGTGCGCGGCCGCAAGCCGCTCACGCTGCGCGAAGACTTCGCCGGCACGAGCTACATGTGCGCCGAGTGGATCAAGGGCGACCCGCGCCGTACCGCGATCGGCGTCGACCTCGATGCGCGCACGATGGCGTGGGGACGCAAGCGCCACTTCCAGCCGGCCAACCCCGACGGCGCCGAGGCGAAGCGCATGCGCTTCGTGCGCGGCAACGTCCTGACCGCGCGCACGGAACCGGCCGACGTCTCCTGCGCCTTCAACTTCAGCTGGTGCGTCTTCCTCGAGCGCGCGACGCTGGTCGACTATTTCCGTGCGGCCCATCGCGCGCTGACCAAGGATGGACTCTTCGCGCTCGACATCCACGGCGGGAGCGGCTCGTTCGCCGTCTGCAAGGACGAGCGGCGGATGGGCGGCTTCACGTACGTCTGGGATCAAGGTCCCGTCGACCCCATCACCCACCGCTCGATCCGGCGCATCCACTTCGAGTTCCCGGACGGCAGCGTGCGGCGCAACGTCTACCGCTACGACTGGCGAGTATGGACGCTGCCCGAAACCCGCGAGGCGCTGCTCGACGCCGGCTTCCGCAAGGTCGACATCCTCTGGGAGCTCTACGACAAGAACGGGGACGGCAGCGGCGTCTTCCGCCGCGTCGAGCACGCGGTCAACGAGGACTCCTGGGTCGCCTACCTGCTGGCGTGGAAGTGAGCCGAGCGCCGGAGAGCGCTCGCCCATGGCGGTGCTTCGCGCCGACCCGAGGGCGAGCTATCCTCGCGCCCCTCGTTCGCCGCGCCCGGCGTTGCGCTTCGCAAGGATTGCCGCCATGAACGCATCCGTCAGCAAGATCCTCCGCTGGTCCGTCATCGGTGGCGTGGTCGCCTTCGCGATCGACTGGCTCGTTTCGGGCGGGCAGCCGCTGGGCACCCGCATCATGGTCGGGATCATGTGCTTCGGTGCCGGCTTCGTGACCGGCGGGATGATCGCCGCGAACTTCAGCCCCGATCCCGACGCCCCTCCGAGCGGACACGGCGGCAGCGGCCACGCAACGCCACCGTCCGCACCTGCCGCGCCGACCACTCCGCCTGCGGCGCCGTCGACCGGTCACTGAGCCGCCGCGGCGCGAGTCGCGCTTTGCGGCTCGGGTTCATACGGCGAACGGCGGCGGCATCTTCAAGTGGTGATCGGTCGCCTGCTGGAACGCCGCGCCGACGCGCAGCAGTTCCGACTCGCCGTAGAGCTTGCCCACGAAGCTGATGCTGGTGGGCGTCCCCTGCTTGGTGAACCCGTTCGGCAGCACGAGCGCCGGATGGCCGGTCAAGTTGGTGAGCGCGAGGACCTCGCCTGCGAACGGCGGCGTCACGATGACATCGAAGTCGGCGAAGGCGCGAGCCGTCTCCTCGAGCAGCACGGTGCGCAGGCGCGCCGCGCGCAGGAACTCGACCGCCGGGAAGAAGCGAGCCGCACGGAAGAGGTTGGGCCACGCGCTCGGCCCCTGCTCGCGCAGTTGCCCGAGACGTCCGTCGCGCGTCGGCTCGTCGAACGCGCACGCGCCTTCCACCACCAGCATGTCCGCGAGGTCATTGGCACCCGCGTCCGGCAGCTCCACCGCCGAAAGCGTCGCCCCTTGCGCCCGCAGCAGGTCGAGCACGTCGCGATCGGCCTTCGGCCCGCCCGCCGGGAAGCCCGCTTTCAAGTAGCCGATCTTCAGCGCGGACAGCGGCAGCGTCGCGTCGAAGTCGAAGCCGAGGTCAACCGTCGTCCGATCGCGCTCGTCGCGCCCCTCGAGTGCCGCGAAGACCAATGCGCAATCGAGCGCGCTCCTGCACAACGGCCCGAGCTTGTCCATCGACCACGAGAGCGCCATCGCGCCGTGGCGTGAAACGCGTCCGAAGGTCGGCCGCAGCCCAGTGACGCCACAGCGTGTCGCGGGCGAGACGATCGATCCGAGCGTCTCGCTGCCGATGGCGAACGGAACGAGGCCCGCGGCCGTGGCCGCCGCCGAGCCCGCCGACGAACCGCTCGACCCTTGCTGGAGCTGCCAAGGATTGCGCGTCATCCCGCCGAACCAGAGGTCCCCCATCGCCAACGCGCCGAGCGAGAGCTTGGCGATGAGCACGGCTCCGGCTGCATCGAGCCGCTCGACCACCGCCGCGTCGAGTTCCGGGACGAACTCGCGAAACGGTTCAGCGCCAAAGGTCGTGCGCGCGCCCTTGGTGTAGAGCAGGTCCTTCGCGCCCCACGGGATGCCATGCAGCGGGCCGCGCCACTTACCCGCCGCGATTTCGCGATCGGCCGCCGCGGCCTGCGCCAGCGCACGCTCGTTCAGCAACGTCACCGTGCAGAAGAGGGTCGGGTCATGCTTGGCGAGCCGCGCGAGGAACATCTCGGTGAGCTCGACCGAGGTGATCGCTCCCGTGCGCAGCAGGGCCGAGAGCTGCCCGATCGAGGCGAAGGCGAGCTCGTTCAAGTCGGCGGGCGCCTCCGGCTCGAGGAGTTCGGGCAGCCGGACGCGGCGCGCGGCCGCGGGCGGTCGAGTGCGGCCCGGCGCGACCGGATCGAAGTAGAGGCAGGGCGCGACCTCCATCGCCAACGGTCGCGCGCGCAACCGCGCGTAGGCTTCGCGCCGTTCGTTGACGGAGCGCTCGAGCTGCCGGCGCTCGGCATCGGTGAAGACCAGCCCTGCGAGCTTCTCGGCCTCCTCGATGGCGGCGCGGGTGACTGGCGCCCCCTCCTGCGTCACCGCGGCGAGCGCTTGTGGAAACAGGGTGGCGCCGAGGCCCAGGCCGCCGCACCAGGCGAGGAAGTCGCGTCGAGTACGGTCGGGCGGCGAAGCGGTGGTGGCCATCGACGGACTCCAGCAACGAGCGTCACCGGCGACGCCGCAAGGTCGGCGGAGGGTATCCGTGGGCTGGACCGTCGCCGAAAATTCGACGGCCCATCACTTGATACTGAGACTCCGTCTCAATACGATCGCGCTCCTTCGTGGGGGGCGAGTCCGCCGTCGCGCCCACCTCGTTCTTCCTCGAAACCCAACCGGTCAACGGAACCATGCACTTCCAATCGCTTCCAGTTGCTGCGCTCCTCCCGTTGCTCGCGCCGACGATGGCGTTCTCGCAGACGGCCCCGACTCAGGCCGAGCTGCTCGAACGGCTCGATCGCGTCGAACGCGAGAATCGCGAACTGCAGGGCCGCGTCGATCGACTCGACCGGCCCGCCGGTGGCGCGCTCGACCGCGAACTCGCCGAGCTCGGCGCTCCCGGAAGCACCGCGGCCGCGGCGACGGACGATGCGCTTGGTGCTCCCGGTCGCGCGCTCGCCGACAGCGGCCTGTCGCAGGCCTTCGGCGGCCTCTACACCAAGCCGTTCCTCGCGAGCAGCAACGGCATCGCGCTCGGCGGCTACGTCGACCTCGAGTACCGCGACCCAACCAACGCCGACCGCGACCTGCGCTTCCATCGCCTCATCCCGTTCATCTACGCGCAGCCGAGCGAGCACGTGAAGTTCGCCACCGAGATCGAGATCGAGGATGGCCACGAACTCGAAGTCGAGTTCGCGGTCGTCGATCTCTGCTTCACCGATCCGTTCAACTTCCGCGCGGGAGTGATCTTGTCGCCGCTCGGCAAGTTCAACCTCGTGCACGACTCGCCGGTGAACGAACTCACCGACCGACCGCTCGTCGATTCGACGGTGATCCCGACGACGCTGCGCGAAGCGGGCTTCGGCGCGTTCGGCACGCTTGCGGACGCCGACTCGGCGCTTGGTCAGCTGACGTACGAGGCCTACCTCACCACCGGCTTCAAGGGGCTGCTCGACGACGGAACCGCGGCCTTCGATCGCAAGGACGGGCTGAAGAACGGGCGACCGCACGAAGAGGTCGGCACCGAGCACTCCTTCGAGGACATCAACAACGGCTTCGCCGGGGTCGCTCGCCTCGAATGGAGTCCGTCGCTCGGCGCGGTCCTCGGCTTCTCGGGCCATCGCGGCGCCTACGACGAAAGCGGCGACAACGAGCTCACCATCCTCGCGTTCGACGCGGCGCTCGATGGACGAACCGTGTCTCGCCTCTTCGGTGCGACCGGGACCGCGGCGCGAGTGATCGACGGCTTCGAACTGCTCGGCGAGGCCGCCCACGCGCACCTGCAGACCGACGCGTTCGCCCGTTCGGCGGGCATCCCCGACCGCCTGCAAGGTTGGTACGCGCAGCTCAACTACCGGCTCTACCCCGACTTCCTGCGCTCCGCCGAGCAGCACGGTTGGGTCGATGCGGGTTCGCGCATCACGCTCGTGGCGCGCTGGGACGACATCGACCTCGATGGCGCCGAGCGCGAGCGGCTCACCTTCGGCGTGAACTTCCGTCCCAACCAGTCGCAGACGGTGCTCAAGTTCGACTGGCAGTTCAATTCCGAGAGCGGCACCACGACCGAGACGCGCAACGACGCGTTCGTCGCCTCGATCGCCACCTACTTCTGAGCGTGACCCAACCATGACGTGGCTCGCCTCGCTGATGCTCGCGTTCGCGGCGGTGGCCTCGCCGCGCAGCGCGGCCGACGACCCGCAGATCCTGCTGACGAAGACGCAGGCGTTGCGGATCGCTTTCCCGGATTGCGCGGCCGCGCTCGAGGTGCGCCGCCTCCTCTCCGACGACGAGAAGCGCGCGCTCGAGGCCGCGCTCGGGCGGACGCTCGAGGAGAAGGGCTTCCTCGTCTACTACGGGCTGCGCGAAGGAGCGCTCGACGGCTTCGCGGTCATCACCAACGAGATCGGCAAGACCGAGCCGATCACCTTCATCGTGGCGGCCGAGCTCGACGGCCGCGTGCGCCGCTGTGCCGTGATGGTCTATCGCGAGTCGCACGGCGGCGAGGTGCGCTCGCGCCGCTTCCTGCAGCAACTCGAAGGACGCACGCTCGCCGATCCGATCGCCGTGCATCGCGACGTGATCCACGTCAGCGGTGCCACCCTCTCCTCGCACGCCTTGTGCAACGGGACGCGGAAGGTCCTGACGCTGCTCGGACAGCTCTACCCGCAACGGGCAGCCGCCACGCTCGTCGCGCAAGCACGCCGTGCGGGCGCGAAGGAGATCGCGCTCACGGACGCCAAGGATCCCGCTCCCACCACCGCCAGCACGACGCCCGTCGACGCGCGTCGCCTGGTGATGGGCAGCGAGATCTCGGTCCGCGCGCTTTCGTCCGATCCGCGGGCGCACGAGCTCGTGCAGCAGGCGCTTGACGCCGCGGAAGCGCTGGACGCCGTTCTCTCGGACTGGCGCGACGACAGCGAACTGACGCGAGTGAATCGCGACGCGATGCGACACGCAGTGCCGGTCAGCGAGCCACTCGCCGACTTCCTGCGACAGTCGCGCGAACTTTGGCAGGCGAGCGGCGGCGCCTTCGATCCCGCGATCGGACGGTTGGTTCGGGCGTGGGGTTTCCGCGGTGGTCCCGCCACCCGCCCCGACGCCCGCACGCTGGCCGGTTGGGTCGGCCACGCGAGTCTTGACCACGTCTCGTTCGACGCAGCGGCGGCCACGGTGATCTTCACCGACCCCGCGGTGCAGCTCGATCCGGGCGCGATCGGCAAGGGCATGGCGGTCGACGCGGTCGTCGCGTCGCTGCTGGCGCACGGCATCTCGAACGCGCTGGTCGACTTCGGCAGCACGCAGCGGGCGATCGGGCCGGGTGAGGAAGGCGATGGCTGGCCGGTGGCGCTGCGCGATCCGTTCAGCGCCGAGCGCTCGCTCGAGGTCGTGATGCTGCGCGACCGCGCGCTCTCGACCTCGGGCGGCTACGAGAAGTGGATCGAACTCGACGGCGAACGGCTGCCTCACCTCCTCGATCCGCGGAACGGTTCACCGGTGCGCGGCAGCGCCTCTGCGAGCGTGCTCGCCGCCACCGGCGCGCGCGCCGATGCGCTTTCCACCGCGCTCTACGTGCTCGGCCGCGACGCGGGATTCGGCATGCTGGCCGCCCTTCCCGATGCCGCGGGCTGTTTCGTACCGAGCCGCGGCGAGGCCTCCCGCTGCCCGCGCTGGCCGGGAGCGGAGGATCGAAGCGAGTGCGTTACACGCTGAGCCCGAAGCTCCATCTGTCGCGGCTGCCGCTGCCGACGCGCGTGCTGCTCACCGCGTTCGTGCTGTCGATCGAGGCAGCGCTAGCGGTTGGAGGGCTGAAGTACACCGATCGCGCCGAGTTCACGCCGGCGGGCGCTCGCCTCTACTGGAACGGCGATGCCACGGCGGACCACGGCGATGGGCTGCTGCCAGGAGAAGCGGAGATCGAGGACACGCGCCCGGCAGCGGGACGGCCGGCGGCGTCTCGAAAGACGACTCGCTTCCTGATCGACATCGTCCATCCCCACCTGTTCACGGTGCCGATCGTCCTCTTCATCCTGCTGCACCTGCTGATCCTGACGCGGCTCACGGATCGCTGGAAGATCGCGCTGACCGTGCACGCGTTCGCTTCCTGCGGCGCCACGTTCGGGCTGCCGTTCCTGGTCGCTGCAACCGGCGTCGGCGCCGCCGCCTTCATCGTGGCCGGGAGCAACTTGCTGCTCGCCTTCGTCGGCGTCGGCACATTGCTGCTGGTCGAGCTGTGGCGACGCGGCCCCGATCAGGGCAGCGAAAGCTCAACCACCAACGGGCGGTGATCCGACGCGGTTCGAGCCAGCACGCCCTCGACCCGCTCGCAACTCACGATGCCGATGTCGCCGCGCACGAAGATGCGGTCGAGCGGCCGTACTGGCTGGAACGCGGGGAAGGTCAACGGCGCGCGCAACGTGCTGCGGAAGCCGGCCGGCTGGAGCACCGACGGCCCGAGCCGCTGCCAGACATCGTTCAAGTCGCCCGCCAGGACCACGTGCTCGTCGCTGCCGTGGTGTTCGTCGAGGAACCGCAGCACGCGGCGCAGCTGTTGTCGGCGCTCCGCTTCGGCGAGTCCGAGGTGGCAGTTGAAGACCCAAAGGCCCTGCTTCAGTCCCGCGCACGGAATTCTCACGTGCAGCGCCGAGCGGCGCTTGTGCAGCGGCAGCGTCAGGCTCAGGTTGTGCGCCGCTCGAAACGGCAATCGCGACAGGATCGCGTTGCCGTAGCGCCCGACGTTCAGATGGTGGTTGGGCTCGAACGCCCGCCACTCCATCCCGAGCGCGTCACCGATCAGGTCGACCTGGCGATCGAGGCGCGAGCGACGCGCCCCCTCGTCGACTTCCTGCAGCAGGCAGACGTCGGCATCGATCGCGCGCAATTGCTCGATGATGCGCTCCGGCCGGTAGAGCCGGTCGATGCCGCCGATCCCCTTGTGGATGTTCCAGCTCGCGAGGCGAAGGCGCATGCGATCGTCGATCGGGCGCCGATCAGGCCGGAACGCGGCCGATGCCGTCGGCAGCGATCGGCAACGTCACCCGTCGACCGCTCTTGGCGATCGAGGAGTTGCGCACGATCGCCTCGAGCACTTCGACGTAGTCGAGGAAGCGCTTGCGACCGCCGCGCGAGAAGGCGATCCACGTCGTCGGACGCCCGCCTTCCTTCTCTTCGCGCTCGAGCGTGATGATCCCCGCCTCTTCGAGCGCCTTCAGGTGACGACTGAGGTTGCCGTCCGTGAGGTCGCAGAGTTCCTTCAGCTCGGCGAAGGCGACCGGACCGCGGCCGGCGATGAGGCAGGAGAGGATGCCAAGCCGCGCCCGCTCGTGGAGCACGCGATCGAGCTCGGGATAGGCGAAGCGCCCCTTGGTGTCGGTGTCGCGTGGAGCGCTCATGCGCGCGCCTCCTCTTCACGCCCTGCTCCGCGCGAGAGGACCCACGCGAGCGCCAGCTGCCCGACGCAGAAGACCGCGGCCATGACGTTCGCGCGTAACGCGGTCGTCGCCGGAAGGAGCAGCAGCGTCGCCGCACCCGCGGCCACGTAGGCGAGCCCGATCCAAGCGCAGCCGCGGGGAACGTGCCGTCGCGACGAGAGCACGCCGCCGCCGTAGACCACCATCCAGGCGCCTGGCAGCAGATCGAGCTGTCCACGCGCGACGAACGCGACCGTGAGGACGAAGCCGGCGACGATCGCCGGCATCAGGTCGAGCAACGCCGCGAACGCGAGGCTGCGCTCCCACTGGCGGGGCGAAGCTCCGTACGTGCGCGCGATGACCGCGACGTTCATCGCGAAGCTGACCGCAGCCGTGACGACCCACAACCCCACGAACGCGAGCGGGCCGGGCACCATCGAATACTGGAGCGCCCCCGCCACCAGCGCGAGAGCACCCGACCAGGCGACCGGCGCCGCGCGGTAGCCGTCGAAGGCTCCGCTGCGCGCCAGCATGCGGCGAATCTCGAAGAGGTCGCTGCGAGCGACCTGTCCGCGGGCGGCGTCGTTCATTGGATTTTGCTCCGCAGCAATTCGACCGGTGCGTGCGTGCTGCGCCGCAGGTCAGACTCGGTCTTGTCGTCGACACGGCCGAAGCGGCGGCGGCGGCGGGCGAACTCGCGGCACGCCGCCTCGAGTCCCGCTTCGTCGAAGTCGGGCCACAACGTCGGCAGGAACAGCAGCTCGGCGTAGGCGAGCTGCCAGGGCAGGAAGTTGGAGATGCGCGCTTCCCCGCCCGTTCGGATCAGCAGGTCGACCGGCGGAACCGCCGCCGACGGCAGCATCTGCTGCAGTTGCTCCGGCGTGAACGGCGTCGGCGGCAAGGTCCCGTCGCGCGCGCCACGGCGAACGCGCTCGGCGAGTTCGGTCAGGTCCCACCAGCCACCGTAGTCGAGCGCGAGACACAGCGTCATGCGCGTACCGCCGGCCGTGTCGCGCGCGACGCGATCGAGTTCCTCGCGGGCGCTCTCCGGCATGCGATCACGTCGGCCGATCGAGGTGAGGCGAATCCCCTGCTTCTGGCACTTGGGCCCGCGCCGCTTGAGGTCGCGCACCAGCAACTTCCAGAGGGTGTCGACCTCTTTCTGGGGCCGCTGCCAGTTCTCCGTCGAGAACGCATAGAGCGTGAGCGACTGGATCCCGATCCGTGCCGCCGCCTCGGTGACGCGGTCGACCGAGATGGCGCCGGCGCGATGGCCCGCCGCGCGCGGGAGCCCCCGCTGCTGGGCCCAGCGGCCGTTGCCGTCCATGATCACGGCCACCGAGCGCGGGATCGCCTCGGGCGAGATCGCGGAACCGGGACGATTGGAGTCAGCGGTCGATTCAGCCATGAGCGGTCCAAGGTGGGCGGCGCCCTTCGCGGCGGCGCAGTTTCACTTTGCGTGGCAAAGTATCACCGATTGACCACCACGTCGTCAAGCGGCTGCTCGATCGGGGGCCGCGGCGAGTCGCCGGCCGGAACGACCCTCTATCCCCCGCCGCCTTCGTTGCCCGCCTCTTCCTCATCGCGCCAGTAGCTCTCTTCGGCGCTGGGAAAAGCGCGCCCCTTGACGTCCGCGGTGTAGCGGCGGAAGGCATCCTGCATCGCGACCCCGAGCTCAGCGTAGCGGCGGACGAAACGCGGGCGGAATCGAGTGAACAGTCCGAGCAGATCGTGGGACACGAGGATCTGGCCGTCGCAATCGGGGCCCGCACCGATGCCGATCGTCGGGATGCGCAGCGCCGCGGTGACTTCGCGCGCCAGCTCGACGGGGATCTTCTCGAGGACGACCCCGAACGCGCCCGCGTCCTGCAACGCCCGCGCATCGCGCAGGATCTGCTCGGCCTCGCCGGTCTCGACGCCACGAGTGCGATACGTACCGAACTTGTGGATCGACTGCGGGGTCAGGCCAAGGTGCCCCATGACCGGGATTCCGGCGTCGACGATGCGGCGCACGGTCGGGCAGATGATCTCGCCGCCCTCGAGCTTCACCGCCTCGACGAGCGCCTCTTTCATGAAGGCGCCGGCATTGCGCAGCGCCTCCTCGACGCTCGCCTGGTACGACATGAACGGCAGGTCGCCGATCACCAGCGCGCGCTTGGCCGCCCGCGCCACGACGCTCGCGTGGTAGAGCATCTGCGGCATCGTCATCGAGATCGTCGTGTCCTGACCGGCGAAGACCATGCCGGCCGAGTCACCGACGAGGATCACGTCGATCCCCGACTCGTCGAGCACGCGCGCCATCAGCCAGTCGTAGGCCGTGAGCGCCGCGATGCGCTCGCCTTGCGCCTTCATCTCCTGCAGGCGCAAGGTGGTGACCTTGCGGCGGGGCGGCAGCTTCGGCGAGTTGCTCATGCGATGGCGTCATGCCCTTTCAGGCGATTCAAGTCCGGTAGACGGTCAGGCTCGCAGGGGAGTAGCCCCACGAGCCCCCTTCCCACAGCGCGCGCGTCGCGAGATCGACGATCACCATCACCTGGGTCGCCAGCTCGACCGGCGACTGGGGCGCCGCACGCGTGCGCATGCACTGCAGCCAGTTGAGTCGGAGCAGGTCCTGGTCGGGCACCTTCTCGTACTTCGCGGACTGCTCTTCGACGACGTCCTGGTAGGTCGGCTCCGGCTTCAGGTCGCAGCCGGTCCCGCTCAGCAGCAGGTTGGCCTTGTGGCCGCGGATGACCTCATCGACCTCGAGCGCGTTGCACGTCGAGCCGAGCACCTCCATGGTGTGCTCCTTCTCGAACTGCACCAGCAACTGCACCTGGTCGTGGTTCTCCATCTGCTTGTCGACGTAGTGGCCGCCGATCGCGCTGACGCGCACGGGCCACCCCGGATCGATGGCCTGCACGAGCGGCGTGATCTGGTGGACCAGCAGATCCCCGATGATCCCGGTCGACCAGCGTCGATAGCGGCGCCAGCGGTGGTAGACGACGGTGTCGAAGGGCTGCGGTCCGAGCGGCCCGCACCACGCCTCCCAATCGAGCGCTTCGCCCGGCTGGACGCGCTCGTCGATGGCGTAGTAGTTCCACTCGCCCGCCTTCGAGTTGCGGCAGTAGCCCGTCTGGCTCGAGACCGGGTGGCCGATCGCCCCTTCGGCGATGAGGCGCCGTGCCTCGGCGTACTTGGGCTTCATCACGTACTGCGTGCCGATCTGGACGATGCGATCGCTGCCGCGCTGCTCTCGCCACAGGTCGAACGCCTGCTCGAGCCGCAGCGTCATCGGCTTCTCGACGTAGACGTCCTTGCCCGCGCGCAGCGCCTCGATGGCCATCTGCGAGTGCCAATGCTCTGGCGAGGCGATCAGGACGCCCTGCAGATCCGGGTGACGCAGCAGTTCGCGGTAGTCGCGATAGCCCTTCACGTCGAACGGCTGGCCATTCTCGCCCTGCTCGCGCGCGCAAAGTTCGACGGCCTCGTCGAGCCGCGGCTTGCAGACGTCGGCCACCGCGACCACGCGGACGTTCTCCTTGCCTTCCTTGTGGAAGGCGAGGAAACGCTCGCAGTGGTGCTTGCCCATGCCGCCGACGCCGATCACTCCGATCTTCAACTGCGGCTCCGGCCGCGGCGGCGGAGCAGGCGGCGCGGGCGTCTCCGGCTGCGGCGCAGGCGGCGTCTCCTGCGCCCGAGCCCCGCGCGAAAGCGAGAGCAACGACGCCGCGGCAGCGCTCGATCCGAGCAGGAAATCGCGACGCGACGGCGTCGGCAGACTCGGACGAGGAAGCGGATCGCGGGTCGAGCGAGGGTTCATCGCTGGGATCGCCTTGGCGCCGTAGCAGTAGAGCGGCGTGGGCGATGACCATAAGGAATGGCCGCCGCAGCCGATACGGCGCCTCCGTCGGGGGTCATGCCGGCCGGTACGCGCGCCCGGCGCCGCCTTCGGGCGGGAGCACGACCAACGCTCGCAATCGTCGGCGCGCACGCGACAACCGTTGCTTGACACCGTCGCGCGAGATCCCGGTTCGCTCCGCGAGTTCCTGGCAGCTCAGTCCGATGTAGTGGTGACCGATCAGCAAGGCGCGATCGCCGGCGCGCAGCCGCGCGAGCGCGTGGCGGAGCCCCTCGCTCCAGGTCGCGCGCTCGAGAATCGCCTCCTCCGCTTCGAGGCGCGAGGTCTCGGCGACCAGCATCCCGGGCGCTTCGGCGACATCGGTGAGCTCGACCACCATGCCCTCGCGCCGGCGCGCGCGACGTCGGTGCCAGTCGAGCGCCACGTGCCACGCGATCCGCATCAACCACGCCGACGCCGCCTGCGGCTCGCGCAGTTTCGCGGCCTGCACCACACCGCGCAGCAGCGTCTCCTGGGTGAGGTCCTCGGCCACGTGATGGTCGCGCACTCGCGCGATGAGGAAGCGGAGGATCTGCGGACGCAGCGGCATGAATGCGTTGGCGGCGATCTCCCAACCGGTACGGTCGGTCCGCAGTTGATGGTCCATCGAGGTCGCTCCGGAGCGCTTGGGCGGCGACTCCATCAACGACGCCGCGCGCCTCCGTTCACTTCGAAACTCGCAGCGCCCTTCGGATCGAGCTCGCGGCCGCCTCTGGATCCGCTGCCAGCAGCAGCGCCGAGGAGACGGCGACGCGACGAATTCCCTGCGCCACCAGCGAGGCGACGTTGTCGGGAGTGATGCCGCCGATCGCGAACAGGGGCCGCGTCGCCGACGCCGCAGCGGCGGCCAGCTCGGCGCGGGCAAGGACGCGATGATCGCGCTTCGTGGTCGTCACGAAACAGGCGCCGAGGCCGAAGTGGGTCGCGCTGCTCTCCTGCCCCGCCACGAGCTCGGCTTGCGAGTGAGTGGAAAGACCGATCCACGCTGTCGGGCCGAGCCGTGCGCGTGCCGACCCGACTGGCAGATCGCCCTGCCCGAGGTGGACCCCCACCACGGTCTCGCCCAGCGCGACCGCGGCGTCCACATCGTCGTTCATCAGCAGCGGAACGCCGCGCGGTTCGGTGATCTCCGCGACCGCACGCGCAAAGTCGATTCGCCCCGCCGTCGAAACCTCCTTCGCGCGGAGCTGCACGAGATCAACGCCACCCGCTAGCGCGCTTCGCAGCGCTCGCTCCCACGGGACCGACGGGTCGCTCGGATCGAGGAGGAGCTGAAGGTAGCACCCATCGATCGATATCCGCACTTTCATGGCACCCCCGCTCGCCTCGCGGACCGAAACTCACCGACCACGGAAAAGTTCGGATTCAGCTACACGCTACCGTCGATCGCGGCAGCCGCCGGCGCCCACCCTGGGGCCTGCCAATTTGACGCAACGCGATCGGCCAGTTTCGTCGCCGAGGACACTTTGTCCGTGCCGCGGGCCGCAGTCGGCATCGCCGCGGTGGCACCAAGTTTGCCAACACCGATGAAGACGCTTCGGGAAGCGCTGTATCGCTGGCCGACACTCTCCAGCGGTCTTCCACATGGAACTGCAAGCAAACGACAAGCTTCGACTACTCGTCGCCGACGACGATCAGAACCTTCGTGAAGCGCTGGGTGAGTTCTTCGCCCGTGAAGGCTTCGCAGTGGAACTGGCGGCGTCGGGACTCGAAGCCATCGACTTGTTGCAGCGGCGACTCTTCGACGTGTCGGTCCTGGATGGCCACATGCCTGGCCTGACAGGACCGCAGGTGCTGCGCCGGCTGCTCGCCGACCGCGGTCTGGCGGCCATCCCGCCGACCGTCCTCGTCTCCTCGGATGTCGCCATCGAGACGTGGGTACGCGAGCAGTTCGGCGCGCGCGACGGCGTGCCGTCGACGGTCGGCTTCTTGAGCAAGCCGATTCGCCTCGACGCACTTCGTCGCTCGATCCAGCTCCTGCTTGGTCGGCCGCCCGCGGCGCAGCGCTGAGCGCTCGTCCGCTGGAGGTCGTGTTGCCTGGCACTGCCGCGGCCCGCCCGCGCGAATCGCGCGATCGGCGCCGTTGTTTGGTTCGAGATGGACGATTCCGAGAGCGGCGGGCGCGATGCGCCTCGCACGCCAGAAGAAGAGGAGAACGAAAGCGATGGCGAAGACCGCGACCAAGTCCCCCGCCACCACCAAGGTCAAGCCGCTCGGCGAGAACGTCCTGGTGCGTCGGATCGAGGCTGAAGAGCGCACCGCGGGAGGCATCCTGCTGCCCGACTCCGCCAAGGAGAAGCCGAAGGAAGGCGTCGTCGTCGCCGTGGGCGACGGCAAGTTGCTCGACGACGGCAAGCGCGCAGCTTTCTCGGTTGCCACCGGCAACCGCGTCATCTTCTCGAGCCACGCCGGCAACGAGGTGAAGGTCGACGGGCAGGACTACCTGCTGATCGCCGAGCGCGACATCCTCGCGATCGTCGAGTGACCCGCGCGCACCTCCCGAAAACCTGAAACGGAGATCCCCCAGCAATGGGCGCCAAGAAGATTGCCTACGACCACGAAGCGCGCGAGCTCATCCGCAACGGCGTGAAGAAGCTGGCCCGCGCGGTTCGCACGACGCTCGGCCCGCGTGGCCGCAACGTCATCATCCAGAAGTCCTTCGGCAGCCCGACCGTCACCAAGGACGGCGTCACGGTCGCCAAGGAAATCGAGCTCGAGAACACCTACGAGAACATGGGCGCGCAGATGGTGAAGGAGGTCGCTTCCAAGACCTCCGACATCGCCGGCGACGGCACCACCACCGCCACCGTCCTCTCCGAGTCGATCTTCGAAGAGGGGCTGCGCAACATGGCCGCGGGCGCCAACCCGCTCGCGATCAAGCGCGGCATCGAGAAGGCGGTCGAGCACATCAAGGCCGAGCTCGGCAAGATGTCGATGCCGATCAAGGGCCGCGAGGACATCGAGAAGGTCGGCACCATCGCCGCCAACGGCGACATCGAGATCGGCAAGAAGATCGCCGAGGCGATGGAGAAGGTCGGCAAGGACGGCGTTATCACCGTCGAGGAAGGCAAGGGCTTCGACACCACGATCGAGTGGGTCGAGGGCATGCAGTTCGACAAGGGCTACTGCTCGCCCCACTTCATCACCAATGCCGAGAAGATGGAGTGCGTCCTCGATGACCCCTTCATCCTGATCCACGAGAAGAAGCTCTCGACGGTGAAGGACCTCGTCCCGGTCCTCGAGAAGGTCGCGCAGGCGGGCAAGCCGCTGCTGCTGATCAGCGAAGACGTCGAGGGCGAGGCGCTCGCCACCCTGGTCGTGAACAAGCTGCGCGGCATCTTCCAGTGCTGCGCGGTCAAGGCTCCGGGCTTCGGTGATCGCCGCAAGGCGATGCTCGAGGACCTCGCGGTGCTGACCGGCGGTCGAGCGATCTTCGAAGATCTCGGGATCAACCTCGAGAACATGCCGGTCTCCGACCTCGGCCGCGCCAAGAAGGTGATCATCGGCAAGGATGACACCACGATCATCGAGGGCGCGGGCAAGAAGGAGCAGATCAAGGGGCGCATCGCCCAGATCCGCGCCGAGATCGAGAAGACGACCTCCGACTACGATCGCGAGAAGCTCCAGGAGCGGCTCGCGAAGCTCGCCGGCGGCGTGGCCGAGATCAACGTCGGCGCGGCCACCGAGAGCGAGATGAAGGAGAAGAAGGCGCGTGTCGAGGATGCGCTGCACGCGACGCGCGCTGCCGTCGAAGAGGGAATCCTGCCGGGTGGCGGCGTGGCGCTCCTGCGCGCTGCCGCGACGCTCGATGCCCTCAAGGTGGGCGGCGAAGAGAAGCTCGGCGTCGACATCATCCGTCGCGCGGTCGAGCTCCCGCTGCGCTACATCGCCGACAACGCCGGCATGGATGGCTCGATCGTCGTCAGCAAGGTGAAGGAAGGCAGCGGAAGCTTCGGCTTCGATGCTGCGCGCCGTGAGTACGGCGACATGGTGAAGTTCGGCGTCATCGACCCGACCAAGGTCGTGCGCAGTGCGCTGCAGAACGCGGCTTCGGTCGCGACGCTGCTCCTCACCACCGACGCGCTCATCGCCGAGATCCCGGAAGACAAGCCGAAGATGGCGGGTGCCGGGGGCGGAGGAATGGGCGGCATGGGTGGGATGGGCGGCATGGGCGGAATGGACTGAGCCGCAACGGGGCGTCGAACGCGACGCCTCGACGATCGGAACTCTCGGGCCCGCGTCGGCAATCCGGCGCGGGCCCGTTCCGTTCTGCGGTCGCTCAGCCCGCGGCGCCCTCGGCGAACGCGTTCTTGCTCTTCGCCATCTGCACGCCCTGCTCGTAGTTGCGCTGCTCGCGCTCGAGCACATGGCGGTCGAGGAAGCCGAGTTCGACGATGCAGTCGGCCAGCGTCGGCGTTGCCGACTGCTGCTCGCGCAGCAGATCCTCGATCTGCTCGTCGGTCATCAGCCCTTCGCGCGTCGCGGCCTCGCCAAAGCGCAGCTTCAACTGCTCCGACAGGCTGATCACGCCGAGCACCTGGCCCCACGTGAGCCAGCCGCGATGGACCGCGAGCTCACCGAGGTGCGGGCGGCTGCGGGCCTGGTTCTTCAGCACCTGCAGCACCGCACGCGGAGTCAGCAGTCGGCGCAGCACGAGGTATTCACCAAATCCGGTCGACATCTCGATCTCCAGTGAGCCCTGCGCTCCGAAAAGAGTTCGGAGGGCCCGTCCCGGAGATCGGCACGATCGAGCGACGACTTGAGAAGAATCTTCCGACGCCCGAGGCGGGGCGGCGACCCCTCTCAGCTGCCCGCACCGCGGATGTACGCCGAGAGGTGCTCGACCTCGGCCTCGCGCTCGAGCAGATCGGACTGCAGGAAGTCGCGCAGCGACAGGCAACCGAGCACCCGCCCGCCCTCGACCACCGGCAAATGGCGGCAGCGCTGCGATCGCAATCGCGCCTCGCACTCGGGGACGCTGTCGTCGAGCCCGCAGGTCACGATTTCACGCGTCATCACGTCGGCGACGCGTGTCCGATCGGGATCGCACCCTGCAGCGAGCACGCGGTAGACGAGGTCGCGCTCAGAGCAGAAGCCGACCGCGAGACCGTGCTCGACGACGGGTGCACCGCCGATGCGTTTCCAGCGCAGGAAGCGCGCGGCTTCGACGACTGAGATTTCGCTGGACAGGACAATGGGAGCCGGGCGATTTCGGAGAAGGTCACGGACGTACAGCATGCGCGTCTCCTTCCAACCCAGCTGCTTCGAATAGACCTCGTTTGCGATAGCGCAATTGTGCGGAAAAAGCTCTACCCCCACCATTCGCGACCTTCTTGGCCGCTCCCTACGATGCCGCGCCTTCGACCCTTCCCGCTGCTTGCCAGACGCTGGCGGAGCCTCGACCATGCGAAGCTGGATGCCTGCCATCGCGACGGCGCTCGGGGCATCCTCGGCGAGCGGCCAGCAGCCGGCGCCGCTCGCGCGCCCCGAGGCGACCTTCGCCAACGACGCCGCCTTCCTCGCCGAGCACGCCGACGTGGTGCTGCTCAATGCACGTTCGACCGACGCGCGCAGCTCAAGGCCCCGGGGGCCGGAGTCGTGGCGGTCTCGCCGAAGCTGAGCGGGCGCGTGATGACCAGCGCGATGCGGCCAGAGGCTCCCGGTTTCGGACTCGTCTACCGCGAGGCCATCAGCGGCCGGCACGTCGAACGCGGCTTCAACAACTTCGGTGGCGAAGATCGCCTCTGGTTTGCGCCGGAGGGCGGGCCGTGGGGGCTCTTCTTCGAACCGGGACAGCCGCAAGAGCTGGCGAACTGGTTCGTGCCTGCAGCGATGGACGGCACCCCGCGCCGGATCGCCGCGCAAGACGCGACCTCGATCACGTTCCACGATCGCATCGCGCTCAAGAACGTGAAGGGCGCCGCGTTCGACCTCGACATCGAACGGCGCATCGATGCACTGTCGCGTCGGGAGATCGCCGCCCTGCTCGAAGCGGTGCCGCTGCCCGACGGGCTCGAGGTCGTCGGCTTCCGCAGCACCAACATGGTGCAGGAGCTCTCCACTCGGCGCCTCGGCGACGACGCCGTGATCGCGCCGTGGGTGCTCGGCCAGTTCAAGCCATCGGCGCGCACCGAAGTCCTCTTCCCATTCCAGGGCGACGCGTCGGTCCTGAAGCGCGACTACTTCGGCGAAGTCCCGGCCGAGCGGCTCGCCGTGCGGCTCTTCCCCGAAGGTGGCGGCGGTGTGGCGCGCTTCAAGGCGGACGCGCAGTTGCGCTCCAAGATCGGCGTTTCGGCGGCCGGCGCGACCGGCTGGGTCGGCGCCTTCGACTCGTTGCGCCACGTGCTCACGCTGGTGCACCACACGGTGGCGCCGAGCGACGCCAAGGTGCCCGACTGCAACTGGCTCGACCCCAATCCGCGCGCCGCGAAGGGCGACGTCGTCACCAGCTACAACCACGGCCAGGAGCCGCGCTTCTTCGAGCTCGAGTCGATCGGCGCCGCGCTGGCGCCCGGTCCTCTAGCGAGTGTCGTGCACGTCCACACGACGCTGCATCTGAGCGGGGACGCGGCGACCCTGGTCGCACTCGCAAAGCGCTACCTGCAGACGGAGCCGTGAACGAAGCGCCGTCGGCGGGCGCATCCGTGCGAGAACGACGGCGGACCGATCTGCGCGCGTGGGCGCCGATCGGTCCGCGAAGGATCGAGCGTCGTCGCGAGCAGGGACGGCGCGCGCGGCGAGACCGCCGCGCCGATCGCCTGCACGCGTCAGTCTCGCAGCGTCACTTCTTCTGCGTGGCCTGCAGGCGATTGATGCTGCGCGACAGCCGCGACTTCTTGTTCGACGCGGTGTTGTCGTGGATCACCGCCGCCTTGGCCGCCTTGTCGATCGCCTTCATCGCGTCCGGCAGGAGCTTCTGCGCGCCCGCAAGATCACCCTTCTCGACCGCCGCGAGGAGCTTCTTGGTGGTGCTCTTGATGCGGGAGGTCGCCGCGACGTTGCGCTCGCGGCGCTTGATCATCTTGCGGTAGTTCTTCTTGGCTGATTCTGTGTGCGCCATGTCAGTCCTTCGTACTCCGTGGGTCGTGCGCGCGGGTCACGTGCGCAACGTCTCGATCTTCTTGGCAACGTCCCGGTAGTGGATGTCGACCTCGTAGATGCGCGAATAGTGCTGGAACGCTTGAGCCGGCTTGCCGGCCTGCTCTGCGACGAGGCCGAGATTGTACAGGATCGACTTGCCGCGCTCGCCGGCGGGGGTGGCTTCCTCGAGCGCCGTCTCGAGCTGCTTGGCCGCCATTTCGAGCAGCCCCTTCTTCTGGAAGCAGGCGGCCAGCCGCATCAGCGAGTCGCTGCGCGTCTTCGGGTCCTTGATGGAGCGCTGGAAGGCCGCAATGGCGTCGTCGAGTTGCCCCTGCTCGTGCATCGTGCGCCCGAGCTGGAACCAGAGCGCGAGGTCGGTCGGCCGTTCCTCGACCCGGCGGCGATATTCGGCCGCCTCGAGCTCCCGCTGGTCCTTCTGGAGCAGCGCGAGGTCCTCGCGGAAGTTGGCGTTCTCCTCCGTGGCGAGGCGCTCTTCGAGCTTCTTGATCTCCCGCGCCACCGCCTGCAGCTGCAGGTCGCCGATGCGGTCTTTCAGCTCGCTGGCGTTGTCGTCGAAGGCGAGGGCCTCCTTGAGGATGCGCTCCGCCTCGCTCCACTCTTCGCGCTTGGCCACCAGTTCGGCGAGCCGGCGCCGCGCGCGGCCGTCCTTGGCGTTCTGCTGCAGAGCGGCGCGAACCTCCCGCTCCTCCTCCGCGAGGTCATCCGCGGTCTTGTGGATGCGCGAATCACGTTCGAGGCGCGCCTGCGTCGCGACGTCGCGCACGAGGTCGCGCGAGGAGCGGGCGGTCTCGTAGGCCCCCTTCTTCAGCGTGACGTCGGCCGCAAGGTTCTTGCGCATGCGGTCGGCTTCGGCGTCCTTCGGATCCGCCTTCAGCGCCCGTTCGAGGCATTCGAGCGCCTGCTCGGCGCGCCCCTTCTGCGCGTGGCCCGCGGCGGCGCGCTTCCATGGCATCGACAGCTTGGGCTCCGCCTCGCCGAGCGCTTCGAAGACGGCGACCGCCGCGTCGCACAGCCCGGTGGCAAGGAGCGCGTCGCCGAGATTCAGGTAGGCGTCGGGATTGAGCGGGTCCTGCGCGAGGTACTTCTCGAGCGCGCGCGCCTTGCCGCCGCCGCTCTTGGCGAGCCCGCTCACCGCGGCGGACAACTTGTGCGGCGAACCGCCGAGCTTGGCGAGCCAGCTGCTGCCGCCCTTCTTCTCCGCCTTCTGCCGGATCGCCTGGCACCAGAGGCGCCGCGCCGCGCCGTGGTCGGGCTGCAGCGAGATCACCTGCTCGAGCAGGTTCTCCGCATAGTCGAAGTTCTTCTTGCGGAGAGCTTCCTCGGCCTTGGCGATGTGATTCGTGACGTCCATGCAGCCTTGCGCGCGCGCCTTCCCGCCGTCGGGGAAGCGCCCGAAAAAATGGGCCGCGGAGCCTATCCCCGCTCGGCAAGGGTGTCCATGCACCCCCTCGCGGTAGGCCCGGCGCCGGCTAAACGTAACGCGCCGTTCAGCGCGGACGCCCCCGGCTGGCCCGACGGTCCCCGACTTGAGCGTCCCATCTTTCACGAGAGCCCATGGAAGTCGTCGTCTACCCCGACCCCCGCCTCCTGCAGAAGACCGCGCCGATCGCTGCGGTCGACGCCGACGTTCGGACCCGGGTCGCCGAGATGTTCCGCCTGATGTACGCCGACCGCGGAGTCGGCCTCGCCGCCCCTCAGGTCGGCTGGAACGCCCGCCTGTTCGTCATGAACGAGAGCGGCGACCCGAACCAGAAAGAGCACGAGCGCGTCTTCATCAACCCGCGCCTGATCAAGCGCGCCGGCAAGGTGAGCGGCGAAGAGGGATGCCTCTCCTTTCCCGGGATCTACATCGAGGTCGATCGCGCCCGTTACATCACCATCGAGTGGCAGGACCTCGACGGAGCACTCCATCGCGCCGACTGGTCGGAATGGCCGGCCCGGATCTTCCAGCACGAGCATGACCACCTCGAGAACGTCCTGCTGTTCCATCGCATGACCGAAGCCGACCGCATGCAGAACGCGGAGGCGCTCGAAGAGCTGCGTCGCAACTACCAGGAGGCGTGACGGCGCACCGCGCCGCCCCACTCATGGAACGCATCGATCCCTACGTCGTCGGCGCGCCGCTGCCGCGCTGGCACGGAGCCGTCGCGACGATCGGCGTCTTCGACGGCGTGCACCTCGGACACCGCGCGATCCTCGATCGCACGTTGACCTGGGCGCGCACGGAACACCGCCCCGCGCTCGTCCTCACGTTCGCCCACCATCCCGACCTCGTCGTGCGGGGACATGAGCCGCAACGACTGCAATCGCTCGACCAGCGCTTGCGCGAGATCGAGCGCATCGGCATCGACGCGACGCTGGTGCTGCCCTTCGACGCCGCCCTGCGCGAGCTTTCGGCCGAGGAGTTCACGGCACGCATCCTGGTCGGCAGCCTCGCGCTGCGCGGACTGGTCCTCGGCCACGACACGGCGGTCGGGCGCGATCGCCGCGGCGATGCGCGCCTACTCGATCGGCTTGGCGCCCAACACGGATTCGCGGTGCAGGCGGTCGGCGAGATCGCGCTCGACGGCGAAGTCGTGTCAAGCTCACGGATCCGCGACGCGCTCCAGCAGGGCGACCTCGCAACGGCCAGCCGCCTGCTCGGCCGCGCGCCGTCGCTGTTCGGCCGCGTCGTGCACGGGGACGGGCGTGGCCGCTCCATCGGCATCCCGACCGCCAACCTCGATGTCGACCACGCCTGCGCACCGGGCGGCGGCGTCTACGCGGTGCTGGTGCTCGATGGCACCACGCGTCGTCGCGGGCTGTGCAACATCGGGGTGCGGCCGACCTTCACGTCCGGCGCGCAGCGAACCGTCGAGGTGCACCTGCTCGACTGGAGCGGGGACCTCTACGGGCGCGAGCTCGAGGTGCTCTTCCTGCAGCGACTGCGCGAGGAGCGCCGCTTCGCCGGTCCGAGCGAGTTGATCGCGCAGATCCACGCCGACCGCGCTGCCGCGGAGGCGGTACTGCGCCGACTGCCCGACTGACGGCACCCGCGACGCCCCGTGGCGTTGACGATCGCGCGCAGCCCCCCTACCATCCCCGCCCTCTTCTTCTGGAAGGGGTGGGTAGTTAGCTCAGCTGGTAGAGCACCGCACTGAAAATGCGGGGGTCGTTGGTTCAAGTCCGACACTACCCACCATTTTGTGCGCCGCAGCCTGGCTGCGGCGTGCGCCAGACGGCGCAGTACACGATTCGGCTCTTGAACCCTGGTCACGCGCCGTCGGCGATGTGGTGCGCCGCAGCCTTGCGGCGGCCGACGCCAGACGACGCCGTTCACGGATCGGCTGGTAACCCCGGTCACGCGCCGTTGGCGATGTGGCGCGCCGCGGCCTCTCTGCGGCGGGCGCCGAACGGCGCTTCGAACTTGGCGCGGAGTCGCGTCCACGGATGACATCGCCGCGCACCGCTCCTCTGGTCCTCACCGCCGCACAGGCGACGCTGGTCCATCTGCCGACCGAAGGGCAGTTCCTGGTCCGCGGCGCAGCCGGCTCCGGCAAGACCGAAGTGGCGCTTGCGCGCGCGCTCCACGTCGCACGCCAGCCGCTGCTGCATGGCGCCGCTCGTGTCCTGCTGCTCGCCCGCTCGCCAAGCCTCGCCACCGACCTCGCCGCGCGCCGCGACTCGCTCGCTCCGCAAGCTGCCGCCCGCATCGATGTCGATTGCGCCGCCGGCTGGTGCCACCGCTTCCTCGCGCCCGCCCCGGCACTGCGCCGCGGCGAGTTCGAGCGACTGGTCGGACTCGCGCTGCAGCTGGTCCGGCGCACGAACCGTCGCCTGGTGTTGCGCCAGCCGCTCTCCTTCTTCACCAGCGAGTTCGAGTCGATGATGCTCGCGCTCGGCATCGAGCGCCTCGACGAGTACCTGCCGATCGAGCGCGAAGGGCGCGCGCGCCCGCTCGACGACGAGTCGCGGCGCGCCGTCTTCGCGGTCTTCGATGAGGTCCGTCGCCTCGCCGACCGCTGCGGCCGCGCCTTGCCCCTCGCGCTGGTGCCCGCTGCGCTGCGCCGTCTCGCGCAGACGCGCGCTCCGCCGTACGACCACGTCGTCGTCGATGACGCCCATCTGCTCGCGCCGATCGAGCTGAAGCTCGTGCGCGCGCTCGCGAGCGGCGGCAGCCTCACGCTCTTCTCCGCGCTGGAACAGCGATTCGATCCGCTGGCCGCGAAGCTGACCGCGTTGGGGCTCGGCCGCCTCGACAAGACGGAAGTGCTCCCGCGCTCGTTGCGCGGTCCGAAGGCGATCTACAAGGCGGCGCTCGCGATCCTCCGACGCCGCGGCGCCGCCAGCAGCAGCGACTTGAAGGCGATCGTCTCCGACGACATCGACGGACCGCGGCCGCGACTCATCGTCGCCGCCGACTGGAGCGGCGAACTCGACGCGCTGATCGCCGCGTTGCAGCAGCTCCAGAAGCAAGGGCGCGCGCTGCGAGACGCCGTCGTGCTCGCCTCCAGCGAAAGCGACCTCGAGCTCGTGGCGGCGGTCCTCGCCGCCGTCGGAGTGCCGGCGCAGTTCGTGCGCGACGAGGAGGCCGGCGCCGCGCGCGCCGACGCCGTTCGCCTCTGCCCGCTCGCCGTCGCGCAAGGACGCGAGTTTCCGCTCGTCTTCCTGCTCGACTGCAATCTCGGCGCCTACCCGCGCCAGAAGCAGGAGCTCGCCCCGCACGAGCGACCGCTCGCCGCCGAGACCGCGGCGCGCTCGCTCCATCTCGCGCTGACCCGCGCGACCGAGGAGGTCGTGCTCTTCGCCAGCGAAGCGACCCTCTCGCCACTGCTGCCAAAGAAGCTGATCGCGCTCGAGCGGGCCGCGGGGACGCCGGCCAGCTCCTGCCCGACACGACTCGACCGCCAGCGATATCGTCCGCGCGCGGGTCCGGACGACCGGACGCCGTCCCCTCGCCGCTGACGCCCCATTTCGCTCGATGGCTCCAGGCCGCGAACCATGCCCACCGAAGAGCGCCCACGACCCGATCGCACGCGCCTGCGCGAGATCGTCGGCGATTGCCTCGAGCAGATGGAGCTGACCGGCTCGCGCGCCATCGAGGAGGCGTGCCAGCGCCATCCCGATCTCGCCGAGTCGATCCGGCGCCGCCTCGACCGATTGCGCGAGCTTGGCCTCTCGACGACCGCGGCCGCGCCGTGGACGGTGCTCAGCCGGCTCGGCGACTTCGACCTCGGCGCACCGATCGGCAGCGGCGGGATGGGCGTCGTCTACCACGCTCGTCAGCGGTCGCTCGCACGCGACGTCGCGTTGAAGGTGATCCGACCCGACCAGCAGTGGGCCGCCTCGGCCCAATCGCGGTTCCGCCGCGAGATCGAAGCGGTCTCGCGCCTGCAACACCCCTCGATCGTGCAGATCCACGCCGTCGGCGAGGATCAGGGCGTCGCCTACTTCGCGATGGAGCACATCCCCGGATGCACCCTCGCCGCCCTCATCGATCGGCTGCACGGGCGATCGCCGCAGGAGCTGTCGGGCGACGACTTCTGGGCGGAGGTGGGTGCGACGGTCGCCGCCGATACGCCGCGCGCCGACTCGAAGATCGACACGCGGCTGCGCGGCCGCAGCTGGGTCGACACCTGCGTGCACGTCGCGCAGCAGTTGGCGATCGCGCTCGACCACGCGCATCGACGCGGCGTCCTCCATCGCGACGTCAAGCCGCAGAACGTGATGGTGACGCCGGAAGGCCGCGTCGTCCTCATGGACTTCGGGCTCGCCGTCACCGCCGGCTCCGACAAGCTCACTCGCTCCGGCGCCGAGCTTGGCTCCTTGCTCTACATGGCGCCTGAGCAGCTGCGCGGCCACCAGGAGGCGATCCGCGAAACGACCGACGTCTACGGCGTCGGCGCGACGCTCTACGAACTGCTGACGCTGCGGCCCGCCTTCGGCGTCGGCTCCGATGCGGCGATCCGCCAGAACATCCTGAGCGGCGAGTTCCCCGCGCCGCGCACGCTGCTCCCATCGCTGCCGTGGGACGTCGAGACGGTCTGCCTCGTCGCCATGGAGAAGGACCCCAGCCGTCGCTACGCCAGCGCAGCCGCGCTCGGCGAGGACCTCGAACGGCTGCTGCAGCGCCACTCGATCGAAGCGCGTCGTCCGGGAACGGTGCTGCGCGTGCGCCGCTGGATCGAGCGCCACCCGGCGCTCGCCGTCGCGCTCACGCTGATGACGGTCCTGACCGCGGCGTCGACGCTCTTCGCGTGGCAGCAACGCGCCTCCAACCGGGCGACGAGCGCCGCGCTCGACAATGTCGTTCGGCAGTCGGAACGCGCAGGCCGCAACGTGAAGCGCGCGCAGAAGGCGGTCGATCTGATGCTGACGCGCTTCGCCAACACGCATCTGAAGAACGTTCCGCAGTTCGAGCAGATCCGCATCTCGCTGCTCGAGGATGCCGTCGCGCTCCAGCAGGAAATGCTGAGCGAGGAGGGTGACGACCCGCAGGTGCGCCGCGAAGCCGCCGATGCCTATGACCGGCTGAGCTCGATGCAGCAGCAGCTCGGCCGCACCGACGAGGCGCTGGCTTCGATCGAGAAGGCGCTCGAGCTGCGCGAGGCGCTCCACGCCGACCGGCCCGACGATCTGCTGGGCAACGACCAGATCGCGCTCGGCCATCACGACCTCGCGAACAACTACCGCGCACTCGGCCGTTGGGAAAATTCGGAGCGCCACTTCCGCAAGGCGATCGCCACCAGCGAAGCCTCGATCCGCGCCCATCCGGCCGAACGGCAGGGATTCACCGTCACCTTGGCGCGCTCGCTGAACGACCAGGCGATCAATTTCAACGAGCAGTCGCGCCATGCGGAGGCCATCGCCTCGTGCCGTCGCGCGTTGGAGCTGATCGAGCCGTTCGCGCGGCAGAATCCGAAGAACGAACGGATGGCCAACCAGGTCGCCGCCGCGCTGCAGACGCAGGGTCCGCCGCTCGTGAGCCTCGGCCGGATCGACGAGGCGGTCGCGGCGCTACAGGCCGCCGTGCCATGGCGCGAGCAACTCGTCGCGCTGCTGCCTCGGGAGATCGAGCATCGCCGTCAACTCGGCCTGCTGCGCTACGAACTGAGCCATGCGCTGCGCCTGCAAGGCGACGCCGAAGAGGCCTCCGGCGAAATCGACGCGTCCATCGAAGTGCAGCGCGCGCTCCTCGCCGACTACCCGAGCGCGCTCGGCGTACAGTGGGATCTCGCGCAGTCGTTGCACGAGCGCGGCCTGGTGATGAAGGAACGCGCGGAAAGCGAAGAGTCGCTCGCGAGCCTGCGCGAAGCGATCCGCTGGTACGAACCGCTCGTCGCCGCTGCGCCCGATCAACCCGGCTACTCGCACGAGCTCGGCTGGACGCTCTCGGACCTGGCGGCGAGCCTGCTCGAGCAGGGCGATGCGGAGACGGCGGAAAAGCTGGTGGCGCGAGCGGTCGAGCTGCAGACCGCCTGCCTCGCGATCGGCCCGACGATCGAGGTGTATCAGGAGTGCCTCCTCGACCACTTCCGCGTCCAGCGCGACTGCTTCCTCGCCCGCGGCGATCGCGCGGCCGCACTGGCACTCGCCGCACGAGCGGCGGAGGTCGCGTTCCTCCCGAAGTTCCACCGCGCGGTGATCGCGTTCCGGGCCGCCACCCTCGCCCGCTGCGACGAGATCGAACGCGCGAAGCTCCTCCTGCAGGACGCCGCCGCGGAATCGGCCGCCGACTCGAACGCGGCGGCGGCCGCCGCCGACCTCGACGTCCTGCGCAACCACCCCGATCTCGCGAAGCTGCTCGAAGCGTGGCAGCACCTCTGAGGCGCAGACGCCTTCGCGCTTGGCACGATCGCCGCTCCTGGTCTACTCCTCGCGCAGCGCGATCCGGGCGCCGCGCGGAACCAAGATCGGCGCGTCGCTCGCGGGCTTGCCGAGCGCCACCCACTGCAGGACCCGGCGCAGCTGCGCCGGAATCTCGACCCCGTCGATCGCTTCGACGGTGAAGCCGCGGCCGATCTCGATGGCGGCGCGCTCCTCGACGGCCGCGTGCAGCGTGATCGGCACGCCGACCGCGAAGGGCGGCACGTCGGCGACGCCCGCCAGGACGCCGCGCACGTCCCCCACGACGACCCAAAGCCAGCGGCCAGCGGCGATGGCGACGGGCTCGCGCGACTTTGCCCCTCGCAGCGCCACCAGCGCGCGCGACTCGGTGTCGAGCGCACCGCGCTCGTCGACGCGGAGCAAGAGCAACAGCGAATCCTCCGGCAGCGCCACGTGGTCCGACGCTCGATCGGTGGCGAACAGGAGGTCGCGAGCGTCACCCGCGGCGAGTTCGAACTCGACCATCGCCGTGGTGGCCGGGTCGACCCGCTTTCGCTGCTTCACGCCCGCCTCGCCGTCGCGCTGCTCGCTCCAGCCGACCTCGATCTCGGTCGGCACTTCGAGGCGCAGCCGCCGCTCGAAGGTGCCACCGTGCAGTGGCACGGTCGTCGCGAGCGGCGTCACCTCGTCCGGATCGCTGACGTCGAGGTGGAGGTAGCCGCCCGTTGGACAGCTGCGCACGCGCAGCACGACGTCACTTCCCGGTCGTAGCGCCAGCGCGATCGGCCCGACATCCTCCTCACCGACCTCGACGCGAGCGACCTTCGAGGCACGCAGCAAGTCGCGCTCGGCCCAGACCAGATAGTTGGAGCCGGGGGCCACTTCGAGCGACCAGCCGCCCTCGGCCGTCAGCTCGATGGCGAGGTCGCGCCGCTGCGGCCGCTCGTTCGCCACTGCCTTGGCCCAGAAGAGCTGCAACGTCCCCTCGCCGTTTGCGCCGGCTTCGAGCCATTCGCGCGGCACTGTCCCGAAGACTCGACGCGTCGATCGCTCGAGATCGATCCGGAGCGTCGCGCGCACGACATCCGCCGAATCCTCATCGAGCGCCAGCGTCCGCACTGGCTCCTTCAATGTCGCCATCCGAACACCGGAACCGAGCGCCGTCCCCGAATCGCGCGGAGCGCCACGAACGTCCATCGAACCGTCGCGGCGCACCTCCACGCGGCCGATCTCCGGCAGACCCGCCATCCGCGCCACGCCGTCGCGGCCCGAGCGGACGTAGCGGCCGTGATTGCGCCAGCTCTCACGGAAGAAGGTCCGCTCGACGATGACCGCGGTGTCCACGTGAAGCTCGACACCGGGAGCGATGCGACCGGTGCGCCGATCGAGGAGGGTGAGCTCCAGTCGGCGGCCGCTCGTCAGCGCCAGGTCGACCTCGGTGTCGTCGTCGTCGATGTCGAAGCGCCGCGGAACCGTCTCGTCGCTGGTCACCCACAATGTCCCCTCGCCGGTGGGACGCGGAGCGAGCCGATAGGTGGCGTCCAACGCGTGAATGCGAACGCCCTCCTCTTCGAGCACGACGTTGTCCCAACCCGGCGTGAGGGTCAGACCGAGCGGCACGCGGGCGACGCCATCGACGGTGACACGACCGCGCAGCGCCGTGTCGGGCGACGACTCGCCGACGATGAGGCGCAGCGGGCGCCAACGATGCGGCTCGCCGCGGCGCGCGGTCGGCTCGCTTTCGCGATCGATGACCTTGCGCACGGACGTCGGCGAGAACGCCGCCACCGAGGCGCTGATCGTGACGAGGCGAGTCGTCGCCGGCAGTCGCAGCTCGGTCACGTCGCCATCGATCGCGACATCGAACGCGCGCGAAGGCTCGAAATCGGCGATCTGCTCGTCGAATTCGCCGCTCGCGCCGGGAGGCGGGAACTCGCGCCAGGAACCGTGGATGCGGCCGCTGCGGCAGGGCTCGCCGCTCGCGTTCACGACTTCCACCGGGATCACCGTGCTGGTGGCGTCGCTCGCAACCGGAGGCGGTGCCGCGTCCGCTGGCAGGTCGGCGACCCGCGCGCCATCGATGGCACGCGCACTCTCGGTCGTTGCGCTGTCGACCGGCTGCGACTGCGGAGCGAGCGGCGCGCGAGGTCGCAACGACCGCTCGCTGCGTTGCCACTGCCAGGTCGCCGTCGCGCCCAGCGCGAGCACGACTCCGGCAACGATCGCCACGCTCTTCGTCTTCATCGCCATCGCAACGACTCCCGGTCCGGCGAGGAGCACTCCCGCCCATTGACGCGTCGGCGCGCCGAACTCGCGATCGAGCTGCTGACGCAACTGCGTCAGCCCACGCTCAAGCCGCTTCCTCACCACGTCCTCGCTGCACTGCATGCGCGCCGCGACGTCGCGCGTCGGGAGTTCGTCGAAGTAACGGTAGAGAACCGTCGAGCGGTAGGCTCATCACCGCGGCCACGACGCGCTGCTGGCGGGCGCTGCGCTCGACGATCTCGTGCGGCTCGTGTGACGTCGGCGACGGCAGCATCACGCACCAACGCCAGCGCCAGCCGCTGCACCCACGCGACGTGGCCGGCCAGCTCGACCGGGTCGAACGGCGAGGCGGGCGCAGGCAAAGCGGGTGGTGGCGGCGGCGGCATGCGTGGGAATGATGGAGCGCGACCGCGCCGCGTGACATCCCCCGGAGCCGTTCATGGCCATTCCGCTCTTCGCGGCGCTGCTGGCACCGCTGTTCGCCGCCTTTTCCGCGCGCGCCGACGACTGGCTGGTCGCCACCGAGCCGCCCGCCCCAACGCAGGCCGGGATCAGCGGCGATGGGCGCTTCGCGACGCTGCGCAACGGGCTGATCGAGAGGACCATCGCGATCGCGCCCGGGGTCGCGACGACGAGCCTGCGCTGGATCGGCGGCGAGGAGCGGGTGCGGGCCGTCGAACCGGAGGCGCTGCTGACGATCGACGGCGTCGTCCATGCGATCGGCGGACTGACCGGCGCGCCCGATCGCGCCTTCCTGCTGCCGAAGTGGCTCGAGGACGGCACGTTGAAGGCGTCCGAGTCGGCTTTCCGCTTCGCGGGGGTGAAGTTCCGGCCCGCGCAACCGTGGCTCGACTGGAAGCGGGCGCGCCCGGGGTCGGATGCGCCGTGGCCGCCGGCGGGCCGGGAGCTCACTCTGCGCTTCGAGGGAAGCAGCGACGCCACGCACGGCCTCATCGTCGACGTCCACCACGCGATCTACGACGGGATTCCGGTAGCCGCAAAGTGGATCGAGATCGCGAACGGCAGCGAACGCGCGCGATCGATCGACGCCTGCGTCAGCGAGCGTCTCGCGCTGGTCGAGGGTGAGTCCTCGGTCGAGAAGCGGCCCGGCGCCGCTTGGGAGTTGCCGGCGATCGAGGTGCTCTCCGACTACTTCTTCGGCGGCAGCGATCGCGACAGCGCCGACAAGTTCTCCCGCTTCCTGCCCGATCCGGCCTACGCGACGCAGGTGAACTACCGGCTCGACACCCCCTGCCTGCTCGAGTGCGCGCCGCCGATCGGGCCGGGCGTCACGCTCGCGCCAGGCGCGACGTTCCGCTCGCCCTTCGCCTTCCTCGTGCTGCACGACGAGGGGAGCGGCGGCCCCAGCGGCGGCGGCGATCGCGAGCGGCGCGGCCTGACGCTGCGACGCGTCTGGCGGACGCTCGCGCCGTGGACGGGCGAGAACCCGCTGATGATGCACGTGCGCAACGCCGAGCGCGGCGCGTTTCGCCTCGCGGTCGACCAGTGCGCCGACGTCGGATTCGAGATGGCGATCGACACCTTCGGCAGCGGCCTCGACATGGAGAGCCGCGATCCCGCCTACGTCGCCGCCATCCAGGAGGATGTCGCCTACGCCCACGCGAAGGGGATCGAGGTCGGCGCCTACTCGCTCTTCTCCAGCCGCTCGATCGGCCCCACCGTCGACGTGATCGATCCGGCCACCGGCCAACCGGGTGGCGCGCAGTTTGGCAGCGCACCGTGCCTCGCCAGCGATTGGGGCGCGAGCTACCTCGCGCAACTGCGCTGGTTCATCGAATCGACCGGCCTCGACCTGCTGGAGCACGACGGCCCCTATCCAGGCGATCGCTGCGCTTCGATCGTGCACTCCGGCCACCGCGGCCTCGCCGACTCGCAATGGGCGCAGTGGCGCGCGAGCGCCGACTTCTACGGCTGGTGCCGTGCGCGCGGCGTCTACCTGAACCAGCCCGACTGGCATTTCTTCGTCGGCGGCAGCAAGACGGCGATGGGCTACCGCGAAACCAACTGGTCGCTGCCGCGGGAACTTCAGCCGCTGCATGCGCGGCAGAACCTCTACGACGGAACGTGGGAGAAGACGCCGTCGATGGGCTGGAGCTTCGTGCCGCTCACCGAGTACCAGGGCGGCGGCGCGGCCGCGACGATCGAACCGCTCTCCGACCATCTCGCCAGCTACGAGCAGCACCTCGCCAGCACGCTCGGTGCCGGAGTCCAGGCGTGCTGGCGCGGCCCGCGCCTCTACGACAGCGACGCGACGCGGGCACTGGTCACGCGCTGGGTCGCCTGGTTCAAGCAGCACCGCGCGATCCTCGAGTCCGACCTGATCCACGTGCGCCGTCCCGACGGCCGCGATGTCGACCTGCAGCTCCATGTGAACCCGCGCCTCGAAGAGCGGGCGCTGGCGGTCTTCTTCAACCCGCTCGACGTGGCGGTCACGCGCGACCTCGTGCTGCCGCTCTACTACGCCGGACTTCGCAACGGAGCGCTCCTGATCGCGTCCGATGGTTCATCGCGCGCGATCGAACTCGATGCGCAGTCGCGTGCCACGGTGCAGATCAAGCTGCCGCCGAACGGGATCGACTGGGTCGTGCTGAAGCGGAGCTAGTGAATCGAGCGGGTGGCGGCACGGTGCGATCCGGGACCCGGTTTCCGCGCGCTCTCCTTCCGTAGCCAACGGCCTCCGCCGTCATTTCGGCGACATTCATGGCATTCGACGGAGTTTTCTCCGATCGGAAGGGTCTTGGTGACGTTGGGGGTGTCGACCGCGACGGGCGCTGCTCTGCCGACCGTCGCATCGTGAGAAGGAACTTGGGGAGAGGTCATGTCGCTGCTGCTCGCACTCGCTCTCGTCACGGCGGGATCACCCCGCGACCCCGCCAACGATCCACCCGGAACGCCGGTCGTGGCGGCGAAACGGGATACCACTGCAGCGGGCTTCTGGGCCGACTGGGCCTCCAGCCACAAGTACCAACTGAAGCAGCTCCCCGGCCGTGATCTGTTGGTGCTGCTGCCGAAGGAGCGCTCGAAGCCCGAGCGCTCCTTCGACCTGATCGAGCGGGCGTTGGCACGTGTCGACGCGATCCTGCCGACGAGCGGCGCCACCGCTGCATCCGCGGCGAAGGCCGATGGCGCTCTCTGGGGCGCCAGCGACCGGCCGCTCGATACCGGCACGATGGTGGTCGGCCTCTTCCGCAAGCCGGCCGACTTCGCCGCGGCGCTCACCGAGCTCGGCGAAGCGTTCCCCTACATGGCGGCGTGGACCGAAACGGCGAAGAATCAACCCGGCTGCATCCTCGAACGCCCGCTCTTCGGCGCCTGCGTCGAGAACGTTCCCGGGATGCAGGAGTGGAATCCCGACAACGAGCTGGTCCATCGTGCGGCGCAGCTGGCGACGATTCGCCGCGTTGGACGGCAGCCGGTCTGGGTCGGGCTCGGGATGGGCTGGAACGTCGAGTTCGACGTCTTGAAGAACATCTACTGCTTCCCCTGGCGCGACAGCTTCGTCTGGGCCACCGAGCACGGCGGTTGGGAGAACGACCTGCGCCGCATCTGGAAGAAGCGCGGCGGCGAGTCGCTACCGATCGCCGAGCTGGCCAAGGTGAAGCGCGGCGGTTTCGCCGTCGAAGAGGCGGCGCTCTGTTGGGGATTCGTCCGTTTTCTGGCGCAGCACCACGGCGCGAGCTTCCCCTCGCTCCTGCGCGAGTTCGATGCGCGCCGCGCCGTGCTCGGCCGTGTTCCGACCGGCGATGGCAGGAACTGGACGATGGCGGCCGACTTCGAGCTGCCCGAGCAGGAACAGGCCAGCGCCATCGCGCAGCTCATCACGCCCGATGCGTTGCAGCAAGCCGCCGACTGGTTCCGGCTCGGCCCGAACTGGAAGAAGCCGACGGTGGCGAAGGCCAGCCGGTAACGGACGCTTCGCCGCGCCTCAGCGCGTTCACCCCGCCGGTGCCGGCGGCACGAGCTCCTCCTCCTCGACCAGCACATCCCAGTGCGCGATCAGCAGCTCGAAGCGCCGCTTCTCCTCGGCCCGGTGCTTCTCGCGGTCGGGAAAGAGGCGCGCGATCACCGCCTCGGGATGGTGGTCGTCGTGCGCGGTGAGCGCGTCGCGCCAGGTGATCTGCAGGCGGAAGTCCCAGCGGCTCTCCTCGGAGGCGTGGTGGCGCGGCACATGCGCGACGTAGTCGAGGATCCGCCCTTGGCGCTGCATCTCCTCGATCTGCGGCAGGTAGTTGCGCTTGAACAGCTCGATGAACTCCGCTGCGAAGCCCCACTTCGCCTTGTAGTAGTACTCGATGACGAAGGGCTCGGCAGGCACCGCCACGGCCACCGGAGCGAGGTCCGCCGCCGCAACGGCGGGAGCGCGACATCCACTGGCCATGGCGAGCGGCAGCAGCAGCGATACGAGCGACCCGACACTTGAACGGTCCATCGGCAAGCAACCCTCGAAAGAGGCGCGACGCCGAACCTGGCGCCGACGCGGTCAGGCAGGACGGTAGCCCTTCAGCACCGCTTTCAGGTCGGAGCGGAGCCACGACGGCAGATCGCCCTCCCCCTCGATCGCCCAGGTGATCAGCGACCCCTGGATCACCGCATAGAGCGTGCTCGCGAGCGCCGGGACGTCGCAGCGCTGCAGCTCGCCGGCCGCGACGGCGTCCCGCAGCAGCGAACGCAGGCCCGATTGGAACGTGCTCGCGCCGGCGCGGCCATGGGCGCGAAACTCGGGGTCGTCGAGGTCGGCGAGGAAGAAGGCCAGCGAGTGGGCGACCTCGTCGGTGGTCGCGCCGAGGACCGTCAGGCAATCGGCGAGTCCGAGCAACGCCTGGAGCGGCGAGGCGTACCGCTCGCGTGCCTGCGCGAACAGGAAGGCGTGACCGGACGCGGCGTCCGCGGCCGCGGCCAGCAGAAGCGCTCGCTTCGACCCGAAGCGTTGGACCAGCGCTGCCGCCGAGAGACCCGCGGCCTCGGCGACGTCGGCGAGCGTCAGCCGGCCCGGGCCGATCCGGGCGATCACGCGGAAGACGGCGGCGAGGATCTCCGGGTCGCTGGCAAGTCGGGGACGGGCGGCCATGGCGAGATCCTAAACCGAAGTTCAGTAACCAATTGATTACTGAACGTGCGTTCATTTACTGTCCAGGCGATGGCGCTCCCATCGCGGGAGCCCCGCAAGAACCAACGGAGTCACTGCCATGCCGACCCGCCGTCCGCTCCGCTACCAGGTCGCCACCAGCCTCGACGGCTACCTCGCCGGCCCCAACGGCGAGTTCGACTGGATCCCGATGGACCCGGACCTCGACTTCGCCGCGCTCTTCGGCCGCTTCGACGGCCTGCTGATGGGGCGCAAGACCTGGGAGACGGTCGCGGCGATGCACGGCAGCGGCGGCGGCGCCTTCGGGCTCCCGACCTGGGTGGTATCGGCGACGCTCACCGGCCGCGCCCCGCCTGGCGTCACTCTGATCGACCGCGATGTCGCCGCGCAGGTGCGCGCCTTGAAGGAACTGCCGCCGAGCTCGCCAGGCAAGGAGCTCTGGCTTCACGGCGGCGGCGTCCTTGCCGCGAGCCTGCTCGACGCCGGCCTGGTCGACACCATCGAACTCGCCGTGATCCCGATCGCGCTAGGGCGCGGGATTCCGTTCCTCGCCGGGGCGCGGCGCCGTCACGCGCTGCGGCTCGAGGCGCACCGCGTCTACCCGAAGACCGGAACGACACTGCTGACCTATGCGGTCGCGAAGTAAGTCCGCGAAGACACCGAGGCGCCGATGTCAGCGCCCCGCAGCCGGCAGCTTCGCAATCACCTCGACCTCGACGCGCGCGCCGCGTGCGAGGGCCGAGGCGCCGAGCGCGCTCCTCGCGGGATAGCGGCCGTTGAAGCAGGTCGCGTAGACCTCGTTGAACTTCGGCCACTCGGCCATGTCGACCAGGAAGACGGAGGCCTTCACCACATCGGCGAAGGTGCAGCCGCGCCGCTCGAGCGCGAGGCGCAGGTTCTCCATCGTCGCACGCGTCTCCGCCTCGATGCCACCCGGAACGAGATCGAAGGTGCCCGGCGCGGTGCCGATGGCGCCGGACACGAAGAGGAAGCCGCCCGCCTCGACCGACTCGGAGAAGGGCAGCGCGCGGCGCGCCTCATCGGGCGACGGGTGAAAGACGGGCGCCGCCGAATCGGACCGGCTGATGCAGCCGGCCGCGATCACCACCAGCAGAAGCGTGGACCCGATGGCGACGGTTCTCATGACGGCAACCCCGACCAGGAAAGTGTCGTGCAAGCCGGTGCGCGACCGGCGTGGCGAGCGTAACGTCGCGAGTGGGCGCGCGGAGACACTGCGCGCGCGAGGAGACGCCTGATGGCCCCCGAGCCGCGCACGAGCCGCCGCCAATTCGTCGGCCAGCTCGGCAAAGCCGCGGGCGCCAGCGCACTCGCCGCCGCCTTCGCGACCGCCGCGGCCGAGCGGCTCCACGCAGCGGTGAGCGGCGCGGCTGGCCGTCCCGCCGCCGCGGTGGCGCGCGACGAGGAGTTCTGGCTGCCAGTGCAGCAGGCGTGGGACATCGATCGCGCGCTGCTCAACTTCAACAACGGCAGCTGCTCGCCCGCGCCGCGGATCGCGCTCGAGGCGCTGTTCCGCGACTGGCGCTTCGCCAACGAGCTGATGTACCACCACCTGATGGTCGTCCTCGATCCGCGCCGCGAGGCGGTGCGCACCCAGCTCGCCACGCTGTTCGGCGCCGACCGCGAGACCATCGCGATGGTGCGCAACGCCTCCGAGGCGCTCGAGACCATCACGTTCGGGATCGAGCTCGCGCACGGCGACGAGGTGGTCACGACCGACCACGACTACCCGCGGATGATCACCGCCTGGCGCCAGCGCGAGAAGCGCGACCGCATCGTGCTGAAGCAGGTCGAGCTGCCGGTGCCGCTGCGCGACCCGGCCGATCTCGTCGCCGCGTTCGCCGCCAAGATCACGCCGCGCACGCGCGTACTGCACATGAGCCACATCCACTACACGACCGGCCAGATCGGGCCGGTGAAGGCGCTGTGCGACCTCGCCCGCAGCCGCGGGATCCTCTCGATCGTCGACGGCGCGCACGCGTTCGCCCACCTTGACGTGAAGGCGGCCGAGATCGGCGCCGACTTCTATGGCACGAGCCTCCACAAGTGGCTCGCTGCGCCGGTCGGCAACGGGATGCTGCACGTGCGCAAGGAGCTGATCCCGTCGCTGTGGCCGCTCTTCGCCCATCCCGACCCGCAGAGCCCCGACATCCGCAAGTTCGAGGAGCCGGGCACCAACCCGGTGCCCGTGCTGCTCGCGGTCTCCGAGGCGATCGCGCTCCACCAGCTGATCGGCGCGCAGCGCAAGCAGGAGCGGCTGCGCTACCTGCGCGACGCGTGGGCGACGCCGCTCGCGCAGGAGCGCAACTGCCGCGTCCTGCCCTCGCTCGACGCCGCACACACCTGCGGCATCGCCTGCGTCGCCGTCGACGGCGTCGATCCGGCGCAACTCGCCAAGCACCTGCTGGAGAAGAAGCAGATCTACACCGTCGGCATCGCGCGCCCCGACGTGAACGCGCTGCGCGTGACGCCGAACCTCTACACCACGCTGCCGGAGATCGAGCGTTTCGTCGACGCCGTCCGCGAGGTGGCGAGGAACGGGCTGCCGGGTTAGTCGAAGCGGGACGAACTCGCCGCGCGGCTCATGGCGCCGCGCTCGTCCTTGAAGGGCCCCGTCCGCCTTCGACCTCGCCGATCTGCCGCTCCTGCACGCGCGCGAACATCAACTGCGCCAGCGTCGCCCCGACCAGCGCCAGGAACATGTCGTTCTGCGTGTCCCACGGATCGCCTTGCGTGCCGAGGAAGGCGTCGGAAGCCTGACCGATCGCCAGCGCAGTCGCCCATTCGAGCAGCTCATAGGTCGCGCTGAAGGCCAGCACGATCGCGGTCACGATCATGAAGAGCCAGCGACGGCCGGTGACCACGCGCTGGCGCAGCAGCACTTCGCGCACGAGCAGCGCCGGCACGAAGCCCTGCGTGAAGTGGCCGAGGCGGTCGTAGTGGTTGCGCGCCAGCCCGAACGCGTCGCGTACCCAGTCGCCAAGCGGCACTTCCGCGTAGGTCCAGTGCGCACCGACGATCAGCACCAGCGCGTGCAGCACGAGCAGGCGCTGCGTGAGCGGCGTCAGCGGGAAGCGCTTCCACGTGGCGATCAGCAGCGGCGCCGCAATCAGCACCGGTGCCACCTCGAGCCACCACGTCGGCCAGTCGCGCGGCGCGATGGCGGAGAGGCCGAGCGCGACGGCGGTCAGCAGCAGCAGGAGCAGAGGTTCGAGGCGAGCGTTCACGGCGGCGCAGGCTACTCGGCGGTGCGGCTCGACGCGCGCAACGCTCGTCGCGACTCGCTACTCGAGGTAGCCGAGCGCGCGCAGGCGCTGCAGCGTCTCGGGATCAGCCGCGGCGAGATCCTTCTCGGTCAGGCTCTTCACGTCGACGCCGGCGCGGCGCGCCTGGTTCCTCGCCCACCACTCGAGCACCATCTCCTCGAAGCGGGCGACGCGCTCTGGCTCGGTGTCGGCGAGGTTCTTCTCCTCGCGGAAGTCGGTGTCGAGGCGGAAGAGCTCATGGCGCGGCCGCGGCCGGTTGGCCGTCGGCTTCAGGTTGAGGATGTACTTCCACGGCCCCTCGATGACCGAAAGATGGTTGCCCTGGCCGGGGAAGAACTTCTCCTCCGGCATCTCGTGCAGCTCGGCGAAGACGGCGTGCGCGTCGCCCGCCTCGCCCTTCTGCAGCGTGGCGAAGCTCCGGCCCTGGAGCCCTTCGGGCGGCTCGACGCCGAGGAGCTCGAGCAGAGTCGGATAGAGGTCGATCGACTGCACCGGCTCCTTCACCACCAGCCCGGCCGGCACGAGGCCGGGCGCGACGACGATCAGCGGCACGTGGAGCAGTTCGTTGTAGAGCGTGTAGGCGTGGCTGGTGCCGCCGTTCTCCATGAACTCCTCCCCGTGGTCGGAGGTGATCACGAAGATCGCGTCCTCGAACTCGGGCCGATGGCGTAGCGCTTCGTGGAGCTTGCCGATCTCGCGGTCGTTGGCGCGGATGTCGGCGTCATAGAGAGCGAGCGCCGTCTCGATGAACGGCTCCACCTTCACCTTCGCGCGCTCGAACTGTTCCCGCGTCGTGACGCTGCCGACCTTGCCCGGGTTCTTCTCCCGGATCTCGCGCAGCTGCTTCTCGTACTCCTTCTTCTTCGCCTCGGTGGTGAACTTGCGGAAGTCGGCCGGCTCCGGGTCGTACCGCTCGTGCGGATCGACCGAGTGGAGGTAGAGGAACCAGGGCGAGAGCTTGTTGGCCTTGAGGAACGGCAGCACCTTGTCGTTGATCGCGGCGCCCGAGCCGGTCGAGTGGCCGATCGTGTCGCCGCCCTGGATGATTTGCGTCGCCTCCATGAACTCGTCGAACCCTTGCTGGTAGTTCGACATGCGGCCCATCACCGGGTTGGTCGAGAAGCCCGCCGTGCGCCAGCCGGCGGCGCGCAACGCCTCGGGCAACGTGACGAACCGCTCGTCGAGCTGGTCGAAGAAGCGGTGCATGCCGGTGACGGTCGGGTAGCACGAGGTGAGGATCGACGCGACCGCCGGCTTGGTCCACGGCGCCTGCGAGAAACAGCGCTCGAACTTCACGCCGAGCTTCGCGATCTCGGCGAGCTCCTTCGACGTCTCGCGCTCGCAGCCGTACGCGCTGAGCCGATCGGCGCGGCAGGTGTCGATGACGTAGAGCACGAGGCTGCGCGGCTTGCCCGGCGGCTGGGCGGTAGGCGGCGCGGCCGGAGCGGACGGCGGCGCCGGTCGGGCGGGATCCTGCGGCGCGCGCGCCGGCGCCTGCGCGTGGAGCTGCGGAGTCAAGAGCGACGCCCCGAACACGAGCGCGGCGGCGCGCGAGGCCTTGCGGACCTTCATCGGACGGTTCCCCGAGCGGGTCGCCTGGCGGCGTGGCGGACGATAGCGCCGAGCTGACGCGCTAAGCTTCCCGCCCCTCGCGGCTCGCGCTGCGGCGGCCGATCGGCCCCGCCCGACCGGCGCCGCCGCCGACTTGGAGCCGCATCGATGGCCAGCACGAACAGCTTCTCCTCCCGCGGTGCGCTGCAGGTCGGCGCGAAGAGCTACGAGATCTGGCGCCTCGCGGCGCTGAAGGGGCAGGGGGATGTCGCCCGTCTGCCGCTCTCGCTCAAGATCCTGCTCGAGAACCTGCTGCGCACGGAAGACGGCGTCGCGGTCACCAAGGGCGACGTGCTGGCGCTGCTGAACTGGAACGCGAAGTCGGAGCCCGACAAGGAGATCGCCTTCACGCCCGCGCGCGTGCTGATGCAGGACTTCACCGGCGTGCCAGCCATCGTCGACCTCGCCGCGATGCGCGAGGCGATCGTGAAGCTGAAGGGCAAGGCCGCGGCGGCGAAGGTCAACCCGCTCGCGCCGGCCGAGCTCGTCATCGACCACTCGGTGCAGGTCGACGCCTACGGAACGCCCGAGGCGTTCACCGTGAACGCCGAACTCGAAGCGAAGCGCAACGCCGAGCGCTACGTCTTCCTGCGTTGGGGTCAGAAGGGGTTCCGCAACTTCAAGGTGGTGCCGCCGGACACGGGCATCGTCCACCAGGTGAACCTCGAGTACCTCGCGCGCGTCGTCTTCGTGAACGACGCGGGCCACGCCTATCCCGACACGCTGGTCGGCACCGACTCCCACACCACCATGATCAACGGGTTGGGCGTGGTGGGCTTCGGCGTCGGCGGCATCGAGGCGGAGGCGGCGCTGCTCGGTCAGCCCGTCTCGATGCTGATCCCCCACGTGGTCGGCTTCAGGCTCAAGGGCCGGTTGCGCGAAGGCGCCACCGCCACCGACCTCGTCCTCACCGCAACGCAGATGCTGCGCAAGAAGGGGGTGGTCGGGAAGTTCGTCGAGTTCTGCGGCGACGGCATCCGGGAGCTGTCGCTGGCCGACCGCGCGACGCTGGCCAACATGGCGCCCGAATATGGCGCGACCATCGGCCTCTTCCCGATCGACGAGGAGACGCTGCGCTACCTGAAGCTCACCGGCCGCAGCGCCGAGCAGATCGCGCTGGTCGAGGCGTACTGCAAGGAGCAGGGGCTCTGGTGGACGCCGGGCATGCGCGAGCCCGACTTCTCCGACACGCTCGAACTCGACCTCGCCACCGTCGAGCCGTGCCTCGCCGGTCCCAAGCGGCCGCAGGATCGCATCGTGCTGTCGGGCAGCAAGGCGGCCTTCACGACGGCCGTCGAGCAGATGGAGCAGGAGCGCGGCGCGCGCCTGAAGTCGAAGGGGAAGAGCGAGGCCGAGATCGCCGCGCTGCCGAAGTCGGCGCCGCTGCAACTCGACGGCAAGACGCATGAGCTGAAGCACGGCTCGGTCGTCATCGCGGCGATCACGAGCTGCACCAACACCAGCAACCCCGCGGTGCTGGTGGCGGCCGGCCTGCTCGCCCGCAAGGCGCGCGCACGCGGGCTCATGAGCCAACCGTGGGTGAAGACGAGCCTCGCGCCCGGCTCGCTGGTGGTGACCAACTACCTGAAGAAGGCGGGGCTGCTCGCCGACCTCGAGGCGCTCAATTTCCATGTGGTCGGTTACGGCTGCACGACGTGCATCGGCAACTCGGGACCGTTGAAGCCCGCGATCCACGACACCGCGAAGAAGAACGACCTCGCGGTCGCGGCCGTGCTCTCGGGCAACCGCAACTTCGAGGGGCGCGTCCATCCGCTCGTGAAGCTGAACTACCTCGCGAGCCCGCCGCTGGTGGTCGCTTACGCGCTGGCCGGGCGCGCCGACATCGACCTCGCGAACGAACCGCTCGGCATCGGCAAGGACGGCAAGCCGGTCTTCATGAAGGAGCTGTGGCCGACGCAGAAGGAAGTGAACGACACCGTCGCCGCCTGCGTCGATGAGCAGATGTTCCGCTCGACCTACGCCAACGTCTTCGCCGGCGACGAGCGCTGGAACGCGCTGCCAACGCCGCAGGGCGAGCTCTTCGCGTGGGACGAGAAGTCGACCTACGTGAAGCTGCCACCCTACTTCATCGACCTGCCGGCCGAGCCCGGCCCGGTGCGCGACTTCAACGGCGCGCGCTGCCTCGCGGTGCTCGGCGACTCGGTCACGACCGACCACATCTCGCCGGCGGGCGACATCCCCGCCGACAGCCCGGCCGGCAAGTACCTGCTCGAGCGCGGCGTCAGCAAGGAAGAGTTCAACAGCTACGGCGCGCGCCGCGGCAACCACGAAGTGATGATGCGCGGCACCTTCGCGAACGTCCGCCTGAAGAACCTGCTCGCACCCGGCACCGAAGGCGGCGTGACCCTGCACCTCGGCTCAGGACCGGCGGCCACGACGCCCGCCGGCACGCCGATGTCGATCTTCGACGCGTCGATGGAGTACCAGAAGGCGGGCGTGCCGCTCGCGATCCTCGCCGGCAAGGAGTACGGCTCGGGCTCGTCGCGCGACTGGGCGGCGAAGGGGCCGCGACTGCTGGGCGTGAAGTTCGTCATCGCCGAGAGCTACGAGCGCATCCACCGCAGCAACCTCGTCGGCATGGGCGTGCTGCCGCTGCAGTACCTCGCGGGCCAGACTGCCGCGAGCCTCGGCCTCACGGGCCGCGAGGTCTTCGCGGTGAGCGGCCTTGGCGACGGAACCGCGAAGCGCGTCAAGGTCACTGCCATGCCGCCGACCGGCGCGCCGATCACCTTCGAGGCACAGGTCCGCATCGACACCCCCAAGGAAGTCGACTACTACCGCCACGGCGGGATCCTGCCGTACGTGCTGCGGCAGCTCTCGAGGTAGGCGGCCGGCGCGGTCGCCGATGACGGCCGCACGACGAGCGCATGACGAAGCAGCGAAGGACGGGAGCGTGCCCACGCAGGCGCGCTCCCGTCGTTTCGTCGTCGATCCGATCGCGATCGACTCTCGGTCACCGGGCTTGCGGCGGCGCCCGGCTCGGTCGGTCCGAACGGGATAGGCTCTTCGAGCAGCCCCGTCAGAAGTCGTCACGAGACGTGGCAGTGGAGCAGCGCATGCGGATCGTGATGTCGGCCGCGGCGGTCGGAACCTTGCTCGTCACGGCGCCGATGCAGGCGCAGCAGCTGCCCGGTCGCGGGCGCTTCGCGGACGATCGACTGATCCTGTCGATCGAGCAGCGCACGCCCGAGGTTGCCTCCGCGCTGCTCCTGCTGCCGCCCCACACCGAGCGGCCGCTCTTCCGCGTGCCGCCGCGCGGCTGGCGCGATCCAGCCGCCGCACGCGCGTGCGGCCTCGAACGCTTCGTCGTCCTGCAGTTCGCTTCACCGCAACGCGACCTCGCGCTGCGCGCCCACGCGCTCGCCGACCTGCCAGGCGTGACGAGCTGCGAATGCTGCGCGTTGGGCGATCCGGGGTCGACGCTGCCCGACGATCCCGACTTCCCGCTGCAGTGGGCGCTGCAGCCGGGAATGCTCGACGCGCCGGCGGCGTGGGATCTGGTGCGCCAGTCGACGCAGCTCGTCGGCGTCATCGACAGCGGCTGCGACCTGACTCACCCGGAGCTGCAGGCCTCGCAGTGGACCAACCCTGGCGAGATCCCCGCCAACGGGATCGACGACGAAGGCAACGGCTACGTCGACGACGTGCACGGCTGGAACTTCCTGACCGACGACGCCACCATCCCGCCACACCCGCACGGCACGCGCGTCGCCGGCTGCATCGCCGCGCAAGGCGACAACGCCTTGGAGATCGCCGGCGTGTGCTGGTCGGCGCCGCTGCTCTTCGCCGTCGTCTGGGGCGGCGGCGCGCCGATCAACGTCGATGACGCCAGCGCGGCCGTCGTCTACGCCGCCGATCAAGGAGTGCGAGTCGCGCAGATGGCGTGGGGCTTCGTCGCGCCCGAGCCACTGGCACTGCGCGCAGCGATCACCTACGCCAATTCGCTCGACGTGATGCAGGTCTCGCTGGCCGGCAACCAGCCCGTCGACGAACCGCTCTTCCCGGGCGCGCGTCCCGAGGTGCTGGCGGTGATCGCCACCGATTCGACGGACGCGCGCGCGAGCTTCTCCGGCTTCGGCCTGTGGTGCGATCTGTCGGCGCCTGGCGCCGACATCCAAGTCATCTCCATGCCGGGACGGCCCGATGTCTCCTCCGGCACCACCTTCTCCAGCTCGCACACGTCAGGTGCCGCCGCACTGCTGCGCGAGTGGAGGCCCGACGCCGACGCCGAGACGATCCGCTTGCTGCTACTCGCCTCTTCGAAGGACCTCGGTGTCGCCGGCTTCGACCCTGACTTCGGTTGGGGACGGCTCGACCTCGGCGCCGCGATGAAGCTGGCGACGACGCTCACCGCCGATCGTTCCGAGGCGGCGCCGGGCGACGACGTGGTGCTGCGCCTCGACGACCCGAGCGCGCCGTTCCAATTGCACGCGTTGCTGGTCACGCGCTTCGGCCGCTTTCCTGGCACGCCGCTCTTTGAACTTGATCCGCTCGATTCTCGCGTGATCTTCCTGAACGACGACCCGCTGCTGTGGCCGCTGGCGCTCGGCGTGGTGCCGGGGGGCGACGCGCTCTTCGAGCGCTTCCTCGAGTGCACCGACGGCAGCGGCTTCTCGCAGGCGACCATGCACCTGCCCGATGGGCCGTTGCTGCTCGGCGTCGATCTCGACTTCGCCGCCGCGCTCTTCGATCCATCCGATCTCGCCCACGTGACGCGGCTCACCGCGACGGCGCGCGTCAAGGTGCGGTGAGGATGCGGCCGGTGCGCTCGCTTCAGGCGTAACGGCGAAGCACGTCGGTCAGCTCCTTCGCGACGCTCTCCGCGATGACGTTGAGTTCAGAAGCTTCAAGGCCGATGCGCTCGAGCGCAATCGGGTCGGGCTCGCTCTCCGCCTCGTGGCCGAGCACTCCGATGGCCAGAGCCTCCGCGCGGTGGCCGATGATGTCAGCGACATGGACGGCGCTGGCCAGCACTTCGTGCGTTTCGGACGGCGTGTGGTGGTACTGGATCGCGATGCGCAGCCGTTCGGGCAGCTTCCAGTGCGCGATGACGGCGGCGCCGACCTCGGCGTGCTCGATGCCCAGCAGTTCGAGCTCCGCGAACCGCAACGGCGTGCCCGCCTTCTGAGCTTCCGTGAGGCCGGCAATGCGCTCGGCATCAAGGAAGCGCGCCAGCACCAGCTTGCCGATGTCGTGCATCAGCGCCGCGGTGAATGCCTCGGGCGGGATCACGTTGCTCTTCTTCGCGACGAGCGACTGCGCCGCCAGCGCGCACGCCACGGAGTGCGACCAGAGCTGTCCGTCGGTGAGGCCGTACTGCGGCAGCGCCCGCGTCAATCGCTTGCGCACGCCCACGCTCATCGCCACCTGCACCACCGACTGCGCGCCGAGCCGCATCACTGCTTCGCGCACCGTCGCGATCTCGCTCCCACGCGACATCAGCGCCGAGTTGGCGAGCGCCAGGATCCGCGGCGTCAGCGCCTGGTCGAGCGCAATGGCGCTTTCGACATCGCGCAGTTCCCAGTCGCCACGCGCGAGCAGCGACGCCAACCGCCCGGCGGTCGCCGGCAGCGGCTCGAGCGATTCGATCGCCTTGGCGATTCCATGGTGATGAAGCAGCATCGACCCCTCCGCACTCTTCCTGCAACGGGAGATCGGACATGCGGGTCGTGCGCTTGAGACGGCTTGGCGAAACCTACGGGAAAAACCGCTGCCCCGGCGGGGCGTGGCGTTCGATTCGCGATCAGCTACGGAGGGTTCGAACCTGGAATTAGAAGCCGGCCCGTGAACCGCTCTCTGGTGTCCAGGACGGCGTTGTGCCGTCCAGCGCGCTCCGATGACCAGAGAGGACTCACGCCATGAAAACGCTTCTGCAAACCGCCGCGGTCTTCGTCTTGATGACGGCCACCGCGTTCGCGTCGAAGTGGACGCCGAACGGGGGCACCGCCACCGATCCAGCGCCCAGAGGCGACTACAAGGGGAAGGTGTCTCGTGTGGTCTCGGGCGACACGGTCACGTGGAAGATCACGACCGCAGCCGGCGTGCTCGAGATCGACAACGGCGAGAAGGGGCTCTCCGACGAGGAGGAGAAGGCGCTCACGATCGCTGAGCAACAGAACGACGACAACAACACCGTGAAGATCGACAAGAACGGCAGCGTCGAGAGCGTCGCCACCGGCTGAACGCCGCCCGCAACCACGAAGGTCCGGGATGCGGCGCCACGATGCTCGGCGCCGCGTCCCGCCGGGAGTCGATCCGATGGAGTCGAACGCCTCGCCAACTCGTTCCCCGCGACGCGCGGCCGCGCTTTGGGTCCTCGTCGGCCTCGCGATCGGCGCCACCGCCACGCGCTGGATCGCAACCTCGCGGAATGGCAGCGCCCTCGCTGCCCCATCCCTCGATCGCGCCGAGCTGGCTGCGACGATCGCCACAGCGCTTGCGCCGATCGAAGCGCAGCTGCGTGTACTCACCGAGCTGCCGCTGGCGCTCCCAGCCAGTCGATCCGCGGACGAACGCGCGTCGGATACCGGCCGAGGCGACGTCGACGCGATCGACAGCGATCCGCACGACGGGCTCGCCGTCGACCCCGCGGCCGCGCGCATCGAGAGGCTGCTCGCCCGCTGCGAGGAGCGCCTCGCGCAATTCGCCGCCGCGCCGTGGAACCTCCAGCCCGATGGCGCGCTCGAAGAGCAGCTCGCCCACGTGCGCCGCGACAAGGACCTCGGAGCCATCGAGCGCGCCTACGATGAGCTCGACCGCGCAGGCTGCAAGGCGATCACCGCGAGCTACGCCCTGCTCGGCCCCAGGACCATCGCCGATCGCTTCGGCGCTCCCGACTCCGTCGGCGGCAGCGGCGGCAAGACCTGGTGGTACTGGCGCCTCGACGACGAACGCTCCCTCGGCGTCGCCTTCGCCAACGGCCTAGTCTGCGACGTCGACATGCCCTGACCCGCGCCTCCCCGCCGACGAGCCGCGCGTACGCCCCTCGCGGCTCAAGCGGTGGAACGCGGGTCGAGCACTCGAGAAATCCGCAAGGCCGTCCTGCGACGACGCGCTGTACCCAGCGCGAGTCGCCCCCACCCGTCGCGAACTGTCAGGCGGCGCCGCGCCGGGGGTTCGGCTGCTAGGAGGCGAGCCCGAAGAATGCGTTGCTGCTGCCGAGCCGGAGGCTCGCAGCAGAACGCCGCGCCGGTGAGCCTGCGCGGTGCGCAGCTCACCTCTCGGGCCTTGGAGCCGACGAGCGGCGAGTACGCCCCTCGCGGCTCAAGCGGTGGAACGCGGGTCGAGCACTCAAGAAATCTGCAAGGCCGTCCTGCGACGATGCGCTGTACCCAGCGCGAGTCGCGCCCCAACCAACGCGAATCGAAAGGCGGCGCCGCGCCGGGGGTTCGGCTGCTAGGAGGCGAGCCCGAAGCTGTGTCCGCAGGACACTGCGAGCGGCTCGCCGACAACGCAGACGAGCCCCCGCCGCAAGCCGCCTCACGGCGCCGCGCCGCGGGGTCAGCTGCTAGGAGGAGCGTCCCGAAGCTGTGTCCGAAAGGACACTGCGATGGGCGCTCCGACAACGCAGATGGCCCCGCGCCGCTAGCCGCCTCCCGCGCCTTCAACGATTCCGCCATCACACATCGGCCGCGGGTCGAGCAGTCGCTCGAGTTCGGCGCGCGTGAGCTTGGTCTCCTCGAGCGCGACGTCGATGAGGCGGCGCCCTTCCTTGTACGCCCGCTTGGCGATCTTCGCGGCGAGGTCGTAGCCGATCACCGGGTTCAGCGCGGTGACGAGGATCGGGTTCTTGTCGACGAGCTCGGTGATTCGCGCGGCGTTCACCGTGAAGCCGGCGATCGCCTTGTCGGCCAGCACGCGGCACGCGCTGGCCAGCAGTCGGATGCTCTCCAGGATGTTGCGCGCGAGCATCGGCAGCATCACGTTCAGCTCGAAGACGCCCGACTGTCCGCCGAGCGTGATGGCGGCGTCATTGCCGATGACCTGCGCGCAGACCATCAGCGCGGCCTCGGGGATCACCGGGTTCACCTTGCCCGGCATGATGCTCGAGCCCGGCTGCAGCGACGGCAGCGCGATCTCGCCGAGGCCGGCGATCGGGCCGCTGTTCATCCAGCGCAGGTCGTTGCTGATCTTGATGACGGCGGCGGCGGTCGCCTTCAACTGCCCCGACAGCTCGACGATCGAGTCCTGCGCGGCGAGGCTCGTGAAGAGGTTGCGGCTCTTCGTGAACGGCATCGCGGTGATCGACGCGACGCGCGCGGCGAAACGGGCGGCGAACTCGGGATGGGCGTTCACGCCGGTGCCGACGGCCGTGCCGCCTTGCGCGAGCTCATGCACGCGCGGCAGCGTCGCCTGGATCCGTTCGATCGCGAGCTGCACCTGGTGTGCCCACCCGCCCATCTGCTGCTCGAGTCGCAGCGGCATCGCATCCATCAAGTGGGTGCGGCCGGTCTTGACGATCGCGCCGTCCTTCGCCGCCTTCGTCTCGATCGTCGCCTTGAGATGGAGCAGCGCCGGGATCAGCTGCTCGTGCGTCTCGAGCGCCGCGGAGAGGTGGAGCGCGCTGGGAATCGAGTCGTTGCTCGATTGCCCCATGTTCACGTCATTGTTGGGGTGCACCGGCCGGCCGAGCCGCTTGCTCGCCAGCGCGGCGATCACCTCGTTGGCATTCATGTTGGTCGAGGTGCCCGAGCCGGTCTGGAAGATGTCGATCGGGAATTGCGCGTCGTGCTGGCCCGCCTCGACCTCCTTCGCGGCGGCGACGATCGCCTCGGCGACGTCGGCCGGCAGGAGCTTCAGGTCGCGGTTCACCTCGGCCGCCACCCGCTTCACCATCCCGAGCGCGCGCAGGAAGGCGCGCGGCAGGCGCTGCCCGCTGATCGGGAAGTTGTCGACTGCGCGCTGCGTCTGTGCGCCGTAGAGCGCGTCGGCGGGCACGCGCACCTCGCCCATGCTGTCCTTCTCGATGCGATGCGTGTCGGCCATGGAAGCGCTCCTCGCGAAAATGGGTGCGCGATGCTAGCGCCAAGCCGCCAGCGCTGCCGCCACCCGCGGACCGAGCGGAATCGCGTTGGTCGGATGGGCGACCGTGTCGCAGCTCACGATGCGGCCGGCTCCGGCGGCCCGCAGCGCGTCGAAGCCATCGCCGACGAACAGCGCGTGGACGGCGATGCAGACCGGCGCCGGCCACCCCGCGGCGACGAGCTGGCGCGCGACGGCGACCTGCGTGCGCGCGGTCGACGCGATGTCGTCGACGACGACCGGCGTGCAGCCGCGATGCGCGTCGAGCGACGGCAACTCAACGCGCACCGCGGCATCGCCGCTCCGCTCCTTGCGCGCGACGGCCCATGGCGCTCCGCACGCCTGCGCAACCCCGCGCACCCACGGCTCGCTCTCCTCGTCGGGACCGAGGAGCAACGGCCGCTCGACGTGAGCAGCGATCCACTCGGCGATCGCCGGTGCGGCGGCGACGACGCGCGTCGGCATGCGATAGATCGCGCCGAGCGTCGGATGGCGGTGGAGATGAGGATCGATGGTCAGCAGCCAGTCGAAGTGGGCGTCGAGCAGCCGCGCGAAGTAGCGCGAGGTGATCCCCTCGCCCGGCGCCATCCGTGCATCCTGCCGCATGTAGGCGAGGTAGGGGGCGATGAGGCCGACCTCCGCGGCACCGAGGTCGCGCAACGTCGCGGCGAGCAGGAGCAGCGGGGCGAGCTTCGTGTCCGGCTGCGCCAGCGACGCGACGATCCAGCTCGCGCGCCCCGCCACTTCATCGCCGACCTGCACATGCGTCTCGCCGTCGGGAAAGCGGCGCAGCGTCGCGCGTCCGGGCTCGGCCACACCCGCCGAGACGATCGCGCCGGCGATCGCGTCGCCAAACGGCGCGTAGAGCAGCGGACTCATCGTGGCTCCTCGATCGAAACGAGGTCGGCCTGGCTGCGCGCGTAGTCGAGCGCGTAACGCAGCTCGCCGGGTGCCTCCGCGTGGACGGCGAAGAGCGGTTGGCCCGGCTCGACGCGGGTGTCGAGCGGCGCGAAGAACTCGACACCGGCCGCCTTCGCGAGCGGCGCCCCCGCGAGCTTCGCCACCCGCGCGAGGCGGCGATTGTCGATCGCGACGACGACGCCGGCGCGCTCGGCGACGACTTCGGCGTGATGCGGTGCGACCGGAGGCTCGCGCATCCCTCCCTGCGACTCGCAGATCGCCTGGAACTTCCGCCATGCAGCGCCGCTCTCGAGCAGCTCGCGCGCGCGGAGCGCGGCAGCATCCGGCGCCAGCCCCTGTGCCACGACGAGCAGTCCGGCCGCCAGCGTGAGCGAGCGCTCCTCGAGGTCCTTCGGTGCATCGGGCGCGCGCCGCAACACGGCGCATGCGGCACGCGCCTCGAGCGCCGGCCCGATGCCGCGCCCCACCGGCTGGCGGCCATCGGTGAGGAGCACGCGCACCTCGAGCCCCACCCCTTGGCCCACCGCTTCGAGCAGCTCCTTCAGGCGTGCGGCGCCTTCGAAGCTGCGCACCTTCGCGGTCGGACCCACAGGCAGATCGATCACGACGTGCGTGGAGCCGGCGGCCGCCTTCTTCGAAAGCACCGACGCGATCAGCTGCCCCTCGCTGTCGAGATCGAGCGCTCGCTCCACGCCGATCAGCACATCGTCGGCAGGACTGAGCCGCATCGCGCCGCCCCACACGATGCAGCCGCCCTCGCGTTCGACCACGCGGCGGACGCCTGCGCTGTCGAGGTCGACCGGCGCGAGCGTCTCCATCGTGTCGGCCGTGCCCGAAGGCGAGGTGATCGCACGCGACGAGGTCTTCGGGATCACGCAGCCCGCCGCCGCGACGATCGGCACGAGGATCAGCGTCGTGCGATTGCCCGGAAGGCCGCCAACGCAGTGCTTGTCGACGATCGGCTCGCGGCCCCAGTCGATCCGCTCGCCGACGGCGATCATCGCGCGCGTCAGTCCGAGCACCTCGTGCAGGTCGAGGCGTTGATCGGCGCACGCGGTGACGAATGCGGCGAGCTGGACGTCGGCGTAACGGCCCGTGACGACGTCATGCACGATTTCTCGAAGCGCCGCTTCGCCGAGCCGGTTGCCGTAGATCTTCGCGCGGACGTGCCGCATCGACTCGACCGGCGGCGCGTGGCCGACCAACGCGCGCTCGCCTTCCTTCGCGCCGAGCTGGCGCCACGCCGCCTCCGAAAGCCCCGCCTCCCCGTCGGCCAGCAGGGCCGCGTCGACGACGTTCAACGTCGCGACGATCGCGCGGCCGTCGTGCTGCACCTGCACCCGCGCCTGCGCCTCGAACCCTTCGGAACGCACGACGTGGCAGTCGCGACGCAGGTAGATCACCGGCTCGTGGTAGGTGTCGATGCCGATGCGTCGGAGGACCACGGCGTGAGCATGAGCGCGCGGCGGAAGGGCGTTCATCGCGTGGATTCCCGACGGCGCGAAACGGCGCGGCGGAACAGCTTCGAGAGTTCGAGGAGTGTCACCGGCAGCGCTCCGGCAGCGAGCAGCAGCAGCCCCTCGCGCCACTCGAACGGCGTCACGCGGAGCAGTCGCGCGAACGGTGGCCAGGCCGGCCCGACGAACTGCAGCAGCAGCGACAGCGCCACCACCCACGCGAGGCGTGGGTTGGTGAAGAGGCCAAGCTCGGGGACCGTGCGATCGCGGCTGCGTGCACCGAGCGACCGGAAGAGCTGGTCGAAGACGAGGAAGCTGAAGGCGTGCGTGCGCGCGTCGGCCAGCGGCTCGTCTTTCAGTGCCAGCAGCCAGACCGCGAACGCGACTGCGGCCGACACCGCGCCCATGGCGAGGACCCCGCGCACGAACGGTCCATCGGCGAGCGGCACGCGCGGATCGCGCGGTGGCCGGCGCATCACATCGCGCTCGATGGGCTCGATGGCCAGACAGATGGCGGGTAGCCCATCGGTCACGAGGTTGATCCAGAGCAGGTGGATCGGCAACAGCGGCGTCGGGTAGCCGGCGAAGACGCACCCCGCCACGAAGAGGACCTCGCCGGTGTTGCTGGCGAAGAGGAAGCCGAGCGTCTTCTTCAGGTTGTCCCAGATCCCGCGCCCCTCCTCGACCGCCGCGACGATCGTCTCGAATCGATCGTCGGCCAGGACGACGTGCGCCGCCTCCTTGGCCACTTCCGTCCCGCCCAGCCCCATCGCGATGCCGACGTCGGCCGCTCGCAGGGCCGGCGCATCGTTCACGCCATCGCCGGTCATCGCGACGATCTCGCCGCGCCGTTTCCACGCGCGCACGATGCGCAGCTTGTGTTCGGGCGCGACGCGCGCGAAGACCGCCGCATGGTCGAGCCGCGCGTCGAGCGCCGCGTCATCGAGCAGGTCGAGATCGGCGCCGTGGATCGCGAGGTCGTCGGTCGCTGCGATGCCGATCTCGCGTGCAATCGCGAGCGCGGTGCTGGCGTGGTCGCCCGTGATCATCGCCACCCGGATGCCGGCCGCGCGGCAGCTCGCGATGGCGGCCGCGACTCCCGGCCGCGGCGGATCGCGCATCGCTGCGAGGCCGGTGAAGACGAGGCGCGACTCGAGCTGCTCGGCGGGCGAATCGAGGCTCTCGCCGTCCTCGAGGTCGCGCTGTCCGGCGGCAAGGACGCGCAACCCGCGGCTTGCGAGCGCGGCGACGTCGACACGCACTTGGGCGGCCGAAGCGGCGGAGGTCACGCAGCGGCCGAGCAGTTCGTCCGGACCGCCCTTCACGAAGAGGCGGCGGCGGCCATCGGGCAAGCGGCGCACCACGCTCATGAGGCGGCGTTGCGGGTCGAAGGGCAGGTCGCGCAGCCGTGGCCAGCGGGCTTCGATCGCCGAGCGCTCCTCGCCGGCGGCGCGCGCGGCGAGCAGCAGCGCCACCTCGGTCGGGTCGCCGATCGCGTCGCCGCCATCCGCCGCAGTGCCGAGCTGGGCATCGCAGGCGGCGGCGAACGCCGTCGCAAGCGTCCCGCCCGCCTCCTTGCCGGCGCCGCCGCTCGCGACCTCCGCCGGCACGAGTTCGAGCACCTCCATGCGACCGAGCGTGAGCGTGCCCGTCTTGTCGGTGCAGATCACGGTCGTCGAACCGAGCGTCTCGACGGCCGGGAGCTTGCGCACCAGCGCGTGCCGCCGCGACATGCGCAGCACGCCCACCGACAGGGCGATGGTGATGACCGCCGGCAATCCCTCCGGCACCGCCGCAACCGCGAGGCTGACCGACAGCAGCAACTGATCGATCAGCGGCGTCCCGCGCAGCCACCCCACCACGAAGAGGAGCGCGACGATCGCGAGCGCTCCGAACACGAGGACTCTGCCCAGCGCATCGAGCCGCCGTTGCAGCGGCGTCGTCTGCTCCTGCGCGGCCGCGTCGAGGAGCGTCGCGACGCGCCCCATCTCGCTCGCCGCGCCGGTGGCGCAGACGACGGCACGTGCGGTGCCCGCCGCGACGGCGGTGCCGAGGAAGACGAGGTTGCGGCGATCGCCGAGCGGAACGGTCGCTGCGGAGGGTGCGGCGACCGGCAGCGCAGCGACCTGCTTCTCGACGGCTTCCGACTCGCCGGTCAGCGCCGACTCGACGCAGCGCAGCGCTGCCGCGGAGAGCAATCGCGCGTCGGCCGGCACGAGGTCGCCCGCCTCGAGCAGGACCACATCGCCGGGCACCAGCTCAGCGGCTGCGAGGAGCGCCGTCACTCCGTCGCGCACGACGCGCGCACGCGGCGCGGTCATCCTCCGCAACGCGGCGATCGAGCGCTCGGCGCCGTACTCCTGCCATGCGCCCAGCAGCGCGTTCAGCAGCACGATGCCGACGATGGCTGCGGCATCGACCCACTCACCGACGAGGCCCGAGAGGAGCGCCGACGCCACCAGCAACGCGACCATCACGCTGCGGAACTGGGCGGCGAACAGCGCGAGTGGGTGTGGCGGCGGGGTCGCCGCGAGCTCGTTGCGCCCGCCCTCGAGCAGCCGGCGCGACGCTTCCGCCGACGTGAGGCCGCCTTCGCCTGAGCGAAGCAGGGTCAGCGCTTGCGCAGTGGTCTGCTCGTGCCATGTCGTGGGAGGGAGCTGCATCTCCCGCGACGATGGAAATCCCGTGCCGTTGTCGTGCGCCCGGCGCCCAAGAGCTTCATCGACGCTGGGACCGCCGAGCGGGAAGGAAAGCGCAGTGCACGGCGCTGCACCGTCTCATTGCGACCGCAGCCCCGTCCGTCGCGCGGTCGCGGCGATCACTCCGACCGCGGCGCGCCGCGGTCGACGGGCAAGGAGGCTTGGAGGCCGTGATCGCCGCCCGGCTCGTCGATCCAGTTCTCGCCGGTCCAGAACCAGGTCGAATTGAACAACAAGACGTCGCCTACGACGGCGACCGCGTAGACCGGTGTCAGGACGCCGGTGACGAGGAAGAGCGACTCCTGAGCCCAGTCGTTCTCCCAGTGGTCGTTCCAGTGCCAGACGCGGCGCGTGGCGGCGAACGGGCCGTAGCAGCCCGGCGTCATCGCAACCGCGACGAGGCCGAGCGCCAGCGCCGCGCGACGCAGCAGAGGCGAACGGAAGCGGGCAGGCGACATGCGCGGCTCCTTTGGAAGCGGAGCCGGCGGGCCACGTCCGCAGACGCGACCCGCCGGCAATCGGATCAAACGTGAGTCAGGAGCTCAGCGCGCCGCGACGAGGGAGACCTCGCCGTTCGCGCGGGTGGCCGCCGCAGCGACCTCGTTGCCGGCGACGTCGTGCATGACGGTGCCGGACTCGGTGCGGTCGAGCGTGTAGGTGCCGATCACGAGGCCCGCCTCGAGGATCTCGACCTTGATCTGGTTCTCGGCGACCTTCTCCATGCGCAGGTCATGGCTGTCGTCGAGCTTGCTGACCGTGACGGAGTTCATCGGGTTGTTGCCCGTCCAGAACTCGATCGAGTTGATGATCAGGCCATCGATGAACACGCAGATGCCGTAGACCGGCAGGATGACGCCGGTGATCAGGAAGACCACCTCGTTGCCCCACTTGGAGCCCCAACCCTCGGTCCCGCACACCGAGCCGTTCCATGCGTGGAGCTTCTTGGTCAGCGCGAAGCTGCCATAGCAGCCGGTCGAGAGCACCGCGGCCGCGAGCGCCAGGCCCCACTTCGACGAAATCCGCATGCCGATTCTCCTCGTCTTTAAGACTCGCAGCCGACGCGAAGTGGCGCATGCCACGAGGCGCGATTGCGAGAAGCGATGGGGAGAGGCTCTTCCCCGCCCCCCTTTGCCAATGGCGAGGAATGGTAGCGAGGCCGGCGCCGCTGCCCAACGGACTGGGTGGCGCTTACACTCGCGCGGCCGCGCCAGCAATCACGAGGGGGTCTCGTGGCCGCAACGCGCCAACCCAAAGGACTTCTTTCGATGACTCGTGCTCATGGCCGTGGTTTCGCCCTGGCCGCAACGCTTGCTCTCGCGTCGCTCGGCGGCTGCTCCCTCTTCGGCCAACCCACTCAGGTCGTGCAGGTCACGGCGACCGATCCGACCGCCGAAATCACCATCGACGGGGCGTTCGTCGGCAAGGGTGCCGGAACCTCCTCCCTCGCGCGCGATCGGACTCACACCGTCATGGCTCGAGCCGGCGATCGCGTCGGGACCGCGGTGATCGATCGCAAGATCTCCACGACCGGCATCCTCGACCTGGTCGGGACGCTCTTCTTCCTCTTCCCGATCCTGGGCGTGCTCGGCGACGGCTTCTGGGACCTCTCTCCGCAGACCCTGATGATCACGCTGCCGCCCGCTCCGGCCGCGCCCCCCTCGACGCCGCCCACCTCGGGCTCCTGAGCGGAACGAAACAACCGCGCCCGCCCTCGAGTCGTCGAGGGCGGGCGCGCGCGTTTCACTCTTGCCGCAAGCCTCCGAAGCGGTGTGCGTCAGTTGCCGTAGACGTGGACCGTGAACGTCTGCCAGACGCCGAGCACGTTGAACACTTCGTAGTCGGCGTAAGCGACCGAACTCATCCCGGCGTCCGTCGCGATCTTGGCGATCGCGGCGTCATCCCAGGAAAACGACCACTGTCCGGCGATCGGAATGTTGAGGAACCGGGTCTGCGAACTCGAAGCCTTGGCCGTCGCTGCTCCGGTCGGATTCCCACCGAAGCTCGTCGTGAGCGGCGCCTTGACCTGCGCGAAGATCGCGCCGCCAGGCGGCACCACGTCAGACCCAACGCGCGCAGCGCCGCTTGCGACCGATCGAATCGCCCGCGCTGCTGCATCGCTCGCTCCATCGGCGCCTCGTTCGGTGCTCGCGGCGTCCGGCTCACTTCTTCGCGAGCTTCCGCACCTCAGCGGTGACGAGGTCACCGATCTCGTTGGTCTTGTGGTCGCCGGCAGAGAGGCTCTTGATGCGGCCGCTGGTCAGCAGCGCGGCGATCGCCTGATCGACCTGCGCGGCCGCCGCCTTCTCGCCGAGGTAGTCGAGCATCATTCCGCCCGCGTTGATGGCTGCGAGCGGGTTGGCGACGTTCTTGCCGCGGTACTTGGGCGCGGAGCCGTGGATCGGCTCGAACATCGACGTCTTGCCGGGATGGAGGTTGCCGGAGGCCGCGATGCCGAGCCCGCCCTGCACCATCGCGCCGAGGTCGGTGAAGATGTCGCCGAAGATGTTGGGCATCACCGCGACGTCGAACGACTCGGGGTTCTTCACCAGCCACATGCAGGCCGCATCGATGTAGGCGTGGTCGGTCTCGATGCCGGGATACTCCTTCGCCACTTCGGCGAAGGTCCGCGTCCAGATCGCCTGCGGGCGCACGGCGTTGGCCTTGTCGACCAGCGTCAGCTTGCGCCGCTTGCGCGACTTCGCGATCTCGAAGGCGTAGCGGATCGCCCGCTCGCAACCCTTGCGGGTGTAGAGCATGGTGGCGACCGCCACCTCATCGGGCGTCCCCTCCTTGAAGATCCCGCCGATGCCGGTGTAGGCATCCTCGGTGTTCTCGCGCACGACGACCATGTCGACGTGCTCGGGCTGCTTGTCCTTCAGCGGGCAGAAGCGCGCGTCGTAGAGCTTGATCGGGCGCAGGTTGATGAAGAGGTCGAGCTTGAAGCGCAGGCCGGCGATGACGGCGCGCTCGAGCATGCCGACCTCGAGGCGAGGATCGCCGATGGCACCGAGGTAGACCGCGTGCTGCTGGCGGTACTCGTCGAACGCGGAGTCGGGGTGCGCGACGCCGGTCTTCAGGAAGTGGTCGGCGCTCCACGGATAGAGGGTCTGCTTCAGCTTGAAGCCGTGGATCTCCGCAAGCGCGGTCACCACCTTCAGCCCTTCGCGGATCACCTCTTCGCCAATGCCGTCGCCCGGGATCACCGCGATCGAATATTCACGCGCCACGTTGCTCTGCTCCGTTGTTTGCGCCGGCGAATCGCCGCGCGTTGATCCTGCCAGGACCGGGCCTGCCGGACCGGGCCTGCCTGCAGTGTCAGTTGAAGTTCTCGATCAAGAGCGCGATGCCCTGCCCGCCGCCGATGCATGCCGAGGCGATGCCGTAGCGCTTTCCGGTGCGCCGCAGTTCGTGCAGCAGCGTCAGCACCAGGCGCGTGCCGGTCGCTCCGAGCGGATGGCCGAGCGCGATCGCGCCGCCGTTCACGTTGCACCGGGCGCGATCGAGCCCTAAGTCCTTCTCGACCGCGAGGTACTGCGCCGAGAACGCCTCGTTGATCTCGAAGCGGTCGATCTGGTCGAGCGCGAGGCCAGTCTTCTTCAGCACGTCGCGGATCGCCGGCGCCGGCCCGATGCCCATGATCTCGGGCGGCACGCCGACCACCGACCACTCGACGATGCGCCCCATCGGCTTCAATCCGTTGCGCTGCGCCGCCTCGGCGGTCGCCAGGATCACCGCGGCAGCGCCATCGACGATGCCGCTCGCATTGCCCGCGGTCACCGTGCCGTCCTTGCCGAACGCCGGCCGCAGCGCGGCGAGGCCGGCGAGCGTCGTCTCGGGCTTGATGTGATCGTCCTGATCGATTGCGACCTTCTGGCCGCGCTTCTCGATGACGACCGGCACGATCTCCTCGGCGAAGAGCTTCTTCTCCACCGCCTCGGCGCCGAGCTGGTGGCTGCGCAGCGCGTACTCATCCTGCGCCTCGCGCGGGATGCCCATCTTCTTGCCGAGGTTCTCGGCGGTCTGCGCCATGTAGAAGCCGCAGTAGCTGTCCATCAGCGACGAGAAGAGGCTGTCCTCGAGCGTCGGTTGCTGGCCGAGCCGGAAACCGTCGCGCGCGCCGCGCAGCACATAGGGCGCCTGCGACATGTTCTCCATGCCGCCCGCCGCGATCATCGACCCCTCGCCGAGCAGCAGGTGCTGCGCGCCGCAGATGATCGACTGGATGCCCGAGCCGCACAGGCGATTGACGGTCAGCGCCGGCTTCTCGATCGGGACGCCTGCCTTCAGCGCGACGTGGCGCGCGCCGTAGATGGCGTCGTTCGCCGTCTGCGCCGCGTTGCCGATGATCGTGTGGTCGATCTGCGCCGGGATGACGCCGGTCTTCTGGAACGCGCCCTTCAGCGCAATCGCGGCGAGGTCGACGGCGGTGAACTCCTTCAGCTTCCCGTAGCCGGGCGTGCCGGAGTACTCGGCCATCGCCGTGCGGGCGCCGCCGAGCAGGACGATGCTGCGCTTGTCATTTCGCGTGTCCATGGTGGTCGCCATCCCCTCACTCGCCCTTGAACTGGGCGGGACGCTTCTCGAGGAAAGCGGCCATTCCCTCGCGCATGTCGCTTGTGGTGCAGAGCAGGCCGAACAGGTTGCTCTCCGCGTTCAGCCCTTCGTCGAGCGGCATGTCCATGCCGCGGTAGCACACTTCGAGCGCGAAGCGGACCGCGACCGGCCCGCGCGCCAGGATCTTGTCGAGGATCTCGCGCGTCTTGGCGATCAGCTCGGTCGGCTCGAAGACGTGGTTCACCAAGCCGATGCGATGCGCCTCGGCGGCGCCGATCGGCTCGCCAGTGAGGATCAGTTCCATCGCGCGGCCGATGCCCACGAGTCGCGGCAGCCGCTGCGTGCCGCCGTAGCCCGGGATCACGCCGAGCTTCACTTCGGGCAGACCGAGCAGCGCATTCGTCGACGCCGTGCGGAAGGTGCAGGCGCTGGCGAGCTCGAGACCGCCGCCAAGGCAGAAGCCGTTGATGGCGGCGATGACCGGCTTGCCGAGCCGCTCGATCAAGGAGAAGAGCTCCTGGCCGACGCGCGCGATCGCCTTCGCGCTGAGCGGCGTGTTCTCCTTCAGCTCGCGGATGTCGGCGCCCGCAACGAAGGCCTTCGGACCGGCGCCCGTCACCAGGACGCCGCGCACCGAAGCGTCGTCGCGCGCGACGGTGAAGGCGGCGCGCAGTTCGCCTAGCGTCGCCTTGTTCAGCGCGTTCAGCGCCTTCTCGCGGTTGACCGTGATGGTCATCACCGCACCGCTCTGCTCGACCAACAGGTTCTCGTAGTTCGCCATCGTTTCGCTCCGGTCGTTTCGGTCAGTGGAGTGCGTCTGGAATCAGCGGCCGTCATTCGCCGCGGGCGCGAGCGGGCGGATCTTCAGGATCGTGAGGCGTTGGCGCGGCTTGCTCGGCCCGCTGTCGGGACCGCCCGGCACCATCGCGCATGGCACCTCGGCGATCGCGTCGAGCGTCTCGAGTCCGCTGGTGATGCGACCGAACGCCGCATAGTTGCCATCGAGCACCGGCTGATCGCGATGGCAGAGGAAGAACTGGCAGCTTCCCGAATTCGGGTCGGCCTTGTGCGCCATCGAGAGGGTGCCGCGCAGATGGCGCGGGGAGTCCTCGCCACGGCCCGCTTCCAGGCGCAGTTGGCGCGGCCCGTCGCCGCTGCCATCGCCGTTGGGGCAGCCGCCCTGCACGATGAAGTTCTTCACCACGCGATGGAACGTCAGGCCGTCGTAGAAGCCGGCCTCGGCGAGGTCGAGGAAGTTGGCGACGGTCGCCGGCGCTTGCGCCGAGAAGAACTCGAGATCGATCGGGCCGAGGTCGGTCTCGAGGCGCGCCCCGTAGCCGCTCCAGTCGCGGCGCACATCGAGCAGCAACGCGGTGGCGGCGACGCCCGCTGCGGTGAAGTCGAGCGTGACGCTTCCCGGCTGCTCGAAGAGATCGGGAAAGAGCGGCGCGATGTCGATCGTTGCCGACAGCGACGCGCCGCTCGGCAGGAGGAGCGGCTGCTGCGCGCCACCGGGAGCGTTGCGTTCCGATGCGGCGCGCACGCTGCCGTCGGCGCCGCGCGCGCTCAGCCCGGCGCCAAAGAGCAGCGCGTTGTGCAGCGCCAGCGAGGCGCGGCCGCGGTTCTCGACGCCGACTCGCACGCGCAGCGGACGGCCCGCGACGCAGAGCTTCTCCTCGAGCGCCAGCGTCACCACCACCGGACTCACCGAGGCAGGCGCCGCCGGTTGCTGCTGCGGAACGCGAGCGGGCGCCGTCGCCGCGAACGCGACCGCCGCGAGCAGCGCGAGAGCTCGCCGCCTCACGCCTTCACCTTGTCGCCTTCCCACTCGTAGAAGCCCTTGCCGCTCTTGCGGCCGAGCTTGCCCTCCTTCACCATCTGCTTCAGCAGCGGCGAAGGCTTGAAGGCGGGGTCGTTCGGGAAGCGCTGGTGCCAGCCTTCCATGATCGAGAGCGTCGTGTCGAGGCCGACGTAGTCGAGCAGCTTGATCGGCCCCATCGGGTGACCGCAGCCGAGCTCCATCCCGATGTCGATGTCGCGGAAGGTCGCGTCGCCGCGCTCGACCATCAGCACCGACTCGTGCAGCAGCGGCACCAGCAGGCGGTTCACCACGAAGCCGGGCGTGTCCTTGGCGAGGATCGGCGTCTTGCCGACCTTCGCCCCGAACGCGCGCGCGGCCGCGACGACGTCAGGCGCCGACTTCGCGCCCTGGATCACCTCGACGAGCTTCATCAGCTGCACCGGGTTGAAGAAGTGCAGGCCGACGAAGCGGTCGGGTCGGCCGCTGGCGGTGGCCATCTCGCCGATCGGGAAGGAGGAGGTGTTGGAGGCGAAGATCGTCTCCTTCTTGCACAGCTTCCCGAGCTCGGCGAAGAGCTTCTTCTTGGCGTCGAGGTTCTCGACGATGACCTCGATGATGAGGTCGCACTCCTTCAGGTCGGCGAGGTTCGTCGTCGACTTCAGGCGCGCCTTGGTCGCGTCCGCGGCCTCGGCCGGGAGCTTGCCCTTCTCGACCAGTTTCGCGAGAGAGCCGTGGATGCGGGCGAAGCCCTTCTGCGCCAGCTCGGCGGTGACCTCATGGACCACCACGTGGCAGCCGGCGGTGGCCGCGACCTGCGCAATGCCGGAGCCCATCAGACCGCAACCGACGACGCCGACCTTCTGGATGTCCACGGATCACTCCTTGGCGAGCCGCACCCCGGGTTCGGGGCGCGAAAAGGGGCCGGGATCATGCCAGAGGCCGCACAGGCAAGGAAGGCGCCCGGAGTGCGGTCCGCGTGGTGTCGCCGTCGGGTCTACGGTCCGCCGCCGAGCCGGAAGCGCTTCAGCGTGACCGGCTCGAGCGCGGCCGCGCCTTCGACGAGCCGGTAGACCGCGTCGAGCGCCGGGCCAGGCAGCGTCTTCTCGGTGCCTGAACCCGGCCAGCGCACGTGGATCGCAGTGATGGCCGTGGCGTCGCCGAGGCCGATCTCCTGCTGCAGCGACGAACTGCCGAAGCTGCCGCCGGTGTTGCAGACCAGATGGATCGAGCGCGGGCCCGCGGGAGTCGTGACATCGACGCGAATGCGCGCGCCGATGGCGCTGCGATTCGCCTTGACGCCCTGCAGCCGCAGCGTGATCCAGTGGTTCTCGTTGCCCGGGTTCTCGAACAGCGCGCTCGGATAGAAGTCGCTGGTCACGAACCCGCCCATCTCCTCGAAGAGGTCCTGGTCACCGTCGTTGTCGAGGTCGCCGAACGCGACGCCGTGCCCCTTCTGCAGGTGGCCGAGGCCAGCGGCGGTGGTGATGTTCAGGAAGCCGCCCGCCCGGTCGTTCAGGAATGCCTGATTGGGCACCAGCGCGCCAAGGTCGGGCCCGCCATTCCCGAGATAGATGTCGAGCCATCCGTCGTTGTCGAAATCGCCGAAGTTCGACCCCATGGAGAGCACCGCGCGATCGACGCGCGCCGCCTTGGAAACGTCCGCGAACTTTCCTCCTCCAAGGTTGTGGTAGAGGCTCGGCATCTCGAGCCCGTCGACCTGGCGCCCCACCATGAAGGTGCCCACGGTGTCGAACGTGCCGCCGTTGAAACCGGCGTTCGACGCCACGAAGAGGTCCTGGCGCCCGTCGTTGTCGTAGTCGAAGAACCAGCACGGGAAGCTCATGTTCGGTTCGGAGGTGCCGGCCACGCGGGTGACGTCGACGAAACGGAAGCCGGGTGAGCCCGGCGTCGGGTCGGGCTCGTTGCGCAGGAGCACGTTCGACAGGGCGCGCCGCGACACGAACAGGTCCGGCCGGCCATCGTCGTCGAAATCACCAGCGATGATCCCCTTCACCATCGCGCACTGGTCGAATCCGACACGGGTGCCGACCTCGGTGAAGGTGCCGTCGCGTCGGTTCCAGTACAGCTCGCACGAGTGGTTGCGGCCACCGCGAGACGACTCGTTTCCGATCGCGAGATCGAGCCAGCCGTCACCATCGAAATCGGCGAAGGTCGCCGTCTGGGTCGGGTGGTAGCTCAGGACTCCAGCCGCTTCGGTGACATCCTCGAAGGTGCCGTCGCCGCGATTGCGCAGCAGCGAGTTGGGGATTCGACCCATGTCCTGCAGCCACGCGCCGCGCAGCACGAACACGTCCTCGAAGCCGTCGTTGTCGTAGTCGGCATGCACTAGATTGAGCCCGCCGCACAGCACGTCGATGCCGGCCTCGCGCGCGCGATCGGTGAAGGTGCCGTCGCCGTTGGAGTGGAAGAGCCGCAGCGGATCGGTCCACCCCATCGACGAAGTGAGGATGTCGAGGTTGCCGTCGCGATCGAAATCCTCGACGCAGACGCCGCCGGAGATGGTCGCCACCGCGAGACCGCATTCGACGGCGACGTCGCGCCAGCGCGGCACTTCGGCCTCGGACGCGAATCGCTCCTCGCCGATGCGCCAACGATCGGGCACGCCATCGGGCCAGTTGCCCAGCGTCATGTGCGCGAGGTTGAGCAGCCAGCGCGCCTCGTCATCCTTCGGAGAGCGGGCAAGGATCCGCTCGAACACCTCGATCGCGCGCTCGGATCCGCGCCGCTGCGAGTGCTGTCCGCCGCCGTCGATCGGCGCGAGGCACGACTGGCAGCAGTGCTGGCCGAGGCAGTTCTCCTGCTCGCCGAGCCGCAACCACCCCACGCCGCGCCAGCGCTCGATCTGCGCCGCGATCCGGTCTCGTGTTTCCGCGGTGGCGAGCGGGAGCGCCGCGGCCGCGCGGTCGAGTTCCTCGATCCCCAACTCGGTGTCGCCGGCCTGGATCTTCTCCGTCGCCAACCGCAGCCGCATCTCCGCCTCGCGCGGCGATCCGATCACGCTCTTCACGCGGCGCTCGAACAGGACGACCCGTTCGCGACTCATGAAGTTGTTCTGATCGGGGTCGGCGGAGGCTTTGCACTCGGCCAGCCGCTCCGCCATCCGCAGCGTCGAGGGATAGGGCACGGTGGGTGCCGTCACCGCGGTTGGCGCAGTGGGCGCCGGCTCCGTTTGCGGAGCCGCTGCCCGCAGCAGCGCGGAAAACAGCAAGGCGACGATCATCGGGGACTCCAAGCCCGGCGCACGAAAGCGACCGCTGGTGCTAGTCGTAGCGCAGCGCCTGGATCGGGTCGAGGCGCGCGGCGCGGTTCGCGGGATAGAGGCCGAAGACCAGCCCGATCCCGGCGGAGACACCGACGGCGATGGCGATCCACGCCAGCGGCAGCACGAACGGGAACGACAGCAACTGCGAGACGCCGCGCGCCAGGCCAAGCCCGGCACCGACGCCGATCGCGCCGCCGATCGTGGTGAGTACGGCCGCCTCGATCAGGAACTGCAGCAGGATCTCGCGGCGACTGGCACCGATCGCTTTGCGGACGCCGATCTCCTTCGTCCGCTCGGTCACCGAGACCAGCATGATGATCAGCACGCCGATGCCGCCGACCATGAGGCCGATCGACGAGATCACCACCAGCACCAACCCGATCGGGCCGGTGATCTTCTCGGTGAACTCGACCGCGGCGTCGGCCGTGGTGATGGCGAAGTCATCCGGCTCGCCCGGCGTGAGGTGGTGGCGCGCGCGCAGCACCGCGCGCACCGCCCCGACCGCATCCTCGAGCCGATCGGGCGCGCTCGGGAAGACGTTGAATCGCATCGATTCCCAGCGCGACAGCAGGCGCCGCTCGTAGGCGGTGTAGGGCATCACCGCGAAGTTCTCGAACAGGCCGCCGAAAAGGCTGTCGTATTTGGCGAAGACGCCGACGACCTCCCACTCCTGGCCACTGATGCGCACCGTCTTGCCGACCGCATCGTCGCCCGGGAAGACATCCTTGGCCGTCGCCTCCGCCAGCACGCAGACCGGCCGCGCCGATTGCAGCTCGCCTTCGGTGAAGAAGCGGCCGCTGGCCAGGTCGACGCGCTGGATCTGCTGGAAAGCGAGGTTGGTGCCCATCACGAAGATGAGGCGCGCTTCCTTGTTGCCGTGCTCGACCGAACGTCCTTCGCCTTGGTCGTAGCGCACCTCGATGTCGCCGACCTCTTCGAGCGCGGCGATCGCCTCAGCGTCGAGCTCGGTCAGTTTGCGGCGGTACTGATCGTCGCCGTCGCCCTCGTCCAGATGGCTGAATCGCTGCACCGAGAAGAGCGGCACATCGCCGCCCTTGATGTCGTCGCGGATCTTCTGCGTGAGACCCGAGAGGATCGAGACCATCCCCATCGACGTCGCGACGGCGATCGAGACGCCGAGCACGACGAGCCCGCTGCGCAGCCGGTGCTCGACCAGAGTGGAGAGCGCGAGGCGGACGCCCTCGAGGACGTGGTCGAAGGTGAGGCGTTTCTTGAAGCGCTCACTCACGGCGCAACGCCTCCACCGGCTGCAACTTGGAGGCGCGGCTCGCAGGATAGAGGCCGAAGAAGACCCCGACCGCGAAGACGATCCCCAACGCCGCGACGATCGACCATGGCTTCACCGCGTAGGGAAACGGCGTGAAGGCGCCGACCAGGAACGCCACCGCGAAGCCGAGCACGATGCCGACGATGCCGCCGGCCGAGGTGAGCGTGACTGACTCGACCAGGAACTGGAACAGGATGTTGCCGCGCTTGGCGCCGAGCGCCTTGCGGACGCCGATCTCGCGGGTGCGTTCGGTCACGGAGACCAGCATCACGTTCATGATGATGATCCCGCCGACCACCAGCGTGATGCTCACCACGCCGATCAGCGTGGCGAAGATGCCGCTCGAGATCTTCTCCCAGAAGGTGAGGAACTGCTCGGCGGTGGTGAGGTTGAAGTCGTCGTCGCGGTCGGGGCGCAGTCCGTGGCGGACGCGCATCAGCGCGCGCGCCTCCTCGACCGCTGCGCCGAACCCGTCGAGTTGACGCGCCTTCACCAGCACGTTGATGCTGCGGAACTGCCCGTACTGCGCGAAGAGCGCCGACAACGGCACCACGCCGAAGACGTTGCGGTTCCGGCCGAGCACGTTGGCGCGCTTGGCGAAGACGCCGACCACCTCGTAGTGGCGGCTGTCGAGTCGCACCTTCTGGCCGACCGGGTCGACGTCCGGGAAGAGCGTCGTCGCCACCTCATCGCCCAGCACGATCACCTCGCGGCGCTGGTCGACGTCGCCCTGGTTCAGGTGCTCGCCAGCCGAAAGCTCGATGTCCTCGATGCCGGGGTACTCGGCGCCGCGCCCCTGGATCTCCACGTTCTTCAGCGAGCGACCCGAGGCCACGGCTTCCAGCGTGCCGCCCAAGGTGCGCAGCGGATCGACGAATTCCGCCAACGTCAGCTCGGCGTGCAGCGCCTTGTAATCGGCCAGCGTGATGCGCGGATTGCTGAGCGAATCGAGGAACGCCTGCAGGTCGGTGAGGATCTTGAGCTCGTCGACGCGACGCAGCGTGAAGACATTGGCGCCGGCGCCAACGACCTCGTCGCGCACGTACTGGTCCATGCCGTCGAGGACCGACACCACGGCGATGATCGACAGGATCGCGATGATCACGCACAGGAGCGTGAGCGCGCTGCGCAGCTTCTGCGACCAGATCGCCGACAGCGCGATGCGGATGCCTTCGATCAGTGCGATCACGGGCGACGCGTGTCCGATTCGATGCGGCCGTCGCGCACGCGAACGATGCGCGCCGCCCGCTTGCCGACCTCCGGGTCGTGGGTCACCAGCAGGATGGTGTTGCCGCCGGCGTGCAGCTGATCGAACAGCTCGAGGATCTCCTTGCCGGTGCGGGAGTCGAGGTTGCCGGTCGGCTCGTCCGCCAGCAGGAGCGCCGGACGGTTCACCAGCGAGCGGGCGATCGCGACGCGCTGCCGCTCGCCGCCCGAGAGCTCATTGGGCTTGTGGTTCGCACGCGCCTCCAGGCCGACCAGGCGCAGCAGTTCGAGCGCGCGTTCGCGCCGCTCGGCCGCGCGGACCGCGGCGTAGACCAGCGGCAGCTCGACGTTGCGCAGCGCCGTCTGCCGCGCCAGCAGGTGGAAGGTCTGGAAGACGAATCCGATCTCGCGGTTGCGGATCTCGGCGAGCTCGTCCTCGGAGAGGCGGCTCACCTCCTGTTGGCGCAGCCAGTACTCGCCGCTGCTCGGGACGTCGAGGCAACCGATCACGTTCATCAGCGTCGACTTGCCCGAACCGGACGGCCCCATGATCGCGACGTACTCGCCCTTCTTGATCTGCAGACTGACGTCGTCCATCGCGCGCACCTGCTGCGCGCCGAGGTCGTAGACCTTGGAGAGGTGGCGAGCGTCGATGATCGAGTCGGGCGCGGGCGCGTTGCGGGATTCAGCCGACGGCGCGGCGGCCGCCGTCGCGCTCACGAATCAGCTCCCTCTTCCTTCTTCTTGGCGGCGCGCACCTTGTCGCCCTCTTTGAGCTCGCGCAACGACTTGAACGGGCCGACGACGATCTCATCGCCCTCGCCGAGGCCCGACAGGAGTTCGAAGTCCTTCTCGCCGGTGATGCCGATGGTGACCGGCGTGAACCACGCCTTGCCTTCGCGCACGACGAAGACGCCCTCGATCTTGCCCTCTTCGTTCTTGCGGCGCTTCGCCTGCGAACCGGTGAGGTGATCGGGGGTCGTGGCGGTCGCAGGACGCGGCCGGTCCGGCTCGGCGGCGAGCGCGACCGCGCTGTCATCGTGCGGCGCGCCGCTCTCCTTGCGCCACGCGCTCTCCGACTGCGGCTTGCGCAACGTCAGCGCCTGGATCGGCAGCGCCAGAGCGGAATCGCGTCCATCGGTCTGGATGCGGGCGCTGCAGGTCAGGCCCGGCCGAACGCCGGGAATCAGGTCATCGACGGCGATCTTGACCAGGTAGCTCGTCCCTTCGCGCTCGGCGCCGGTCGCCTTGCTGACCGGGTTGTGGCCGACCTCGGTGACGACGCCGTGGAAGGCCCACTGGCGGTGGGCGTCGATCTCGAGCTCGGCGACCTGACCCGCCTTGGCCTGGATCGCCTCGGTCTCGTCGACCTCGACCTCCGCCTCGATGACGGTGAGGTCGGCGACCGTCAGCAGGACCGTCGCCGGATTGTTGAAGGCGCCGACGAAGGCGTACTCGCCCGCTTCGATGTTGAGCGCCGTGACGGTGCCGCCGATGTCGGAGAGGACGTCGACCTTGGTCAGCTCGTGCTGCGCTTCGGCGAGGCTCGCTTCGAGGCGCGGGATCTCCGAATCGGTCGACTTGAGGCGCGCCTTCTCGACTTCGACCTGCGTCCGTTCGCGATCGAGCTGCTCGGCGGTGACGAGCCCCTGTGCGGCGAGCCCTTCGCTGCGGCGCAACTGCGACTCGGACTGCTTCAGCTGAGCGTGCTGCAGCTCGATGTTGGCGCGCGCCGAATCGATCGACGCGTCGAGCTGCTGCACCTGCGTCTGGAACGGCTTGGGGTCGATCTTGAGGAGCGGTTGCCCCTTCTGGACGAGGTCGCCTTCGTGCACGAAGACCTCGAGCACCTTGCCGGAGACCGCCGCGCTGACGTCGACCATCGTCTTCGGCTTGATCCTGCCGGAGGCGGAGAGGACCGACTTCAACTCCTTGCGCTCGATGCGGCGGATCTCGACCTCGGTGACCTGCTTGGCATCGTGCGACTGCTTGGCTTGCCAGGCGATCCCGCCGGACACGACGACGAAGACGGTCAACCAGATCTTGGTGCTCTTCTTCAAGTCAGGCCCCTTCTCGCTCCGTGCCGCAGCGCCAAGTTGGCACGCCAGGAGTACGCGCGACAGCCCCCGGAGTTCGCCCGCCCCGGGAAAGTTGTACTCGACGCGTCGCGAACCTGCTCCGCTGGCAAGCGCTGGGCCGGGCGCCCGACGACCCGGCTACGCCCCCGCCCGCTCGAACTCGCAGGCGATGCCCATGCCGCCGCTGATGCAGAGCGTCGCGAGGCCGCGCCGCGCCCCGCGCCGCTTCATCTCATGGAGCAGCGTGACGGCGATCCGCGCGCCGGTGGCGCCGATCGGGTGGCCGAGCGCGATGGCGCCGCCGTTCACGTTCAGGCGCTCGCGTGGGAAATGTAGCTCACGGTCGCAGGCGATCACCTGCGCCGCGAACGCCTCGTTCAGCTCGATCAGGTCGAAGTCGCCGATGGCGAGCGAACGGCGCCTTAGCAGTTCCTGCACGGCCGGCACCGGCCCGATCCCCATCACTTCCGGATCGACCCCGCGCGCCACGTACTCACCGAGCCGCGCGAGCGGCACCAGGCCGCGCCGCTTCGCCTCGTCCGCGCTCATCAGCAACAGTGCCGCGGCGCCATCGGTGATGCCGCTCGAGTTCCCGGCGTGAACGGTGCCATCCTTCGCGAAGACGGGCGGCAATTTGGCCATCTGCGCCACGGTCACCCCGTCGCGCGGATGCTCGTCGCCGATGGCGACCGGACCGCTCTTGCTGTCGACGCTGAGCGGCGCGATCTCGTCGACGAAGCGGCCCGCCTTGCGCGCCGCCTCGCACTTTCCTTGCGACCAGGCGGCGAACTCGTCCTGCTCGACGCGGCTGATGGAAAGCTGGCGCGCGAGCGTCTCGGCGGTCGCCCCCATCGGTTTCTTCGCCATCGGGCAGTCGAAGCCGTCCTTGTACATCGCATCGACGACCGGCGCGTGACCGAGGCGGTAGCCGGTGCGAAAGCCCTCGAGCATGAAGGGCAGCCGGCTCATGCTCTCCGTGCCGCCAGCGACCGCGACGGCGACCTCGCCGCTGCGAACGCTCTCCGCGGCGAGCTGGATCGACTTCAGTCCCGAGCCGCACGCCATGTTCACGGTGTAGGCGGTCGCCGACTGCGGCAGTCCGCTCTTGCAGAGGATCTGGCGCGCGACGTTCGGACCGCCGCCCGCCTGTCGGCCGTTTCCGAAGATGAGCTCGCCCACATCGGCCGCCGCGACGCCCGATTGCACCAGCAACGCCTTCACGACGTGGATGCCGAGTTCGGCCGCGGTCAGGCCCGAAAGGCCGCCGAGGTACTTGCCGATCGGGGTGCGCAGCGCGTGGGTGATGACGACGGCGGGGGCGGCCATGACGATCCTCGCGGGAACGGAGGCGGGGCATGGTAGCGCTGCTCCGAGCTTCCTCCGGGCGAACCGCGGCCCGAATCTCCTGCGCGGCACCAACGCGCTAAGTTGGCCGCCCCACCATGGACCTGAATGCCACCCCGACTGGCGCGGCCACCAGCCCGCGTCCGCGGCACCGGATGTCTCCTTCCACCGTGGCCGTGCTCGCCTACGCGATTGCGGCCTGCACGGGGGCACTGCTCTTCCAGCTCGACGCGCTGAACCTCCGCGCACCGCTGAGCTTCGTCGACGCCTTGTTCCTCGCCGCGTCTGCGGTCTGCGTGACGGGCCTCGCACCGGTGGCCGACCTGCCGGCGCAACTCTCCCCGCTCGGCGAAGGGGTGCTGCTGTTCCTGGTGCAGCTCGGTGGCATCGGCATCGTGCTGCTCGGCGCGCTATTGCTGCGCGTGCTCGGTCGCCGCGTCGGCTCGCGCCACTCGGCGGCGATCGCCGAAAGCTATGGCGACCACAGCGCGCTGCCGCTCGACCTGCTGCGCGACGTCGTCGCGACGACACTCGCGATCGAGGGGCTCGGCGCGTTGGCGCTCGCATGGTTCTGGCGCGACCTCGATGCGGGCGGCTGGCACGCGCTCTTCCACGCCGTCTCCGCCTTCTGCAACGCCGGCTTCTGCACCTTCTCCGATGGACTCGAAGCGCATGCGCCTCCGGCCGGCGCCGGCGCGGTGCTGCTGCTGTTGGTGGTTGCCGGAGGCCTGGGCTTCAACGTGCTGCGCGAACTGCTGCGACGGCCCTGGAGCGACGGCAAGCCGCTCTCGCTCCACGCGCGTCTGGTCGTGCGCCTTTCGGCATTCCTGATCATCGGCGGCGCGATCGCGCTGTTCGCCTGCGACCGCCAGCAAGGAGCCTGGCACGCGCTGTTCCTGTCGGTGAGCGCGCGCACCGCCGGTTTCCAGCTCGATGACCTGGCGTGGGCCGGCGCGCCGACGCTGCTGGTGCTGCTCGCACTGATGGTGATCGGCGCCTCGCCCTCTTCGACTGGCGGCGGCATCAAGACCACCAACGTCGCGGTCTTCCTGCGCCGCATCCTCACGCAGATGCGCGGCGGCGACGACGTCGTCTTCGGCGATCGCGCGCTGCATGACTCGCAAGTGCGCCAGATCATCGCGCTGACCGCGAGCTACATCGGGATGCTGCTGCTGTTCGTCTTCGCGCTCGCGTGTGTGGTGCCGAAGCCGGCCGATCCGCGCGGCTTCCTCGCGCTGCTGTTCGAAACGGGCTCGGCGCTCGGCACCGTCGGCCTCTCGACCGGACTGTCGTGGACGGCGCCGACCTCCGCCAAGCTGATCCTCACGCTCGCCATGCTGGCGGGACGCGTCGGCCCATTGACCCTGCTGCTCTTCGTCGGCGGGCAGGCGCGCCCTTCCGTGCTCCGCTTCCCGCGCGAACGCCTCCACCTCGGATGACCTTGTCGCCATGAAGACCGTGCTCGTCCTCGGCCTCGACTCCTTCGGCTCGACGCTGGCGAACTCGCTGGCCGAGCACGGCGTGGAAGTGCTGGTCGCCGACTTCGACGAGGAGGTCGTGCAGCGGGCGCGCGATCGCTACGCGCTGGCGGTCGTCGCCGACGCGCGCGATCGCGAGGCGCTGACCGAGCTCTGCTCGCGTCAGCCCGACCTCGCCGTGGTGAGCCTCGGGCCGCACATCGAGGCGAGCGTGCTCTCGACGCTGCTGCTGAAGGAGCTGGGCGTGCCGCAGATCCTCGCCTGCGCGCGCAACGACGACCACGAGAAGGTGCTGCGCAAGGTCGGCGCCGATCGCGTGGTGCAGCCGGTCACCGAATCGGCGGAGCGCATGGCCCGCTCGCTGGCGTCGAAGAACCTGGTCGACTTCGTCCTCGTCGGCGAGGACTTCGCCATCGTCGAGCTGCCGGTGCCGGCGTCGTGGGTCGAGAAGTCGCTGAAGGAGCTCGACCTGCGCCGCCGCTTCAAGGTGACGGCCATCGCGGTCAAGTCGCACGACAAGGACGGCACCGAGCACGTCGCCGCGCCCGACCCCGACCGCGAGCTGGCACCGAGCGAGTCGCTGCTGCTGATCGGCTTGACCAAGGACCTCGCGAAGCTCGAGAAGCGGTGAGGCGCCGGCCCCGGCCCGGCCCGGCTCGCTCGGCCGGCCGCGAGCCAGCCGGCGACCGGTCAGTAGCCGAGCCCTTCCTGCACCAGCGAGCGGCTGATCACCAGCCGCTGGATCTCGCTGGTCCCCTCGCCGATGGTGCAGAGCTTGGCGTCGCGGAACATCCGCTCGACGTGGTACTCGCGCGTGTAGCCGTAGCCGCCGTGGATCTGGATCGCGTCGGAAGTGACGCGCATCGCCATCTCGCTGGCGAAGAGCTTCGCCATCGCCGCCTCGCGCGCGAACGGCTGGCCGGCGTCCTTCAGGCGGGCGGCCTGGTGGATCAGGTGGCGTGCCGCCTCGATCTGCGTGTTCATGTCGGCGAGCTTGAAGGCGATCGCCTGGTGGGTCGCGATCTCCTTGCCGAAGGTCTTGCGCTCCTTGGCGTAGCGCAACGAGCAGGCGAGCGCCCCTTCGGCCAGACCGAGCGCCATCGCGCCGATCACGATGCGCCCGCGATCGAGCGTCTTCATGAAGAACTTGAAGCCCTCCCCTTCGGGGCCGAGGCGCTGCGCCGCCGGCACGCGGCAGCCGTCGAAGAAGATCGGCCGCGAATCGGAGGAGTGCAGCCCGAGCTTCTTTTCCGGCTCGCCGATGGCGAAGCCGGGCACGCCGCGGCGCACGAGGAAGGCGCTGATGCCGTCGGAGCCGCGGCCCGCGCTGGTGCGCGCCGTGACGACGAAGCTGCCCGCGTAGCCCGCGTTGGTGATCCAGCTCTTCTGGCCCGACAGCACGTAGGAGTCGCCGTCGCGCGTCGCCGTGGTCTTGGTCGCGCCCGAGTCGGAGCCCGCCTGCGGTTCGGTCAAGGCGAAGCTGCCGAGGTACTTGCCGCTGGCGAGGTCGGGCACGAACTCGCGCTTCTGCTCCTCGGTGCCGAAATCGACGATCGGCATGGTGCCAAGCGACGTGTGCGCGGCGAGCGTCAACGCGAGCGATCCGGAGACCTTGGCGATCTCCTCGACGGTCAGCAGGTAGCACATCGTGCTCATGCCGGCCCCGCCGTAGGCCTCGGGCACCGGAATCCCGAGGAACCCCATCTCGGCAAGCTCGGCGACCAGCTCCGCGTGGAAGCGGCAGGCGTGATCGCGCTCGAGCTCGCCCGGCAGCACGCGATCCTGCGCGAAGCGGCGTATGGTGTCGCGCAGCATCACCTCGTCGTCGGTGAGTGCCGAAGGGCCGTTGGCGGTCGTTTCCATGAGATCCTCGTCTGGCTGCGAGCCGCGAACCGCGCGCTCGAGATGCCGCGCTCACGATGTCGTTGCGTCAGTCTTCCTCGGCCTCGAACGCTCCGCCAGCGCCGCGAGTCCCGGTCTTGCGCACCGCGGCACGCGGAGTCGACGGCGCAGCGGCGGCCGCGGCGGGCGCCGGCTCTTCCTCGACGCGATCCTCGAGGTCGAGGAAGTCGCGACTCAAACTCTTGCCGATCCACCCCTCGAGCGCGCGCCGCGAGAACTTCCATTCGCGGCCGACCTTGCGGCCCGGCATCTCGCCCGCGCGCAGCACGCGCTGGAACGTCTTGGTCGACACGCCGAGGTAGGCGGCCGCCTCGTCGATGTTGAGGATCTCACGCTGCGGATCGGGCAGTTCAGATGCCGGCACTTCAGGAGCTCCTGCACAAGGATCGAAACGCGGCGACGGCATCCGCAGTGGTCGTCCCGGGACCGAACAGCGCCGCGACACCGCCGCTCTTCAACGCTGCGGCATCGGCGGCCGGGATGATCCCGCCCACGACGACCGGGACGTCGGAAAGCCCGCGCGCGCGCAACGCCGCCAGCACCTTCGGCACCAGCGTGTTGTGGGCGCCCGACAGCACGGAGAGGCCGACCGCGTCGACATCCTCCTCGTCGGCCGCCGCAGCGATCGTCTCGGCGGTCTGCCGCAGACCGGTGTAGATCACCTCGAAGCCGGCATCGCGCAACGCCGCGGCGATGACCAGCACGCCGCGATCGTGGCCGTCGAGCCCCGGCTTGGCGAGCAGCACGCGCGGCGGCCGGCCGCCCGGCGACGCCTGGTCGATCGAAGGGGCGCTCATCGCCGGCTCACAGCGAGCGGCGGTAGCGACCGCCGACTGCATAGAGCGCCTCGCTGATCTGCCCGAGCGACGCCACTCGCACCGTCTCCATCAGCTCGGCGAAGACGTTGCCGCCATCGAGCGCGATCTTCTGCAGCCGCTTCAGCGCGGCCGGCGCCTGCGCGGCGTGGCGGCGCTGGAAGTCGCGCAGCCGCGCGATCTGGTCGTCCTTCTCGGCCGAGCTGGCGCGGGCGAGCGGGATCTCGACCGGCGCGGCGCTCACGGCGGCGGCGCCCTCGAGGTCGTTGGGCCGCTCGAAGCAGTTGACGCCGACGATCGGCAGCTCGCCCGAGTCCTTCTTCAGCTCGTAGAGGAGCGACTCCTCCTGGATCCGGCCGCGCTGGTAGTGCGTCTCCATCGCGCCGAGCACGCCGCCACGTTCGTGGAGGCGCTCGAACTCGCGCAGCACCGCCTCCTCGACGAGGTCGGTCAGCTCCTGGGTCAGGAACGACCCCTGCAGCGGGTTCTCGTTCTTCGTCACGCCGAACTCGCGTTGGATGATCATCTGGATCGCCATCGCGCGACGGACCGACTCCTCGGTCGGCGTCGTGATCGCCTCGTCGTAGGCGTTGGTGTGGAGCGAGTTGCACTGGTCGTAGATCGCCGTCAACGCCTGCAGCGTGGTCCGGATGTCGTTGAAGTCGATCTCCATCGCGTGCAGCGACCGGCCCGACGTCTGGATGTGGTACTTGAACTTCTGGCCGCGATCCGAGGCGCCGTAGAGGTTCTTCAGCGCCACGCTCCAGATGCGGCGCGCGACGCGTCCCATCACCGAGTACTCGGGATCGAGCCCGTTGCTGAAGAAGAAGCTCAGGTTGTGCGCGAAGGCGTCGATGGGCAGGCCGCGCGAGAGGTAGTACTCGACGAAGGTGAAGCCGTTGGCCAGCGTGAAGGCGAGCTGGCTGATCGGATTGGCGCCAGCCTCGGCGATGTGGTAGCCGCTGATCGACACCGAATAGAAGTTGCGCACGTCGGACTTCGTGAAGAACTCCTGCACGTCGCCCATCAGTTTCAGGCTGAAGTCGGTGCTGTAGATGCAGGTGTTCTGCGCCTGGTCCTCCTTCAGGATGTCGGCCTGCACCGTGCCGCGCACCACCTTCAGGACCGCCCCGGCGAGCTTCGCGCGCTCCTCCTCGCTGACCTTGCGGCCGAGCTTGCTCGCCTGCGCGTCGCACTGCTGCTCGATCGCGGCGTTCAGGAAGAAGGCCAGCACGATCGGCGCCGGTCCGTTGATGGTCATCGACACCGAGGTGTTGGCGTCGCAGAGGTCGAACCCCTGCATCAGCACCTGCATGTCCTCGAGCGTGCAGATCGAGACGCCGCCCTCGCCGATCTTCCCGTAGATGTCGGGCCGCTCCTCGGGGTCCTCGCCGTACAGCGTGACCGAGTCGAAGGCCACCGAGAGGCGCTTCGCCGCATCGTGGCGCGAGAGGTAGTGGAAGCGCTTGTTGGTGCGCGCAGGGCCGCCCTCGCCGGCGAACTGGCGACGCGGCTCCTCGTCCTGGCGCTTGAAGGGGTAGATGCCGGCCGTGTACGGGAAGCGACCCGGCAACCCTTCGAGCCGGAAGAAGCGCAGCAGGTCACCGTCGTCGGAAAGGCGCGGCAGCGCGACCCTCGGAATCGTCGAGCCCGACAACGAGAGCGTCGAGAGCTTCACCGCGTGCGGCTTGCCGCGCACTTCGTAGCGGTAGTCATCGCCCTTGTACTTCTCGAGCTCGGCCTTCTCCGCGGCCAGCAGATCCTGCGCCTCGCGCGACGCGGCGGCGCGTTCGCTCGCGACCTTGGCGGCGAGCGCCGTGGTGGTCGCGGCGGCCGCCGGCGTCGCGTCGGCGGCGAACTGAGCGCGCGCCTTGTCGAGCGCCTGGATCTGCGAAAGCTGCTTCGCCTCGTCCTCGGTGCGGCGGCGGTAGCCACGGATCGCGCGAACGATCTCGCCGAGGTAGCCGACGCGATCGGGCGGCAGCAGATGCGCCTTCGCGGCCGGAGCGGGCGGCAGCGCCGGCGGCTGCTGGAACAGCCCGAAGCGGGCGCGCAGCAGATCGGCCAACGCGCTGAACAGGCGATTCACGCCCGGATCGTTGAAGCGGCTGGCCACCGTCATGAAGGCCGGCATCGACTCGTCGGTGACCGTGTCGGGCCGCTGGCCGGGGGCAAGCGCCCGCGTGCGGCGCAGCTGGCGACGCACATCGCGCAGCGCATCCTCGGCGCCGCGGCGATCGGCCTTGTTGATGACCACGAGGTCCGCGAGGTCGAGCATGTCGATCTTCTCGAGCTGGCTCGGCGCGCCGAACTCCGGCGTCATCACGTACATCGACGCGTCGGTGAAATCGACGATCGCCGAGTCGCCCTGGCCAATGCCGCTGGTCTCGACCAGGCAGAGATCGAAGCCTTGCGCCTCGAGGACGGCGAGCGCCCCGGAAAGCGCCGCCGAGACCTCGCTCTGGCTGCCGCGCGTGGCGAGGCTGCGCACGTAGACGTTCTGCGATTCGATGCCGTTCAAGCGGATGCGGTCCGCCAGGAGCGCGCCACCGGTCACGCGCTTGCTGGGATCGATCAGCACCAGCGCCAGCTTCAGGTTCGGTTCGGCGAAGCGGATGCGGCGGACCAGCTCGTCGGTGAGGCTCGACTTGCCGGCGCCACCGGTGCCGGTGATGCCCAGCACCGGCATCTTCTTGGTGCGCGCGACGGTCGCCTTGCCGCTCTGCGCGGCGCGCTCGACGGCGGTGATCGCCCGCGCGATCGTGGCGTCGCGGATCGCGGCGACGTCCTTCCCCTTCGGCGGCGGCAGCGCGAGGGTGTCGTAGCGACACGTCGCGATCATCTCCTGCGCGATGCCGATCATCCCGAGCCGACGGCCATCCTGCGGCGAGTAGATGCGGGTGACGCCGTACTTCTCGAGCTCCGCGATCTCGCGCGCGACGATGACGCCGCCGCCGCCGCCGTAGACCTTGACGTGGCCGGCGCCGCGTTCGCGCAACAGGTCGAGCACGTACTTGAAGTACTCGTTGTGGCCGCCCTGATACGAGGAGAGCGCGATGCCTTGCGCGTCCTCCTGCAGCGCCGCGCGCACCACTTCCATCGCGCTGCGATTGTGGCCGAGGTGGATCACTTCGGCGCCTTCGCGCACCAGCAGCCGGCGCACGATGTTGATCGAGGCGTCGTGGCCATCGAAGAGCGCGGCCGCCGTGACGAAGCGGACCGGGATCGGCGGCGCGTCGCCGCCCGACGCGGCCTCGAGAGCGCCCGGCTGGCTCGCCGGCCTGGGCGCGGTGACGTGGGTCGGAAGGTTCATGAGGAGGGGCGTCCGCGGGCGATCGCAGCGACGACGTCGCCACGAGCACCCGAGGCTCGCGCCGAGTCGTCTGCCAGGAAGATCGCCGCGCTTTATACAGCAGTCGTCGGACGCAGGCGGCCCGCGCGACCGCCCGCCGAACTCAGTACGGCACCGTGGCTCGCAAGGCGTTGGTGAACGCGAAATGGCGCGGCGCGGCCGGGTCGACGATCAGCGCCTGGACGTGGAACGAGGCGCCGGGTGGCAGGCATCCCGGCCACGTCTCGGCGAAGGTCGCCGCGCCCGTCGAATCGGTCATTCCCGGCACGATCACTTCGACCGCCGGCACCAGCACGCCGTCCGCGAACGGCAGGCAGAGCGGCGTGACACCCGCGACGAAGAAAAGCAGCTCCGACGCCGGTGCACCCGCGACATCGAGCGACAACGGCGAGTCGGTGCGAAGGTCGCCGGTGCCGACCAGCGTCGGCGCGAGGCCGCTCGCCGAGAAGCCGTGACCGAGGTCGCCCCACGCGCCCGCCGGCTCGTCGCGGAAACGCAGAGCCGCGTAGACCACATTCGGGTCGACCGTCGCCGCAACGATCTCGATGCCGTCGCACGGATCGGGATCCTTGAAGGAGAGCCCGCCCGTCGTCACCAATGCGCCGGTCGCCACTGGCCCCGCGATCGGCGAGCCGCGCAGCTTCAGCATGCGAGCGACGATGCGATAGGTGCGTCCCGGATCGAGCGTGAAGTCGACCGGCAACGCGCTGCGGTGGTTGCGCGAATCGCTCTGGCGCTCGAGCACGCCGCCCGGCAGCAGCGTCGGCGCAAGTGGATCGGTGACGTCCCACGCAAAGACGTTCGCCAGGACGCCATTGCAGTCGTCTGCGTTGGCGAGTTCGCCGTCGAGCAGCAGCTCCTCGACGCGCTGCGGCGTCGCCGACGGATCGGTGGTCACCTCGAGCCCGACGTACCAACTGCCCGCCGGCTGATCGATCGGCGCCGGCAGCGGCGTGATCGAGCCGGGCGTACTCAGGCCGCCGGTCGTGGTGGTCAGCGCCATCGCCGCCACCGCCGGCGCGACGTCGCAGCCCGCGATCTGCACGCGACCGCTGCGCCACACGACGATCTCGCGATCGCCGGCCGCCTCGATCTCGGCAAGGTCGATGTCGCCGAGGATCGGGTTCACGTGGCGATCGACGCGCAGGAAGCCCTGCTCGGCGATGCCCTTGAAGTCGACGCTGAGCGCGAAGTGGACATCCTCGTTGCTGCGCGGGTCGGGATCGGCCGGCAGCGCGAACTGCAGCACGTACTCGCCCTGGTTCAAGTAACCGGCCGACGCGGCGACCGACTGGACGCGCGCGCGCCCATCCTCGGCGGCGCCGTGCACGTCAACGCTGACCACCGCGCCGAACTCCGTTTCGAGTCCGTCGGCCACCGTCGCCGAATCGCGCATCACGCGCACGCGCACGTGGCGCTTGGCCGCCGGCAGCGTGGTCGCGTCGTAGAGCGTGTTCTCGATGAACCAGACGCCGCCCGATCCAGCGAAGCTGCAGTCGAGGTCGCCGTCGTGGTCGAAGTCGAACCACGCCGGAGTCCCGAATCCGAAGCTGATCTCGGCAATCGAGTGGGTCCCCACCGTGAAGTGGCGCGCCCCCTCCTCGAGCAGCATGTTCGGCCGAAACGTGCTGGTCGAGGTGACGTCGAGATCGCCGTCGTTGTCCCAGTCCGCGGCGCTGCAGCCGAAGATGGTGCTGACGTCGGCCGCATCGAAGGTCGTCTTCGGCGTGAGGAAGAAGCTCCCGTCGCCGCGCGCCTCCAGCAAGCGCAGTCCCTGCTGCGGCTCGGCGAACGAGATCAGCAGGTCGAAGTCCCCATCCATGTCGTAGTCCATGAAATGGGCGCCTTCGTCGAGCTTCGCGCCGAAGCTGATCCCGGTCCCCGCTGAGAAGAGCGGCTCGAAGAGCGGCGTGCCGAGCGAGGAGACGTTGCGGTAGAGCGTGCCGTTGCAATAGAGATCGGTGTCGCCATCGCCGTCGACGTCGACCAGCGTGGTCCCTTCCGGTCGGTTGACGCCGTCGGGATTGTCGAGGCCCGCCTCGGCCGACGCCTCATGCCACGTCGTCACGCCCGACGCGTCGGGGCCGAGGTTCTGCAGGAAGAAGTTCCCCGGCCCGTTGAAGACCCAGTCGGGATAGGCGGGGAGGAACTGATCGAGGTCGCCATCGCCGTCGACGTCGGCAACGCCGAGCGTCTCGCAGTCGCCGTTGCACGGCACGACGTCGATCACGCCCGGATCGTTGGCGACGTTGCGGAAGGTGCCGTCGCCGAGATTCTTCAGCAGGTCGTAGCACCAGGTGGTCCAGGCGCGCGGCTCGCTGCCGATGTCGGCGAGGCCGTCGCCGTCGAGGTCCGCGATCGCGCAGCCGTAACGCCCTTCGGTCGCGCCCATCTCGTCGTTGTAGTCGCCGGTGCGCTGCCAATCCTGGCCGTCGAGGTTGCGCCACAACTCGCCGGCGTAGGTGATGAAGATGTCGGACCAGCCATCGCGGTCGTAGTCGCCGGTCGACGAGCCGCCGAGGTACAGGCCGAAATTGACGCCGTCGGGCCACGTGGCGTTGGTCCATAGGCGGAACGGCAGGTCACCCGCGGCGCGCGCACTCGGCGAGAGCGGCAGGTAGGCAAGGCCGGCGCCCTGCTCGTCGCCAGGCCGCAGGTTGTTCGGCATGAAGCCCGCGCGATGGACGTCGCTCGGCGGTGGCGGCAGCTCGGCCGCGAACTCGGGCGGCCACGTCGAGCCGACGGTGCCGGGCAATTGCCACTCGAACGCGACGATCGGATCGGTGACGTCGCCCGTCGTCCGGTTCACCAGCGTCACCGAGCTGACGAGCGCCTCGGCGAGCGGCTGCCACCAGTGCTCGATGCGGATCTCGACGCCATCGAACTCGTGCACCGCCAGCGCGCGATCGGCCGTCGCCGTGAACGAGCGGCGCGTCGCGACGAGGCGTCCGCCATAGTCGACCGCGTCGCCTGGGATCACGCAGCTCACGCGGCGGCCCGCACGCGTGAAGACCACGCCGATCCACGCATGCAGCGACTCGCCGATCACCGCATCGGCAAGACACTCGGGACGTCGCGCCATCCCGCTCGCGCCGAGCAGGACGCCGCGATCGTTGAGGCGCACGCGGTCGTGACCGTGGATCAGGATCGCGGGCGGCACCGCACTCGGAGGCGGCGGCGCGACCTGCGCGAGGAGCGCAGCGACGATCGGAGCGAGGGGCTCGGAGAACGCGAAGTGCAGCATGGGTGACTCCAGCCCGCGACCGCGCGCAGGGCCTTGGAGTTATGCGGCACGCTTCGCCAAGCAACAAGACGTGACGCCGCGCGCGACGTCCTACCGGCGCAGCTCGTCGATCACCGAGCGCGCGAGGAGTTGAGGCGTCCCACCCCGTCCCGCCGCCGCCGTCGCGGCCGCCGCAAGGCGCGGTTCGAGCTCGCGCAACGCGAGATGGCGAATACGACGCGCGAGGCGCTCACGCTGCCGCAGGGCGAGCGAACCGTCGCCGCGCTGCCGATCGGCAAGCCGGCGCAGCGTCGCGACCGCGGAGGCGATGCCCTCGCCGCTGCTCGCGCTGACGATCGCCACCGGAGGCAACCGGTCGCGCTCGACGTCGCGGATCTCAAGCACGCTCGCGAGCGTGGCGGCGGCAGCCGCGGCGCCCGCCAGATCGCCTTTGGTCACCAGGAAGCAGTCGCCCGCCTCCATCAACCCCGCCTTGAGCGCCTGCACCGCATCGCCGCCCGAAGGCGGCAGCGCGACCACGGTCAAGTCGACGGCGTACGCGATCTCGATCTCGCTCTGGCCGGCCCCGACCGCTTCGACCAACAGCCAGTCGAAGCCGAACGCATCGAGCAGGTCGAGCTGATCGAAACCGGCGTGCGCGAAGCCGCCCGCAGCGCCGCGCGTGGCGACGCTGCGGAAGAAGACGCCGTCGTCGACCGCACCCGGCGTGTAGCGGATGCGATCGCCGAGCAGTGCGCCGCCGCTGCGTTCGCTGGTGGGATCAGTGGCCAGCACGGCGACACGCTCGCCCGCGGCCCGCAGCTCGCGCACCAGCGCATCGATCAGGGTGCTCTTGCCCGCGCCGCCCGGACCGGTGATGCCGATCCGCCGCGCGCGCCCGGCCTGCGCCGCCACCGCGTCGGCGACGATCCCGTAACGCGCCGGCTCCGACTCGGCCAGCGACAGGAGTCGCGCCAGCGCGCGTCGCTCGCCGCGCAGGAGTCGTTGCAGCAGCTCGATAGGCTCCTCGCGCGGCTTCATGGTGGTCGGCATCCTACTCGCACCCATGCCCTCGCTCGCCTCCATCAACGTCGGCCGCGCGCAGAGCTTCGACCTCGGCGAGCGCAAGCTCCGTTCGGCGATCTTGAAGTCGCCGATCGCCGGTCGCGTCGAGCTGCAGCCACTCGGCGTGGCCGGTGACCAGCAGGCCGATCGCCGATTCCACGGCGGTCCCGAGAAGGCGGTCTACCTCTACGCGCTCGAGCACTACCCGTTCTGGCAATCGGCGCTCAAGTGCGTCGCGCTCCCGCCCGGGACCTTCGGCGAGAACCTGACGATCGAAGGGTGGCCCGACCTCGAAGGCGAGTTGCACGTCGGCGACGAGCTCGCGATCGGCGATCCGCAACACGGCGCGCGGGTGCAGTTGACGACGCCGCGCCAGCCGTGCTGGAAGCTCGAGGCGCGCATGGGGCTGCCCGGTTTCGCCAAGGCGTTCCTCGAGAGCGGACGCATCGGCATCTACGCGCGCGTCTCCCGGCCTGGCGCCATCGGTGTGGGCGATGCCGTCGCGGTGGTGACGCGCTCGCCGCAGTCCGCCACGGTGCGCGACTTGATCGCCGCGTTGCACCTCGAAGATCGCGCCGCCGCACAACGGGTGCTGGCCGACGACGCGCTCGATGCCGCGCTGCGCCGCAAGGTCGAGTGGCGGCTCGCGCGAGGGCGCCGAAAAGGCGGGGCCGCCGCCGACGAAAGCGAAGACGACCTCAGCGCGCCGTGACCGGCGGCAGCGGCCGCCAGCGCAACCGCGAGATCTCCGCGACCGTCGCGTAGCTCGCGATGCCGAGCGGTCGACACGGCTCGACCTCGGTGCGCACCCCGAGGTGCACTCCCGCCGTGGCGACGTCGGCCAGCAGCACGTCATCGCACCATGCCTGCACGCGGCCGCCGCCGACGCGCACGCGCGCGCTCACCGGCACACCGCGCACGAACTTGCGGTAGGTCGCGGTCGGATTGCTGGAGGCGTCGCGGCCATCGAGACACGAGAAGCCGCAGGTCGAGCCGCCCCAACCGCCGAGCACCAGCGTGAGCGCATCGGCGCCGACGGGGAAGGTGAGCGCGCAGAAGAAGTCGCTGCCGCTTCGACGCAGCGCGATGACCTCGATCTCGTACTCCTCTTGCGGGAGCGGTGCGGCGATCGGCGGATCGAGAGGCCAGACGATGCCCGTCATCGGTGAGCCAGCGAGCAGCCGCACGCCGAAGTCGCCGACCTCGACGCCGCCACTCCCGCCGAGCGCGGCCTCGCGCCATGCGGGCGAACCAGCGTCCGTGGCGCGAACGGAGGCCGTCGGCGCCTCGATCAGCACGTTCCACGGCGCGCTCTCGTCGGCGACCGGCGCGGCGTCGACGGCGGCTCGACAACCAAGGAACGCCACCCAGAGGAGCGCTGCGCACCGCTTCATGACGAGCTCCTCGCGCGCGACCGCAGCCGCCACGCTCCCAACAACACCAGCAGCGACGACACGACGAAGAGCGGTCGCACGCTGCTACCGAAGCGTTCGAGCAAGCTTGCCAGGACGCCGCCAAGCAATGGCCCGATCGCGTTGGCCAGCCCGATCGCGGAGAACATGAAGCCGTTCGCGGCACCGCGCCGTTCGATCGGCGAAAGGGTGGCGGCGAGGCCGAAGGCAGACGGCAGCACTCCCGCCAAGAAGATGCCGCTCGCGAACCGCAGCGCGCCCAGTTGCGCGACGTGGCCGACGAACGCCTGCGGCAGCAGGCAGAGCGCCGCCCCGATTCCGCAGCGACCGAGCAGCCGGCTGTGACCGCGCTCGTCGCCGAGTCGCCCCCACAGCGGAGTGACCAGCAGCGTCGCGGCGGCGGTCGCGCCGAACGCCAGCCCGGTCGTCGTGCCGAGGTGCTCGTCGCCGCCGCCGCGCAGCGTGCCGATGAACATCGCGAGCACGGGATCGACGAGCACCGCGCCGCCGCGCACCGCCAGCACGCCCAGCACCATCGTGCGCAGCGGACCGGCCGCCAGGAACGCGCGCGCATCACGCCAGAGTTCCTGCAGCGCCGTCGCGCCGCGGCGCACCGCGCGCGCGCCAGCCGGCGCTGGGTCGAGGCCATCCTCTCGCACCCGCGGAGCCGCGACTTCGGTGACGCCGACGGCGATCGCGGCGAACGCCGCCACGCTGAGCGCGGCGCAGAGGAAGAAGGTGAGGCGGTGGCCGAAGTGGTCGCCGATGAAGCCGCCGAGCGCGGGGCCGAGGATGTTGCCCGCGAGCACGCTCGTATGCAGCGTCCCGGCGATCCGTCCTTGCTGTTGCGGCGGCGCCGACACCGACACCAGCGTCATCGCCGGCGCGATGAACCCCGAGAAGACGCCCTGCAGCAGGCGCAGCACCAGCAGCAACCATGGCGTCGTCGCGAAGCCCATCGCGCCGACGAACAGCGTGATCGCGAGGTTGGCGCGCAGCAGCATCGGCTTGCGCCCGATGCGATCGCCGAGCGCGCCCCACAGTGGCCCCATGAAGGCCGCGGTGAGCGGCGCCGCGGCGACGAGCGCTCCCGACCAGACCGCGACGGCACGCTCGTCAGCGACGCCGATCTCCCGCAGGTGGAGCGGGAAGAGCGGCAGGAACGTCGTCATCCCGATCGCGGTGACGAAGTTGGCCGCCCACACCACCCGAAAGTTGCGCCGCCAGGCCTCCACCCGAAACGCGCGTCAGCTCTTGCCGATCTGCGCGCGGTAGCGCTTGCGGAACAGCTCCACGAGCAGCTTGCCGCGCTCGGTGTTGGTGGCGACCCACTCGGCGTTCAGGAACGCGAAGCGGCTCGTCGCCTTGCGGTACTCGGCCAGGTGCTCTTCGACCCGCGTGTAGACCAGCAGCCCTTCGCCGTTGCTCTCGAGGAAGTACTCGGGATGGACGATCCCGTGCTTCACCATCGCGTAGACCATCTCCCAATAGGTCGACACCTGGCGCCACGCCGCGTTCATCGGGTGGTCGGGCTTGGTGATGGCGATCAGCTCGTCGAAGCTCTTCGGCAGGAACTTGCCGACGATGGCATCGCGCGACGCGCGCATGACCGACTCGCGGCGCAGGTCGTACACCTTGAGCGCCAGCTCGGCATCCCCGTGGTCAGGCTGCTGCTTCGACATCGTGGTCTCCGATTGGGAAGGAGGCGTCGTGATCCGAGAGTCCGCGAACGAGGTCGGAGGCGAATCAGGCGCAGGGCGAGGAGCACCGACGACTTCAACTTCAGGGGAAGTGGATGAGGAGGTGCAACCGGGCCACGAGCATACGGCCGCGCTCGCCCTCGACTCGGAGGCGACCGACGATCAGTCGCCCCACACCGCCGTCGGCACCAGTTCGTCGAGCTCGATCTCGGGCACGCTGATGCGCACGCGCGCGCGACGCGCCTCCTCGAGACCGCGGCCAGTGCGCAGCAGCACGCGACCCGGAATCTCGAACTTCTCCGCGTCGAGCAGCCCTGCGAACGTCGACTCGAGCGCGAGGAAGCCGCCGAAACTCGAGCTGTCCGCGACCCGCGTCCCGACGACGGCACGACCGCTCGGGTCGGAGAGGCGAAGTTCGAGCTGCTCGCGTTCGACGCTGAAGCGGTGCGACTTGCCGGCGCGCGCCCACTGGATCGTCGGCCCGGCCGGATCGAACGTCGAGCTGATCCCGAAGCGTTGCTTCAGGGCGGCGCCGACCATCGTGCGCGGCGTCGGATAGGAGTCGGCGTAGACCACGTCGCCCTCTTCGCCAATGCGGAACACGAAGCGGTGGAGCGCCGCTGGATCGGCCGCCTCCGCAGCGGCGAGGCACGCGGCGAAGTCGGTCGTCGGCGCGAGGCGGCCGCGCGGGTCGAGCGGCAGGACGCGACCGGCGACGATCGCGAGCCACTGCCCCGCGTGGTCGGGAAAGAGGCGCTCCTTCTGCCGCAGGTAGTCGCCCTCGAAGGCGCGCTCGTTCTGCTCGCGCTGGAGATCGACGGGATCGCGCGGCGCAGCCGGCGGAGCGGCGGGGTCGCTCGGCGCGCCGGCGGGATCCGCGGACGGATCGGCGGGGGGCGCCGCGGGCGGGTCGATCGGCGCCGGCGAAGGCGGGACCTCCTGCGGCGGCGGCTCCACCGCGACGACCACCTGCGGCCACGGCAGCGGCGTCGACGCCTGCGTCGAGGCGGATCGTGGCGATGGCCGTGCGCCGTACAGCGGATCACCTGCCGCTGCACAGCCGAGCGCCGCCGTCCACCCCAGCGCGACGAGCACTCCGAGTCGTCGATCGCTGTGAACCATCGTCTGCTCCACGTCGGTGGCGGGGATCTTTCCACCGCCGATCCCGCACACTACGCGCGCTGACGCAGTCCATGAGGTGGCGGGGATCTTTCGTCCGGTCTCGATGAAGAGCACGCCGCCCGCTTTCGGTTGGAACGGACGACGACCGCGAACCTGGCGGTCAAGCTCGAGCCGGCGAGCAGCAGCCTCGCGGCGCCTCTCGGACGCGGCGGGGACCTCTCGGCTGAAGCCCGGAATGGGCGGATCGTCGCGCTCTCCGGCGCGAGCGAAGTGCTGAAGACGCCGGCGATCGACGATCGCTCGCAGCGCGTGGATGAAAACTCCCCGCCACCTGTTCGACAGCAGCGTGCGGTTTCGGCGGTGGAAAGATCCCCGCCACCGAGTCACGCCACCGAATCAGCGAGGGGTCGTCAGCAGCTCGTGGCAGTCGAGCACGCCCTGCTCGAGCCAGGCGTGATCGCCGGCGACGATCGACTGCGCGAGCTGGTAGCTCGCAACGTCGTCGTTGCTCCGCAGCTGCACGAAGAGCTCGTCGACACGGCGCCGCGCGGCTCGGCAGAAGGAGCCCGCGAGGTCGACCGCCTTGCTCGACCGCTCCGGCCCGGCGGCCAGCGTTCGCGCGCGCGCACAGGCGGCGGCCATCGCCGTCAGCTCGGCACCGATGTCGACGATGCGCGCCAGCAGTCGTTGCCGCCGCTCGAGCTTCGCCTGGTGGCGCATCATGTTCGTGAAGATCGCGCGTGCCAGTCGCCGCACCGTCCGCTCGAGCCAGCGCACATGGCCGGCGAGCTCACCGTACTCGGCGAACGCGACCGGGTTCATGCCAGCGCCAAACAGCAGCTTCGGCACCCACCCGGCATAGAACTTCGTCGCCGTCCACAGCGACTTCGCCTTCGCGCCGGGTTTCGACTTCGGATCGAGCAGCGCTCCGGCCGCGGTCACATGCGCATCGAGCGCCTCGCGCGCGATGAAAAGGTGCATCACCTGCGTCGACCCCTCGACGACGGTGTTGATCCGGAAGTCGCGCAGCAGCCGCTCGACCGGATAGGGGATTTCGCCACGCGACTTCAGCGATTGCTCGGTCTCGAAGCCGCGACCGCCGCGCACCTGGAAGCACTCGCCCGCGAGGCGCACGCCGTGCTCGGTGTTGAAGAGCTTGGCGATCGCCGCTTCGAGTCGGACGTCATGGCCGCCCTGGTCGACGAGCAGGCAGCCGAGATCGGCAAGCGCCTGCATCGCGAACAGCGTCGACGCGAGATCGGTGATCTTCCCCGCGATCTCGTCGTGCTTGCCGATCGTGACTCCCCACTGGAAACGCGACGCGGCGAAACGGCGGGTCATCGACAACGCCTGCTTCATGCCACCGACCACGCAGCTCGGCAGCGTGAGGCGCCCGGTGTTCAACGTGACCAGCGCGAGCTTCAGCCCCGAGCCTTCCTTCCACAGCAGGTTCTCGCGCGGGACCTTCACGTCCTTGAAGCGCAGCACGCCGTTGTAGATGCCGCGCAGACCGCTGAAGTGGCAGCGATGCGCGATCTCGACACCGGGCCATGCGCGCTCGACGATGAACGCCGAGATCTGCTTCTTCTGGCTGCCGTCGGGCGCGACCTTCGGCGGCGTCTGCGCCATCACGACCAGCAGGTCGGCAATGGTCCCATTGGTGCACCAGAGCTTCTCGCCGTTCAGGATCCAGTGCGACCCGTCGGCCGAGAGCTCCGCATGCGTCGTCATGTTCGCGGGATCGGAGCCGGCGCCCGACTCGGTCAGCGCGAAGGCGGAGATCTCGCCGCGCGCCAGACGCGGCAGGTAGCGCTTCTTCTGCTCTTCGGTGCCGAAGAGCTTCAGCGGCTGCGGCACGCCGATCGACTGGTGCGCCGAGAGCAGCGTCGCGGTGTTGGCGCAATGCGCCGCCACCAGTTCGATGATGCGGTTGTAGGAGGTCTTGCTCAGGCCGAGCCCGCCGTACTCCTTCGGGATCGTGAGCCCGAACGCGCCGAGTTCCTTCAACCCTTGCAGCACGTCGGCGGGCACCTCGCCTTCGCGATCGATCCGCTCGCCGTCGACCTTCGCGACCAGGAAGGGCTTCAGCTTCGCGAGGAACGCCTCGCACTCGGCGCGCGACGCGGCGGGCTCGACTGGAAACGGATCGATCAGGTCCATCCGCAAGCGACCGAGGAAGAGCTCCTTCGAGAACGAAGGGTGGTCCCAGGTCTGCTCTCGCGCCGCCTCGGCGACGGCACGTGCTTCCGCCTCGGTGGCCGCGCCGGGCTGCTTGGTCTCGCTCGTCATGGGTGTCGCCATTCCCCCCTCGGGTGCGGATTCGTCCGCACCCCCCCTTCGGCACGCCGACGGGGGGAGCACGACTCCGCTCCGGGAGACCCCTCACAGCGAACGGCGCACCGCCCCGATCAGCCCAGCAGCGCGCGCGCGACGACCATGCGCTGAGCCTCGGTCGTCCCTTCGTAGATCTCGGTGATGCGCGCGTCGCGGAAGAGGCGCTCGACGCGGTAGTCGCGCGAGTAGCCGGCCGAGCCGTGGATCTGCACGGCATCGTCGGCGGCGCGGTTCGAAAGCGTGCTGGCGAAGAGCTTCGCCATCGCCGCCTCCTTCCCGCACGGCTCGCCCGCATCGCGCATCTGCGCCGCGCGGCGCGTCAGCAACCGCGCCGCGTCGATGCCGGTGGCCATATCGGCGAGCTTCCATTGGATCGCCTGGAACTCGGCGATCGCCCGGCCGAACTGGCGCCGTTCCTTGGCGTACTGCAGCGACTCGTCGAGGCAGCCCTGCGCAATGCCCAACGCCTGGCTGGCGATGCCGATGCGCCCCGCATCGAGCGTGTCCATCGCGATCCGGAAGCCCTTGTCGACTTCGCCCAGCACGTTCTCGGCGGGCACCACGCAACGGTCGAGCACGATCTCGGTGGTCGGTGATGCCCGGATGCCGAGCTTCTGCTCTTTCTTGCCGACGCTCAGCCCTCGCGTCGTCCGCTCGACGAGGAAGCAGGTGATGCCACGCGAACGGTGTTCGGCATCGGGGGGCGGCGCGGTGCGCGCGAAGATGAGGTAGAGGCCGGCGTGCGAACCCGAGGTGATCCAGAGCTTGGCGCCGTCGAGGACGAACGAATCGCCCTGTCGAACCGCCTTCGTCGACTGGTCGGAGGCATCGGTGCCGGCGCCCGCTTCGGACAAGCAGTAGGCGCCAAGCCACTCGCCGCTCGCGAGCTTCGGCAGGAAGCGACGCTTCTGCGCGTCGGTGCCGTACTTCGCGACCGGCCCGCAGACCAGCGAGTTGTGCACGGACAGCGTGACCGCCGTCGAAGGGCAGACCCGCGAGATCTCCTCGACGATCAGAGAGCCGGCGAGCGTCCCCATCGCGGTGCCGCCGAACTCTTCGGGAATCGTCACCGCACACAGGCCGAGCTCGCGCGCCTTCTGCCAGGGGATCTCGGGAAAGCTCTCGCTCTCGTCGTACTTCGCGGCGTGAGGCGCGACGTGATCGCGAACGTAGTCGCGAACCATCTGCTGCAGGAGGACGAGCTCTTCGGGAAGGTCGGAAGGCAAGGGGTCGCTCCGTGTCGGCGCCGATGCGGGTCGCAGCGGCCACCGAGGGGCAACACCATTACCAAAGCGCCCCTGAAGGCGCGCCCTCTTCGCCGGTGAACGGGCCATCACTTGCCGACGAGAGACGCGAGGAACTCAACGACCACGCGGCACGCCCCCCAGATGAGGCGGCCGATCCACGTCCTACCGGTCGGGAAACCGTCGTGCGGGCCCGTCACCGGCGCAAGCGGAGGGCGCGGCCGGTCGAGCCACGCCTCGAGCTCCGGCGGGACGAGCAGTCCGGCGCAGCTCGCGCATTGGTGCAGCGCTCGTTGCTGGTAGCGATGCGCCGCGAGCGTCGACGTGCGGCAATCGGGACAGGCCAGCGGGGGCTCGTCGCTCACTGCCGCAAGCCGACCGTCCCGCGGATCGAGGCGCGGCTCGCGACCGCGCGCCACGGCGTAGCGGGCGAGTTCGCCGTGGCCGAACCACAGCGACTTGCATCGCGGACAGCGCCGAAGCGCGACGCCGCGCGCTGGCGACTCGCGAACGAGCGCTGCGCCATCGCGCGGACAGGAGGCGCGCGCCCCATCGAGGAACGCACTCACCGCCAACGCAGCCAGATGGAGATCACGCCGCCGAAGAGTGCTGCCCAGGTCGGAACGTCGCGCGGCGGTTCGATGGGCGACGACGCGCGCGGCGGTGGCGGTACCGGCCGATCGAGGGACTGCTGCAACTGAGGCTGAACGAAGAGGCCGCGACAACTCGCGCAGCCGCCGACCGGGGCGCCGTTCCACACACGCCACTCGAGCGTCAGGGTCGAGCAAGCCGGGCAGCGGCCGGGCGGCGCCACCGTCGCCGCTGCGGGGGAATCGGCGGCATCGACCGGCGGCACGCTCGGCTGGCGTCCGCGCGCCGCGATCCACACCGCCAGCTCGCCGCCGTCGAACCAGAGCCCGTCGCACTCGCAACAGCGGTCGAGCGCGACCTCTCCATGCGCCGCTTCGCCACGCATCGCCGCGGCGCACTGCGGACACTCGCGGCGCGACGACTTGCGGCTCGCCATCGATGGTCGCTCCGCGACGCGTTCAGCTCGCGGGAGTGGCGTAGTCGTAGAAGCCGCGTTGGCTCTTCCGACCCAACAGTCCCGCGGCCACCATCCGCCGCAACAGCGGGCACGGCCGGTACTTGTCGTCACCGAGATCGCGGTGGAGCACCTCCATGATGAACAGGCACGTATCGAGCCCGATCAGATCAGCGAGCGTGAGCGGCCCCATCGGGTGGCCCATGCCGAGCTTCATCACCTCGTCGATCGCCTCCTTGGTGGCGACCCCTTCCATCAGGCAGAAGATCGCTTCGTTGATCATCGGCATCAGCACGCGGTTGCTGACGAAGCCGGGGTAGTCGTTGGCCAGCACCGGCGTCTTGCCGAGCTTCCGGGTGGTCGCGACGATCGTTGCCGTCGTCTCGTCGCTGGTGAGCTGCCCGCGGATGATCTCCACGAGCTTCATCACGGGCACCGGGTTCATGAAGTGCATGCCGATGACGCGCTCGGGGCGATCGCTCTTGGCGGCCAGCCGCGTGATCGAGATCGAAGAGGTGTTCGAGGCGAGCAGCGTGCGCTTCTCGGTCGAGGCGGAGAGCTTCTGGAACAGCTCGGCCTTGACCTCGAAGTTCTCGGGCACGGCCTCGATGACGAGATCGGCTTCGGCCGCGTCGAGCAGGCGCGGACTCGGCTTCACGCGCGCGGCGATGGCGTCCGCGTCGGCCTGCGCCAGCGTCCCCTTCTTCACCATGCGCGCGAGGCTGCCGCGAATCGCCGCGACGCCGCGCTCGAGCGACCCTTCGAAAGCGTCGACCAGCGTGACGGTGAGGCCGGCCTGCGCGAAGACCTGCGCGATGCCGTTGCCCATCGTTCCCGCCCCGATCACGCTCACTCGCTCGATGTCGCCCACGTTCACCTCACCTTGAAGTTGCCGAGCGCGCCAAGGATGCGCTCGGCTGCGTCCACCCGACTCGCCGGCTCCTACCGCTCGACCGCCAGAGCGACGCCGTTGCCGCCGCCGAGGCACAACGACGCCAGGCCCTGCTTCTTGCCCTGCGCCTGCAGCGCGTAGAGGAGCGTCGTGAGCACGCGCGCGCCGCTGGCGCCGATCGGGTGGCCAAGCGCGACGGCGCCGCCGTTCACGTTCACGCGCGCCGGATCGAAACCGCATTCGCGGGTGACGGCGATCGCCTGGACGGCGAACGCCTCGTTGAGCTCGACCACCTCGTAGGTGTCGGCCTTCGCGCCGATCTTCTGGTTCAGCCGCTTCACCGCCTCGACGGGCGCCATCATCACCCACTCGGGCGCCATGCCGCCGGTCGCGTAGCCGCGCACGCGCGCGAGCACCTTGCAGCCGAGCTCGGCCGCGCGCTTCTCCGACATCACCACCAGCGCCGCCGCGCCGTCGTTGATGGTCGAGGCGTTGCCGGCCGTGACCGTCCCGCCCTCCTTCTTGAAGGCCGGCTTCAACTTGCCGAGCTTCGCCGCATCGCTGTCGGCGCGCGGCCCTTCGTCGGCGCTGACGACGATCGGATCGCCCTTCGGCTGCGCCACCTTCACCGGCACGATCTCCGCGGCGAACTTCCCGGCGCTCGCCGCCGCCACCGCCTTCGAGTGCGAGCCGGCCGCGAAGCGATCCTGCTCGTCACGGCCGATCGAGTACTTCTCGGCGACCTTCTCGGCGGTCATGCCCATGTGGAAGTCGTTGTAGATGTCCCACAGGCCATCGAAGATCATCGCGTCGATCAGCTTGCCGTGGCCCAGACGCACCCCTTCGCGCGCTTCCGGCAGCAGATAGGGCGCCCGCGACATGCATTCCATGCCGCCCGCGACGATGCACTCGGCGTCGCCGGCGCGGATCGCTTGCGCCGCGAGCATCACCGCCTTCAGCCCCGACCCGCACACCTTGTTGATGGTGACCGCCCCGATCGAGTCGGGCAGTCCTGCGCCGAGCGCCGCTTGCCGCGCCGGGTTCTGGCCGACGCCCGCCTGCAGCACGTGGCCCATGATCACTTCTTCGACCAGCGCCGGATCGATGCCGGCGCGCACGACGGCTTCCTTTACGGCGAGCGCGCCGAGCTGCGGTGCGCGCATCGAATTGAACGCGCCCTGGAAGCGCCCGATCGGAGTGCGAACGGCGCTGACGATGACGGCTTCGACCATGACTTCGCTCCTGCTGGAATCGCGGGAGCGGCGGACATTACCAGCGCGCCGAGCGCCGTCGCGGCGCGGCGCGCAGCGCCGTCGACGCCGCCCCGCGGAGGCGCGCGAGCACGGTCGGCGCCGCCGAACGGACGGCGGCGGGCGCTTGGCCGCATGCGCCAGCGAATGCGAACAGCCCGAGCGCGAAGAAGAGCTCGCCAAGCTCCTGAGCGTCGTTGCGGTGGGCGAGCGGCAGCCAGTCGGCGAGGCGCCGCACGAACGCCAGCGCGACCAGCAGGAATGGCGCCGCGGCGAGCGGCAGCAGCGGCACGCCGCGGCGCCACGCGAGCCGCGCCAGCGGCGGGCAGAGCGGTGCGACCGCGGCGGTCGCGATCAGCAGCACGAGCGTGGCGACCAGCAACGAGTACTTCAGCTGCTGGATGCCGTGCAAGTTGTGGAAATTGACCTCGCTTTGCGCGTTCAGCGCGCGCAGCGGCTCGGGACTCGCGAAGCCGAGGAGCCGCTGGCCCCAGCTGATCTCCTCGCCGACGAAGAGCACCATCGTCGCCGCGCCGAGGCGCAGCAGCGGCCGCCAGAGCGGACCGCTCCCCTCCGGTCGCGGCGCGAACGAGCGGCGCGCGAAGAGCCACGCCGCGCCGGCGAAGGCGAACGCCGTCGCCGCCTCGACCGGCCCATCCTCGTGGCACGCGGAATGGACCGACGCCGCCCCGTGGCGGCACCACGCCATCGCGAGCGCGGCAGCGACGAAGGCTGCGAGCAGCAGCCAGAGCGAGCGATTCGAGAGCGAGAGTGACGACATGCGAGGTCCGCGGCGGAGTCGAGCGCGAGCAGCGAGCGAGAGCGCTGCTCCATGGAGAACACGGATCTCCGACCGCGGCCGCGTCGCGACAGGCGATGCGGAAGAGGTTTCGTGCCGCCTACTCGGCCGAAGGCGGCGGCAGATCGATGGCAAGCAACGTGCCGTCGAACGCGGCGCGCGCCTGCTCCTTGTCGAAGCGGCGCGGCACCGGCAGCACCGCGCCGAGCCAGCCGGTCGCGGCGCTCGCGCAGCGCGCGCGCACCAGGAAGGCTTCGTCGAGCTCGTCGACCTCGATCGCCTCGCTCGCGATGCCCCCTAGCACCACATGCCAGTGCATCCCGTCGCCGTCGACCTGCCACGTCGCCGGCGCCTCGTCGAAGAAAGAGTGCGGCGTGACTCCGGCCGTACCCGGGAACTCCCGCGCCAGAGCGGCCGCGACGGCGTCGCGCGCGTGGTCGATCTCGCGACGCATCTGCACCAGTTCGGCTTCAGTGACCATGCGACCATCCAGGGAGAGGAGGCTCGCGGCGGCGACGCATCGGTGAGCGCCGCGGGCGACGGTTACTATCCTCCGCCCCGCACGCAACAGGGGGCCCTGCGGCCCCCCGCACGGAGGCACTCACGGGATGCGCACGCCGATGACCCAAGACCCCGATCCGATCGAAACGCAGGAATGGGCCGAGTCCCTCGACGGCGTGCTGCAGGTGAACGGGCGCGGACGCGCCGAGTTCCTCGTCGGTCGGCTGCTCGAACACGCCGCGCGCTCCGGCATCGACCTGCCCGCGCCGATGAACACGCCCTACCTCAACACGATCCCAGCCGTGCTGCAGCCCGCCTATCCGGGCGATCGCGAGGTCGAACGGCGGCTCAAGCGTCTCATCCGCTGGAATGCGATGGCGCTCGTCCACAGCGCCAACCAGCGCACGCCGGGCATCGGCGGCCACATCTCGACCTTCGCGTCCACCTCCACGCTGTTCGAGGTCGGCCTCAACTGGTTCTTCCGCGGCCGCACCGCCGACCAGATCGGCGACCAGGTCTTCTTCCAAGGCCACGCGTCGCCCGGCCTCTACGCACGCGCCTGGCTCGAGGGGCGCCTCACCGACTCGCAGATGATGAACTTCCGGCGCGAGCTGCAGCCGGGCGGCGGCCTCTCCTCCTATCCGCATCCCTGGCTGATGCCCGACTTCTGGCAGTTCCCGTCGGTCTCGATGGGCCTCTCGCCGCTCTGCTCGATCTACCAGGCGCGCTTCAACCGCTACCTGCTGCACCGCGGCATGGCCGACACCAGCAACAGCCGCGTCTGGGCCTTCCTCGGCGACGGCGAGATGGACGAGCCCGAATCGCTTGGCGCCATCACGCTGGCCTCGCGCGAGAAGCTCGACAACCTCACCTGGATCGTGAACTGCAATCTGCAGCGGCTCGATGGACCGGTGCGCGGCAACGGGAAGATCATCCAGGAGCTCGAAGCCGCCTTCCGCGGCGCCGGCTGGAACGTGATCAAGGTGATCTGGGGTTCCGCCTGGGATCCGCTGCTGGACGCCGACACGACCGGCGCGCTGGTCAAGCGGATGGGTGAGACGGTCGACGGTCAGTACCAGAAGTACGTGGTCGAAGAGGGCGGCTACATCCGCGAACGTTTCTTCGGCCCGGAACCGGAACTCGGGCGCCTCGTCGCCCACTTGAGCGACACCGACATCCGTCGCCTGAATCGCGGCGGCCACGACCCGGCCAAGGTCTACGCGGCGTTCAAGGAGGCCACCGAGACCACCGGTCGGCCGACCGTGATCCTCGCCAAGACCGTGAAGGGCTACGGGCTAGGCGAAGCGGGCGAGGGGCGCAACACCTCGCACAACCAGAAGCACCTCGAAGAAGCGCAGATCCAGAAGTTCCTCTCGCGCATCGAACTCGAGATCCCGGGCCGCAAGGAAGGCGAAGCGCCGTTCTGGAAACCGGCGGAGAACAGCCCCGAGCTCGAGTACCTGCGCGAGCGGCGAGCGGCGCTCGGCGGTCCGCTGCCGCGGCGCGTCGTCGTCAGCAAGCCGATCGAGGTACCGACGCTCGACTTCTTCAAGGACTTCCTCGGCGGCAGCGGCACCCAGCAGATCAGCACGACGATGGCGCACGTGCGCATGATGGCCGCGCTGCTCAAGCACCCCGGGATCGGCAAGCGGCTGGTGCCGATCGTGCCGGACGAGGCGCGCACCTTCGGCATGGAGTCGCTGTTCCGCCAGTGTGCGATCTATGCATCGCAGGGCCAGCTCTACGAGCCGGTCGACAAGGCGCAGTACCTCTACTACCGCGAGGCGAAGGACGGCCAGATCCTCGAGGAAGGGATCAACGAGGCCGGCTCGCTCGCGAGCTTCATCGCCGCCGGAACGTCGTACGCGACGCATGGCGAACCGATGATCCCGATGTTCACCTTCTATTCGATGTTCGGCATGCAGCGCGTCGGCGACCTCGTCTGGCAGGCCGCCGACAACCGTGCGCGCGGCTTCCTGTTCGGCGCGACGGCGGGTCGCACCACGCTGAACGGCGAAGGGCTGCAGCATGAGGACGGCAACAGCCACCTGCTGGCGCTGCCGGTCCCCAACCTCGTCGCCTACGACGCCACCTACGCCTACGAGCTGGCGACGATCGTGCAGGACGGCATCAAGCGCATGTACGGCGACGGCGAGGACGTCCTCTACTACGTCACGATCTACAACGAGAACTACGAGATGCCGGCGATGCCGGAAGGCGCGCGCGAAGGGATCCTGCGCGGACTTCATCGCGTGCGCCGCGGCGAAGGCGGCAACAAGCGGCGCGTCCATCTGCTGGGTTCGGGAACGATCCTGCGCGAGGCGCTGCGCGCGGCGGACCTGCTGCGCGACAAGTTCGGCGTCACGGCCGACGTCTGGTCGGTCACCAGCTGGAAGGAGCTGCGGCGCGACGCGCTCGCATGCGAGCGCTGGAACATGCTGCACCCCGACCAGCCGATGCGCACGCCTTGGATCACCCAGCAGTTCCGCGACGAGCCGTGGCCGGTGGTGGCGACCACCGACTTCGTGAAGGCGATGCCCCACCTGATCGCGCCGTGGATCCCGCAAGGGCTGCATGCGCTGGGCACCGACGGGTTCGGCCGCAGCGAGACGCGCGCGTCGCTGCGCAACTTCTTCGAGGTCGATGCCGAGCACGTCGCCGTGGCGGCGCTCTGGCAGCTGTCGAAAGAGGGCGAGATCAAGCCCGCCGACGTCGCCAAGGCGATCCGCGAGCTCGGCGTCGATCCCGAGGTCGCCTGCCCGACCACGCGGTGAACGGGGACGACGAGGCGCCGCAGGTCGCCGGCCTGCCGCTCAAGTGGACGAGCTTCCCGTGGCCGGCCGGCTCGACGCCGCCGGCTGCGGGAATCGGCGAGCCGGCGTTTCGCATGTACGTGCTGCAGGACCCCGACACGCTGCTCGACCTGATCACCGAAGAGGAGTACCGCGCGCACGACGACCGGATGCCCTACTTCGGGGAGATCTGGCCGTCCGCCGAATCGCTGGTGGCGAAGCTCCTGTCCGGTCCGCCGCTCGACGGCACCCGCGTGCTCGACCTCGGCTGCGGGCTCGGCCCCTGCGGCTTCGCGGCGGCGGCGCGCGGCGCCCACGTGACCTTCATGGACTGGGAACCGCGCGCGCTCGAGATCATCGGCCGCAGCGTGGTGAAGCAGGGGCGGCCGCTCTCCGACTTCGACTTTGTCGTCGCCGATTGGCGCAAGCCGCCGCCGCTGGCGCCCTTTCGCCTCGTCCTGGGCGCCGACGTGCTCTACGAGGAGCGCAACGCGCCGGCCGTCGCCGCCTTCCTCGCCGCCCATCTGCCGCCCGGCGGCGAAGCGTGGATCGGCGATCCCGGGCGTCCGCACTCGCGGCGCTTTCCCGCGCTGGCGCAACAGCACGGCCTCACCTTCCGCGGCAGCGAGATCCTGCCGCCGCAGAAGCACGGGATCGAAGTCGTCCTGCAGCGCTACGCCCGCGACTGAGCCCGCGACCGAGCGGGCGATCGGCCGATCAGGGGATCCAGCCCGCGCGCCACGCCATCAGCCACGCAACGGCGTGCAGCGCGACGATCGCGAACAGGACGAGGCGGAACGACAGCTTCTGCGTCTTGTGCCGGAAGACGCGCGAGCCCAGCAGCGCACCCGGCCAGCCGCACAGCAGCGCCAGCAGGTGCAGCGTGTTCTCCGGCACGCGTCGGCCGCCGCGGCGCGAGCGCGACTTGTCGAATCCGTAGGCCACGAAGGCCGCGAGGCTCGCGACGCCGTGAACGGCGAGGATCGTCGGCAAGGTCGTCATGGCACCCGATCGCCCGCGCGGCGAGGCGCGCCCTCGATACCGCTTTCGGCGCGCGCGCTCACTGCACCGTGATCGTCTGCGAATTGGTGACCAGCAGGTCGCCGTTCGCGGCAATTCCCCAGCACTCGAAGGTGAACGACATGCCGGAGAGGCTTGGGTCGACCGTCTCGGTCGCCGTCCATTCGCCGTTCGCATCGAAGGCGAAGATGCCGAAGCTCAGGAACACCGGCGTCCCATCGATGTCGGTCGCCGCCAGCAGCATCGGAGCATTGGCCCCGCCCTGGCGCACGAACGCGTTCACGTCGCTACCACCCACCGGGTCGTTCACGTCGATGCCGAAGTACATCGGCGAGAGGTCCTCGGTGATGTCGAGGATCTGCTTGGTGCCGAAGGAACCGACGAGCGTCATCGCGCCGGTGGCCGGATCACCCTCGTAGAGGTCGGTGTCGCTCGAGACCCAGAGGCGGCCATCCGCGGTGTACGCGGCTCCGGTCGACTTGAAGCCGATCGCCAGGTTGATGTCGGTCCTGGTGCGCGACGGCAGCGCGATGTCGTACATCTTGGAGCCGGCGAAGTAGGTGAAGTGGTCGATCACGCCGGGCGGGAAGGCGAGGTCGCCGCCATCGCCTGCCGTATCGACACCGCTCATGCCGCCGAGGTTGGTCAGCGCGCCGGTGGTCGAGTCGATCTGGTAGAGGACGTTCGAGTTGAGCGGCACGCCATAGAGCTTCGAGTCGGCGTCGAAGCCGACGCGATGGAACTGCACGTTCGGGCCGACATCGATGGTCGTCTCGCTGTCGGTCGTCGGATCCCACACCGAGATCTTGTTGGGCGTCACGTTGCTGAACAGCCAGATCTGGCCGGTGCGCGGATGACGGGCCGCTGCGACCTTGGTCTGGCGCATGTTCTTCGACACGAAGGTCGCCTGCCCGGTCTGCAGGTCGATCGACCAGATCTCGGGTGGGGCCACGTGGCGGATGCCGTAGATCGGCGCGAACGTCTGCGCCGAAGCGGACGGCGCGAGGAGCGCGGCCGCGGCCGCAACGGAGGCCGCAAGGACAAGCGAGGTGCGCATCGAGTGAAGCTCCGGCGAAGCTCGAGCCTCCGCGCGCGGACGATGCCGCGGTCGGCGCGAACGGCCGGGGACGCTAGCTCGCGACCGCCACGGCGGGAAGACGTGCACGTTGCATCGGCAACTTCTTCCGCACTCGAGCGCGTTCACTCCACCCGTGGCAGCCTCCCGCTGAAGCGCAGCATCTGCGTCTCGAGGTCGCACGGGTAGGTGATGCGCGCGTCCACCACGCGACCGGCCGCGTCGCGCACCGCCACCAGCTCGGGCTGCACGAATCCGCTGTAGGAGGGCAGATCGAGCGCCCGGAAGCGCGCCACCACCTCATCACGCAGGCGCGGATCGAAGCGCCGCCCGTACTCGTCGACCAGCGCCTTGCCGGCCGCGTAGTCGCCCTCCGACTTGATCCGCTGCACCTCGGCCAGCAGCTGGCACGCGCCGCGATGCCACGCCGCGGGATCGACCACGCACCAGAACGTCTTGCCGTCGCGACGACGCTCGACGATGGCGTCCGTGTGACGCCGGATCCACTGCACCACCAGCTGGCGGTTGCGCATGTGGTCCTCTTCCAGCGTGTCGCCCTCCTTGACGCGGTTCAGCTGCGTCAACGCGTTGCGCGTGTAGGCCTCGTACTCCGCGAGCTGCGCGGCGCGCGGATCGTCGAGCAGTCCAAGCTCCTGCAGCTTCGCGTCACCGATGAAGCAGAGCGCCACGAGGTCGGCGCGCGCCTCTTCGAGCGCCGAGTAGCACTCCTTCAAGTGGACGGCCGGGTCGCCCTTCAGCGTCGCGGCACTGCGCCCCGACGCATGGCCGATCACCTCGTGCATGTTGGTGGTGAGGGCCGCGCACAGCGCCTTCCACCGCTTGCTGCGCGCCGCCTCGGCGTCGTCGAAGCAGAACTCCCGGCGTGATGATTCGGGCGCCGACTTCTCGTACGCCTCGACCACGTTCCCGAGGCTCACCGACTTGCTGCCGTACTGCTCGCGCAAGTCCTGCGGATTGGGCAGGTTGACGCCGATCGGCGTCATCGGCCCGCAATCGCCGACCTCGATCACCACCTCGATCGCCTTGGCGGAGATGCCCTTCACCGACGGCTTGCGGTACTCCGGCGCGATCGGCATGCGATCCTCGAACCACTGCGCATGCGTCGCGAACTGCCGGATCTGCTCCATCCGCGCCGGATCGTCGATCGACACCATCGCCTGCCACGTCCCCTTCACGCCGCGCGGATCGACATAGACCTCGATGAAGCCGTTCACGGTGTCGACCGGCGAATCCTGGTCGGCGACCCAGGCCACGCAGTAGTCGCGGAAGTCCGCCTCCTCGCCGGTCTTGTACCAGCGCATCAGCGCACCGAGCGCGCGCGCCAGCTGCGGCGTCGCATACGGGATCGCCGCCTCGAGGTGGCCGAGGATGCGCGTGATCGAATCGGCGTACATCCCGGGCGGCACGAGGTGGTCGAAGCCGGCGCGCCACACCTGCTCGACGAGGCGGCCCGCTTCGTCCTTCGCCAGCCGGCTGTTCAGCGCGTAGCGCTCGGTGAATCCGTCGAGGTCGGCGAGACGCACCCCTTCGCCGTAGAGGTTGTTGGCCGATGCGGTCAGCAGGTCGTGACCGGCCGGCGGATCCTTGCAGGTGACCATCGGCTCGAAGCTGGCGTCGAACAGCAGAGGAGCGAAGCGCTCGAGCAGCGCCGCGGTCGATTCGCCGGCGCGGCGCGGCAGCGTCGCGCCGCGAGCGTCGGCACGCGCCACCAGCTTCGCGAACGCTTCCTTCGAGCCACCGAGCAGGAACTTGCGGCTCGTGATCTGGTGGAACGGCCCGCTCTGCAACCACAGCAGCCGCGCGTAGCGGCGCAGCTCGACGAGCGCGGGCCACTCGCTGGCGTCGACGCCGGCCGCGCGCGCGCCCGACTCCCAGTCGGCGCCGATCGCCCGCAACGCCACCAGCGTCTCCTCGACGAGGTCGCGCAGCGCCAGCCCGTGGCGGCAGCGCTGGTCGAGGTAGATCTCGCGACCGGCTCGCGCCGCTTCGCAGAGATGCCACACCAGCACGCGCTGCCCTTGCGGGAGCTTCTCGAAGCCATCGGCGTAGAGCTGCACGACCGCGCCGTCATCGACCCGCTCGACCAGCCACTTCCGTTCGTCCGCCATCGCCCCGCCCTCCCGATTGCGCGTCGTCGCGTCGTCGTTCCCCGCCGTTATCGTCCATCGCCATGAAGCTGCTGACCTTCCAGGCTGCCCGCTTCGCGTGGAAGAGCAGCGTGATCGGCCTCCCCGAGGGCGCCGATCCGCCCGCCGATGATGCCGTGAGCGACGCCGTCGTCGTCTTCGCGCATGCGCAGCTCGCCGACGTCGAGCCGGCCGCTCGCGACCGCGCGCTGCGCCACGCGGTGAAGCACATCAAGTGGCTTGCCAACAACCGCGGGTTGCGGAGCGTGGTGCTCCACTCGTTCACCCATCTGGGCGGCGCGGCGGCTCCGCCGGAGTTCGCGCGCGCCTGGCTCACCGATCTCGCCGCCAAGCTGCGCGCCGGCAACTACACGGTGAAGCTCACGCCCTTCGGCTGGTCGTGCGCCTGGGAGTTGTCGGTCTTCGGCGAGAGCCTCGCCAAGGTCTGGAAGGAGATCGGCGGCGAGACGCCCGACGCCGCCCCACCCGACGCCGATTCGCCGCCAGGAGCGCTTCCGGAAGCGCCGCCAGGAGCGCCGCCTACAGCTCCAGCGTGAGGCCGATGGTCGGCCCGTAGAGGTCGAGGAGGCCCGTGTTGGTGTCTTCGTTCAGCCAATAGCGGAGCCACCGCCAGCCCAGCGACGCGTGGACGCGATCGATGAACTCGTAGTCGACGCTCGCGGCCGCGTCGACGAGGCGGCGTCCCTCATCCAGCGTCGCGAAGGCGCCATCGAAGCGCACGGCGAAGCCGCGGCCGAGCGCCGCCCACGACGTCGCCGTGACCGCCGGCAGCAGCCGCGAGAACTCGCGCGAGTCGGTCACCGCTGCGTCGAGATCGCTCAGTTCGAGGTCGAAATCCCACCAGTAGGCGCCGACTCCGAGGCGCACCTCGAACTCGCTCTCCTGGATCAACGCGCCATCGACGCGCGCCGACCAGGTCTTGAGGCCGAGGTCGCTCTCGACCCGGTTGCCGGCGGGGAAGGTGCGGCCGTGGAAGATGAGATCGCGATCGAGGGTCGTGTCGCCCTGGAAGCCGAACGGCAGGTACTGCAATCCAAGCCGCAGCCGTCCGTCGTCGAGTTCGAGCGCGAAGTTGCCGTAGGCGTCGTCGGCGAGGTCGAGGTCGTCCGCCACGTCGATGCGGCTGGCGCTGCCAGGCACGCCGCCTTGCGTGATCTCGAGGTTGCCGGCGACGGTCGTCGGGAAGAAGGTGGCGCGCGCCGTCGCGCTCGGCAATCCATCGGTCGACTCGCAGCCCGATGCCAGCAGCGAAGTCAGCAGCGCACTCGCCAGCGTCGCCATCCACGCCGCCGACCCGCCGCATCCGTGCTTCGAACCGATGCTCATCGCTGCCTCCTCCCCGTCGTCGCTACTCGCGCACGCCATCGTAGAGGCGCGCGCGTGAAGTCGCCGCGCGCCATCGCAGCGCGTCCCCGTCGCAAAGCGAATCGAGCCGAGCGCGACCGGCCGCACCCTGCAGACCGCCGCCATCGATCGCCGCGCGCAGCGCCGCACCGCCCGCGATGCAGTCGATCGGCATCTTCTCGCGCTCGTACTCGTACGGCGGCGCCTTCCACTGCAGCGCCTCCGGCCAGCGCCGCTTCACCGCCGCCAGCAGAGCGAGCGTCGTGCGATACGGTTGGAATGCCTGCTCGTCCGTGACGTGGAGGAAGAGGCCGCCGCACGAGAGGCCGCGATGCTTGTGGAAGGTCGGCTCGAAACGCAGCGGCCGCAACGCGACCCCCGGCAGCTCGAAGGCCGCGAGGTCGTCGCGCAGGGCCAGCGGATCGATCGCGGGCGCGCCCCACAGCTCGAACGGCGTGGTCGTGCCGCGCCCTTCGGAGAGCGTGGTCCCCTCGAGCAGCACCTGCCCTGGATAGACGTCGACCCCCTCGACCCGCGGCAGGTTCGGCGAGGTCGGCACCCATGGCCGGCCGAGGTCGCGCCAGCGCATGGCGCGCGTCAGGCCGGCGCACCGCACCACCTCCACCTGCGCGCCGATCGCGAGTGCCTCGTTCACCCACAGCGCCAGCTCGCCCATCGTCAAGTCATGGCGCATCGGCATGGGCGCGCGACCGACGAAGCTCGCGAACTGCGGATCGAGCCACGCCCCTTCGACCGCTTCGCCGCCGAGCGGATTGGGTCGATCGAGCACGATCAGCGGAAGGCCCGCTTGCGCGCAGGCCTCGAGGCAATGGGAAACGGTCCAGACGAAGGTGTAGACGCGGCAGCCGACGTCCTGCAGGTCGACCACCAACGCGTCGAGCCCTGCCAGCCACTCGCGGCGCGGCCGGCGCGTCTCGCTGTAGAGGCTGAAGACCGGCGCGCCGGTGAGCGGATCGCGGCCATGACCGCTCTCCACCATGTTGTCCTGCTGCTCGGCGAACAGTCCGTGCTGCGGCGAGAAGAGCGCCGCGAGCTGGCCCGGGAAGCGCGCGTGCAGGAGTTCGTGCGCCAGTCGAAACTGCCCGTCGACCGAGGCCTGGTTCATCAGCAGCCCGAACCTGGCGCCACGCGACAGCAACGGCGGCGGCGCCGCGATCGCGACTTCGAGGCCAGGGCGGTAGCGGGGGTCGATCGCCATCGCGAGGACGATACGCGCGTCACTCGTACAAGAGGTACGGTCGCCGCCGCTCCTCGAACGCAGCGGCTTCGCGCGCCCACTCCTGCGCGATGAGGTCGGGCGCACGACCGGCGCGAAGCCCTTCGATCGTCGCGCGCGAGCAGAGCAGCAAGTCGAGCTCTTCGAGCTTCCAGGAATCGGCATGGCGAGCTTGCAGCGCGGCGGCGATCTCGAGCACCACGTGGAGCGGATCGAGGGCGGCGCGATCGACGATCTGCAGGCGAACGCCGCGGCAGCGCGTGCCGGCGTGCTTCGACCCGCTCGGAGTGAAGGCGACTTCCATGAAGGTGACGCCCGGAAGGCGCCGCTGCGTCAGCGCCGCGACGAGGGCGCGCGCGTCGAGCCACGGCGCACCGAACTGCTCGAAGGGGAGGTCGGTGCCGCGGCCAACCGAGAGGTCGGTCGACTCCAGCAGCACGAGCCCGGGATAGAGGAGCGCCGCGTCGAGCGTCCGCAGGTTCGGGGAGGGGTCGGTCCACGGAAGCAGCGTCGCATCGAAGAGCTGCGCACGCCGCCAGCCCGCCATCTCCACGACCTCGAGGTCGAGCGCGAGCCCCCGCTCCGCGGCCACCATTCGCGCGAGCTCGCCCATCGTCATGCCATGGCGCAACGGGATCGGGTGGCAGCAGGTGAATGAATCGCGCCCCGAGTCAGGGAGCGGCCCGCCGACGCGACCGCCGATCGGATTGGGCCGGTCGAGCACGACGAAGCGAACCCCCGTCTGCGCCGCCGCCTCCATGCAACGAACGAGCGTCGAGGCGTAGGTGTAGGCGCGCGCGCCCGCGTCCTGCACATCGAAGAGCAGCGTGTCGATCTCCGCGAGCTGCTCCGGCGTCGGCGCGAGCCGCTCGCCGTAGAGGCTCACCACCGGAATGGGCGCTCGCGTCGCGACGCCGTCGGCGACCGGGCCATCGGCCACGCCGTCGAGCCCGTGTTCCGGCGTGAAGAGCAGCCGCGGCACGAACGACGGCCCGGCCTCGATCAGCACGTCGAGCGTCGTCTTGCCGTCGCGCGTGCGACCCGTCTGGTTGGTGATGAGGCCGAGTCGACGACCGACGAGTCGCCCGCCTCCGGTCGCCTCGATCAGGTCGATGCCGCACTTCACCGCGAAGGGCTCGCCCGGCTCGTCCTGGCCGCGGTCGTTCTCGTCATCGTCACCGCTGACCTTGCGGTCGGCGCCGTCGACGTCGTCGGCGCTCGCGAGGCGCGGCCGCCCGACGGCCGCGGCCGCGATCGTCGCGACACGCCCGATCAGCGGATTCACGACGCCGCTGCCATCGGGATGGAGCCGGTGGCTCAGGAAGAGCACGAAGAGGTCTCGCTCCGGATCGATCCACAGCGCGGTGCCGGTGAAGCCACCGTGGCCGAACGCTCGAAAACTGAGCCCGTTGCCGCGATTGGAAGAGAAGCGCGAGCGCGCGTCGAACCCCGGCGTGCGCAGCGTCGCGTCGGCGGCGCGCTCGGCGGTCGTCCACAGCGCGATCGCTTGCGGCGACAGCACGCGCACGCCATCGAGCTCGCCACCGTTCAGCACCATGCGGGCGAAGCGGGCGAGGTCGAGCGCGGTCGCGAAGAGCCCCGCGTGGCCGGCGACGCCGCCCAGCAGGTGCGCACGCGGATCGTGGACGCGACCCGTCGGCGTCGCGCCGTCGCCCTCGACCTGCTGCGGCGCCGCTCGCGCGACGAGACGCGGCGACGGCAGGTAACCGCTCTCCGTCATCGCCAGCGGCGCGAAGAGGCGCGCGTGCGCGAAGTCGGCCAGTCCCTTGCCGCTCGCCACTTCGACGACACGGCCGAGCAGTTCGTAGCCGACATCGCTGTAGACGAAGCGCGTGCCCGGCTCGCTCTGCGGTCGTTGCGCCAGGAGGCGCGTCCACGCGAGATCTGATCCATCTTGATAGTCGGCGAGGTCGTTGTCCGGCACGAAGCCTGCCGTGTGCAGCAGGCAGTGGCGCAGCGTGACGCCGCTGGCCGCGGAGTCGGGGAGCCACTTCGTCAACGGATCGTCGAGCGCGAGGAGTCCGTCATCGACCAGCGCCATCACGCTGAACGCGGTGGCGATCGGCTTGGTGAGCGACGCCAGATCGAACACGGTGTCGATCGTCATCGGCACGCGCACCGGTGAGATCGATCGATCACCCGCCGCCCTCAGGAAGTCGATCCCGTCGCTGCGACCGACGGCGACCACGGCGCCGGCGAGCTGGCGGTGCGCGATCCCGTCGGCCAGCGCTCGGTCGATCGGCGCGAGGCGATCGGTCGCCAACGGCGCGCGCGCTTCGAGCGGCGCCCGCGGCGAAGCGGCGGCCAGCGGCGTCCGGTTCAACAGCAGCACGAGGTCATGCGAGGCGCGACCCGAGGCGACCACGTCGAGCTGGCCGTCGCCGTCGAAGTCGGCCATCGCCAGGTCTTCGCAGGCGATCGCGCCATCGAGCGATGTCGCCTCGAAACGTCCCGGCTCACCCGCCACCGGAACGTAGAGACGGATGCCGGTCGCGCCATTCGCGTCGGGACGCCGCCAACCGGCCACGATCTGCTCGTCGCCGCGACCCAACCAATCGCCGCATGCCAACGCATGTCCTTCCGCCAGCGTCCCGTCGATGAGGTGGCGCGACCACGCACCGCCGTGGAGCTCCGGCTCGACGTAGGCGGCGAGTTCGTTGCCGTGGAACGGTTCGACGGCGGCGACGTAGCGCCGCCCGTTGCCCAATCGCCCGAGGCGCACTTCGCTTGCGCCGCGCGCCCTCGTCGCAGCGCCCGCGGTCGCCGCCGTCGTCGGCAACGGCGCGCCACCCCAATCGCCCTCGAACTCTCCGCCGCCGAGTCGCGCGAGCTTCCACACTCCTTCGCGATCGGCGAGCAGCAGCTCCTCGTCGCCATCACCGTCCCAGTCGACGACTTCGAGTCCATGCGCGAAACGAAACGAGATGCGACCGGTCGCGGCTGGCCACTCGCCCGCCGGCCCCGCCGTCCACGGCACCGCGACATCGAGCAGTCGTGCGCCGGGTCCCTCGCCACCGCGGCTGCCGCGACCATGCAGCGGCAGCCCGAGCAGCGACCACTCCCCGGCGTGCGCACTCGGGTGATGGACGAAGCGCAGGCGATGGAGCGTCGGCGCGCTTTGCAGCGGGTGCGGGGTCCACGGTTGCGTGCGATCGACGCCGGCCTCGAGCCAGAAGAGGGCGCCGCTCGCCGTCGTATCGCCCGGATCCCACTCCGCCGCGACGGCGAGCTCCGCCTTGCCATCGCCATCGAGGTCGCGCGCCGCGAGCGCGACGTGGTCGCGCGCCGAGAGCTGCCCGCACACGACGAAGCGCTGCCAGTCGGGCGCGCGGTACCAGCGGACTTCGTGGGCGTCGACCAGCACGACGTCGGTACGCCCATCGCCGTCGACATCCGCCGCGGCAACGCCGTAGCCGATCTCCACCTTGGCATCGAGCACGACCCGCTCGAGGGCGGGCGGCGGCAGTTCGAACACGTTGGCTCTCCTCGCATGCGCGCGGCACACCCTCGTTGCCGTTCACCGCGCGACGCGGGCAAACTACGCGCGCCCCCCACTCCTTGGAACGCTGTGAGATGGCTCGACTCCCGCCGGACGACGCATCGCGCACCATCGCCTGCCCCCATTGCGGCGAGGCGATCGCGCAGCGCGCGCCGGTGTGCCGCCATTGCGGCAGCGACCGCGCCACCGGCCTGCGCGAGGACGAAGACGACGGCGCCGACGTCGAGCTGCCCGAAGCGATGAGCGACTCCGAGTACGACGAGTTCGTCGCCAACGAAGCGCGCGGCCGGATGCGCGTGCTGCCAGGCGATGGCGTCTCCGATGCCGTGCTGCGGCGGCGCCGCCGCGTACTCTTCGCGATCGTATTGGCGCTGCTCTATCTGCTCGGTCGCTACGGGCTCGCCCTGTTCTAGAGCGACCGGAGCCGACGAATGCCCTCCTCCACGATGAGACCCACGGTGATTCCGCACTCGACCCTGCGCCGCACGGCGTGCGCGCTCTTCTTCGTCTCGCTGGTTCACGCGACCGCTCTCGCGCAGGATCCCGCGTCGGGATCGGAACGTCCGAAGCCTCCGCCACCCGATCCGCAAAGCAACGCGAATGCGTGGCCGCCGTTCCAGGTCGCCCCGACGACCGTGCGCGAACCCGCGACGCAGGGGGCGCCCAAGAGCGTCGTGGACGCCGACTGGGTGATCGGAGTCGAGATCGGCGGCGTCGCGCGCGCCTGGCCACTCACCCTGATTGCCGCGCACGAAGTCGTGAACGACACGGTGGGCGGCGTCGCGCTGGCCATCACCTGGTGCGTGACCTGCCAGGCACCCGTCGTCTTCCTGCGCAAGCTGGACGATCGCGAGCTCACGTTGGGCAACTCGCGAACGGCGTGGCGCGCGTCCGCCGTCCTGTACGACGTCGAGACGAGCAGCCAGTGGTTGCAGTCGACCGGTGAAGCGCGATCGGGCCCCTTGGCGGGACGCTTCCTCGAGGTTGCCCCTTCCGTCGTGCGCGACTGGGCCGGCTGGCGGGACGACCACCCACAGGGGACGATCGTCGACGACGCGGAACGTGGCCCTGCCGAGCGCGAACGCCTCTTCCTCTACGACGCACGCGGCCTCGACAGCCTCGGGATCGTCCTGCGCTGCGGTGCGGCCGCTCGCCTGCTGCCGTTGAAGGAACTCGACGCGCGCACGATCGTCGAGGAGCGCGTCGGCGAGGAGTCGATCCTCGTGATCTATTCCTCCAAGCACCGGATGCTGCACGCCTACGAACCAAGCGTCGAGGGCCTGCCGCTCTCGCTCGAGCTGCGTCGCGACGGCGAGGGTCGCCCGATCGAGCTCGTCGAGCGCGGCGGCGCCCGTCGCTTCAACGTCTCGACCGGCGCCGCGATCGTCGCAGCTGGAGCGCCGGCGACCGCCGGACTGCCGCGGCGGATCGCCTACCCGCTGCGCAAAGGCCGCTTCCGCGATTACTTCCCGGAAGGGACGACGTCGAGCGTCGGTGCGCGACCGACGGGCAAAGAGCGCTGATCCGGCAGCGCGCCCTTGCCGACCGCATCGACGGCGGCATCCTTCGCAGCCTCTTGTGTCCGGAGGAATCGCGATGCTCGCGACACTCGTCCTGCTCGCCCAGTCGATCGCGCCCTCCGCGCCGATCGCGCCGTCCACCACGGACGAACTCCTCGCACTGACGAAGGCGCTGGGTTCCGCGTCGAGCTACCGCGTCGCGACCACGGCGAAGACGACGCGTGCACGGGCGCGAACCACCGACACGGATCCCACCACCACGCCCGACGTCCGCGAGGACGGCGCGTGGACGATCGACTACGAAGCGGGCAAGCCGCTTCACTTCGTCAGCCTCACGCGCGAGTTCTTCCGTTCCGACACCCAGTTCGTCGTCCCCCATCCACGCTCCGGAAAGTGGTTCGCGGTCGATCGGGTCAAGGGCGACCTCTCGCAGGCGCCGCGCGGTCACGGCGAGATCGCCAAGATGCTCGACCAGGCGAACGCGATCGTGTTGCCTCATGAATGGCGCGACGACTTCTCGGCCAGCCTCGCCGACGTGCGCTGCGACACCGTCGACGGTGGCCGCAACTTCACCGCCAGGCTCACCGAGGAGACGGCGAAAAAGTGGTGCGCGCCGTTCTCCGTCGTGATCGAACGCGCCCGACCCCAACGCGAAGAGGCTGCCGGCGGCGCAGCCGCCAGCAGTGGCGCGGCCTCGGATCGCGCGGTCGGCGCGAAGCCGACGGCCACCCTCGCCTTCGTCGTCGTCGACGGGGCGATCGAATCGATCCGTGCCGAGCTCACCCTCCCGATCGAGGGCTCGCGCGGCGCCAACCTGGTGACGCAGACCTTCCGCTTCTCCGCGGTCGGCAGCGCCAAGGTGGAACTGCCGCCCGACGTCGCGGCCGTCTTGAAGCTGAAGTAGTCAGCCGCGAGCGGCGCGACGCGCCAGCCAGCCGACGCCAAGCGTCCCCAGCGATCCGACCAGCGCGTACCACGGCCAGGCCAGCGGCGTGAAGCGCCAGATCGCCGTCATGCCGGCAAGGCCGACGCAGAACGCCGTCAGCGCCGCGGTGCTGTCTCGCGTGCGCGCCAACGGATCGATCGGCAGAGGTCCGAGCATGCGCGCCAGGAAGAAGAGGCCGAGCGTGATGCCGCTGGTGAAGCTCGCGATCTGCAGCACGACGTCGACCACGCTGCGTTCGAGCGCCGTGCCGCACAACGCCAGCGCCCCCTGCAGGAGCGCGAATCCCAGCGTCGCGACGCGCGCGACACGCAGACGCGCCCGATCGTCATGGGCGAGCCGTTTCCACGACCCCGCGAAGTCGTTGACCAGCGCGCTCGCCGAGGCGTTGAGCGAACTCGACAGCGTCGACATCGACACCGCGAAGACGGCGCCGAGGATCAACCCGACCGCGCCCGGCAGCTCGGTGAGGCGCGTCACGATGAAAGCGGCGAAGACCGAGTCGCCTTTGCCAAGCGGCGGATCTTGCGGCCGATCGATGAACCACGCGTGCAACGCGAGCCCGAGCAGCAGGAACAGCCCGAACTGCAGCAGCACGACGACGCCGCTCGTCACCATCGCGCGCCGGGCGCCGCGCTGGTCCTTGGCGCACAAGTAGCGCTGCACCATGAGCTGATCGGTGCCGTGCGTCGCCAGCGTGAGGAACGCGCCGCCGAGCAATCCAGCGAGCAGCGTGTCGGTGCGCGTCAGGTCGAGGCCGAAGTCGAAGATGCGCAGCTTCCCGGCGACGTTCGCGCGCGCGACGACCTCCGCGAGGCCACCGCGAGTGTCGCTCGCGGCGACGGCCAGCGCCAGGACGCCGCCGCCGACATAGATGAAGAACTGCACGACATCGGTCCACACCACCGCGCGCACGCCACCGAACCACGTGTAGGCGACGGTCACTCCCGCCATCAACGCCACCGCTCCCGAAAGCGGCCAGCCGGTCAGGAGATGCAGCGGCAGCGCGGTGAGGTAGAGGCGCAGGCCATCGCCGAGCGTGCGCGTCACCAGGAACAGCAGCGAACTCGACCGCTTCACGCGCGATCCGAAGCGCTGGCCGAGCACTTCGTAGGCCGTCAGCACTCGCCCCTCGAAATAGAGCGGCAGCAGCAGGCGAGCGACCACCAGCCGCCCCACCACGTATCCCAGCGGCAGCTGCAGGAAGCGCAGGTCACCGCCGAATGCGATCCCCGGCACGCTGAGGAAGGTGACGCTGCTCGTTTCCGTGGCGACGATCGAGAGGAGGACCGCCCCCCACGGCACGTCGCGCTCACCGGCCAGGAAGCTCGTCGTCGACTGTGCCCGTCGCCCGAGGAGGAGCCCGGCCGCGAGCGCCACCACCAGCGTCGCCACCAGCACCAGAACGTCGAGCGGCGAGAGGTCACCCAAGATTTGCTGCCTCCCCGCTCTTTCGCCCCGTCGTGCGCGGCGGTTTTATCTACGCCATGAGCCAGCGCCCCGACCCGAACCTTCCGCTGACCGAAAAGTCCCATCCGGCCGCGGCGCACCTCGACGCGATGCCCACGCGCGACCTCGTCCTGCTGATGAACGACGAGGACGCCCACGTCGCTGCGGCGGTCCGTCGCGAACTCGACTCGATCGCGCAGGCCATCGACGCCATCGCGGCACGGCTGCGCGACGGCGGCCGACTGCTCTACGTGGGCGCCGGAACATCGGGGCGACTCGGCGTGCTCGACGCATCCGAATGTCCACCCACCTTCGGCACGCCGCCGGAGCTCGTGGTCGGCGTGATCGCCGGCGGGCACGCGGCGCTGACTCGCGCGCAGGAAGGCGCCGAAGATGACGAGGAGGCGGCGCGCGACGCGCTGCGAGCACTCGCCGTCGGCGCGAAGGATGCCGTCGTCGGGATCTCGGCCAGCGGCGCCACGCCGTACGTCCTCGCCGCGCTCGTCCACGCCAGGAGCGTCGGTGCGCTCGCGGTCGCGCTGAGCTGCAACCCGGGCACGCCGCTCGCGCGCGTCGCCACTCTCGCCATCACCCCCGTCACCGGGCCCGAAGTGGTCGCCGGCTCGACGCGACTGAAAGCCGGTAGCGCCACCAAGCTCGTGCTGAACATGCTGTCGACCGGCGTCATGGTCCGGCTCGGCCGCGTGCAGGGCAACCAGATGGTCGACCTGAAGGCCAGCAACAAGAAGCTGATCGAGCGCTCCGAGCGCATGGTGGAAGAGCTCGGACACGTCGATCGCGAGCAGGCGCGCGCGCTGCTGGCTGCGCACGGCGGTTCCGTGCGCGCGGCGCTGCAAGCGCTGGCACCGGCCGCCGCGACGGCGCGCGCCGCGAACGAACCGGGCTGGCTCGCCGGCATCGACGGCGGCGGCAGCAAGACCGCCATCGCGCTGGCGGCGCCCGTCGGCGCCGAGCGCGCGGTCGCACCGATGCGCATCGCGCAGCCTTGCAACTTCGCCACCGACTTCGACGGCGCGCTGCAAGCCGTCGAGGAGGCGATCGCGGTGGCCTCGGCCACGAGCGATCGACCGAGCGGGCCGCTCGCCGCGGTGGTGATCGCCGCTGCCGGCACCAGCGATCCGCTGCTACGCGCACGCGCTTGCGAGCGGCTGCGCGCGCGCGGCCTCGCGACGCAGGTCGAGCTGCTGCATGACGCGGCGCCGCTGTTGATGGCGTCGGCACCCCACGCGACCGGGGTCGTCGTGCTCTCCGGCACCGGCTCGTTCGCGTTCGCGCGCGATCTGCATGGGCAGGCCGCGCGCGCCGGCGGCCTCGGCTCGCTGCTCGGCGACGACGGCAGCGCCTATGAACTCGGTCGCTTCGCGTTGCGCGCCGCGGCACGCGCGGCGGACGGGCGCGGCGCGAAGCTGGCGCTGGTGCGCGCCGTCTTCGCCGCGATCGGCAGCGATGACGCGCGCGCGGTGGTCCGCTACGCGTGGGAGTTGCGCAGCCCGCAGCGCATCGCCGAGCTCGCACCGTTGGTCACGCAGGCCGCGGAAGCTGGCGATCCGGTGGCGCAGCAACTCGTCGAGCGCGCCGCCAGCGAGCTCGCCCTGATGGCGAAGACGGTGGTGCGCAAGCTCGCATGGCGCGGCCGCGTGCCGCTGGTGCTGGCCGGCGGCGTCTTCGACCATGCGCCGGCGCTGCGGCGCGGGGTCGTCGCGGCGCTGCAGGGCATGGGGGTCAGTGCCGACGTGCTGCCGAGCGGCGATGCGGCCCTCGGCGCGCTGAGCCTCGCCCGCGAGCTGCAGGCGGGGCGCCTCGACGCCGCCGGTTGGTTCCCGGCCTGACCGACCGCGCGAAAACTCGCCGCTCTTCCCTGGGAGGCGCCATCGAGCCCACTGCGATGGAACTTCTCGATCCCTGCGCCGAGCGAAGACGAGCCCGTGCAACCTCCTGGAACTGGGCTAGCTTCTGCCGTCCTGCCCGGGCCTGACACTCGAATCCCGCAACGGAGGAAGAGAAGGAATGAAGCCTGGAATCATCACGTTCGGCGCTCTCGCGCTCGTCGCCACCGGCGTCGTCGCACAGCAACGGCCTCGCGGCGACGACCAGAATCGCGGCGCCCCGGCCGCGATCGACCTGAGTCGCGAGCACAAGGCGGGCAAGCTCGTCTACCGCATGAAGGTGGATGGCGACTCCGCACCGCGCCGCGCGCTCGAAGCGAGTGTCGGCGCCGTCCGCGGCAAGGAGATCTTCAACGGTCTCCTCTACGAGATGGAGCTCGCTCCCGGCGCCGACCTGCGCGCCGCGTTGACGAAGCTCAGCGCCGACCCGCGCGTGAAGTACGCGCAGCCGAGCTGGATCTACCACGTCGACAACACGCCCAACGACCCGTCGTTCACGTCGCAGTGGGGTTGGGACCAGGCGAATGACGCCGACATCGACGCGACCGAGGCGTGGGACACGGCGACCGACGCCACCGCCGCGCTCATCGCGGTGATCGACACCGGCATCGACTACAACCACCAGGACCTCGCCGCGAACATCTGGGTCAACCCGGACGAGATCGCCGGCAACGGCATCGACGACGACGCCAACGGCTGGATCGACGACATCCACGGCGCCGACACCGTCAACAACGACGGCGATCCGATGGACGACCACTCGCACGGCACCCACTGCGCCGGCACCATCGGCGCGGTCGGCAACAACGGCGTCGGCGTCACCGGCGCCAGCTGGAACGCGCGCATCATGGCGCTCAAGTTCCTCGACGCCGGCGGCTCCGGCGACACCGCGGATGCGGTCGAGGCGATCGACTACGCCGTGCGCAAGGAAGCGCACGTGACCAGCAACTCCTGGGGCGGGTACGGGACCGACCAGGCGCTCTACGACGCGATCGACGCGGCGGGCGACTGCGGCCAGCTCTTCGTCGCGGCGGCTGGCAACAACGCGATCAACATCGAAGGGCAGTTCTGGCTGCCAAGCGGCTTCGACCTCGACGAGATCGTCAGCATTGCGGCGACGAACTCGGGCGACGGCCTCGCGTGGTTCAGCAACTGGGGCCCGATCAGCGTCGACCTCGCGGCGCCGGGCGAGAGCATCCTCTCGACGACGCCGGGCAACGGCTACTCCTACTTCTCAGGCACCTCGATGGCCACGCCGCACGTCGCGGGCGTCGCCAACATGCTCTTCGCCCTGTCCGGCACGCGCGATGGACTCGCGGTCAAGCAGTGGATCATGGACAGCGTCGATCCGCTGCCCGCCCTGTCAGGCCTGATGGTCACCGGCGGTCGCCTCAACTATGACGCGGCCCTCGACCAGATCCCGGCCGCGCCGACGCTGCCGAGCAGCGGCATCCTCTTCTCGCTGCGCAAGAACACGACGATCGGCGCGCAGACGATGTTCCGCTGGGACGTCTGGCACCTCGACCCGGTCACGGGCCTCTACACGCTGGTCTATGACGGGCTCGACGTGCAGGCAGCGCCGACCAACATCGACGCCGTCGCCGCCATGCCGGACGGCAGCCTGCTGATGAGCTTCAACCAGACCACGACGATGGTCTGCCTCTTCGGCGGCCCCAACGGCAACGTCGTCGACGAGCAGGACATCGTCCGCTTCGTGCCCTACAGCTACGGCAGCACGACCTTCGGCCACTTCGAGTTCTATCTCGATGGCAGCGACATCGGCCTCGACACGGTCGACGAGGACATCGACGCGCTCGCGCTCGATGGCACCGGCAACCTGCTGATCTCGACGCAAGGGCAGTTCAGCGTCCCCGGCCTGAGCGGGTTCAACGAGGACGTGCTGCTGTTCGCGCCGACGGCGCTCGGCAAGAACAGCGCGGGCTCGATCTCGATGTTCCTGCGCGGCCAGGACCCCGACGTCAAGCTCGGCCAGTCGACCGAGAACATCGACGCGATCGACTTCGATTCCGCCACCAACACGATGTTCATCTCGACCGACGGCAACTTCCAGGTGCCGGTGAGCCTCACCGGACAGAACGACGACATCCTCGAGTTCGTCGGCACGGCGTGGGGCACCAACCCTGCCGGCACCTTCACGATCGGGTTCGACGGGGCGCCTTACGGCCTCGACCCGCACGACACCGATGCGCTCGAGATCCTGCCCTGAGCGCGCTGCGGTGAACGACCGGCGGCAAGGGGCCGCAAGTTCCTGAACGCATGCGGGGGAGCGGGCGCGAGCTCGCTCCCCCGTTCCTTTGCTGCACGCGGCATGATCGGCGACCCGTGCGCCCGCCTCGGCGCGCACTCGCCGAGGACTCGCGATGCTCTTCGCTGCGCTCGCCGCCTGCTCGTTCCTGGCCTCCGAGCCCACCCTCGTGCGCGACTGGCGAGTGATCGCGCCGCTCGACGAACGGGGCCGCCGCGCGTTCAACCCCAGCGCCGTGCTCGCCCACCACCTGCTCGATCGCAACGCGCCGCCGCCCATCGTCGGCGAGAAGCTCCTCGGCGAGCGCGGCGTCGAGCAGCCTTGGGAGCGGCGCACCGCCGATGCGAACGGCAGCGTCAGCGGCGCTCCGATCGCGGCCGCCTGCGCGCTGCTCGAGTGGCCGCGCAGCGAAGTGGTGCTGGCCGACCTCGACGGCGCCACCACGCTGTGGGTGAACGGCACGCCGCAGGTCGGCGACGTCTACGGCGATGGCATCGGCGGGCTGCCGGTGGCACTGAACAAGGGAACGAACCGGCTCGTCGTCACCGGCGTGCGCGGCAGCTTCCGACTCGCGCTCTCGACGCCGAGCGCGCCGCTGATCGCGAACCCGTTCGACGCGACGCTGCCCGATCTGGTGGTGGGCGGACGTTCGTGGGAGATGCGCACTGGAATCGACGCGGCGATCGTCGTGATGAACGCGAGCGCCGCGCCGCTGCCGCAAGTCGTGGTCGAGAGCGGCTCGGCGGACGAGAGCGCGCCGTTCGAATTCGTCACGACCGTCGAGCGCGCGGGGCTGCCGCCGCTGGGCCTTCGAAAGGTGGCGCTCCGGCTCCAGGCTCGAACGGAGCATCCCGTTTTCCAGGCGCCTGGCCGAGTCACGGTGCCGATCACCGTGCGTGCGGGCGACCACGTCGCGACGACGACCCTCTCGCTCGAGCTCAAGCCGGCGCTCGCGCTGCGCCGCCAGACGCGCCGTTCACGCATCGACGACTCGGTGCAGGAGTACGCCGTGCTTCCGCCAAACGACGGCGCCGCCGACTCGCTGGTGCTGACGCTGCACGGCGCCGGTGTCGACGCGTTCGGCCACGCCGGCAGCTACTCGGCGAAGCCCGATTTCTGGGTCGTCGCGCCCACCAACCGTCGCCGCTTCGGCTTCGACTGGCAGGACTGGGGCCGTCTTGACGCCTACGAAACGCTGACCGACGCCTGCTTCCGGATCGGCGGCGACCTCAAGGAAGGCACGTCGTCGATCGACCCGACGCGGCCGCACCGCCGCGTCTACCTCACGGGCCACTCGATGGGCGGCCACGGGACGTGGCATCTCGCCGCCAACGATCCCGCGACCTTCGCCGCCATCGCCCCGAGCGCCGGCTGGTCGAGCTTCGACAGCTACGGCGGCCGACCCGCGGGCGCGCTGGCAGAGCTCTGGCAGGCGGCCGACGGCGCGTCGCGCACGCTCTCGCTGATCGACAACCTGAAGCAGTTGCCGACCTTCGTGCTCCACGGCACCGCCGACGACAACGTGCCGGCGAGCGAGGCGCGCCTGATGCTCGACGCGCTCGCGAGCGCCGGCGCGGAACCGGCGAGCCACCTGCAGGAAGGGGCGGGCCACTGGTGGGACGGCGACGCGTCGCCTGGCGCCGACTGCGTCGACTGGCCGGCGATCTTCGAGCTCTTCCGCAGCCACCGCCGCTCGACGCCGATCCATGCCGTCTCGTTCACCTCGAACGACCCGTCGACCCAGGCGAGCTGCGACTGGATCCACGTCGAGCAGCTCGAACGCTACGGCCAGCCGTTTCGTGTCGACGCAACGTGGGATCCCGTGTCGCGCACCGGCACGGTCACGACGCGCAACGTCTTGCGCCTCTGGCTGCGAACGCCCGACCTCGCCGACGTCGCGACGTGGACGCTCGACGGCGCGACCCCGGCGACGACCGCGGCGGAACGAAAGGGCCGCGATCAGAAGTTCGAGCGCCGCGAAGGCCGCTGGCGCAAGGTGGGTGGCGATGCCGCTGTGGACGGTGGTTGGACGGAAGCGGGCAAGTTCGTCAGCAGCTGGCCGTTCCCTTCGATCGGCCCGTTCAAGCGCGTGTTCGACGACCATTTCGTCCTCGTCTACGGCACCCAGGGAACGCCGGCCGAGACGCGCGAACTGCTCGATCGCGCCCGCTTCGACGCCGCCCACTGGTGGTACCGCGCCAACGGCCGCGCCGTATTGGTGAGCGACGTGCAGTGGCTGGCGCTCGATCGCGGCATCGATCTGCTCGACGATTGGGATCGCCCGTCGCGCGAGGACCGCTATCCCAACGTCCTCCTCTACGGCAACCGCGACAGCAACGCCGCCTGGGCCGAGCTGGTGCCGTCGAACGCACCCTTCGACGCCGCACGCGGCGAGCTTCGCCTCGGCGACAAGCGGTTCGAGGGGTACTCGCTCGGCGCCTGCGTCGTGCTGCCGCGGCGCCGCCTCGGTGGCCTCGTCGGCCTCTGCGCCGACACCGGCGCGCGCGGCACGCGGCTCGGCTACGTGCTGACGCCCTTCATCAGCGGCGTCGGCTATCCCGACTTCACGCTCTTCTCGGCCGACGTGCTGACGAAAGGCGACGGCGGCGTGCTGGCCGCAGGCTGGTTCGATTCGCGCTGGCGCGTGCAGGACGATCGATGAACCGCAGCGTGCGCGACGCTCGCCGCGCCGACACGCGCGGCCTCTGGCTGATGGTCGCGTCGGCGGCCTGCTTCGCGGCGATGGCCCCCTTCTCGCGCCGCTGGCTCCAGGCGATCGAGCCGCAGAGCATCGTGCTCGCACGCGCGGTCGTGATGACCGGCGTCTTCGTCGCGTGGGCCGCGCTGCGCCGCATCGACCTGCGCGGACACGATCGGCGCGGGCTGCTGCTGCGCGGCGTGGTCGGATGGCTGGCGATCAGCTGCTACGTCTGGTCGACGCAGCACCTGCCTTCGGGACAGGCGGTGCTGTTGCAGTACAGCCATCCGGTCTTCGTTGCGTTGCTCGCGCCGTGGCTGCTGCGCGAACGGCCGGGACCGATGCACTGGCCGCTGGTCCTGGCCGGGCTCGTCGGGCTGTGCATCGCGCTGGAGGTGGCGCACGAGTTCGACCGAGCCGCGACGATCGGGCTGGTCGGCGCGCTGCTCTCGGGCATCGCCTACCTCACCGTACGGCGCATCTCGGCCACCGAACGGCCGCTCACCATCGTCTTCTGGTTCTCCTGGGTGATGCTGCCGTGCTCGCTCGCGAGCTTCGCGCTGCCCGACTCGCTGATCGACGCACTTGCCGCGAGCGTCGGCGCGTTGCCGGAAACTGCGCTCGCGGCCGCGGAGCGTCACGTGTTGCCGCGAACCGGCGGCGAGTGGCTCGGCTACGCCGGGGTCGTCGTGGCCGGTCTGATCGGGCAGGTGACGCTGACGGAGGGGTTGAAGCGCGCCGGAGCCGCTCGCGCGGTCGCGGTGACAATGGTCGGCCCGCTGTTCGGCATCGCCTTCGACCAGCTCTTCTTCCGCCGCGCGCCCACCCCGCTGGTGCTGGCGGGGACGCTGCTGGTCGTCACCGCGGTCGTGCTCCTCGCCTTCTTCAAGCCTGCGCCGGCCACCGTCGACGGATGAAGCGCTACCCCAAGCACTCGAGGTCGCGCTATGGTGCCGCACCGATTCGCACCGTCGAGGGAACCCACATGCCTGCTGCTCGCCCCGCATTGAATTCGCCGCTCACCCTGGCCGACCTCCGCCGCGCCCTTGACGACAAGGAGCGCGAGCTCCACGAACTGTGCGAGCGCAAGGAAGCGCTGGCGCGCGACCTCGACGAGATCGGCGAGACGTTGCAGGCGATGCTGGCCGGCGGCCACTCGGCGCCCGGCCGCAGCACGTCACTGCCCGCCGCGAAGTCGGCCGCTCCGGCCGCGCGTGCCCCCCGCCGCAAGGTCGAGCAGGAGAGTGGCGCGCTTCCTCGTGCTGGCCGCGAAGGGACCCTTCCGACCTTCATCCGCGCCGTCCTCGAGCGCGTGGTCGGGCCGCTGCGCGTCAGCGAGATCGTCGAAGCCGTTCGTCAAGCGGGCTATGCATCGAAGAGCGAGAACCTGAACATCATCGTGTCGAACCGCTTGAGCCAGATGGACGACATCGAGAAGGTCGAGCGCGGCCTCTACCAGTTGCGCCGCGGCGACGCGATCGACGCGACGAGCTGACCCTAGCCACGCGAAGCCGTCACGCATCCGCGCGGCGGCAGAGTTCCTGCAAGGCGATCCCGCGGCAGTCGCCGCACTCGGCGACGCCCGCCGTGTACTGGGCAAGACAGCGCGGGCAATAGAGCCGCTCGGCGTTCGAAAGCGGCGGCGGCGGCGCCAACAGTTGCGCCTCGTCGAAGCCGGCCGCGCGAGCCGCGTCCCGCAACGCCTCGGCCCACGCGGCGGCGAAATCTCGCGAAGTCGCCGCTGCCTCCTGCGTCGCGCTCGAGTCGATCCGCGGCGTCATCGCCATCCGCAGTTCGCGCGCGAGCGCGGCGCTTGCCTGCTCGCGCGGGGTCGCGGCGAGAAGCGCCGCCACCGGATGGAAGCGCGCCAACAGCGGCCGCCCAAGCGCATCGAGCGCACGCACCGCCTGCAGCGGAGCGAGCGCGAAGGCGACGGCGTGGCGGCGGCGCTCGCGGACACGAGCGGGGTAGAGGCGCCGATGCGCTCGTACGAAGAGCGCGATCACCCACGCGCTGTGGAGCGCGATCCCGGCCACCAGCCACGGCCACGCCGTCAGCAGGCCGAACGTGGCGGCGGCCGCCGGCAGCGCCACCGCCCACCACAGGAACGCGGCGTTGCACGCGACGCGCAATCCCGCGCTCGCCGACTCGAACGACTCGAGAGCCCGATCTGCGGCGGCGACGTCGAGCTTCTCCGACAGGCGTCGCGCGCGCGCCGCGCTGCGTGCACCCGCTGCGAGCGCCGCCAACTCCTGCAGCTCGCGCGCCGCCGACGCGGCCTCGTCGGGAGAGTCGCAGCGCACTCGCGTCGCGGCATCGAGGAGCAGGTCGTGGCCGTCGCTTCGCGGAGCGAAGTCGGCCGCGAACTCGATTCGCTTCGTGCCCGCGACCACTCCCTGCTCGCCGTCGAGCGCGACCACACCGCGCTCGTCGAAGGCGGCCACGAAGGCGCTGGTGACGTGGACTCGACCCAGCGTCGGCAGCCAGGGCGCGAGCACGATGCCGACCCGTTCGTTGCCAAGCAGCTCGGCAGGGCGCAGCGCGCGATAGTCCCGGCCGCGCCAGGCGCGCAGGACGGTGGCGCGACGCGGCACGACCAGCAACGCTTCCCAGAACGCGATGGCGGCCAGGACCGCGAAGAGCTCTTGCGTCGGGCTCATCGCTGCGCACCGGCGTCCGCCGTCGTCACGGCGAGTCGGGCCTCTTGCTGCGCCCGGTGACGTATCGCCACACCGCGCCCGCACCCGCGACCACGGCGATCACGATGACTTTCGCGAACTTCGCCAGCTTGCCGAGCAATCCGAGCTTCCACGCCGCGGCGGCTGCGCCTCCGACCACGAGCCCGGTGATGCCGAACTCGGCGATCGGATCGCCCTGCTTCCACTCCGCGTAGCGCTTGCCCTCGACGAACTCGAAACCGGCCAGGAGCTCCCTGAACGGAGGCAGTGCGACCTCGACGTCTTCGGGCCGGCACAGCAGCGTCACGCTCATGAACCCGAAGCGACCGAGCACCTTGACCAGGTAGTTGATCGACTCCCCCGATGGCGAGCGCACCAGGAGCCCCCATTCGAGGTTGTGGGTGACCGGGTCGTAGTGCGGGGGCGTCGTGAAACGCACGAGCTCGAGCGGCTCGAAGCCGCGCTTCTTGCGTTGCTCGTTGGCCTCCTCCTCCCCCTCCTTCATCTGCTCGAAGAGCTCTTCGGCGTCGAGCTTCTCGTCATCCTCCACCTTGCCGACTTCCGCCCACTCGAAGAGCGCCTGCCAATCTCCGGCACCTTCGGCCGTCGGCTCGACCAGGCCGAGCTCGCTGCCGTCGGTCAGGTTGCCCCAGTGTTCGAGGAGCTTGCGCGCGCCGACCCCGCCGGTGAACGCGTAGTCCGGTGGCACCCGAATCGTGGCGGCGCCGCCGAGCTTCCCGACCAGCGGCCCGTCCTCCCACGCGATGCTCGCGCGAACCTCGAGTTCCTGCGCGAGCGCCTTCTCGATCGCGGCCTCGTCGCCCGTCGGGTCGGTCGCTTCAACCTCCTGCGCGACGAGCGGCGGCGACGCCAAGTTCATCAAGAGGCTCGCCATGCACCACGCGAGCGGACACCACCGAGCAAGGGAAGCGGGCGCGGTCATCGTGAGACTCCAGGGATCGAATGGAGATCGGGAGTTTCGGCAGCGCGTGCGGCTCGCTCAGCCTTCGCAACGCTGCGCGAGGATCTCCGCGACGCGAACGACCAGGTCAACCCGGGTGAGTGGCTTGTGCAGGAACGAGTGTGCGTCGGCGCGGACGCCACGGCGCAGCACATCATCGTCCGTGTATCCCGAGACGAACAGGACCGGAACCTTGGCGTGCAGCCGGCGCACCTCTTCCGAGAGTTCGCGGCCGCCAAGTCCCGGCATCACGACGTCGGTGACCAGCAGGTCGAGCGTTGGCAGCTTCCGCGCGACGTCCAACGCGTCGCGCCCGTCGTGGGCGGTGACGACTTCGTGACCGGCGAGCTCGAGCCAGCGTTTGAGCAGCGGGCGCACCGCGTCATCGTCCTCGACCAGCAGCACTCGCGCGCTCGGCGCGGTCGGCGCGAGCGCCGCGGCATCGACTCGACCCCGGTCCGCTGCGGAAGCGCCAGCCGCCGCGGCGGGCAATTCGCAACAAGGGAAGCGCACACAGACCTGCGTGCCCTGCGCTGGAGCGCTTTCGATCGTCACGGTGCCTTGGGCGCCGTCCACGATCGCCTTGACCGTCGCCAACCCGATGCCGGAGTGGCGACCGTCCTCCTTGGTGGTGAAAAAGGGCTCGAACACACGCGCCAGCGTCGCGGCGTCCATGCCACTGCCGCTGTCGGCAACGCGCAGCTCCACCGCCGGTCGCTCGCGAAGCTGCGTCGCCGCGACCGAGATGGAGAGGCGGCCACCGGTCGGCATCGCCTGGCGAGCGTTGATCGCGAGATTCAGCACGACCTGCGTCAGCTGCGCCGCATCGAGATGAACGCTGCCGCTGCCGCGGCGAGCGTCGATGGTCAGCGCGACGTCTTCGCCGATCAACCGGCGCAACAAGCCCCCCATCCCGTCGATCGCCGACGCCAAGTCGAGCGCGACCGGGACGACGAGCTGCCGACGCGTGAAGGCCAGGAGCTGTCCGACGAGCTGCGCGGCGCGCTCGGCCGCCGAGCGGATCTCCTCTGCGTTCAGCCGGACGTCATCGGCTGCTCCGCTTCCGTCGAGCAGGAGCTCCGTCGTGCCGAGCACGACGGTGAGGATGTTGTTCAGGTCGTGGGCGATGCCGCCCGCCAGCCGCCCCATCGCCTCGATGCGCTGCGATTCGCGCTGATGATCCTCGAACTCCTTTCGATCGGTGATGTCGAGGGCGAGGCTCACGTAGCCGAGGAAGCGGCCCGCGCCGTCGCGTCGCGCCACGCCGCGATCGATCCACCAGCGCCAGCTGCCATCCTTGCGACGGATGCGGTATTCGAGCTCGAAGGGAAGCAGGTCGCGAGAGGCGCGTTGGTGCTCGGCGATCACGCGGGTCGCGTCGTCGGGATGGAGCCGATCGGCCCACGCCTCGAACGATCCATCGCGCCCGTCGGCGAAATCGCGCCACGCGCGATTGGCGAAGACGAGTGCGCCGGAGGCATCGGTGACCGCGAGCGCCATCGGCAGCTCGTCCGTGATCCGGCGGAAACGCTCCTCGCTCTCCTCCAGCCGCGCGCGCGACTCGGAGGCGGCGTTCTCCCTTCGGGACGATTCGCGCAACAGGGACAGCAGCAGCACGACGGCGAACAGCCCCGCGGCCGACACGCCCCACAACGAGAGGCTGCGTTCGTCGATGGCGAACTCGACCCCGACGACCTTGTCGACCGCTTCGCTTCCGAGTCGCTCGAGCTCGAGCTGCAACGCGCGCCCCGACCGCCGCACCTGGTGCAGCGGCTCGACATCGCCGCCGCGTCCGAGGAACGCCGTCCTCAACGCCTCGTGGTCCTTCACGAACCGATCGAGAAGAGGCGCCACGCTGGCGCGCGCGGCGATCGCGAAGTCGCCGCTGCCATCGACGACGCGCCCGCTCACCAACTGCTCGCGAAACGCCACATCGAGCGACGGCGCGGGCGCTGCGGAGTCGTACCAGGCGCGATCCGCCTCATCGAGCGCGGCCGAGATCCCGGTTGCCGTGGACTGCAGCTGACTCATCGCGCACAGCAAGGTCCGCACCCCGGCGTGCTCGCGATCGCTGCGCACGTCGACGGCGATGCCCCAACACGCCGCACCAATCCAGAGGACGACTGCCGCCGCCAGCAGGTTGCGGCGAGCGAAACGGAAGCGTGGTTCCGGATGCGTGGTCTCGTCGGGCATGAGGGGGAAGAGCTTGCCGAGGCACCGCTTCTACGTAAATGGGTCGATCATGACCGCGTGTTGGAAGCAGCTCACCTGCGGTCCTTAGCCCTCGCATCGAACAAACCGCGCCTCTGCAGCTCCCCGCGCAACTGCACGGCGTCCTGGAAACGAACGGCGTCGAACCCCAGTCGCCGGGCCGTCTGGACGTTTCGTTCGACATCGTCGACGAAGAGGCAATCCCGCGGCCCGACCTCCAGCGTCCGCAAGGCGTGGAGATAGGCCTCCGGATCGGGTTTGCGACGGCGAGTAGCACAGGAGACGAACGTCCAGTCGGCAAAACGCGACAGACTCGTCCTTGCTTCGACCCGCCGCCACCACTCGGGATAGTTGCTGAACAGGTGGGGTCGACGCCCCACCGCGTTCAAGTCGGCGAGCAGTGGCTCGATGCCCGGCAGCAGCCGGAATCCCTCCTCGAACGTGCTCAGCAATCTGGCGTGATCATAGGCGCGGCCATCGGCGAAGAATTGCGGCAGGAATTCCTCTTCGGTGAGATCGCCAAGCTCGAAGTCGATCCACGCGCTCGGATGCTTGGCGCGCAGGATCTCCTCGAATGGGAGTGCCAGCGCGCGTGGCAGATCGTCGTAGAACGGGTCGTGTACCAAGGTGCCCATCACGTCGAACAACAGTGTCGTCGGAGTGTCCATGACCGCGATCGTAGGCTCCCTCGTCGGCGACGCGAGGAACGGGACGATGCGCAAGTGGTCGCGAGGCGTGCGCGGGACGCGGGCCGTCTGGCTCCTGCTCGTCGTTGCGTGCACCACGCCGCCTGCGGTCGATCGCCCCGAGCGCGCCTACTCCAGCTTCCGAGAGGCGCTGCGGCTCGACGCGCTCCACCTCGAATTGCCGGCCCTCGCGATCGCCATCGTCGATCGAGACTCGATCCTCTTCGAGGAGGCGATGCGGCGCGCGCCAGCCGACGGAGCCGCTGCCGAAGTCGCAGCGCTCGAGCCGCTGCCGGCGGACGCCCGCTTCCGCGCCGGATCGGTCAGCAAGATGTTCACGGCGATGGCGCTGCTGCAACTCGTCGAGGAAGGGCGACTCGACCTCGACGCACCCGTCGCCACGGCGCTGCCCGGATTCGCGCCGGCGAACCCCTTCCCGACCTCGCCCACCGTCCGTCAGCTCCTCGCGCACGACTCCGGACTCGTACGCGAGCCGCCGCTCGGCAGCTACTTTGACGCCGCCACCCCATCGCTCGCCGCCACCGTCGAAAGCCTGAATGCGACGACGCTCGTCGACGCGCCGGGAACACGGACCAAGTACAGCAATGCGGCGGTCAGCGTCGCCGGCCGCCTCCTCGAAGTCGCGGGTGGCGCCCCGTTCGCCGAGGTGATGAGCGAGCGCGTGCTCGTGCCACTGGGCATGGCCGACAGCGCGTTCGGCGGCGACCCGTCGCGACTGGTGCCGGCAGCGATGTGGAGCTTCCACGGCGAGCCGTTCGCGGCGCCCACCTTCCCGTTCGGCATCGCCCCGGCCGCCAGCCTCGAGACAACGCTGCGAGATCTCGCCGTCGCAGCACAGGCGCTGCTGCGTGGCGGGCGCGAAACCGGCGGCGTACCGCTCGGCGCCGCCGCGTTCGCCGAGATGACGCGGCCGCAGGGTCCGGCGGGCCGTCACGGCGCATTCGGCTTCGGCCTCTGGATCGACACCTTCGAAGGAATGCGTCGCATCGGCCACGACGGCGCGGTCTACGGCTTCACGACGCAGCTGACGCTGCTTCCCGAGGAAGGGCTCGGCGTGGTGGTCCTCGCGGCGAAGGACTGCGTGCTGCCGTGGGTTCAGCGGATGACCGACGAGGCGCTGCGCCTCGCGCGCGCGGCACGGGATGGCCGCGCCGCGCCGTTGCTGGCAGAGCGCGCCGAGCAACCCTTCCCGGACCGCGCTCGCTGCGCCGGCCGATGGCGACAGGTCGACGGCCACGACGTCGTGGAGCTGATCGTGCAGCGCGGAGAGTTGTGGCTCCACGACGAGGGCGCGCGCATCCGCGTCGTTCGCGGCGGCGATGGCGCGCTGCGCCGCGACGACCCCAAGCGCCTCTTCGCGCCGCTCACGGTGAGCGAGCTGCCGCAGGGCGACCTCGAACTCGAGATCGACGGCACCCGCTACCGCCGCGAAGCCGCGCCGCGACCGAGGCCCGCGCCGCCCGAGTGGCGCAAACTGCTCGGCGAGTATGGCTTCGACCACAACGTGCTGTGGATCCGCGAGGTCGAAGGCGAGCTGCATGCGCTCGTCGAGTGGTTCTTCGACTACGCAGTGAAACCGGCCGGCGCCGACCGATTCGACTTCCCCGACTTCGGCCTCTACCAGCGCGAGGCGCTGCGGTTCGTGCGCAGCGCCAACGGCGAGATCTCCGGAGTCGAGATGGCGGGCGTCTGGTTCCCGCGCCGCGCGATCGAACCGCCCGCCGGTGCGCCGTTTCGGGTGACGCCGACCGCGCCGCTCGCCGATCTGATGGCGCAAGCCGCGGCCGCGACGCTGCCGCCCGCGCTCGCAACGGCGAGGCGATCCGCCGATCTCGTCGACCTCGCCGCGTTCGTCCCCGGCCTGCGCTTCGACGTGCGATACGCGACGGAAGACAACTTCCTCGGCGCCGCGGTCTACGCCAGTGCGCGCGCCTTCCTGCAGCGTCCCGCCGCTGAAGCGCTGCGCCGCGTGCAGGAGGAGCTCGCGCGGCAAGGCTTCGGGTTGATCGTGCACGACGGCTATCGGCCGTGGCGCGTCACCAAGCTCTTCTGGGAGGCGACGCCACCCGAACTGCGCGCGATGGTCGCCGATCCGCAGCAGGGCTCGCGTCACAACCGCGGCTGCGCCGTCGATGCCTCGCTATGCGAGCTCACGACCGGCGCGCCGCTGCCGATGCCAAGCAGCTACGACGAGTTCAGCGCGCGGGCCAATCCGTGGTATCCGGGCGGCAGCAGCGAGGAGCGCTTCGCTCGCGACACCCTGCGACGCGCCTTCGAGGCGGCGGGCTTCGCCGTGCACGACCACGAGTGGTGGCACTTCGACTTCGAAGGCTGGCGTGAGTGGCCGGTCCTCGATCGCACGTTCGAGCAGCTCGATGGCGCACGCTGACAAGCGATCTTGCCGTTGAGCCGCCGCGTCAGGACCCGAGGCGCTGCACTCGCTCGCACTCGCGTGCCAGCGCAGCGAAGAGCGGCCGTTCGCCCCATTTCACGATCAGCTCCTGCGCGCGGCGCGTGAAGTCGGCGCGCACCCGCGCGTCGCCGAGGTAGCGCCGCTGCGCGGTCTGCAGCTGCAACTGCTCGATCGCTCCGGCGCCGCGCGCCGACGCCGCAAGCCACAGATGGACCAGCGCCGCCCCGATCGCGCCACGTGCCGCGAGGCACGCCCCGAGTTCCGCGTGCGCCTTGCCGTAGTCGGGTAGCCGCTCGATCGCGGCCTGCGCGTGCGGCGCCGCAGCGTCCGCCTCGCCGCGCTCGCGCAGCAGATGGGCCAGCGTGCATTCGACGCGCGCGCTCGCCGGAGCGACTCTTGCCGCCGCGGTGTAGAGCGTGAGCCCGTCGCGCCAATCGTTCGCCCGCACGGAGCTGCGCAGGCCGAGCGCTACCACGACCGCACCGCCGAGTGCGAACAGCGACTTGCGAGCGGCCGGCGCCACGACGAGTCGCGCGAGCGCGGCGACCAGCGCCAGCAAGAGGCCGATGGCGGGCAGCGTGAAGAGGCGCTCGCCCATCACCGTGCCCACTGGCCGCGAGATGTTGGAGATCAACCACCAGCTCCCGCCCGCCAGCAGCAGCCCGAACCACTCGGCGCGCCGGGACGCGCCTGCTCGCCACGCCGCGACGAGCCATGCGACGGACAGCAGCAAGGTCGCGACACCCGCCGCGAACCACGGATCGCGCGGCGAAGCGAGCGGCGTGATCGCTGCGAACGACCAGTCGACGGACAGCGATTGCGGCCACAGGAGCTGCCCGACGTGACGGCCGAGCACCGAGATGCCGGTGAAGAGGCGTGTCGCGAACGGCGCGTCGATCAGCGGGTTGTCGACGAACGCGGTCTCCTCCGGCGCGAAGCCGACGAAATCGCCAAAGACCCTGACCCGCAGCGCCAACGCAGCGAGCAGCGCAACCGCCAGCGCCAGCAGCAGCAGCAGCGGGCCGCGCGTGGATCTCGGTGCGCCGCCATCGATCGCTCGCGCTCGCAGCAGCAGCGCGAGCAACGCGGGCAGCGCCGCGAAGGCCCCCTCCTTCGAAAGCAACGCCGCACCGAAGCTCATCAGCACGAGCAGCGCCTTCGCGCCGCCGCCACCGCCGCTCGCCAAGAGGAGCGCCGTGCACAGCACGCAAAGCGCCGCCTGCGTCTCGCTGCGGCTCACGACTTCGAGCACGGCTTCGGAGAGGAGCGGGTGCGCGGCCACCAACCCGGTCAGCAGCAGCGCCGCCTGGAACGGCACCCCCAGGCGCAGTGCGAGTGCTCCAACGGCGGCAGCGGCCAGCGCCAACAGCGCAAGGTTGCCAACCCGCAGCGGGAGCGGCTCGCGTCCGGCGACGTGGATCGTCGCCTGGATCGAGAGCGCAGTGAGCGGTCGATAGAGACCACTGCGACCGCCTTGCGCCCAGAACTCCTCGCGAAAGTGGTCGCCCCACGCGACGGGCGATCGCGCGAATCGCTCGACCTGGCCGAGATGGGCGACGTCGTCGCGCGTGAAGGGAAAGCGCAGCGAGCGGCCGTAGACCAGCCCCACCGTCAGCGCCGCGAGCGCGACGAGCAGGAACAGGCGGCGCAGCACGACGGGTCGCTCGGGCGGCATGGGCGTGGCATCGTATCGGCCGCGCAGGGAGGGCGATCCGCTCGACCGTCGCGCGTTTCGAGCGGAGGGTGGTGTGCCGCCGACAACTCGCAAGCTCGCATCGGCCCTCGTCGCGACGGCGCTCGCTTGCGCCGCGATCGGCGCCGGGACGTGGTGGCTCACGCGCGGCCCCCGGCCGCGGATCACGCCACCGACCGCGCGCGCCACCGCCATCAGCGAGTCGGAGGCCATCGGCGCGGCCGTCGCCGCCGACCCGAACGACGCGGGTCGCCTTGATCCGATGGCGTCGCTTGGGGCACGACTCGAGGTCGCGCCGACGATCGCAGCCGACGTTCCCGACGCGCTCGCGGCGTTGCCCCTCGAAGCCGCGCCGACTGAGGGCGTCGAGCTGCGCATCATCGACGCCGCGCGCGTCGCCGTCGCGGGCGCCGCGATCGTGACGCTGAGCGTGGCCGAGAACGACAACGACTTGCCGCCCACGTTGCTCGATCCCGAGGCGCTCGCGCGCGGCGGTGCAAGGCGCTGGCGCAGCGACACCGAGGGACGCTGTCGCGTGCCCTTCGCGCTCGATTCGCGCCGCGTGCTGGCCTTCACCGCCGGCGCGCGCGGAACGCTGATCCTCGACCCGACCGTCTACTTTCCGATCGAGCTGATGGTGAAGCCGTGCTTCGTGGTCGAGGTCGAGGTCGTCGATGGTGCCGGCGTACCGCAAGCGGGGCTCGAGGTCGGATTCAGTCGCGCCAAGCAGAGCCTGATCGAGTCGACCGTCCGCGCGCTCACTGACCCGCACGGACGCTGCCGATTCACCGACCTCGATCTCGTCTTGCTGACCACCCGAGCGCCGCGGCTTTCGATCGACGGTCCCGCCCCCGAAGAGAAGCGCGAGGAGTGGCGCGTCGCCTTGTGCGGGCTCGCGGGCGAGGCGGCGCAGCAGACGATCGAGCTGCCGCCGGCGACGCCGACGGCGACGGTCCGCCTCGTCGCGGCCGACCACGGCAGCCTTGCGATCCGGGTCGTCGCCGCGCCCGAGACGCCCCTGCCACCGAAATCCTCGGTGCTGATCCGGATGAGCGGCGCGGGCGATCGTCGCCTCGACGGCGCGGTGCCGCTCGATGAGGCGGGGCGCGCCTCCGTCGCCCCGCTTGAGCTTGGAGCCAGCGGCTTCGTCGAACTGAGAGCCGATGGCTTCGCCGCGACGCGCACGCCGATCCTCGGTCCGCGGCGATCGGCGGAACGAGTCGAGATCGAGCTGGTCGCGGAAGCGAACGGATTCTGGGTGGTGGGTCGTGCCGTCGATGCCAACGGCGCACCGATCGCCTCGCGCAACCTCTCCGGCGAGTTCGAGCACAACGACTTCGAAACGCCGCTCGACGCCGACGGTCGCTTCAGGATCGACCTCACGAACGAGTACGACGAGGCGACGGTCAACGCCGAGCTGCGCCTCGTCGCCGGCGACGATCCGAAGGGGCAGGCGCCACGGCCGCGGCGCGCACCGCTCGACGCGAACGTGAAGCTGCAATGCGCCCCTCGCGGGACCGATGACCTCGGCGACGTCAGCTTCCGCGAACAGCGCCTGATCGTCGCCGGTCACGTCGTCGACGGTCAGGGCGCACCGGTCGCGGCGGCGTTCGTCGCGGTGCATGGCGCGACCCCGGCGGGCGGGGACGCATCGAGTTTCAGTGACGCTGAAGGCGCCTTCGCCATCTACGGACGCTTCCCGGCCGGGCCGTGCAGCGTCTCCGCGTCACGGCGGGGACTGATCGTCGCCAACGTGCGCGACGTTGCGCTCGGGACGGTCGATCTGCGCCTCGAACTCGTGGCGGGAGGGGCCTGCGAAGGTTCGCTGCGAGCCGATGGGCCGCTGGCGCCGAACTGGTTCCTCGCCGCCCTGGTTCCTGCCGGCAGTCACGAGCGCGTGAAAGCCGTCGTGCCGACGAAGGAAGGGCGGTTGCGCTTCCCGCTGCTCCCCGCAGTGCCGCACGATTTCGTGCTGAGCTTCGCCAGCGATCCCGAGCGCCGCGAGCTGTTGCGGTGGACGGGCATCGAAGTCCGCCCGCACGAACTCACCTGCGATCCGCGGCTGATCGACCTCGATCCGGCCAACTGGATCGCGACGAGCGAGCTTCACGTCCACCTGCCCGACGGCGCCCCCGCACCGGAAGGCCAGCTCCTCGTCGACCCGGACACGCGCAAGCCGAAGGGGCAGCTCGCGCTGGTGGACGGCATCGCCGTCGCGCCCTTCTTCGGAGATCAGGTCCGCTTCACGCTGCTCGTTCCTGGCTGGCGCAGCATCAGCGGCCAGCAACGCGCCGGCCGCCAGGACCTCACGCTCGAACCGCCGCTGCAGGCGACCGTCGTGGTCGGGGGAATCGCCCCGCGCGACGACGGCCTCGTCGTCACCGGACTCGAAGCGCGCCCGCAGTCGACCGCGCTGCGCCGGCTCGGGGCCATTGCGCGCGGCGCGTTGAACGAGGGTGTCGCCGAGCTCGCCCTGCCGGCCTACGGCAAGTACGAACTCCTGCTGCAGCTGATGCGGCGCGCTCCCGATGGCACCTGGCAGCCCGACCCGAAGGGAACGCGCGAGGTGCGTGCGGGCAGCATCGACTTCAAGCAAAACGGCCCACAACGGTTCGAGGTGAAGGTGAAGTAGCGGCGAAACGCCGACACTGCAGCGCTCCCACGGTCTCAGCGCCCGTAGCCGAGCGCCTCGAGTTGCGCCGCGCGATCGCGACTCAGCTCGTCACGCGGCAGCGAAGCGGCCGGCCGGCGATGCGTGTGACGCGCCGACTCGGCGGCATGACGGCGACGCATCTCCTGGAACAGCTCCGGCCGCAGCAACACCAGGTTGTGGGTCTCCTGCGGATCGACCGCGAGGTCGTAGAGCTCCCACCGCTGCGTCGCACCGGGCGCGCCGTGAGCTGCCTCCCAGAGATGGACGAGCTGCCGTCGCGACAGCAACACCGAGGCGTGGCGCGCATCCTCCTGCGGCGCGAGGAGGGTCGGGTGGTGGAGCAGCTTGAAACGACGGGTGCGCACGCCGGTGATGAAAGCGGACGGATCCTTGCCGGCCTCGATCCATGCCACCGGCTCATCCGCCGGAAGCGCGTCGGAGGGAGCTCCCGCGTCGACCGCGGCGGTGCGACCGAGATCGCCTGCCAGCAGCTCTCCGGCCATCGAGCGGCCATCGAGTCCGTCCGGCACCTCGACGCCGAGCAGATCGAGCAACGTCGGCATCAGATCGACCCCCTGAACCAGCTCGGGGAAGGCGACCCCGGCGCGCAGCAGCGATGGCGCCCGCAAGAGCAGAGGCACGCGGACGTTGTTGTCGTAGGCGAAGAGCCCATGGTTGAAGAAGACGTTGCGCTCGGTCATCGACTCGCCGTGGTCGCCCATCACGACCACGAGCGTGTCGTCGCGACGGCCGGCCGCATCGAGCGCTTGCAACAGCACGCCGACCTGCTCGTCGACGGCGGCGATCGCCGCGTCGTAGCGCGCGACATAGAGATCGAGGTCGGTCGACCCCTCGTCGATCGCGGTGGAGCGCTTGATCTCGCCGAGGTACCAGTCGCCGATCGCGACGCGGCGATGGCGCTCGCGCCCCCACCACGCGTCGCCGACGTAGCGGTCGCGCCCTTCCGATGGCGGCTCGTAGGGATGGTGCGGGTCGAGGTAGTGGACATAGGTGAACGTGCGTTGATCCGGCCATGCGGCCAACGCTGCGCAGACGCGCGCGTTGACGGCGGCGGCGCTGGCGCGCTCCTGCCACGAGTGGCCGACGAACTCGAAGGAGTGAAACCCCTGATCGAACTGGAACGGGCTGGCGAGCGTCGGGTTGGCGACGAAGGCCGTGGTGAAGAAACCCGATCCAGCGAGCTGCTCGGCCAGCGTCAAGCAATCGACCGGCAACGGCGAGCCCTCGGCGACGATGCCATGGCGACTCGGCCAGGTGCCGGTGAAGAGCGAGGCGACGCTCGGCGCCGTCGATGGCCGCGCGGTGACGGCCTGCAGGCACTGCACGCCGCTCGCCGCGAACGCGTCGAGCTGCGGTGACGTGTGCCGGCCGTAGCCGTAGCAGGAGAGGTGGTCGGCCCGGAGCGTGTCGATCACCACCAGCAGCAGGTGGCGCGGAGGAACGAAGCCGGGAGGGGGCGGCCGCGACGGTCGCACCGCCGCCACCTCGTTCGCCACCTCGTTCGCCGCCACGACCGCCGTCTCCCGTTTCGCTTCGAGCTGCCACGTCGCCAGCGCGATCAGCGCCGCCAGCAGTGCGAGCCGCGGTCGCGATGCGAACCGAGCGCGCGCGGCCAGTGCTCCCAACAGCGCGCCACCGATCGCCAGCAACCCCACCGCGGCCACCAGCGGCAGCGGCGCGAGCGAACGCGCGGCGATGCGCGATGCGAGCGCCGCCGCAACGAGAGCGCCGATGGCGGGAGCGCGCATCGCGACCCGACGTCGCCACGGCATCGACGACAGCAGCAAGGCTCCGGCACACGCACCGATCAGCGAGTGCAGCAGCAACGCGAAGAGGAGCAGTGCGAGGGCCGGGCCGACGCCCCGCACCACTCCTCCGCGCGCCAACACCAGCACCGCGCCCAGCACCCCTCCGAACAGCGCGCCACCTGCGGCGCCCGCGAGCGCCCCTTCGATCGCTCGCGCAGCGGCCGTCTCGCGCCGTTTCACCGGAGTTCCTGCCAGGCGAGCAGCGCTCCCACCAGCGCCGCCGCAACGAGACTCGCACGCGGAATCGAACGCGCCACGCCCGGCTTCCTTGCGCACGCAAGCAGCGTCAAGGCCACCAGGCTCGGCGCACCCCACTTGACGACGTGCGGCAGATCGAGGCGGACGATCAAGACCACGGTGAGCGCGTAGAAGTACGACGCCACCATGCGCTGCACGTGCAGCCGCATCGGCGTTGCCGACGTCGCGCCGCCGCGCAACGTGGCGCGTGCCTCACTCACCGCGATCAGCGCGAAGAGCAGCCCGAGCCACCCGACGACCGGGTCCTTCTTCACCAGCGCGACCAGCACTCCCGCCAGCAGGAACTGCAGCAGCAACGCGATGGCGTCGCCGATCCCGGAGGTGAGCCGTCCGTCCACGACCCGACGCCGCACCGCGCGCCAGCCGAGGAATCCCTGCGCCGCGCCCAAGAGGTTGAAGGCGAAATCGCGTTTGAAGCGCCACGAGAAGAGCTCGTCGTGCGCGAAGGTGAACCACGATCCCGACAGCCACAGGAGCCCCATGCCAACCACGTAGGCGATTCCGGCTCGACGATGCAGCGTCCCGCCCTTGCGCGTCAGCAGGGCGAGCGGGCCGAGCACGAAGATGGTCGGCCATCCAAGGCAGCGATGGACCAGACGCAGCCCATCTGCGAAGAGGGCCGGATCGTCGCTCACGCGGCGCTCCAGGGACGATGCCACGCCTGCAGCAGCGGCCGCAGCCAACGCGGCGGTCCGGCGGCGCGCCGCTCCTCCCGCCAGCGCGGCCGGTGGAGCGCGCCATCGAAGAGGTCGCCGTAAGGCAACCGCCACTGAAGCAGCGTCGCGTGGTAGCGCACCACGTCGGCGGCGCGCGCGCGAAGTTCGTCGCCGTCGAACCCGCGCGGCCGCGCCCGCCCGGTCACCACCGCTGCGGCCGCCGAAACCAGAAGTGATGCGCAAGGCAGTTCGAGATGGCGCCGCAGCGCCTCGGCGATCCGAGCGCGTGCCTGCTCGAATCGCCGCCATCCCTGCGCCGCGACGGCGTGGGCGGTCGCCAGATCGGTCGTCGCGAGCAGTTCGGTGCGCAACTCGGCGATCGCCGCACGGTGCTCGTCCGCGCCCGCCTCGACGCCATCGAGATCGGCGAGCGCGCGCAGCGACCGCCCCTGCGACCACGCTGCTGCGAACAGGCTCGTCATCGCCAGCGGCCGCAGATTCGCGACGCGCGCCGCGAGCCGCTCGTGGCGCACCTGCGCCTCGAGCAGGCGCGCCAGCTGCGCGACGCGACTCGTGCGCGGCGTCGGCAGGTCGAGGAGCGGAGCGCCTGCGCCGCCGCGCCACCGCTCGCGCGAAGGCACCAGCGTCGTCCAGGCCAGCACGTCGAGAGTCGGCGGTGGCAGCATGTTCGGCTCGTGGCGAAACAGCGGCGCGAAGCGCCCTGGCAACCGGGTGCGCGCCGAGAAGTAGGCCGAGTTGTCGAGCGCGATGGCAGCGGGCACGACCAGCAGGTCGAGGTCCGAAAGGCCGGGCGCCCCGACCTCGCCGACCTGCCAGACCGCACGGGCGCGCGGAGCCACCGCCGCGGCGTAGCGCTGCGCCGCATCGTCGTAGAGCGCGCGCGGCAAGGTCCGTGGTGGCGCGACGAACGATGGGGCCATCGCGTCGCCACTCATGCCGATGCCGCGCGCGCCGCGGCCGACTCCCACAAGTCGTGGTAGCGGCCGACGACCTGCGACGCCGAGAAGCGCTCCTCCACGCGAGCGCGGCCCACCTGCCCCATGGCGCGCGCCTGCTCGGGAGCGGCGAGCCGCTCGACGAGCAGATCGAGCAGTCGCGCCGAATCGCCGATCGGCACGAGGTGTCCCGTGACGCCCTCCTCTACTACGTCCGCGATCCCGCCCGCGGCATAGCTCACCACCGGCAACGACGCGGCCATCGCTTCGAGCAGCACGCGACCGAGTCCTTCGACCCGCGGTGCGTGCACCATGGCGTCGGCCGCCGCCAGCACCGTGAAGATCTCGTCATGCCAGCCGACGAGGCGCAAGGCGTGCGCGCAGCGAAGCGCCTCGGCGCGCGCGATGAGCCGCGCCGCAACGCCATCGTGGTCGCGGCCGACCAGGACGAGGACCAGTTCGGGCAGCTGTCGCAGCGCACGCGGAAGCTCTTCGAGCAGCTGATCCTGGCCCTTGGCGCCGAGCCGCGTCACGACCGACACGGCGACCCGCTGCGACGGCTCGAGCGCGAGCCGGCGCCGCAGTTCGTCGCGACGCGCGCGCAGCTCGCTCGCCTGCGCGAGCCGCTGCGGCGTCACGAAGTGGCCGATCACCTCGACCTGCTGACCGGGCGCGTGGTCGTGGACGTGCCGCCGCAGCGCCTGCGAAAGCGCGACCACGCCGTCGAGCTGCGCGATCGAGCGGCGGCATCGCCAGCGCATCCAGCCATCGCCACCGAAGCGACCGAAACCACGCACCGTCGAGAGGCGCGCGACGCCGCGGCGCGCGGCGAGCGTGATCGGCTGCCGACAGGAGGTGAGCGTATTCTGGTTGAAGTGCACCACACCGCGCGCGGTCGCGAGTCCCGACGCGATGCGGCGCCGCCCGCGCCAGTCGAACGTCCCCTCGATCTGCGCGCGATCGAGGCAGCGAGCGCCCGCCTGCTGCGCACGCCGGACGACGCCGTCGTACTCGCTCCAGCTTGGCGCGATGAAGCTGGCGGCAACGCGGCGGCGATCGAGCCGTTCGATCAGTTCGACCCAGGAGTACTCGGCGCCGCCGACATGGTGAGAGTCGAGGAGGAAGAGCAGCGGCAGAGCGTGCATCACCGGACGCCGATCGATTCCGCGGCGACTTCGTGCGCCTGCCGCGAGCGCCGCCAGCGCCGCCGGCCGGCGATCCAAGCGCAGAGCGCAAGCGCGACGGCGAACGCCGCGACGCGCGGGTGGCCGATCGCCAGCAGGAGCGGCGCCAACAAGCCGCGAGCGACCGCGCGCGCCCACGGCCGATCAGCGATCCACGCGGCGAGCGGCGGCGAGGTCCGCTCGTACCACGCCACGAACGCGCGTCCCGCTCGATGGGGGCGCAAGTGGGCGTCGCGGAACTCCCGTAGCGCCGCCACCTCCGGTTCGAGCGGAGAACCGAACGCCGCTGTCGCGACGAAGCAACGCGAGCCACCGCCGCCACCACCGCCACCGCTGCTCGGTGGCCGCGGCGTCACGCTCTTGGTGCCGATGCGACCAGCGGCGTCGTAGTCGTAGGAGATCGTGGTCGCGCCGTCGTAGGTCAGGCGGGTCAGACGATCGTCGCTGTCGTAGCGATAGGTCTGCACCTGGCGCTGCGGCACGACTTGCGGTGCCGCCAGCAACGTGGCGGAACAGGTGAACTGAAGCACGAAGGCGGTGAGCTGCATGGTGAATCTCCGGGTCATTCGTCGCTGCCGAGATGGGCGAACGCCTCGAGGAAGTCGCTGGCGACGTCGTCGGCGCGCGCGCGACGCGCCGCGTCCGACACGGCGCCCGGCACCTCGGCGAAACCGACGAACATCTCGACCGCGAGCAGCTTCTCGATCGCAAGGCGTGCATTGACGCCATCGATCGCAGGGGGCAGCGGCTCGTCCGTCGCGAGACGTGCGACGGAGCGGTCGAGCCAATCGGCGAACGGCCGCCGATCGAAGCCGAGGAGGCGATCACCGAAGTAGCCCGATGCGCCCGCCAGCAGCGTTGCGGGCGGCGCCGCCGCGCCTCGACCCTGCGCCTCGAGCGGGCCGATCAGCGTCGACAGATCGAGCGTCTGGCCGCTGTGACAGAGGATGCAGGTCGTGGCGCCGAGCGCCAGATGCATCACGAGGGCGACGTTCTGCCGATTCGCGGCGCTCGTCAGCACTCCGTCGAGATCGAACCGGCGAGCGAGCGAGCGACCGTCGAAACGCGAGTCGCCGCCGAGCCAGCGGTTGTCGAGTCCGCCGCCGATCGCCGTCGCGAAGGTGTCGAGGGCGACTGACACCGACTCATCTGCGCGGCCGAGTCGGCCACCCGGCTGCGGGAAGCGGCCGAGTCCATAGGGCGTCGCACCAAGCTGCGCGAGCCAGCCGAAGTCGCGGATCGGCTGCAACGTGCTGCAGTGAGCGGTGTCCCAAACGCGGTCGCCGAAGGCGACTCCGACACCGAGCGAAAGGGCGAAGTCGCGACCGCCGAGCGCGAGATCGGCGTACGGGTAGCTCGTGCTCCCACCGAGCGTGCCGAGCAGTTCGCCCATCGGACCCCACGCGTAGGCGTCGCTGATCGCGCCCGCCGCGTCGGTCTCGAACAGCGTGTTGCCGTTCTCGTCGAAGTGGTAGTACTCGCGCGCCGAAGTGGACAGGTCGATCGACCAGAGCAGCTCGCCCGTCGGCGTCGCGACGTAGGCGTGCGATGGCACGCCGCCATCGCTCATGAAGCCGAGGCTCGGCCGCGTCGTCGCGTCGTTCCAGGTGAACTCGGTCAGCGGCCCGAGGTTCACGCGACCGCTCAACACCCGCCCGAGCCCGTCCCACGTGAAGTCGTAGCTGTCCGTCCCATCGTTCGCGCCGACCAGCCGGCCCGCGCCATCCCACGAGTAGCTGCGCGTGCCGTCGCCCGTCCGCCGTCCGAGCGCGTCGTAACTCAACGCCGCGTCCTGTCCCGCGGCGTCGAAGACGCTCGTCATGACCCCGACGGCGGGCAAGCCGACCACCGGCTGCAGCCGATCTGCGGTGACGATGCGGCCGGCGTCGTCGCGCGTGAATTGCAGATCCGCCATCGATCCGGACGAGCCGTCGACGCGGAAGCGCGCCAGCCATCCGTCGTTGTCCCAGTCGTAGCGCTCGAGCACGCCGTTGCCGAAGGTGCGGGAGGCCAGACGGCCGGCGGTGTCCCAGGCGTAGTCGACGCTGCCGACGCCGCCATCGCCGACATGCGCGAGCCGCCCCGCGAGGTCGTACTGGTAGCTCACGATCAGGCCGGGCTGCAGCGTGGTGGTGAGCAACCTGCCGGCCAGGTCGCGAGTCGACGCGATGCCGTTGCTGATCTCGACGCGGCCGACGTCGTCGCGCGAAATCGCGACATCGGTCGCCGACACGATCCGGCCATCGTCGTCGTGCAGCCACTCGATCGTCGTGCCGTCGCTGAAGTTCGCCTCGGCGAGCTCGCCGCGATCGCTCCATTGCAGGTCGACGTGCGCGGCGCCCGGCAGGTCGACGCGGCTCGGAAGACCGCGCACGTCGAGCGTCGTCAGCCACTCCCGTCCCACCGGGTCGATCGCGCCAACGACGTCGCCACGCTCATCGCGGTTGCGCGCGAAGCGGACGCCGCCACCGCTGCCGACGCCGATGGAGCGCCCGCGCGAGTCGCGGTCGATCGTCATCGTCTGGCCACCGTTGAGCGTCGCCGCCTCGATCACCGCGCCGCTCTCGTCGCGAGTGAAGCGGGTGCGCGCCCCCTCGCCGCTCGTCGTCTCCGCCACGCGCCCGTTGCGGTCGCGCGTGAAACGCTGCTCGCGGCCCTCGGCGCTGGTGATTCGCGTGAGCTGGCCGCGGCGATCGCTGGTGAAGGTCGTGCGCGCGCCATCGGCCGCATCGAAGCTGGCCAGCACATCCTCGTCGTCGTAGCCGAGCGAGTAGTCGAGGCCGCTGCCATCCGTCGCGCCGAGCAGGCGACCGCTCGCGTTCCACGCGAGCTGCAACGAGATCCCGCCGCCATCCGTCACCGAGGACGGTCGACCGAGCACATCGAACTGGATCGTGGCGCTGCCGCCCTCCGGATCGAGGACCGCCCAGACGCGATCCATGCTGTCGTAGCTGAAGCTGAACGTGCGCGAACCCGGCAGCTGCACCGTCTGCAGGTTCGAGTTCATGTCCCACGCCAGCAGCGTCGTCTCGCCGATCTCGTCAGTGATCGACGTGAGGCGATCGAGGTGGTCCCAGACCGCGTGACGCATCGCGCCGCCCGACAACATCACGTCGGTCAAGCGACCGAGCGCGTCGTAGTCAAAGCCGGTCGTCTGCCCCGCCGCATCGACCACGTGGTCGAGCAGCAGATCGGAGCGCCACCCTGCCAGGCGCACGCCGCCATCGGGCGCGGTCGCCGTCAGCACCTCGCCGCGCGCGCCGTACGTGCGGCTCCACACGCCGCCGCCGAAGTCGGTTCGCGTCAGGACGTTGCCGGCGGGGTCCCAGGTGAACTGCTCGAACTCGCCACCCGGGGCCGTGATGCGCGTCACGTCATGGAACGTGAAGCCGGACGCGACGCGCGCGCTCCACTGCCAGCGCGTCACCGACCCATCGGGTGCCGTGACGCTCGCCGGAAAGCCCGACGCCGAGTCGAACGCAACGGTCGAGCGATCGCCGCGACGATCGACCACTTGCGTGCGGCGCCCCGAGCTGTCGTAGCTGAGGGTGGCGGCCTTGCCGTTCTCGAACTGCAGTCGCGTCAGCCGGCCCGAGGCGTGGGTGTGCTGCTGCGTCGCGAACGTCGGCTCCGTGATCGTCGTCGTTCCCGCGCCGTCGTCGTAGGCGAACGTCCGCAAGTTGCCGACCGCGTCCTGCTGGCTGACGACGCGACCGCCGCTGTCGTAGGCCTGGGTCCACGGCACGTTGCCCTCGGGACGGGTGGTCGCCGCCAGCAGCGCGCGCCCCGGCAGCGTCGCCGAGTAGGCGAAGTGGGTGGCGCCGCCCTCCGCATCGGTGACCGTCGCGAGACGGCCCGATCCGTCGTAGGCGTAGCCGACCGTCCGCGTGCCGTCCGCGAGTTGCTGGAGCCGGCTGTTCGCGTCGTACGCGAGGGTGAACGCGCGGCCGAGCCCGTCCGCGACGCCGCTCAGGCGACCCGACGTGTAGCTCAGCGTCAGCGCGTTGCCGCGGCCATCGGCGACCTGCGTCATGCGACCGTTCGAGTCGAAGGTGCGCAGCACGTGCTGCTCGGGATCGCGAAGCACGAAGCCGCCGCTGCTGCCGTCGATCAGCGCGTACGGCTGATCGCTGCCTTTGACTCGCGTCCAGGTGGTCGTGAACGGGCTGCGCTCGAAGCGGAGCTGACGGCCATCGGCGGCGGTGATCTCGACCGCTTCGCCAAGATCAGCGAGCGACCACTCGAACGAATGGCGCCAGCCCGCGCCAAGTCGCCCGGTGGGCAGGCCGTCGGCGACGAAGCGCGACGAGTAGCGACGCGCGAAGCGCAACGGCAGCGGGCCGCGCAGCAGGAGGTCGGGGCGCTCCTCGACGAAGAGCTCGCCGGTCGCGGTGGCGACCGGATCGCCCGCGATGCCGCCAAACGGCAGGTTCCCGAAATTGGACGCGTCCAGCGCCACCGCGACCGAGACGACGTGCGGCGAGTAGGGCGAGCAGTTGTTCTCCTGGCACGGCCCGCTCTTGCCGACGTCGGCGCCGACCCAGCAGATCTCGAGCGACGCGTTCTGCGCGACCTGCAGCGACGGCTCGGCCACCACCGCGAAGATCTGGTCGGCGCGATCGCGCACCGTGATCGTCGTACCGCCGCCGGGCAGCAGCGAACCGTCGCCCTTCGCCATGTCGAGCGCGTAGACCTTGAACACGGCACTGTTCGTGCTCTTGGCGGTGATGTCGGCCTCGCAGCCGCCAAGGTCGACCACGAAGACGAAGCCGGTGGTGCCCGGCCGCAGTTCGATGGCGTTGGGCGTCACGTCGTGCGCAGGAAGTTCGCTGGCGCAGAACGCGACGCAAAGCGCAGCCACGCTGGCACGGCAAAGCGAACGCAAGGGTGGCGCGAAGGATCGAAACGGCATGGAGCAGCTCCCGGATCGCCCGCGCATGAAGTCGCGGGGGCGTCAGGAGAGACGGGAAGCGCTCGCAGGAGCGGACACGGCCGGGACGCGCCCCGGGCGGCGCCCGGGTTCAGCCGCCGTGGCCGCGCCGCGCGATCTCGAAGCAATCACGAAAGCGGGCCAGCGCGCGCTGCCGCGCCTTCTCGGCGGCGTCGCGACCGATCGACCACTGCGCCGCCTGCTCGGCGACGTCGAGGCCAGCGCAGATCCCCTCCACCAGCGCGCGATCGCGGGGCAGAAGCATGTCGAGCGCCAGCGCGGCCAGCGAGAGCTGCTCGCGACGCACGGCGAACGTGGACGGACCGGTCACCGAGGCCGCGAGCTCGCGAATCGCGCCGAGGTCGGCGCTGTCGTGCGCGCCGCCGGCGAGCCGCAGCACCTCACCGCCACGCCGCTTCAGCGCCAGCCAGTGGTCGCGACGATCGGCGAGCCAGCGCTCGCCGGCGGTGAAGAGCCAGGCGCGCTGCGCGGCCTCGTTGCCTTCGCTCGGGCGCGCGTCGCGTTCGAGCAGGTGCGCGCAGATCCCCTGCGCGAGATCGTCCGCTGTCTCGAGCCGCAACAGCAGCCGGCCGGCGCGACGACGGACGAAGTCGGACAGGAGCTCGAGCTCCTCGCCGAGCCAGCCTCCGAGGTCGATGCGCGCATCGCGCGGCTGACTCATCGCGGCACCTCGACGCCCTTGCGGCGCAGCACGAGGCGCAGCCCCGTCTCCCCGCTCATGACGTGCGGCTCGATCCCCATGCCGCCCGCCACGCTGAGGTGATCAGCGCGCGCCTGCCCCCACGCGCCACCCGCCACCATTCGCAGGCCGCGCGGCTCGTCGTACCAGTGGTCGAGCCATTCGTAGGTGCCGCCGGTCAGGTCGAACACCTGCAGCACCGACTCGTCGACCGGGAACTCGAGCACCGCGCCGAGGTTGGCGTGAGGGCGCGCGAAGCAGCATCGCGAGTAGTACGGTCGCAGCCGTTGACCGTAGACGAACCTCCAGCCGAGGTGTCCAAGCGAGGCGCGCACGTGCTGCGCGAGCGTCGGCATCGCCCATTCGAAGGCGGGGTCCGGCGGCGGGCGGTTCACGTTGCGCCACGCGATGTAGTCGCGCGCGTCGTTCCAGCTGATGCCGACCACGGGCCAGTCGGCGTTCCACGGCGCGGGCCAGCTGAAGCGACCGCTCGCGTCCTGCGGCCAGTAGGGAGTCGTGCGATTGGCGCGTGGCACCAGCCGCAGCCCCTCCGCGCTGCCGAGCGGCGCGCGCTGCGCTTCGTCATCGAGGAAGTCGCGCCACTCTCCGCTGGTGAGCTCGTGCATCGCGATCCAGAAGCCGCGTCGGCAAGCATCGTCGCCATCGGCGATCCAGACGTAGCCCGGCGGCGCCTGACCTGCCGGAGGCAACTCGACGGTCACGGGGTTCGACGTCTCGTCGAAGCGTCGCGCGAGGTGCGCGGGTGCGCGTCCAGGCGCACGGATCGCCAGCAGGTACTCACCGCGTGGAAGCCGCGTCGACAGGGGAGTCGTGCCGAGGCGCGACTTCGGCGAGAGGAAGAGCGGCCGCGCCGTCGCCTCGGCTGGCGCCGCCGGCGGCAGCAGGGCTTCGAGGCGCTGACCGTTGCGGATCACGCTGCACGGGATCGCGTCGCGCGCGGCGCAGCGTGCCAGTCGACGCGCTCCTCCCACCTCGATCCCGAGCTCAGCGAGCGACTGGCCGATCAGCGTCTTCTTCTCGCCCGCCTCGAGGAACTCGAAACGATGCGGCGTGTCCGCGGGAGCGACGCGCGGCAGTTGCTGCACGTCCCAGTCGTCGCGCATCGGCATCTCGTCGACCGCGACGAACCGCGTGCCGGCCGCGAGCGAGGCGGTGTCGGCGAGGACGAAGAGCGCCCCCTCGATCGGCTGACCGGCGAGGGTGAAGACGAGGTCGTCGCGCTGCAGCGGTGGGGCATCCTCCACCAGCCGCAGGCACCAGGTCCCTGGCGAGAGCGGCGCCGTTGCGTCGAGCGGCGCGGCGACGATTCGTGGCTCGCCCTCCGGCTCGAGGTCGGAGAGATCGTCCAGCCGGAACGCATACACCTCGGCGCCGGGTGGGTCGCTCGTGAGCTCGAGCTTCGCCTCGCTCTGAAGCGCGCGCGCCAGCGCTGGATCGTGCTTCGCCGCGAGGTCGCGGAAGAGCTCGGCGCCGCGCGGGTCGTTGGCATCGAGCGTCTCGCGGTAGCGCGCGAAGAAGAGCTCTCCGCGGACCAGATCGGCATCGACGAGCGCTGGATCGAGTCGTTCCGCCTGGCCCACGAGATCGAGCACCTCGTAGTAGGCCGCCTCCCAGCGCCGCCGCTCGCCGTCGAGGCGCTCTTCGTAGCGATCGAGCAGGCGACGCTGGTCCGCGTCGAAGAACTGCGACTCTCCCTGCGCCTGGAGCAGCGCGACCTCTTTCTGCACCGCCGCGAGGCTCTCGCGCTGGGTGCGGTACTCCGTCACGCGCGCGCGCGCCGAATCGAGGACGCGGCGCGCCTCGTCGCGACGGCTCCGCTCGCGCGCCTCGCGTTGCGTCGCGAGCAACGCCAGCAGGAAGAGCAGCGCCGCGACGGCGGTGCAGCAGAACGTCGCGATCAGTGGATGGCGCTGCACCAGACGGCGCGCGCGCTCGAGCGCGCTGGGCGGCCGGCCACGGATCGGGCGCAACTCGAGCACCGCCATGAGGTCGTCGGCGAACTCCGCGGCGCTCGAGTAGCGCTGCTCGGGCCGCCGCTCCATCGCCTTCAGCACCACGACCTCGAGGTCGCGCGGCAGCGTCGGCGCGTGGCGACGCGGCGGTTCGGGGATCGCCGTGAGGATGCGGTGGAAGAGCTGCTCGACGGTGGCGCCGGTGAACGGGAGGCGACCGGTGAGGCACTCGTAGAGCGTGACTCCGAGCGCGTAGACATCCGTGCGCGCATCGATCGCGCCCTCTTCGCGGATCTGCTCGGGAGCGGCGTAGCTCGGGCTGCCAGCGAAGCTCTCGGTGAGCGTCGCACCTTTCGTCGCGGCGCGGCGCGCGAGGCCGAAGTCGAGCAGGCGCGCGCGATCGTCGGGCGTGATGCGCAAGTTGGCGGGCTTGACGTCGCGGTGGACGACGCCGCGCTCGTGCGCGTGCTGCAGTCCGCGCGCGACTCCCTCCACCCAGCGCACGCGACGCGCGACGTTGCCGCCGCGTGGCGGCCCCGGTTCGGCGGCGAGATGCTCGTCCAGCGACACGCCCGGCACGAGCTCCATGGCGAGGTAGCGCACGCCGTGCTCCTCGCCGCCACCGAAAACGGCGACGAGGCTGTCGTGGCGGAGATCGGCGAGCGCGCGTGCTTCGCGCCGGAACCGTTCTGCCGCGACCGCGGAACCCTGCAGCTCGGGTCGCAGGATCTTGAGCGCGACCTCGCGGCCGAGCGACTCCTGCACCGCGAGGTAGACGATTCCCATGCCGCCACCGCCCAGGCGCTTCACCAGACGGAAGTCGCCCAGACGCGCGAAGGGCAGCTCCCCCGCCGCGGTGGCCGCTCGCGGCGCGCGCTTGAAGATGCGCTCGAGCGCGAGCCGCAGATCGGCGCTCGCGGCGGGCGTCGCGGCGAGGAACTCGACGGGCGGCGGCGCACTGCCGGAACGCGCCAACGCGGAGTAGGCGTCGAAGAGCGCCTCCTCGTCGTGCGCTGCAGCAGGCGGATCGCGTCCTTCAACATCCACGGCGGCGCAGTTTGCGCCGCGAAGCGCGTCCCTACCAGCGCAGCAGCAGCAGTTCCGAGCAGAAACCGGGTCCCATCGCCAGCATCACGCCGAGCTTGCCGGGCAACGGGCGGCGCCGCAGCAGCGTCTGCTCGAGGATCAGCAGCACCGAGGCGCTCGACAGGTTTCCGACCTTTTTCAGGCTCTCCCACGAGAGCGCGAGATCCTCGTCCGTCACGCCGAGCGAGTCGCGCGCTCCTTCGAGCACCTTGGGGCCGCCCGGATGGCAGACCCACGACGCGATGTCGCGCCGCGTCAGCTTCAGGTCGGCGAGGAACGCGTCGACGTCGGGGCCGAGGCGCTCGCGCGCGACCTTCGGCACCGCCGAGGAGAGGACGAGGCTGAACCCCTTCTCGCTGATGCGCCAGCCCATCACCTCTTCGGTGTCGGGGTAGAAGACCGAGCGCGTCGCGACGATGGTCGGGCCGTTCGCGGCGCGGTCGGCGCCGACCACGATCGCGCAACTCGCGCCGTCGCCGAAGAGGCCGCTCGCGATCACGTTGGCGATGCCGGTGTCGCCGCGCTGCACCGTGAGCGAACAGAGCTCGACGCTCACCACCGCCACCACGGCGCGCGGATCGCCGCGCACGAAATCGGCGGCGCGCGCGACCGCGGCTGCGCCGGCGACGCAACCGAGCCCGAACAGCGGCATGCGCTTCACGTCGCGGCGCAGCCCCATGCGATTGACCAGGCGGGCGTCGATCGAAGGACTCGCCAGGCCGGTCACGGTGGTGAAGACGATCGCATCGACGTCCTGCACCGCGAGGCCGGCGCGTTCGAGTGCGAGCGTCAACGCGCGCTGCGCGAGGTCGGTGGCGGCCGAGATCCAGGCGTCGTTGAAATCGCCGAAGGTCGTGAACTCGGCGTAGCGCTCGAGCGGGAAGGCGAGGTGGCGGCCGTCGACCTGCACGTGATCGTGCAGCGCGTCGAGGCGGCGCAGCACGGCCGGCGCATCGCGCCAGACCACCTCCCGCAGGTAGCGCGTGAGCGTCGCCTGATCGTAGTAGTGAACCGGCAGGGCGCTGGCGACGGCGGCGATCTTCACAGCGAAGCGAACTCCATCGGGGACATGACGGCGATCATTCGAGCAAGCTGCGACGCAGGGCCAGCCGACCAACCTCGATCTCGAGCTGCAGAAAGCCGGGCGCGGCGCGCAAAGGGACCGGCTCCTGATCGCCGAGATCGAGCGCCTCGTCGATGATGCGCCAGCGACCCGAGAGCGTCTGGAACTGCGGCGACGACTCGCCCTGCACCAGAGCCGCGCCGGTGTACTCGCCGACCGCACGGGTACGCAGCTCGATCCACAACGTGACCGTCGGGTCGACCGAGATCACGCGGATCGTCAACTTGCCCGACGCTCGACCGTTCACCGTCTGCTACGTCGAATCGACAACGGCCTCGTCGAAGCCGCTCCACTCGAACACGATCGGGCGATGGGCAGCGACGTCGACGTGCTCGCGGGGCGTTGGCGATGAAGTCGGGGATCGGGCGGTCGCAGCGTGAGCGGCGTGGCGCTGCAGGCGACGCGGCGCACCGGCGCGGCGACGCTGCGGTCGGGCCACCGCGTACAGCGGCGATTGAGCGGCGCCGGAGGCCGCGTGGACGGGGCCGTCACGACGACGCGCGCCGGTGGCTCGCTGCGGCTGCCGGCGAGCCAAGGAGCTCTCGTGGCGCGCTTACGTCTTCTTGACGAAGATCGAGCGGCCGACCCATCCCCAGATCGCGCCGAGGAAGCCGGCAAGGCAGGCGATGACGGTCGCGCGCAACGCCGCATCATCGAGTTGCGAGACGCCGCTGAGCTGAGGCGCGATCAGCCGATCGGCCACGAGGCCGACGATCACTGCACCGGTCAGGCAGGCCACCAGCATCCGCATCGCGCGCTCCAGGAACCGACTGACTCGATCGTCGGCTGCCGCCGGCCCGGTCTTGAGTCGGGAGCCGCGCCAAATTCCCCGCGGGTGGCGCCCATGGTGTCCCCGGCGGGAGTCGAACCCACGGCCTTCGGTTTAGGAAACCAACGCTCTATCCATCTGAGCTACGGGGACGAAGGCGGCGGGATTGTACTCGCGCCCCCGGCCGCACCGCCGCGCGCGTGGCGCGACCGCCACGTTTTTGGCGACGCCAGTGACGCTCGAAGTTCCTTTCCGCTGAACGCGAAGGAGTGGCGTTCAGGCAACCGCCACTCCTTCCTTCGGTGGCCCGTTCACCGTGCATCTCCCTCCCGAACGAACGACTCGAGCGCCTCTCCAAAGCGTGCGTCCCGCGACCCCCTCAGGCTCCGGCGCAGTCGCCAAGGGGCTTTCGTGACTTGCCCTGGCGACCCCCCGCTTTGCCACCTCGCGCGCCGCGCGCAAGGCGGAGCTGCGTCCGATTGGGCCGACCTCCACCGCACCCTGAAGGACTTCGTCTTCTGGGCGGTCCAGCGCCGCTTCTCTTCGGCGTTGCGCCGGCAGATCGAGCCGCGTGACCTGGCGCAAACGGCCTGGCTCGTGATCTTCCAGAAGCTCCCCAAAGTCGAGCTTCGGGACGACGCGTCCCTGCTCGGCTGGATCCGCAGCGTGCTCGAGAATCTCGCGACCGACCTCGAGCGGCGCCTGCTCCAACAGCGACGCGACCACCGGCGCGAGGTCGACCTCGCCAGCGTGCTGCGCGAGCTCGATGGCGACCTGCCGGCGGCGCTTCAGACCGCGACCGCCGAGCACGTCGACCGCTCCTGGGTCAGCCAGGAGTGCGCGGAAGCGGACGCCGCCATCGAGCGGCTCAATGAGCCAGACCGCGAGGCGTTCCTCCGCGTCCAAGTGCTCGGCTGCAGCGTCGCCGAAGCGGCCCGCCAGCTGAACGTGCCGGAGTCGACGGTCAGGCGCCGGGTCGAACGGGCGCGCGCGACCCTCGCCGCGATGCTCGGCGCAGCGAGCGGCGGCGAGGCCCGCGAAGAGGCCCGCAGCCATGTCCGCGAGAGGGACGCTCGCTGACCACTCGCTTCGGCGCTATTGCGCCGGCGCGACGAACGGCGGCGGGTCACACCGCGAAGCGGCCGCCGATTCGGCCACGCCACGCGATGCCACCCCCCTCAACCGCTGCTCGAAGCGCTCGAGGCGTTCGAAGCCACGGGCGAGGATCGTCCACTCCGCGTCGAGGGCGGGTTGGTCCCGCCGCAGTTGCGCGAACTGCGTCGCGCCTGGAGTCGGGCAGACCTCCAGGAGCTTCGCAAACAGGCGCTCGGCTTCGAGCTGCCGCTGCTGCCGGGCATGCTCAACGCTGGAGGGGCGATCCTCTACGGTCATCCAATCCTTGGCCATCCGATGCTTCGGTGATGAACGGCCGCTTCCACGAACGCCGCCGTTCAACGCCACCCCAAGGGAACGCCCCATACGCCGCGCCGAACTGCCGCGCCGACCGCGTCCCTCGGGGAACTCACTCTTTGTTCCGTCGGTCACGCCGCCCGTGCGGCGCTACCCTCGAGAACCCCTCTGCCTATGGGAACGGCGTCGCCGCTCGTATCCGCCGTCGCTGCGGGAAAGTCCTCGTCCCTCGGGCGGCGAGCACGATGCGGGTCGACTAGGAGCCGGTAGATGTCCCAGATGTGCGCCAAGACCGCCCGCCCTGGAGTTCGGGCGTGGCTCGCCGTCCTCCTCGCCACCTGCATCGCGGGACTCCGGGCACCACGGCTGCCGGCGCAAGGAATGCCCGCACCGAGCAAGGTCGAGTCTTGGATCTCGCCGCTCAACCAGAAGCGCATGAAGATCGAGTGGGAGGGGCCGCCCGAATACAAGGCGAAGAAGCTCCCCGACGGGTCGAGCGAGGCTCCGCGCTCCCCATGGCCCTTCCTGCTCTACGTGAAGGACGTCGACAGCAAGGAGGCGCAGAAGATCAGCGCCGTCGTCTTCGCCGATGCCCGCATCGCACTCGCCTCGTTCGCCGTCAAGTTCGTCCAGCTGCCGCCCGACCGCGCCATCGAACTCCCCTACCTGAAAGGGGTCGCCGGGCTGAAGGACCCGATGCTGCTGGTGATCGACCGCGATTTCAAAGTGGTCGGCGTCGTCGACGAGTGGAAGAACTTCGACGACAAGGGGGTCCTGCCGCTGTTGCAGAAGGTCTCCGACGCGACCTACCCGGTGAAGCTCGCCGGCTTCCTTGGCGAGCTGATGAAGCTGATGCAGGACGGCGAGAAGAGCTGGAAGCAGGAGGAGCGGGTCGCCGAGCTGCAACGCAAAGCGGGCTGCGCCGACCCGGCCAAGCAGAAGGCGCTCGACGAAGAGTGCGACAGGCTCGAGAAGGAGATCGAGGAGGCCAATGCGGCGCTCGCCAAGCGCGAGGCGGAGCTGCGCGCCAGCTTCGTCGCGCGCGAGCCCGAGGCCGCGGCGCTGCCCGAGACCTTCGGCAGCGGCCGCAACAAGCGCAAGCTCACGCCGGCGGAGATCGAGGCGATCGCCTCGTACCGCGAGTTCGCCCGCAACGAGAACCCGATCGTGCGCGCGGCGGCGGTCGAAGACCTCGGGAGCATCGACACCGGCGCGATGGTCGAGTTCATCCTCAGCGCCTGCAACGACGTCGACGATCGTGTCGTCGAGGCGGCCGGGCGCGCGCTCGGGAGGATGAAGAGCGACGAGTCGCTCGGTGCGCTGCTCGCCGGCCTTGACCACCAAAACGCCAAGGCGCGTTTCGCCGCCGCGTACGGCTTCTCGCGCATCCATCGCGCCTACCCGCCGGCGGTGCCGAAGCTGCTGTCGATCCTGCGGACCGGCGATGACGATCAGCGCCGCGCGGCGATCCAGGCGCTGGCGAACATGAAGGATGCGTCGACCGTCGACGCCTTGATCGAGGCGCTCGCCGACAAGATCCCCGCGCTGCGTGTCATCGCCGCCGAGGCGCTCGGCACCTTGAAGGCCGCCAAGGCGGCGCCGGTGCTGCTGGCGCAGGTCGAGACGGCCAGCGACTGGGCGCTCCAGAAGGTCGCCTGCGAATCGCTGGCGGCGCTGCGCGACGTCGCCACCATCGAGCCGCTGCTCCGGCTGTTCGAGACGCGCGAAGGGGTCCTGCTCGAAGCGCTGCACAAGACGCTCGCCTCGATCACCGGCGAGGACTTCGGCATGGACGCCGCGTTCTGGCGGCGTTGGTGGGACCGCGCGGGCGCCGGCTTCGTCCTGCCGACCGACGACGAGCTGGCCAAGAAACGCGACCGCCTCGAGGCCAACAACGCGAAGTACAAGCGCCCCAACACGAAGACCTACCACTCGATCGACACGCTCTCGAAGCGATTGATCTTCGTGATCGATACCTCGTCGAGCATGGGCGACAAGATCACCATCACCGATTCGGCGACCAAGGAGCAGGTCGAGGCGTTCGGCAGCCGCGTGAAGATGGACATCGCCAAGAACGAGCTGATCGCGCTGCTCGGCACGCTGGAGAACGACGTCGAGTTCAACATCATCACCTTCGCCGGCAGCGCCAAGCCGTGGCAGGACGGCCTGGTCAGCGCCTCGCAACGCACCGCGGCGATCAAGTTCGTCAGCAAGCTGCAGCCGCTCAAGGCGGCGGCGACCGGAGGTCGCGCCAGCGGCCCCACCACCGGCAGCGACGAGCAGAAGACCAACACCTACGGCGCGATCCTCGCCGCCTTCGGCTTCGCCGATGAAGGGTCGCCCGACTGGAAGAAGCGCGGCAAGGTCGACACGATCTTCTTCGTGACGGACGGCTTGCCCACCACCGGCCAGATCGTCGACGTGCCGAAGATGATCGACGCCGTCTGCGAGATGAACCGCAGCCGCGGGATGACGATCCATCTGGTCATGTTCGACGCCGACGCCGCACGCCGCCTCGAGGGACTTGCCACGCGCAACGGCGGCAAGTGCGTCGTGCGCAACTTCGAAAGCGGGGGCCCGCCGCCACCCGACGGGAAGTGACCGAGCGCGCGCCGCTCGCGGCGGCGAAGCGCCCGCTCAGCCGACGCGCCTTCGCGTGGCCCGCTACCGCCCCGCGTACTCCTTCAAGACGTATTCGCGCCAGCGTTGGTAGAGGACGCTCGGGCTGCAGCCGAACGCCTCCTGGATGAGCTCGGCCGGCTTCAGGTTGCGCTGCAGGTCATCCATCGGCTCGAGGATCTTGGTGAAGCGGACCGGCTCGGTGTCGATCAGCCACTTCACCACCGACCACGACAGGCCGTTCTCGACGCCCGAAAGCTCACCGGGTTGCAGCTTCTCGCACCACTGCGCGAAGGGCGAATCTTTGTCGCGCCTCACCAGCGTGAAGATGATCGCCTCCCAATCGGGCTTGGTGAAGTCGGTCGGCGGCTTGCCTTCGGCCCAGCAGAAGTTGTTCCAGCGGATGTTCTCGCGCCGCTCGTAGTAGTGGCCGAGCCCCTCCTCGATCCACGCCGGCGTCTCGCGGAAGTAGTTGTTGTAGCCGTCGATCAGCAGGTGCGCGGTGTTGTGGAACACGTGGTTCGCCAACGCGCCATCGCCGCGCGCGACTTGCTGCGCGACGATGCTTTCCGCAACGGAGAGCAGGATGAAGTTCGGCTTGTCCTGGATGTGCCACTGCACGCCGCCCTTGTCGTTGCGACCGCCGACGTAGCGGTCGACGAAGTCGTGGTGCTGCGTGTAGTCGGCGAACAGGTAGATCTCGTACATCCCCGGCATGCCGAGGTTCGGCTGCGTGTTGTTGGTCAACGCGGAGAAGTGGGCGTACTGCCGCTCGAGGCGGATGTGGTACAGGTGCAGCCGCTGATGCGCGGTGAGCTTCGCCCCTTCCGGGCCGAAGGTGACACCCGGCTGGATCGTCTTCAATCGATCGAGGTCGAAGCGTGCGAAGACGCTGTCGTTGTACTTGGCCGTGCTCGGCCCGAGCGTCGAGAAGATCTTGAAGTGCGGCGTCTGGATCGCGACCCAGTCCTCTTTCTTGATGTTGAGCTGCTCCGCCACCTTCGCGGCCGGCTTGTGCAGCAACTCGAGCTCGCGCGCCTCCGCCGGTCGCAACTTCTCCTCGATGCACCACGGGCACCAGAACGGTTCGAGCTCGATCTTGAGCGGCGTGGTCGGCGAGCGCGGATTGCAGTCGTCGAGCGGCGTCTTCGGCTTGTCGTCGTCGCCCGCGCGCGCCGGAGTGGCGACGGCCGGCAGCGCCGCCAGCAACGCCGCTCCGATCGCGAAGCCCGCCATCCTGTTTCGCGCGCACTTCACCGGATCACCTCCGCCTTCTGGCAGCACTCGCCCAGATCGAGCGCGTCGAGGACTGCGAGTCCCTCAATCACCTTGCCATAGACCGTGTAACGCCCGTCGAGGTGCGGCGCCGGCATCAGCATCGCGAACCACTGGCAGCCGCCGCTGTCGGGGCCGGCATTGGGCATCCCCACCACGCCACGCTCGTAAGGCAGGGGACCGATCTCGTCGCGCACGACGACGCCTCCAGTGCCCCAGCCGTCGCCGCGCGGATCGAAGCCCTGCACGACGAAACCGCTGACGATGCGGTGGATCGGCAGTCCGTCGCAGGCGCCCGCTTCGACGCGCTCACGGAAGAGCGTCGCGTGCCGCGGCGCCGCGGCCGCCAGCAACTGCATCACCACGACGCCACCCGCGAACTGCAATCGCACGCGCGGGTCGGCGGATGGCGCAAGCCACTCGTCGGCATCGACCTCCACGGTCTCCGCGCTTGCCGCCGGCACCGGTTGCGCCCGCGCCGCAGCCAGCGCCGCGCGTCCCGCATCGCTGTCGACTTTCGCCAGCTCTTCCTGCGCCGCCGCGCGCACCGCCGCCGCCGGATCGCCGGCCGCGTGGCCGAGGAACGGCAGCGCCTCCGCGCCGGCCAGCTTCGCCGCCGCGTGCACCGCGTTCGCGCGCGCCTCGGCCCGCTCCTCGCCCGACAACGCGTCGAAGCGTTGCACGAGCGGCGCCAGATCCTCGGCGCGCCCGACCGTCTTCAGCAGATCGAGCGCGTTGGCCGCCACCGCGAAGTCGGGGTGGCTCGCCGCCGCCAGAGCCAGCGGCCGCAGCGACTCCGCCGCATCGCCGACCACCGCGGCGAGCGCGCTCCACGCCTCGCTCGCCACGTAGCCATCGTCGTCATGCGTCGCCTGCAGCAGCGCCGCACGCGCCGACGCCATCGACGTTCCCGTCGCTGCGCCCAACGCACGCACCGCCGCGACCCGCTCGTGGCGATCGGCGCTGGTCCGCGCCGCGACGAGTGCGACGCGCGCCACTGCCGCGTCGCCTCCGAGCGCCGCCTGCCCACGCCACGCCTCCGCACGAACCAGCCGCTTCGAATCGTCTCCAGCGCTCTCGCACGCGGTCCGCGCCGTGACGCGATCCTCGTCCGTAGCGGTCGCCGCATTCGCGCGCGCCACCAACGCCGCCAGCGCCGCAGCGCGAAGGTGATGGTCGCTGGCGCGCTGGAGGCGGGTGGTCGCCGCGACCAGCGCGGCACGCACGACGGCCGGCTCGATCACCGGATCGAGCCGCCCCAACGCACTGGCCGCCTGCGCCGCCACGAAAACCTGCGGGTCGGCCAGCAATCCGACCAACCGTCCCGCCCGCTCCACCGGCTGCTCGGAAAGCCGCCCAAGCGCGAGCGCCGCGAAGAAGCGCGCCTCCTCGACGCTCGACTGCGCGGCCAGGCGCACCGCGGGCAGGCGACCGTCGCACTCGATCTCGGCGGTCGCATAGGCCGCCTTCCATGCAACCGCCGGATCGCGATCGGCGACCAATGCAGGCAACGTCTGCGCCAGCACGACGGCCACCGCGCCGTCGATGGGACCGCTCGCGCTGGCCGGTCGGCGTCGGCCGATCAGGCGCGCCAGTCCCAGCAGCGCCGCGCCGCGAACCTCCGCCACCGGATCGGCGAGTCGCGCCACCAGGTTCGGCGCCAGTTGCGAGGTGCCGAGCTTGCCGAGCGCCTCGACCGCGCGCATGCGCTCCGTCGCAGCTGCCGCGTCAAGGAATCCCATCACGACGTCGGCCGCTTCCGGGTCGCCGATCTGTCCGAACGCGAAGAGGAGGTCGCCGCGAACGGCGCTCTCCACCTCGACGGCCAGCGCGCGCCGCAAGGCCGGCACCAGCTCGCGCGCGCGGATCCGTCCGATCGAGCGGGCGGCGGCGCTGCGCAGCTTCGCGTCGCCGCGCAGCAACGATGGGTCGAAACGCGCGGGCTCGCGGCACCGCTCGCTCTCCAATCGCATCAGCTCGAGCTGCTGCTGCTCGCTGGCGGTGTGGCAACCCGTGACGCCAAACCACGCGGACAGCAACAGAGCGGTCGCCAACACCGGAGCGGGTCGCGTGCGGTGATTCGTAGCGCCCATCGCTCACTTCTTCTCGCTGAAGATCAACTCGCGCTCGACCTTCCAATCGCCGTCGCGCCAGAACCAGGTCGTGCTGGTGAAGCCATCCTCCTCGAAGCACGAGGTGCTGCGCACCTTTGCGGTCTGCTGTTTCCCCGCGTGGTTCACCCCTTCGAACAGGAGCGTCCCATCCGCTTCCTCGACGACGGTGCCGTCGATGTAGCCCCCGGTCGCATTGAAGTACCACCAGCGAATCGCCGCGGTCGCCGCATCGAAGCCGTAGATCGTCTCGCCTTCGTAGACGACGTGGCCGGCGGCGTCGCGGACGTGGTGGACGTTGCGCAGGAACTTGCGGCCGAACATCCACTCGTAGTGCTGAGTGTCGGTCAGCCCGCCGGTCGGGAACTTCGCGATCCAATCACGCCCGACGAAGGGTTCCATCACCGCCAGCGGATCGGCCGCGGGCGCCTGCTGGCGAACTTCGGCGGCCATCCTCGTTGGCGCAGCCATCAGGCCGGCGCCAACCCAGGTGCCGATCGCAAGGGCGAGGAGCGTCCGCATCGATCTCGTCTCCGTGGGGGTGGACCGCGAGCCGTCGAGATTCTGCCGCCGCGTGTGAACGGCGCCATGCAGCGGCGTTCATTCCGCGGCACCTGAGAAGACCGCCGGAAGCGGGCGAACCCCTCCGCAGGATCGATGCAGTCGTGCCGAAGGGGGGCGGCGGGCGCGGCTCGTCTCCCTCACGCCTCCGGCGGCACGCACGCGTCGCCCCGGCGCTCCCCTTCGGATTGCATCACCGACTACTGCATCGCCGGCTGGCTCGCCGTCATTCCCAGCGCGCCTGCAACGTGACCTTGTCCTTGCCGCGCAGGACGAGGAGCGGCACGTCCTTCTTGCTCGGCGCGCCACCGATCAATCGCCGCAACGACACCTGCACGTCGTCGCTCGACAGCTCCTTGCCATCGATCGTGAGCAGGATGTCGCCGACCTGGAGCCCCGCCTTCGCGCCGACGCTGTCCGGCTCGAGCTGCTTCACCTCGTAGCCGCCCTGCTCGCGCGCGAATCCGAGCTCGACCATGCGCTCGATCGACACGGCGCCGTCGCCGCTGACTCCGAGTCGCTTCGCGCGGCCGCGCGCCTCCGTCCTCGGCTTGGCGTAGGCGAGCTTCTCTTCGCAGTTCGCGGTGTTCCAGAGCAGGAGCGTCGCGAAGCGGCCGATCGCCGCCATCTGGTCGTACTCGAGCTTGTCCGGCGAGTCGCTGATGCGGTGATAGTCGGAGTGCATGCCGGTGAAGATGAAGGTCGTCGGCACGTTGACGTCGAGGAAGCTGGCGTGGTCGGAGTCGGGCTGGTAGCCGCTCTGCAGCTTGAAGTCGAGATCGGGCGCCGCGGCGCGCGACGCCTCGATCAGGCGCGGCCACAAGTCGTTCTCGAACGAGCCGGTCGCCGCCATCTCGATGGGCTTGCCCGAGTTGCGGCCGACCATGTCCATGTTCAGCATCGCCACCGTCCGCTCGATCGGGATCGCAGGCGCGCGGCAGTAGTGCGCCGACCCGAAGAGCCCCTGCTCCTCGGCACTGAACGCGATGAAGACGATGGAGCGCCGCGGCTTCACGTTGCCAGCGGCGAACGCCTGCGCGACTTCCAGGAGCGTGCAGGTTCCCGACCCGTTGTCGTCGGCGCCGTTCCAGATGGTGTCGCCCCCCGCCGGCCCGCCGATGCGCCCCGCATCGAGGCTCTGCGCGGTACCGACGTGATCGAAATGGGCGCCCACCACGACCACCTGTTCCTTCAACTTGGGGTCGCTCCCCTCCCACATGCCGACCACGTTCTGCGTGCGCGCCTGCTGGCCGCGAGCGCCGCCGCGCACCTGGAACTCGAAGTGCTGAAGGAAGGTGCCGTCGTCGCCGAGCGGCGTGAGGCCGAACTCCTCGAAGCGTTCCGCGATCCAGTCGGCGGCCTCGTCGTTGCTCGGCTCGCCGGCGCAGCGGCCGAGGCGCTCGTCGCTCGCGAGCCACTTCTCGTAGTCGCGCAGGTCGTCGGCCGAGATGGTGGCCAACGCCGGCTGCAACGGATGGTCGGACGCCAACGGCACCGGCCGCGGCTTCTCGGCAGTGGCAGGCACCGCTTCCTGGAGCGCAGGAAGCGCTGAGGCCAGCGCACTCGCAAGAGCCGCAACGAGGAGCGTCGATCGAATCGCCTGGTTCATGAGCCGCTGACTCCCTGCCCTTCGAGTACGCCGACGTCGATTCGACTCGGATGGTTCTGGTCGCGCCAGACCCGATGAGTGGCCGGCACGAAGTCGGCGGGCGCCGCTTCGAAGATGTTCTCGACGTAGTGCTGAGGGTTGCGATCGACCAGCGGGAACCAGGTGCTCTGGACCTGGATCATGATCCGGTGGCCCTTGCGGAAGGTGTGCAGCACATCCTGCAGCGGCAGCTTGACCAGCGCGGGCTCGCCGGGCACGAACGGAGCCGGCGTCGTGTAGCTGTCGCGAAAGCGGCCGCGAATCACCTCGCTGCGCACCAGCATCTGGTAGCCGCTCATCGGCCGTTGCGTCGGATCGGCCTTCGCGGCCTCCGCATCGGCCCCCTCGTACTCGAAGTCGCCGGGATGGACGTCGACCAGCTTCACCACCCAGTCCGCGTCGCTGCCGGTCGTCGAGACGTGGAGTTGCGCCAACAGCGGTCCCGCCAACGTGAGGTCGGCGGCGAGCACTTCGCTCTGCCAGGTCAGCACATCGGGACGGCGCGACGCGAACCGCTGATCGTCGGTCATGTACTTCTTCGCCATGCCGAGCTCGACATCCTCGAGGAACGGCACCGGCCGACTCGGATCGCTGACGAACTCGTCGAAAGCGACCGCTTCGGTGGGCGGCGCATCGAAGGCGAGGCGACCACCGCTTAGGAGATGGAGCGCCCGCATCCGCGTCCCTTTCGGCGGCCATGCGGCGAAGCGCTGCCAGACGTTGCGACCGGTCTCGAAGACCGTCGCTTCGGCCGGCGCCGCGAGCGGCTGACCGCGCAGGTGGCGCTCGAAGAACGGGAACTCGACCTCCTCGCGGTACCACAGCGACTGCTTGCCGCCGAAGCGGACGTTGCCCAGCCGGTCGCCATCGCCGCGCGCCCAGCCACCATGCGACCACGGCCCCATCACCAGCGAGTTCTCGATGCCGGGGTTCAGTTGTTCGAGCGCGCGATAGACGTGCAACGGTCCGTAGAGATCCTCCGCGTCGAACCATCCGCCCACCGTCAGCATCGCCGGCGCCGCTTTCCGCAGATGCGGCAGCAGGTTGCGCGCCTGCCAGTAGGCGTCGTAGTTCGGATGCGCGGCGAGGACGTTCCAGTACGGCACGCGCCCTTTGAACCAGTCGCGGTCGGCGTTTCGCAACGGTCCGAGGTCGAGGAAGAACTGGTATCCGTCCTTCGTCTTGAACTCGACCGCCGGTGGACGCCGCTCCGAAGTCGGCCCCGGTCGCGGCACGCCAAACCCGTTCAGGAAGAGGAAGGCGTGGGGCAGGAAGAAGGCGCCGTGATGGAAGAAGTCGTCGAAGAACCAGTCGGCGATGGGCGCCTGGGGCGAAGAGGCCTTCAGCGCTGGATGGGCGTCGATGCTGCCGACCGCCGCATAGAAGCCGGGGTAGCTGATCCCCCACAAGCCGACGCGGCCGTTGTGGCCGGGGACGTTCTTCACGATCCAGTCGATGGAGTCCCAGGTGTCGGTCGACTCGTCGATCAAGGCACCCGGCTGCGCCGCCATCTGCGGCCGCATGTCATCGAAGGTGCCGCCCGACTTCCAGCAACCTCGCACGTCCTGATGGACGACGATGTAGCCCTGCTCGACGAAGCGACGACTCGGGCCGATCGAGTCGGGGAAGTTCGCTTCGCCGTAGGGCGAGCACGAGTAGGGCGTGCGCCGCATCACGATCGGGTGCGCTTCGTTGGTCGCCTTGGGCAGGTAGATCGCAGTGAACAGCTCGACCCCGTCGCGCATCGGGATCATCCGTTCCCACTTCGAGTAGAGCTCGGCGATCGGCGGCACGGCCGGCGTCGCGCTCGCGGGCGGCGGCGGCACGACCGTCTGCGCCCATGCGCTGCTACCAAGCGCGAGCGCAACGAGCCACGCCGCCGACCGACCCGTTGCTGCAAACCACGACTTCATCGCTCGAGCCTCCATCAGGGTGCCGTCCCGTACGAGCGTCGTCGCGCCAAGTTGCGGGGCGCAAAACGGCGCTCTCAGTCGCGCAGCTGCGAAAGCCGCTCGTGGACGCGTCGACATTGCGGCAGCAGCGCGCGCGCCGCCTCGAGGTGACGCCGAGCCACGGCGAACTGCGGCGGATCGAGTGCGGGCAGCCACCATCCGAGCAGCAGGTGCAGCGCCGCGTCGTCCGGCCACTCGATCGCTCCGCTCTCCCACGCCGACAACGCGTCGATCGGCTCGCCCACGCGCGCCATCGCCAGCCCGAGCAACGCGCTCGTGCGCGGCGACTCCGGCACCGGGCCTGCATCAGCGCCCAGCATGCGGATCTCGGTCGCCCCATTCGCCAGCAGCGCGGCTCGGATCGCATCGCGCGTCGGATCGGGATCGAGCAAGCGCGCCACCTTCGTCCGCGCGTCGCGCTGCGCTCGATGATCGGCCCGATGGCACGCCTCCGCCCAGCCATCGAACAGGCCGGCCAGCGCAGCGGGCCGCCCGAACGCCAGCGCGACGGACGCCGCGCGCTCTTCGTGGCCGACCTCGACGGCGAGTCCGTGGCGAGCGAACGCCAGATCGAGCTGCGACTCGAAGATCGCCCACGCCGCCACTCCTGCGTGGAGCGGGTCGGGCACCGTCATCTCGGCGAGCTCCAACGTCAGCGCGGCGAGGTCGGGTGCGCGGCGCGCGGAGTCGCTTGCAACCGGCGACTCGTCGCGTGGTGAGGCGCCGCGACCGAGCAGCCAACCGAGGACGCCGCTGCCGCATGCGAACGCCAGCGTGTGGAGCACGAGACGCGCGATCGGCAACGGCGGCGAGCGACGCTCACTCATCGCGCTTCTCGCCACCGGCCTCGTCCTTCATTGGGGGGTGCGGGACTTCGATCCCGAGCAGCGCCGCCGCCTCCGCATGCAGCCGTAGGTACTCCGCATCGCGCCGCTCGACCACCGCTTCCGCCGACTCGAAGTGGCGAAGCGCTCCGGCCGGGTCGCCGAGTTGCTGGCGCGTCATCGCCAGGAAAAGGTGATCGAGCGGTCCACCGCCGCGCGGCATCTCGAGCACGATTTCGAGGACGGCGAGCGCCTGGTCGAAGTCGCCGAGCCGATACCAGGCGACCCCCAGCGTGTTGCGATACCACGCGCTCTCCGGATCGAGCGCGCACGCGCGCTGCGCCAGCGTCAACGCCTGTCCAGGTCGTCGCAGCGACGGATCGCCGCTGTTGGCAAGCTCCCACGCCAGGTCGTTCACGATCTCCGCTTCGTACGGCGCGCTCCGCAGCGCTTCGCGCAACCCCGCGATCGCCTCGGCGAAGCGGCCGCGCGCAGCGAGCGACGCGGAGTGGTGGTCGCGCAACGACGGGTGATCCGGGTGGAGCGCGATGGAGGCGTCGAGCAGCGCGTCGGCTCGTTCGCGATTGCCCGACTCCAGGTAGGCGCGCGCCATCTCGTCTCTCGCGACCGGGTCGTCCGCGATCTCGAGCGCACGCTGGCACGCCGCGATGGCGCGGTAGTAGTCACCTTCCTCGAGCCACGAACTGCCGATCGCCGCGGCGGCGCGCGCGAGGCCGGGATCGAGCTTCAGCGCCTGCTCGAAGCGACCGCGCGCCTCGTCGAAGTAGCGGCCGCGCAGCAGCGCGAAGCCGAGCCCGAGAGCGACGTCGGCCGACGCCGGCAGCCGCCGCTCCGCCGCCTGCATCAGAGCGATCGCATCCGAGGCGCGGTCGCTCGCAAGCAGCAGGTGCAGCTCGAGGAACAGGGCGCGCTTCGCGGCCGGTCGCAGCGCGAGCGCGCCGGCCAACCACTCGCGCGCGCGACCATTGGCGGCAGCGCCTTGATCGAGCAGGAGCTCGGCAGCGACGACACGCAGCTCGTAGTCGTCCGGCACCGTGTCGACGACCCGTTCGAGCACTCTCAGCGCCGCGTCGGCCTCATCGATCTCCGCGAGGAGCGTGGCCAGCAGCGTCGCGGTCGCAGCGGGCCACGTCGCATCGAACGAGGCGGACGCGAAACGGCGCAGCGCCTCGAGATCGCCGTTCGCCGCACGCAGTCCGACGCGCAGCGGATCGGGGTCGGCGGCGTCGGCCTGAGCGCGGAGTCGCTGCGCCGCGTCGGCATCGCCCGCACGTCGCTCGAGCCGGGCGGCGGCATCGAACGCGGGCGCGAGCGCGGCGCTTCGCAAGACGGCCGGAGGCAGAGCAGCGAGCGCGGCACCGAGCCGTTGCGCCTTCACTCGCGGAGTCGGCCACCGCTCGACACGCGCTTGTGCCGCATCGCACGCCTCGAGCGCGGCAAGCTCGTCGGCGGAGAGAGTCGGAGCCATCGCCGCGGGCGAATCCGAACCTCGCCCGGCGCGCGAAGTCGCGGGAGTCGCGGGCGCGTGGACGAGTCGCGAAAGCGCGAAGCTCCCGGCGCCGGTGACACCAACCACCAGCACGATCGCCAGCGCAATGCCTGGGTTCGCTTCGCGGCTCACGGACGGTTCGGCCATGCCTTCGTACTGCCTCCGAAAGCGCGCACCATAGTCGCGCGGTTCGCAGCCCGATGGAAAACTCTCCGTGTCGCCCGGCGGCGTCTTTCAACCCGGCACTTCGTCGGAAGCTCTCGACAACTCCGTTCGAAGTTGGCTTCGAGCCTCCTCCTCGTCCCGACTCGAAATCCGCTCGCCGGACTCCCGACGACTTCTCCAACGGGCTGTTAGAAAAGCCGCGCGACGCACCTGCCGCTCGCCACCGGAACCTCTGATGCAAGTCCTCGAGCTCGCCCTTCCCGTCCTGGCTGCTCTCGCGCTTTCGCGCCAGGAGTTGCCCCTCCCCGCCGATGTGCTGCGCCTGCACTACCGCCAGCGCAGCGCGCCGGAAGAGGCGCTGCGACTCGGCAACGGACGGCTCGAAGCGCGTTGCTTCGGCGTCGCGCGCCAGCCGCGATGGTCGCTCGCCCATCACGGCATCGAGCGGATCGAGGCGGGCGTGGTCGAGATCGACTTCACCGAGGGTGGCGCCACCCTCGACGAAGAGCATCAGCTCCTATTCGACCAAGGAGTCGTCACCGCGACCTTCAGTGACGGCGACCACCGCTTCCTTTGCGACAGCTTCGTCAGCCACGCCGATCCGCTGCTGGTGATCCGCCTGCGCAAAGAGGGCGGCCCCTTCTCGCTGCGCATCGGATGGCGCGACGCCGAGCGCTCCCCGGCGGTCGTCGCCGGCAACGACCGGCTGGTGATGGAGCGCGCGTCCCACCATGGAGCGCTGCAGATCAAGAGCGTCGGCGGCGTGCTCGCGAGCGACGGCACGACGCTCACCGCGACGGGCGTCTATGCCCTCGTCGTGCACTGCACGGTGGAGCCGAACGATCTGGCGGGCACCGGCGCGCGCGCGATCGACGCGACGCTCGCGGCCGCCAGCGCACTTCCCTTCGACGATCTGATCGCGCGCCACGAGGAGGCGCGCGAGCTGCTGCTTGGCGACTTCGCGCTCGAACTCGGCGAGGTGAGCGACCTGCAACGCCGACGACTCGCGGCGACCGATCAGCGGCTGCGCGTCGTCGCGTCGGGTGCCGAGGATCCCGACCTGGTCGCCGCCTGGTTCCTCATGGCGCGCCATCGCCTCGCCTGCAGCGGACCGCTGCCGGACGAGCGGCGCGCCGCCGCGAGCTTGCTGGCCACCCCGAGCCGCTGGCCCACGGCGCTGAAACCCACGGAGAGTTCGACGCCGCCGCGCGCGGAGGATCTGCAGCGCGTCGATGCGGCGCGTGCGCGCCTCGATGGCGACGCCGCATGGGCCGCACTGTCGCCACGGCTCGCGAAACAGACGGCGAGCAACCTCGAGTTCGAGGGCCTCGACCCGATGCGGGGGCAACTCGACGCCGCCGCGGCGATCGCCAGCTTCCTGCTCGACGAGCAGGGCGAGACGCTCGCCCTCCTGCCCACGCTGCCGCGCACCTGGAGCGACGGCTTCCTGCGCAGCTTCCGTACCGCCAGCGGAGTCGTCGTCGATCTGCGCTGGAGCAATGGCGCGCTCGACGCCGCGCGCTTCCGAGTCGAAGCATCGCGGATGCTGCGCCTGCGATTGCCCGCCGGCGAGTTCGAGTTCCATGCCATGGGCGATGACGGCGAGCCCGGCGCCACGCTCCCCGCGGAGCGACCCGCGCCGCGGCAGATCGCCATCGAAGCGCTGCCCACGCGGCCGCTGCTGCTGCTGCCCCGCCGCTGACTTCGCCGCTTGGCAAGCAAGCCGCGCGGCGCCACTTCACGGCAGTGCCGCGACCAGCTTCGCGCACAACGGTGCGGCCGACTGCACGCCGACGAGATCCGCCGATCCGCCGCCCGCGAGGTTGCCAAGCCACGCCACCACGACGTGCTCGTTGGCGACGGCGACGCACCACGCATCGCGCCGTCCCGACGACGTACCGGTCTTCCACGGCAGCGCACGCGACGATGGAAAGCCCGGCAGCGGCGGCCCCTGCGCGAGCCAGTCGAGCACCTGTTGACGCGCTGGCGCCCCCACTCCGACCTGCGCCTCCGGATCCGCGAAACGGGCGTAGGCGCGCGCCAGGCCAAGCGGCGACACCGCCACCGTTCCGAGCGCGGCGGTGAGGTCGAGCGGACGCACGCCCGGTTCGAGTCGGAGCGTCAGGAGCAGTTCCGTGAAGCGCGCGAGTCCGACTTCGGCGAGCAGCGCCACCGCCGGCACGTTGCGTGACTGCACCAGCGCGTCGCGCAACGCCTGCGCGCCGCGAAACGAGCTGTCGAAGTTGCGCGGCGCGAAGTCGCCAAACTGCTGCGCGGCATCGACCACCGGGGTGAAGCGATTCGCGGCGCCGCCATCGAGCGCCAGCGCGACCAGGAACGGCTTGAGCGTGCTGCCCGCGTCGCGCGGCGCGAGCGCCGCATGGGCGCGATCGCTGGCGAAGCGACGACCGCCGCAGATCGCCACGACCGCGCCGTCGCGGCGTCGTACCACCACTGCCGCGAGCCCGTCAGCGCCCGCATCATCCTGGTCCGCGACCAGATGCTCGACGCGCTCCTGCAGTCCGCGATCCAACGCGGTCACCAGCTCGCCGCCGACCGCACTGGCTCCGCGCAGCGCCGCTTCGCATGCCCATGGCGCGAGGAAGGGCCAGGGTCGCATGGCCGACGGCAACGGCGTCGCCTGCGCCGCCGCGAGCGCGCCGGCGTCGAGGACGCCTTCCGCCGCCATCCGCTTCAACAGCCGATCGCGCCGCTCGCGCAGCTCGATCGCGGCGCGATCGGGTCGCAGCCGCGAAGGCGCCGGCAACATCGCCACCAGCAGCGCCGCCTCTGCCGGCATCAGCTGCGACGCCGAGATCCCGAACCAACGCCATGCCGCCGCCTCGAAACCGCGGACGCCGCCGAGCGGGACGCGCGTCACGTACTCGCGCAGCAGTTCCGCCTTCGTGAGCTGCCGCTCGAGCTGACGCGCGCGCAACAGCTCGACCAGCTTCGAGACGAAGGTGCGAGGTCGCGGCTCGGCGATCCGCACCAGCTGCATCGTCAACGTCGACGCACCAGAGACGACGTGGCCAGCGCCGAGATTGGCGACCGCCGCACGCAGCAGCGCGGCGAAGTCGATGCCACCGTGCTCCGCGAAGCGGCGATCCTCCGCGACGCGCAGGGCGTCCAACAGCACCGGCGCCACCGCGTCGAGTTCGACCGGAAGGCAGCGTTCGCCCTCGCGGTTGGCGGTGACGCGCAGCGCCGTGCCATCCGCCGCGCGCACCACCGTCGAGGCCCCCGCGCGTGCCAGCGCCGCAAGCGGGAATGGCCAGACGCAGTCGAGCAGCCGCTCGCCGAGCCAAGCGCCGCCCACGATCGCCAACGTGCCGATCGCTGCTCGCCGCCAACCGTCCCGCCAACCTCGCGGCGATCGCATCACGGCGACACCTCGACGTTCGTCGATGGCAACGTGGCCTGCCGTCCGGGCTCGTACAGCGATTCGAGCTGCGTGGCACCGCTCGCAAAGCGGCCGGCGAAGACGGCGCGCACTCGGTGATGCAACGTGAAGCGGCCGGCCGGGTCGCGCACGTCGAGGAAGAAGAGCACGCGATCATCACGCACTTCGACGTGGTCGAGCGCAGCGCCGGTGGCACGCGCTTCACGATCGCCGGGCGTCGGCTCGCTCTCGATCCCAGCGGGCAGCAGATCGGAGAGCAGCAGTTGCGGCATCGCTCCGGCAACGCGACCGTCGAGGAAGAGGTCGTAGAGTCGGCCGCGCCGCAGCGTCTCGCCCGCCGCGAGCTCGCGGCCGCTCTCGACATCGACGAAGCGGCGCGCCAGCGAGAAGTCGGGAAAGCCGCGCGCGGTCGATTCGACCGTGAGCCCTTGCACTTCGAGCGCCGCGAACCGCGCTCCGGGACAGTGCAGTTGCAACGCCTCGTGCGGCCGAACTCGGAACGAAACGGGCTCCCCGCAGCGCAGTTCCTGGCGCTGCGTGCCGATCTGAAGAAGCGCCGGCGCACCCGCTTCGCCGCTGGCGAAACGGGCGAAGTAGTCCGCGAGCGCCAGCATCAGCTGCGCCTGCTCCTGGGTGGTCGTCCGTTCCGGATGGGCGATCGCACCGCGCAAGCGATCGGCGAGCGGGGCGAGCGCGCGGTCCGCGGGATCGAGCGCGAGCCGGACGCGCAGCTCGAGCGCCTCACGACGCAACGGCGAGCCGAACGACTCGGAGGTCGAGGTCGTCGCAGCGAGGGAATCCGCCCGCGCCAACAGCGCGCGCGCCGTCGGCTCCTGCCCCAGTCGCACCGCGGCGAGCGCCAGCAGCAGCGCCCCTTCCCCATCGGGCGGCGCCATCGCCAGCGTTTCGAGCCGTGTGGCGAACGGTCGACCGCTGCGCGACAGCAGCTCGATGGCGAAACACGCTTCGAGGTCGGCACGGCTCGCCGCGATCTCGCGTTCGATGAAGGAGCGGGCCCGGGCGACCGCGTCCGCTGGAACCGCGCGGCCGGCCGCCTGCGCGCGCAGCAGCAGGTCGAACGCCCACAGCGTGCCGAAGCGATGCGGTGCCGCGCCGCCCGGCCAATAGGAGAAGCCTCCACTGCCAAGCTGCATCGACAGCAACCGCTCGATGCCGGCGGCAAGCAACGCTTCCGGGGGCTGCTCGCGGTCGTCCACCAGCTGCGGGAAGAGCTCGAGCGCCGCTAGCAGCGCGTGGCAGCGCGAGGCGGTCTGCTCGATGCAGCCGTGCGGATAGTCGATCAGCGCGCGCGCCATCGGTTCGAGCTGCCGATCGGGGCGCGTGTCGACCACGAGCCGCACGGCGACGCTCTCACCGAGCCAGTCGCTGCCGAGCGTGAGCGCATGGTCGCCCGCGCTGAGCTCGAGCGCTTCACGGCGCCGCTCGAAGCGTGCACGCGGAGCGACCGGCACCGGGCGCACGACGCTGCGTTCGTGGCCACCACCGCGAACATCGACTCGCAACGTCCCAGCGCCTGCGAACGCGGTGGCCTGCAGCGCGAGCTTCCAGTCGCGCCGCTCATCGACCGCCAACGTGAAGGTGCCGCGCGCCGCCGCGCCATCGGCCAGCGCAAGCCCGTCGCCGACCTGCGCGCTCCACTCCAGTTCGAGCGCCGCTCCGGTCCGATTGCACAACGTCGCCACCGCCTCGGCACGATCGCCGGCACTCAATCGGCGCGGCGCCGCCAGCTGCAGCGAAAGCGGCGCGCTCACCTCGAGATCGCTGCCGGCGGCGCCCACCTGCATCGGACCCGCCGCGACGACGGCGACCCGCAACCGCCCTTCGTAGTCGGAAGGCAGCGGAAAGCGGAGCTCCGCATGCCCGTCCGCGTCGAGCACGACGTCGCCGCGAAACAGAGCCACCACTTCGATCGTCGTCGTGCCCAGCGCGAGGTTGGCGGCGACCAGCGCGTCATCGCCGCCGACGAGTCGCTCGAGCGGGAAGCGGGCGCCCGCGAGGAGCGCGACCCGGCTGTCGGCGCCGCGCGTGATCAGGCGACGCGGCAGCAGGAACTCCGCGCGCGGATCGGCGTCGCGATGGCGCGTCTGCTGCAACGTCCCGACATCGACCAGCGCAACGGTCGCCGCCGTCGCCCCGCGCGCGTCGATGGCGACGACGACGGTCGCACCGGGCTCGACGTGCGATGGCGCCGTGACCGCGACCGGCAGGAACGCCGCGCTGCGGTCCACCTGCAGCGGCAGCGCACCGACCAGCCAGTCGGGCGGCGTCGCATCGCGTCGCGCCTGCGGTCGCGTCAGCGTGACGACGGCATGGACGGTCGGTCCGAGTTCCTCGGCCGGCACCTGCAAGGTCAACGTCGAGCGGCCCGCCGCCACGGCGACGAGCCTCGCCCCGTGCAGCCGCTCCCCTTCGAGTGTGACCAGTGCATGACCGGCGAATGGCGCGTCGACCGTCAGCTCGAACGCGCCGCCGGCGACCACCCGCTCCGGCCCGCTCAACGCCAACCGATCGGGGCGTGCCCCCGCCGCTGCGAGTTCGAGCTCGCAGCGTTGGCCACCGCCCCGCACGACCACCACCGGCCAACGGCCCGACGCCTCGATCCACGCCGGCAGCTCGACTTCGATGCGACCCGGCGTCGGCACCACCACGCGACGCGTTGCCACCACCTCGATGGCGACGCGCGACTCGAAGTTCCCGTCGCTGCCCCACTGCCATTGCCGCGCCTGCAGCTCGACGTCCACGGCGAGTGTGGTGTCGGGCGCGCCGCCGCACGCGACCACCTCGACGCCGCCGGCCAGCGGTCGCACGCCCAACGTCGTCCCGGCACGAACGGCGCTGGCCACCGACTGCGTGCGCACCACGCGTCCCGATGGATCGTCGACCTCGGCCTGCAGCAGCACGTGCCACGCACCGATGCCGGCCGGCAACGGCGGGAGGGAACAGCGGACACGCGCCCGCCCCAGCGCGTCGGTCACCGTCTCGATCGGCGCGAGATCCCCCGGCGGAGTCCTTCGTTCGAGGTCGGCGAACGAGGCGTCCAGAAGTCCGCTTCCCGACGCGCCGTCGACCGGCGGCTCGAACCGCGCGACGTCGACCCGCGGTCGCACCACGACGCGTCGCCCCGCGGCGACGCCGCCCGCCAGCCAGCGCGCCTCGAGCTGCCACTCGCACGGCTCACCCGCGACCAACGGCGCGAGCCACGCGCCTTGCGCTTCGAGTCGATCGGGCACGAAGGTCTCGACGAAGAGCGTCGCCTCCGCCAGGCGCGGCCGCGCCGCATCGTCGGGCGCGAGGCCGCCGCGCAGCAGCTCGACCCGCCAGGCGCCAGTGGCATCGGCGACCGACGTTTCGAACGTGAGCGGCAACAGGCCGCTGCCCGGCACCTCGAACTCCTGGCGCCGCCGCAGTCGCCCGCGCGCGTCGAGCCAGCGCGCGATCACCGGCACGCCCGCCGCCGCGCGGCCGTCGCGTTCACGGACGAGCGCCGTGGCGTCGATCGTCTGGCCTGGACGCACCAGCCCGCGCGTCGGGTGGAGCAGCACTTCCAGGCCGCCGATCGGCGTCGGCGGCGCGCCGCCGACCGGCAGATGCGCAAGGTCGACGCGGAACCGCTCGAGCTCGAGCCACGCGACTTCGTCTCCGTGCGTCACCACCACGAGGTAGGGGACGCGGTCGTCCTGCGGCGCCGGCAACGTCAGCACGGCGAGCCCCTCGCCATCGGTGCGCCCGCGCACCAACCGTTGCCGCGTCGGGGTGTAGAGCGCGACGTCGGCGTCGGCGACCGCGAGGTCGCTCGCCAACGTGCGAACCGCGACGACCGCATCGCGGACGCCGACGCGCGCCGAAAGGCCCAGCTCGCTCACCTGCAGCAGGCGCCGCTCCGGCCAGCGGATTCCAGCCTCGGGCGCGGTCAGCTCGACCACGCAGGGGCCGACCGGCGGCGCTCCGAACAAGGCCGCGAGGTCGACGCGAGTGAGCGCCCCCTCGTTGCGAGCCGCCGTCACCTCGACGAAGGCGCGGCGCGGCGGCGCAGCCAACGACTCAAGGCTCGTGTCGACATCGAGCGCCAGCGCGACGACGTTGTTCGGGTAGATCGACCAGAGCGCGACCTCGAATCGCGGCACATTCACCGTCGCGACCTCGAGCTCCGCGCCGGCCGCGCTGGAGAGCACCTCGCCACGGCGCGCGAAGTCGAGCTGCGGACGACGGTCCGGAACGAAAAGGGCGTGCTGCTCGGCGGCGGCGAGGCGCAGCAAGCCGCGACCAGGGAAGTCGGTCGCGAGGTGCAGCGTCAACGCGCGTCCCGCCGGAAACGTGCCGCGAAGAAGGAGCGCCCCGTCGCGCAGCTCCGCCGCCCAAGGCGAAGACGGCTCGACGCGCACCAGCGCGGGATCGAAATCGACCAGCGCGTGGTTGAAGCGGATCGAGAGTCCCGACGCGGTCGCCTCGGCGCGACGGAAGCGCAGCGGTGCCGCCAGCTCGAGCGGGGCGCGGTAGGGCTCGCCCATCGGCAACGGGCCGACGGTCGAGCACAACGTCGCCGCCAACGCGACTTCGACCTGCGGCGGCAGCGGCGTCGCGGGCGACGACTCGAGCTGCACGAGGTGGCGTGTCCCATCGCGACTCGTCACGTGCGCGACCAGCGGCGCTCCTGTCGGCGCCGTCACGCTCAACGCGGTCTGCAACGCCGCCGCCGCGATGGGCAGGTCGAACTCGAGCGCGAAGGCGGACGGAGCAGCGCTTCCCGCGGGCGGCGGCGCGAGCTGCAGATCGACGACGCGCGGCCCCGGTGCCGCGACGTCGAACTCGCGCGCGGGCTCGACGCAGCGACCGTCGATCGCGACGAGACCGGCGGCGAGCCGAACCTGGGTGCGCCGCGCGCGAGGCAGCGGCTCGGCGAGCCTCACCTCGAGCGTCGTCGGCGAGCTCCACCACAGCGACAGCGGCTGCGGCGGATCGAGCGTGACGTCGACGCCGGCGGTCGCGCCAGGCAGATCGAGCGCCGCCGCACCGACCATCGGCGTGGCGAACTCGAAGCGCAGACGCTCTTGCGCGACGATCAACCGGATCGCGCCATCGGGCAGCGGTCGTGCATGCGCGAGCGCGACGCGCGAAGCGGTCTCGCGCCAGCCCGCCGTGACGACGATGCCGAGCGCAAACGAGATCCCCAGACCGAGCGCGACACGCGCCCGGGCAATGAATGGCGAAAACACCGTCCCCCTCCCCATCGCGAGCCCATCGGGCTCAGCTGATTCGCGCGGACGAAGTGCGCGTCAAGGGAACGGCAGCGGCCAATCGCCAGGCCAGCTGCGCTCCTCCCACCACCGGCGACGCATCAGAGCCGCAATCCGGTGGACGTCAATCCGAGCGAAATGCGGACAGCGTGATCGCGTCAGGGCTGCGGCGGAACCGCTGCCATGTAGAGATGCGCGGCGACGGTGAAGTAGATCAGCAAGCCGCTGACATCGCAGAAGGTGGCGACGAATGGCGAGCACGCGGTGGCGGGGTCGAGCCGGAAAAAGCGCAAAGCGAAGGGCAGCGACGAACCGACCAGCGAGCCGAACAGCACGACGCCGGCGACGCTGAACGCGATCGTGAACGAGAGGCGCAGGTTGTGTTCGCCGTAGTCGTAGATGCCGAACCATTGCCAGGCGAGCACGCGGATGACGCCGATGCCCGCCAACAGCACGCCGAGCGCCACGCCCGAGCCGAGCTCGCGCCGGAAGACGCGCCACCAGTCGGCGAGGCGCAGCTCACCGAGCGCCAGCGCGCGGATCACCAGCGTCGACGACTGCGACCCGGAGTTGCCGCCGCTCGAGATGATCAGCGGCACGAACAGCATCAGCACGCTCCACTGCTTGAGCGAGTGCTCGTAATGCTGCATCGCGGAGGCGGTGAAGGTCTCGCCGAGGAAGAGCACGGCGAGCCAGCCGAACCGCTTGCGCAGCAGCTCGACGAACCCGACTTCGAGGTAGGGCTTGTCGAGCGCCTCGACGCCGCCGAGCTTCTGGATGTCTTCCGTCGCCTCTTCCGTGACGACGTCGACGATGTCTTCCGCGGAGACGACGCCTTTCATCCGGCCCTCGGCATCGAGGACCGGGAGGGCGACCAGGTTCTTGCTGGAGAAGAGCGGCGCGATCTTCTCCTGGTCGAGGTCTTCGGCCACGGTGACGACATCGGTCACCATGACCTCCTCGATCCGCTTCGCCGCCGGCGCGGTCAGCAGCTGGCGGAACGAAAGCACGCCGCGCAGCTTCTGCTCGGCGTCGAGCACGTAGCAGTAGTAGATCGGGCGGTCCTTCTGCAGCGCCTGCTTGCGCAGGTAGAGGATCGCCTCGTCGACGGTCATCTCGGGACGCAGCCGCACGAAGCGCGGGTTCATCAAGCCGCCGGCCTCATCCTCGGCGTAGGCCAACAGCGCGCGCACCTCCCGCAGCGAAACGTCGTCGAGCAGCGCCATCAGGCCGTCGCGCTCGCTGCGCGACGCTTGCTGGACGACGTCGGCCGCCTCATCGAGCGGCAGCAGTCGCAGCCACGTGCGGCGCGTCAGGTTGGGCAGCACCACCAGCAGCTGCGCCTGCTCGCGCGCCGTGAGGCCGAGGAAGAACTCCTCGGCTTCGTCTTCCGGCAGCAGCTTGAGCGCGTCGATGCGCTCGTCTGCGGACATCACCGACCACGCCGCGCGCAGGTCGGTGAGGACCTCGCTGGTTTCGGGAGTGAGCTGTCCTTCGGCGCGATCCATCGTGAGCGGGACGATAGCTCGCACGGCCTGCGCGAAGCGAGGGTGCAGCTGCCATTCCTTGCGGCGTCCGCAACGAGGACCTATGAGCCAATGCGGTTGCACGGCTCCGTTGCACGATCCGGCAGCGAGCCCCCACCACCCTTCATGAAGAGCACGCCGTGAGCGCCGCTGATCGACGCCCCTTCGAGTTCCTGCCGCGCCTCATCTCGAAGTGGGGCTTCTGTTCGCGCAAGGAGGCGGAACGGCTGGTGGCCGGCGGTCACGTCACCGTCAATGGCACCATCCGGCGCGACGTGCTGTGGAAGACCAATCCGCGCAAGGACGACGTCGCCGTCGACGGCCAGCCGGTGAAGCGCGCCGCGCTGCTGTACGCCAAGCTGAACAAGCCGCTCGGCGTGGTGACCACGATGAAGGACCCGGAAGGGCGGCCCACCGTCGCCGAACTCATCCCGGAACCGCTGCGCGGCGTGATGCCGGTCGGGCGGCTCGACCAGGATTCGACCGGGCTGCTGCTGTTGACCAATGACCACGCGCTTGGCGATCGCCTGGTCGGCGCGCAGCGCCACGTCGAGAAGGTCTATCGCGTCGTGGTCGACGGAGCGCCCGCCGACGACCTCTTCGCGCCGCTGCGCGCGGGAATCGTGCTCGACGATGGCGAGCGCTGCCGACCCGCGCGGGTGACGGTGCAGGGCCGCGAAGCCGACACCACGCTGCTCGAGGTCGTGCTCGACGAAGGCAAGTTCCGGCAGATCCGCCGCTCGCTGGCGCAGGTCGGGCTGACCGTCCGCTCGCTCCATCGCCTGCGCATCGGCCCCCTCGAGCTGGGGGCGCTCGCGCCAGGAGCCGTGGTGGCGTTGTCGGCGACGGAACTCGCTTCGCTGCGTCGCTTGCGCTGAAGAACGCCGCGCGCCAGAGCGCGACGCGGCGCGCCCCGCGTCAGGAGCCTTCTCCCAGGCGGCCGGACGCACGACGCGCACGCAGCCGAACTCCGGCCTCGCGGCGCAACGCTGATCGCAAGGCGCGGGCCGCCGAACTCGCGGAGCGCGCCCGGGCAACCGCTCGCCAACGGGAACGAGCGGCCGTTGCGGGTCGCTCGCGTTACCGCGCCGTCACTCCTGGCGCATCGATCAGACGACCAGCACGCTGATCCTGCCGGACGAGTAGCCCGAGATCGCCACTTCGAGGTCGACGCGGCCGCCGGGCGCCTTCGCGAGCGCGGCGACCGCTTCCGGCAGTTGCGGGGCGGTCGTCACCGTGCAGAGCGCGACGCGCGGGGTCTTCTGCGAGTTGAAGAGCGCCGCCCAGACGTTCAGGACCTCGTGGAGGTTCTCCGCGAGGTTGTCCTCGATCTTGCCCGACTTCACGGCCTCTTGCGCGACGACCGGCGGCAACATCACCAACGCGGCCCCAGCGCTCGCCGCAAGCGGCAGATCGAGGATCAACGCCGCCGCCAGCTTTCCGCCAGCTTCGACGTAGGTCGCGACGACCACCGGCTGCTTCGCCGCCGGCAACACCGGCTTGCCCGCCTTCGCGGTCGCCGTGCGGCCGATCAGGCCCGACAGCGTCCTCGCGACGACTCCGGCTTCCGGGAGGTGGTGGAGCAAGGTGGTCGGCATGGGCAAAGCTCCGCGCGTCAGCTCGCCTTGAAACGGACGACCAGGAGATGGGCTTCGATCTCGCCCATCTTCACCGCCACGGTGCCAACCTCCTGGCGATCGGAGGCGAGCAGGCGCCCCTGCATGAAGAGCGGCAGCCCGAGCTTGAAGCCCGGGACGCGCTCCGAGATCAGCCGTTTCACGGAACCACCGAGGATGTTGGCGATCTCGCCGACGGCATCGCACATGTCGGCATCGCTGATCTCCTCGCTCGGTTCCATGCACAGCATCTTGCGGGCAAGTGCGCGGCAGCCGTCGATCGACGCAACCACGCCGATCTGTGCCGAAGTCTCGTCGCCGACCAGCGCGACGTAGGAACCGACGTCGGTGACGGGTGCTTCCGTCGCCGAGGGGCCGACTGTGAAGGTCTGGCAACCGAGCTGCCCCGTGGCGAGTTCCTCGCAGGCCTGGACCGTGATCTGCAACCAGTCTTGCAGCGTGAACTCCTGGGTGACCGTCACGATGCGAGCACCGGCTGGAGGACCTGCTGGAACGTCTCGGGCGTGAACGGCTTGGCGATCAGGAAGAGCGCGCCTGAGTCCATCGCCAGCTTGCGCATCTCGGGCGTGCCCTCGGTCGTCACGAAGCCGAACTTCACCGTCTGCCCTTCCGAGCGCAGCTTCTGCAGCAGCTCGATTCCATTCATCTCCGGCATGTTCCAATCGCACAGGACGAGGTCCGGTGGCGACGCCTTGATGGCGTCGAACGCCAGCGCGCCGTTTTCCGCTTCCTCGACGGCGTGCTGTTCGAAACCCGCCTGCTTCAGCGTGCGTGCGACGATCTTGCGCATCGCCTTGCTGTCGTCGACCACCAGGATCTTCATTCGCTTTCCTCGCGAGAGCTGAGTTGCAGCCATTTCTTCGGCGCAACGTCCCGGTTCCGTGGAGCGAAAAGTGTTCTGCGCGCGTTCATGGTTTGTAGGTCGTCGCGCGGCCGACGCGAACCGCTTTCCAGGACTCGTCGACGCCGAGCAGGCTCTCCGACGCGCCGATCATCAGCACACCGTCGGGCGCCAGCACGGCGCGGATCCGCTTCAGGATCTGCCGCTTGGTCTCGACGTCGAAGTAGATCAGCACGTTGCGCAGCAGCACGAGGTCGTAGGTCGCCATCGGCGGGAAGGGCGCGACCAGGTTCATCTCGCGGAAGTCGACCAGCTCGCGCAGCTCTTCCTTCACGCGGTAGTCGTCGCCGACCGGCTCGAGCCACTTCCACGTCTGCGCATCGGCCATGCCGCGGCGTACCTCGAAGCTCGAGTACGTGGCCGCCTTCGCGCGGCGCACCATCTCGGCGCTCAGGTCGGTGCCGAGCAGCTCGAGCTTCCACGCTCCGAGCTGGATGAAGCTGTCGCGCATCATCATCAGCAGGCTGTAGGCCTCCTGACCGCTCGACGACGCCGCCGACCAGATGCGCAGCGTGCGCTTGCTGGCCCGCGCCCGCAGCAGCTCGGGCAGGATGGATCCTTTCAGTGCCTCGAACGGCTCGAAGTCGCGAAAGAAGCTGGTCTCGTTGGTGGTCAACGCCTCGACCACCTCGACCGCGAGCTTGGGATCGTGGCCCAGCCGCAGCTGATCGAACAGCGTGGCGAGCTTCTCGACGTTGCGCCGCCGCGCGAGTGTCTTGAGTCGCGTCTCGACCAGGTACTCCTGGCGCGGCTCGATCACGATCCCGGCCCGCTCGCGCACCAGCTTGCGGACGAGCTCGAAGTCGGCCGGGGCGACCAGGGACGGTGCCGGAGGAGCGGCGGCGATCGCGCGCACGGCAGGCGCGACCGATGCGTCCGCTGGCGAGTGGAGCAGCGGCGCCGCGATCGTTGCACGAATCGGCGGCAGCGGCTGCACTGGAACCGGCGCGCGTGGTGGCGAGAGCGGCGGCGGAGGTGAGTTCGACGGCGGCGGAGGGGTCACGAGCTCACCGGGACCTTGCGTGGCGCTCGACCGCTCGTCGGAACGCGACAGAGGATCTCTGCGGCGATCTCGCCAAGCGGGAGCACGGCGTCGGCAAGACCGCGACCGGCGACGAAGCCGGGCATTCCCCAGACCACGCTGCTCTGCTCGTCCTGCGCCAGCACGGAACCACCGGCTTGCTTGATCGCCTCGGCTCCCTTGGCGCCATCACTGCCCATGCCGGTCAACACCACTCCCAGCACGCGCTTGCCGTAGCAATGCGCCACGGACCGGAACAGCGGGTCGACGGCGGGGCGGCAGGAGTTCTCCGGCGCGTCCTGGTTCAACGTGAGCTTGAACTGACTGCCGGCGCGTTCGACGACCATGTGGTGATCGCCGGGCGCGATGTAGACATGCCCTGGCTCGAGGAGCATGCCCGCTTCCGCCTCGTGCACCTTGACCCGGCACTTGGTGGCAAGCTGCTGCGATAGCAGCTTGGTGAACAGCGGTGGCATGTGCTGCACGATCACGATCGGCAGCGAGAAGTCGCCGGGGATCGCGGGAAGCAGAACGTTCAGCGCCGACGGGCCGCCGGTCGAGACGCCGATCGCGACGATCTCAGGCGTATCGCCGGCCGAGAGGCGCGGCGCTTTGCGCGGGAAGCTGGTCGGCGTCGCGGACCGGGATGCGAGCGCTGGCGGCGCGTGGTGGACCGGCGCTGGCGCCGCGACACGCGGCGTCGGCAGGGCCGGAAGCTTCAAGCCGCGGATCCTGCCGCGGAAGTCGCTGCGTTGCGCATCGTCCCAATGCGGCGAACCGGGCGGACGCGGCTTGCCGCGGTGATCGAGCGCGGCGGGCGCCGCGGGTGCGATCGCTGCTGGCCGCGTCGCAGGCGCAGGCGCCACGGGGGTTCGCCGGGCGGCCGAACGCCCGCCGTGATGCTTCAACTTGTTGAAGAGGTCCTCGCGCAGCGCCTGCATCGCCTCGTGCAGGCTGGCGCTGTTGGTGGGCTTGGCGACGTAGTCGACGGCGCCCGCCCCCAACGCTTCGAGCGTCGCGGTGGCGCCACGTTGCGACAGCGTGCTGAACATGATGACCGGCAGCTTCGGCCAGCGCGCGAAGAGCTGGCGCGCCGCTTCGACCCCGTCCATCTCGGGCATCTCGATGTCGAGCGTGACGACGTCGGGCGCCAGCGCCTCGACCTGCGTCAGCGCGAGCTTTCCGTTGGCGGCGGTACCCACGACCTCGAACATCGGGTCGGCGGCCAGCGTGTCGCACAGGATCTTTCGAACGACCGCGGAGTCGTCGACGACCAGCACCCGGATGCACCCCATCGGATCACTCCGCACGCCCGGCGAGCGTCGCGGCCGTCTTCCGACAGGCGACGGCAGCGCGCGACATCGCGCGCGCCGACTCGCTCACGCGCGCCACGCCCTGGTCGATCTCGCCGCTCTCGCGTGCGGCGTCGGCGACACAGCGAGCGATCTCGGTCGTCGTCGCATTCTGCTCCTCGACCGCTCCGGCGATGCCGTTCTGGCTGTCGTGGATGCGCGCGATGATCCGCGAGATCGCGGCGATCGCGGCGACGGCGCTCTTCGTGTCGGCCTGGATCGACTCGACGCGGCGCACGATCTCCGTGGTCGCTTTCGCGGTCGCCCGCGCCAGATCCTTCACCTCGTTCGCGACGACCGCGAAACCCTTGCCCGCCTCGCCGGCGCGCGCCGCCTCGATGGTGGCGTTCAGCGCCAGCAGGTTGGTCTGTTGCGCGATCGACGAGATCACCTTCACCACGTCGCCGATCTCGGCGCTCGAGGCGCCGAGCCGCGAGACGGTCGCCGTGGTCGACTCCGCCGCCGAAACCGCCGAGCGGGCGACCTGCGCCGCCTCGCTGGTGTTCTTCGAGATCTCGCGGATGCTGGTCGTCATCTGCTCGAGGCTGCCGCTCACGCTGCGCAACCCCTCGCTGACACGGCTCGCGCCGGCGCCGAGCCGGCTCGCCTCGGTGGTCGTCGTCTCCGCGTCGCGGCCAAGATCGTCGGCGACGCGTGCCAGCTGCTGGATGACTCCGACCTGATCGACGCGCTCCGCGCCCGGCTCTGCGATCGGCGCGCGCGCGCTCCGCTTTTCGGCGATCGCCATCAGAGTTCTCCGGCAGCGGCCGTTGCCGGCACTGCGTGATTGCGCGCGCCGTCGCGGGCGCCATGCGCGTTCAAGACGCTCGCGCCACTCGCGAGCGCCTTCTCCTTGTCGAGCACGAGGAGCAGCTGCCCCTCGAGCTTGTAGACACCCTTCAACACTTCGCGGACGACGCCGGGCACGGTGTCGGGCGTCCGCTCGAACCGCTCGGGCTCGGCCGTCACGACGTCGCCGATCTCGTCGATCAGGAAGCTGACCGCGCCGTGATCGCTGCACACGACCAGGTTGATCGGCGTCTCGCCCTCGCCGCGATCGGGCAGCGACAGGCAGGCGCGCAGATCGATCGCCATGACGATCTGGCCCCGCAGATTGAGCAGCCCGCGCACGATGCGCGGCGCCAACGGCACCCGCGTCATGCTCTGCGGCAGGACCACCTCCTGGACCTCGGCAACGTCGATGCCGAACCGGTGGCCCGCCAGCGTGAACGTGCAGTATTGATGCATGACGTTCTCCTTCAGGCGCCGGTCGCGACGGCCGCGAGATCGAACAGGCCCGGCTGCGCACGCTCGAGCGCCTGGCGCAAGCCGATCAGCTCGGTCACCTTCTCCTGCAGCACCACGGACTCGCTGCCGCGGGATGCGCTCGCGGTCTGACGCACGCGAATCGCCTCGTAGACGATGTCGGGCACGCCATCGATCACGAGGCCGAAGTGGTGGCCCTCGAAGGCGTAGACGACGACGTGCGCGACGCCTTCGGCGCTCGTCCAGGACCGGTCACCGGCCGCGTGCACCAGCGGCATGATCTCGCCGCGGTACTGCACCACCGGCTGATCACCGCCGAACTCGATCTGCTCGCGCTTGAACTCCTCGAGGCGCGCGGCGTCGGCCAACGGAACCGCCATGCGACGGCCACCGGCCTGGAAGACCAGGACGGTGCTGGGTTCGACGAAGTCGGCAGCCTCATCCTCGCCGCGCTTGTCGGCGATGCCGTGCTCCTGCATCTTGGTCACCACGCCACCGGCATGGGCGACCCCGCACACGTCGAGGATCAGCGCCACGCGACCATCGCCCATGATGGTGACGCCGGCGTAGACCTCGATGCTCTTCAGCATCTTGCACAGCGGCTTGACGACGACTTCCTGCGTGTCGTAGATGTTGTCGACGACGAGGCCGAATTGCAGATCCTCGGCCTGCAGCACCACGATGTTCAGGCACTCGCGTTTGCGCGCGAGGATCTGCGCGCGATCGGCCTTGTCGCCGCTGAGCAGCGCATCGAGGTCGATCAGCGGCAGGAGGTTGCCGCGCAGCCGGTAGACCGGCGTCCCCTGGATGCTCTCGATCGCCGTCGGCACCTGTTCGGCGTCGATGCGGATCAACTTGACCAGGTTCACCTGCGGAATGGCGAAGCAGCTTCCGCCCGAGACGACCAGCAGCGCCGGGATGATCGCCAGCGTCGGCGGGATCTTGATGCGAACGGTGGCGCCCTTGCCGACGTGGCTCTTCAGTTCGATGTCGCCGCCGATCTTCTCGACGTTCGACTTCACCACGTCCATGCCGACCCCGCGGCCGGAGATGTTGGTGACCTTCTCGGCGGTGGAGAAGCCCGCGAGGAAGATCATCTGGATGGCGTCGCGATCGGACAGCGCGGCGGCCTGCTCGGGGGTCAGAAGCCCCTTCTCCAGCGCCTTCTTCTTGATGCGTTCGGGATCGATGCCGCCGCCGTCGTCGGAGATCTCGATGATGACCTGGCCGTTCTCCTGGAATGCGCGCAGCGTCACCACGCCTTCGGCGGGTTTGCCCTTCGCGGTGCGCGCCGCCGGCGTCTCGATGCCGTGGTCGATCGAGTTGCGGACGAGATGGGTGAGCGGGTCCTTGATCGCCTCGACGATGGTGCGATCGAGTTCCGTCTCCTTGCCCTCCATCTCGAGGCGGACCTGCTTGCCGCAGGCGAGCGATACGTCGCGCACGACGCGCGGGAACTTGCTCCAGACGTTGCCGATCGGCTGCATGCGCGTCTTCATCACGCCTTCCTGCAGCTCGGAGGTGATGACATTCAATCGCTGCATCGTGGCGGTGAGGCCGGCATCGCCCTGGTTCGAGGTCAGCTGCAAGATCTGGTTGCGCGCCAGGACCAGCTCGCCGACCAGGTTCATCAGCTGGTCGATCAGGCCGACGTCCACACGCAAGCTGGTCTCGGCGACGCCGTGCTTGCCGCCGTCCCCCGCTTCCGCTTCGGCGGGCCGCTTGGCCTCCACCGGAACCGCGGGTGCCACGACCAGCACGGCCACTGGAGCGGCGGCCACTGGCACAACAGCGACGGGCGCAGCGACGACCGGCGCAGCAGCGACCGGAACCGGATTCAGTGGCGCAGCGGCCGGCTTGGCGGCGCCCGCCTTGCTGCGCGACTCGTTTAGTTGCGTGATGTGCGCCTTCAAGGCGTCGTAGCTTTCGTCACCCTCGCTGCCGTGATTCTCGATGCGGCCGAGGATCTCGCGCACGGCGTCGACGAGCTTGAGCAGCGCGGTGGTGAGTTCCCCGTCCAGCCCGAACGCGCCATCGCGCAGCTTGGAGAGCAGGCTTTCACCGACGTGCGCGACCGCTTCGAGCTTCGAGAAGCCGAGGAATCCGCACGTCCCCTTGATCGTGTGGATCGAGCGGAAGATGCTGGCCAGGCGCTTGGGATCGCCGGGGTTCTTCTCGAGCGCCACGAACTCCTGATCGAGGCGGTCGAGGTTCTCGGCGCTCTCGACGAGGAATTCGCGGACTAGATCGTCCATCTCGCCCATGCCCCGCCTCCCGAACGACCGCCGCTGCAGCCCGCCTCGCGCGCCAATCTCGGCGCCTCATCGTCGGGGTGCGACAGAAGACTGAAGGAGCAAGGGAGATGCCGGAGCTGCCCGAGGTGGAGACCACGCGGCGAGGCATCGCCCCGCACGTACTTGGCGCCGCGATCGTGCAGCTGGTGGTGCGCGACCGTCGCCTTCGCTGGCCGCTGCCGGCCGGCCTCGAAGCGCGCGTGGCCGGCGCCCGCATCGCCTCGGTCGAGCGGCGCGCGAAGTACCTGCTGCTGCCGCTCGCACGTCACGGTGCAACTGCCGGAACGCTGCTGCTGCATCTCGGAATGTCGGGCAGCCTGCGCGTGTTGCCGGCGACGACGCCGGCGCGACCGCACGACCACGTCGACCTGGTGTTGGAGAGCGGCCGCTGCCTGCGTCTCCACGACCCACGGCGATTCGGTTGCCTGCTGCTGATCGAGGGCGATCCGCACCAGCATGCGTTGCTGCGCGACCTCGGCCCCGAGCCGCTCGAACGCAGCTTCGACGGAGCGCTGCTGGCCGCGCGTGCCCTCGGTCGCAGCGCGCCGGTGAAGAGCTTCCTCATGGATGGCACCGTGGTCGTCGGTGTCGGCAACATCTACGCCAACGAGGCGCTGTGGCGCGCCGGCATCGACCCGCGTCGCGCGGCGGGCCGCGTCGCGCGCGCCCGCTTCGACGCATTGGCTACCGCCGTGAAAGAGGTGTTGCGCGAGGCGATCGAGAAGGGCGGCACCACGCTGCGCGACTTCGTCCAGGTGGACGGCACCTCCGGCTACTTCCGCCTCGAACTCGCCGTCTACGACCGAGCCGGCGCGCCGTGCCCGCGCTGCCACGCGGCGATCCGCGTCGCGCGAGTCGGCCAGCGATCGACCTTCTTCTGCACGCGCTGCCAACGCTGATCGGCGCGCCGCGCCAGCCGTATGATCCGCCGCTTCGCGACGCCGCGCCGCGGCCTTGCGTTCCGCTCCACCTCGCGAGACCTCCATGCTGTCGATGCTCGTCCCGTTCGTGCTCGCCTGTGCCGTCGGTGACTTGCGCGATTCCGTCGTGAAGATCCACGTCACCGTGCGCGCACCCGACGCGATCCGGCCGTGGAGCAAGCAGCAGCCGACCGAGCAGTCGGGTTCGGGCGTCGTCCTCGAGGGCGGCCGCATCCTCACGAACGCCCATGTCGTGCGTTACGCGACGCAGGTGCGCGTGCAGCCGAACCAATCGAGCGAGAAGCTCAACGCCAAGGTGCGCGCGATTTCGGTGGGCATGGACCTCGCGCTGCTCGAGCTCGACGATGCGACGGCGCTCGCGACACGACCGGTGGCGACGCTCGCGACGACGCGACCGGCCGTCGGCGCGAAGGTCGCCGCCTTCGGCTTCCCGATCGGCGGCGACACGCTGTCGGTGACCGAGGGATCGATCTCGCGCATCGAGTATGCGCCGTACAACGACGGCGAAGGCGGGTTGCGCATCCAGGTCGACGCCGCGATCAACCCCGGCAACAGCGGCGGCCCCGCCGCCGTCGACGGCCAGGTGGTCGGGCTCTGCTTCAGCGGCATCCGCGGCGCCGACAACATCGGCTACGTGATCCCGAGCGAAGAGCTGCGGACGTTCCTCGACGATGCCGCGGACGGCAGCGTCGATGGCAAGCCGCGCCTCGACCTGCGCCTGCAGACGCTCGAAAACCCGGCGCTGCGCACGCGACTCGGCATCGACAAGTCGGTCACCGGGCTGATGCTCACCGGCACGCCGTCGGCGTCGACCGCGGGGCTCCTCGAGCCGTGGGACGTCGTGCAGCGCATCGGCCCGCACGCCATCGACAACGACGGCATGGTCGCCGGCGAGGATGGCCTGCGCCTGTCGTGGCAGTACTGGGTCGCCTCGATCGAGCACGACGGCAAGGTGGCGGTGACGGTGGTGCGCGGCGGCAAGCCACTCGACTTGCAGCTGCCCATCGCGCCGCGCGGCGCGCAATTGCTGCCCACACTGGGGAATCGCTACCCGAGCTACTTCGTGTGGGGTCCGTGCGCCTTCTCGCCGGTCTATGCCGACTATGCCGGCGGCATCGTGCGCGGCGTGCTCGGCTCGAAGAGCCCGATCGTCGATCGGCTGGGCGATGACGTCGCCTTCGCCGGCGAGCAGCTCGTGATGCTCTGCTCGCCGCTCCTCCCGCACCAGCTGTCGAAGGGCTACGACGCCGGCCCGTTCAGCGTGGTCGGCAAGGTGAACGGCGTCGCGATCAACAACCTCGCCCACCTGGTCGAAGTGCTGCGCGACCAGAAGGACGAGTTCGTCGTCATCGAGTTCGCCGATCAAGGCACCGAGACGCTGGTCTTCAAGCGCGCCGACGTGCTGGCCGCGCAGGACGAGATCCTCGAAGACAACGGCATCCGCAATGCGTGCTCCACCGACCTCGAGAAGGTCTGGAAGAAGGAGTAGTCGATGCTCGGCGCGATCCTGGCGGCCTGTCTCGCACTTCAGGAAGTCGGCGTTCCTTCGACGCGCGCGCCGTCGCTGCCGCCGGAAGAGTTCGCGGGCTGCTGGCAGGACGTCGCGGCACCGGGCCACTACCTCCTGCTCGAAGCGGACCGGCTGCGCGAGTTGACGGACGGGCGACTCCTCTTCTCTCGCGCCGACTACGACATCGACCATTGCCTGCGCACGACGTGGGGTCGCCGCGTGCGCTGCGACTTCTCCTTCGACGGCGAGCTGCTCGTCGTCACCACCGGCGCCGACAGCGACCGCTTCCGCGCCGTCGCCGCGGACGCGACACCGGCGGCGCTCGACCCGCCGACACTCGCCTTCGCGACGCCGATCGCGCTGCCAGCCGAGCGCGTCGCCGCCCTGCAAGCGGAGTTCGCCCGGCGCCGCGAGCTCGACCAGATCGTGCGCACCGATCCCAAGCGACAGGCCGAGATGGCGACGGTCGATCCCGACAACACCGCGTGGCTCACCAGGCTGGTGCAGGAGATCGGCTGGATCGACGTCGAGCGCTTCGGGAAGGAGGCGGCGGGCGCGGCCTTCCTGATCGTGCAGCACAGCGGCGACCTTCCGCTGATGATCGCCGCGCTGCCCATGATCGAACGCGACGTGCGGCAGCACGGGCTGAGTGGCGAGAACTACGCGCTGCTCTTCGATCGCCTGCAGGTGAACCTCGGGCGTCGCCAGCGCTACGGCTCGCAGCTCGGCAGCGACGAACAGGGGCGCCTCGTCGTCATCGCGCTCGAGGATCGTGACCACGTCGATGCGCTGCGCAAGGGACTCGGCATGGGGCCGCTCAAGCAGTACGTCGATTTCTTCCGCAGCGGTGCCGACCGGAAAGTCGTCGTCTACGAGGACGACGAGGTGAAGTGAGCTCTCCGTTGCGCGTCGTCTCCCTCAATTGCAGCAACACCGAGATCGTCGCGGCGCTCGGCCTCGGCGAGATGCTGGTCGGCGTCGATGACGACTCCGACTTTCCCGTCGAGCTGCTGGCGCGGCTGCCACGCGTCGGCCGTGACCTCGACATCGACGTGGCGAAGGTCGCCGCGCTGCGCCCCGACCTCGTCCTCGCATCGAACACGGTGCCGGGCCACGAGAAGGTCATCGCGCGCCTTGCCGCGGCGGGACTCCCCCACTACGCGCCCGAGACGATCACGCTGGCCGACGTGGCCACGGACATCCGCGAGATCGCGCACCGCCTCGGCTACGACGCCCGCGGCGAGACGGTCGCGCGCGAGCTCGAAGGAGCGGTGGCGGCGGCACTCGAACAGGTCGAGCGCGACGAGGAGCAGCGGCCGGGCGCCGCTTCGCGCCGGCCGCGCGTGCTGGTCGAGTGGTGGCCCAAACCGGTGATCGTGCCAGGACGACGCAGCTGGGTGACCGAGCTGATCGCGGCGGCCGGCGGCGAGAACCCGTTCGGTCGCGACGCCGCGAAGAGCCGACCGGTGCGCGACGACGAGGTGGTTGCCGCCGACCCCGACGCCGTCGTCCTCTGCTGGTGCGGCGTGAAGCCGGAGAAGTATCGAAGCTCGGTGGTGACCGGACGCGCGGCGTGGCAAGGCGTCGCCGCGTTGCGTCGCGGCGTGATCCGCGCGATCCCGGAGGCGTTCCTCGGCCGTCCCGGCCCGCGGCTGCTCGACGGGTTGCGCGCGCTGCAGCGCGTCGTCGTCGACGCACGAACCGCGAGGACGCGCGAAGAGGCCGAGCGGGGCTTCCCGACGCGCCAGGAATCGCCCTGACGATGGCGCTCCTCGAGGTTTCGTGGCGACCGAGCAGCACGCCGCTCGATGCGGCCACGGCCGCCTTCCTCGCGGACGCGCAGGCGCGCATCGACGCCTTCTTCGAGGAGCGTTGGCAGGAGCCGATCGTCGGTTTCGTGCCCAGCGACTTCGCCAAGGTGTGGCCCGCGCTCGCCGCGCTGATCGAGCAGGAGCTGGCGCGGGGCATGCGCTTCTGCGAATGGGGCTGCGGCTTCGGCGTCGTGGCCGGTCTCGCCCGGCGACTCGGCTTCGACGCTCACGGCATCGAGATCGAGCGCGACCTGATCGACGCCGCACGGCCGCTGCTGGCCGCGCACTCCCTCGACGTGAAGCTCGCCTGCGGCAGCTTCATCCCGCCCGGCGGCGAGCGCCTCGCGGAGATCCGCGCCGAGATGGCGTGGCTGGTCATCGGCGGTCCCGACGGTCACGCCCTGCTGCAGCGTGAGCCCGACGATTGGGATGTCGTCTTCGCCTACCCATGGCCCGGCGAGGAGCATGTCGTCGAGCGGTTGTTCGATCGCTACGCCCGCGACGGCGCGCTGCTGGTCACCTATCGCACCGAGAAGGGCACGCGCGTGCAGAAGAAGAGCGGGCGGCGGTAACGGCGGGAGCGGCTCGAGCTGGAGGTCCTTGCGGCCGACGTCGGTCTCCGCTGAATCGAACGAGTGAATCGAACGAAGTCGGCCGGGCGTGGTAAGTGCGGTTCTGAACAAGCTGCGACGCGAAGTACATTCACACGACCGCACTCGACGCTGGAGCTCGCCGCCATGCCCTTCGCATCACCGCTCGCATGGATCACCGCGCTGACGATCGGCGCGCAGGAGACACCGGTGGCGCCGGTGGCGTCGGCTGATCCGGCCGCTCCCGCCACTCCCGTCGCTCCGCGCCAGCGCAGCGTCCTCTTCTATTTGATCGACACCTGTCGCGCGGACCACCTGAGCGTGAACGGCTACGAACGGCCGACGACGCCCTACCTCGAGGAACTCGCGGCGCGCGGCACGCGCTTCTCCCACTGCTTCTCGCAGGCGCCGTGGACCAAGCCGTCGATGTCGGCGATCCTCACCTCGTGCTATCCGACGGTGACCGGGATGACCGACCTCATGGCGCAGCTCGACAACGCCTTCGTGACGTTGCCTGAGTCGTTCCGCGACGCGGGTTGGCACACCGTCGGTTTCTCGGCCAACCCGATCATGGGCCGCTTCTCGAACTACAACCAGGGCTTCCGCCAGTTCACCGATGCCACGTCGATCATCCCCAACGGCGATCCGATCGGCTTCGCCAGCGGCTCGGCGAGACGGCTGAACGACAAGGTCCTGCCGTGGATCGAGGCGAACGACCGCTGGCCCTTCTTCCTCTACGTCCACTCGGTCGACCCGCACGAGAACTACGAGCCGGCGCAGAAGTACCTCGAGATGTTCGCCGACCCAGCCGGCGAGAAGCAGTACCGCAGCTGGTGGAACGCGCTCTCCGCGCGGAAGGGGGCGCAGGCGGCGAACCGCTGCACGCCGACCAGCTTCGAGCTGGCGGGAGTGCCCGTCGACCCCTTCATCAAGTACGGAATCGACCTCTACAACGCCGACATCCGTGCCAACGACGACGAGATCGCGTTGCTGGTCGACAAGCTCGAGTCGAACCACGCGCTCGACGACATGATCGTGGTCGTGACCTCCGATCACGGCGAGGAGTTCATGGAGCACGGCAGCACCAGCCACGCCTTCTCGGTGTGGAACGAGCTGCTCCACGTGCCGTTGCTGATCATCGCGCCCGGCCTGGTGCCGGAAGGGCTGGTCATCGAATCGCCGGTCCAGTCGATCGACCTCTATCCGACCCTGCTCGACCTGGCCGGGATCGCGGCGCCGGAGGGGCTGCAGGGACGGAGCATGCGCCCGCTGCTGGAGGGACAGGAGCTCGAAGCGCGGCCGATCTTCTCCGAGAACCACACCGCGGCCGGCGGCGAGGCGATGCCGTTTGGACGGATGCTGAGCGTGATCGAGGGGCCGTGGAAGCTGATCTTGAACCTCGAATCGTCGGCTGGATTGCCACGGCCGCGCCGCGAGCTCTATCGGATCGACCGCGACTTCGGCGAGCGCGAGGAGCTCGCGGAGGCGAACGCCGAGATCGCCGATCGGCTCGAGACCACGGTCCTGACCTGGTGGGCGCGCAACCGCGCGCGCCGCGAGAAGGTCGACGTCAAGAGCCTCACGCTCGATCAGTTGAAGGAGGCCGACCCCGCCACGCTCGAGCAGCTGCGCAAGCTCGGCTACGTGCACTAGCAGCCCGTTGGAGAAGTCACCGCGAGTCTGCCGAGCGAATTTCGAGTCGGGACGAGGAGGAGGTTCGAAGCCAACTCCCCTTGAGTTGTCGAGTTGCGAAGCACGTTCTGACTCCGACGAAGTACCGGCTTGAAAGACGCCGCCAGGCGACACAGGGAGTTCTCCAACGGGCTGCTAGCCGCCTGGCTTCATGAGCCGCTGCTGCGGCTCGCTGGCCGCCACGGGGCGCCGTCCGGCCGTGATATCTCCCGCGCCCCGCGCACCCTTGCGCCGCCGCGAGTCGCGCCGGCCGCCGGATCCCCTGCGCCCGGCGGCTTCCAGCCCCCTGGCACGCCGCTAGCATCCTCGCCTTTTCCGGCCTCGGCGGGCGCGCGCGGCATGCGGCGCGATCGGCGACGGGCCGGCTGATCTGCGAGCCGGAGGGTTTCATGGGCTGGGTTTGCCGGCTGTACCGATCCTCGATCGGCGCCAAGGCCGTGATGGCGCTGACCGGGATCCTGCTCCTGCTGTTCCTGATCGCGCACCTGCTCGGGAACCTGCAGGTCTTCGCCGGCGCGGACGCCGTCAACAGCTACGCCGAGAAGCTGCAGAGCCTCGGCCCGCTGTTGTGGGTGGCGCGCATCGGATTGCTGGTGATCGTCGGCGTGCACGTGGTCACGGCGCTGCGGCTGGCGAAGGCCAACGATGCCGCGCGCCCCGTCGCCTACGCGAAGAAGGCGCACCGGCAGGTGAAGCCGCAAACGCGGACCATGGTGATGACGGGGCTGGTCATCCTCGCCTACGTCGTCTACCACCTCGCCCACTTCACCTGGGGCTTCGTGCTCCACGACTACTACGGCCAGACCGACGCGCTCGGCCGCCACGACGTCTACGCCATGGTCGTGCGCAGCTTCCAATGCTGGTGGGTCTCGGCGAGCTACCTCGTCGCGATGGTGCTGCTGGCGCTGCACCTCTGCCATGGCGTGACCAGCGCGTTCCAGACCTTCGGCTTGAACCACTCGAAGTACGCGTCCGCGCTGAAGCTCGCCGGCCCGGCGATCGCGACGCTGATCTTCCTCGGCTACGCCTCGATCCCCGTGGCCTGCTGGCTCGGGATCGTGCACCTCGCGGAGGGCGCGTGATGAGCTTCGAAAGCAGCAAGCTCGACGGGCGCTGCCCGTCCGGGCCGCTCGAGACGCGTTGGGAGCGCTGCAAGTCGGAGTTGAAGCTCATCAACCCCGCCAACAAGCGCAAGTACAAGGTGCTGGTGGTCGGCACCGGGCTCGCGGGCGCTTCGGCGGCCGCCACGCTCGGCGAGCTCGGCTACCAGGTGCACGCCTTCTGCTTCCAGGATTCGCCACGGCGCGCCCACTCGATCGCCGCGCAAGGCGGCATCAACGCCGCGAAGAACTACCAGAACGACGGCGACTCGGTCTGGCGCCTCTTCTACGACACGATCAAGGGCGGCGACTTCCGCGCCCGCGAGAGCAACGTCCACCGCCTTGCCGAGGTCAGCCGCAACATCATCGACCAGTGCGTCGCGCAGGGCGTCCCGTTCGCGCGCGAGTACGGCGGGATGCTCGACAACCGCAGCTTCGGCGGCTCGCAGGTGTCGCGCACCTTCTACGCGCGCGGGCAGACCGGTCAGCAGCTCCTCATCGGCGCCTATCAGGCGCTCGCGCGGCAGATCGGCCTTGGCAGCGTGAAGATGTCGCCGCGCACCGAGATGCTCGACGTCGTCGTCATCGACGGCGTGGCGCGCGGCATCGTGGTGCGCGACCTCGTCACCGGCAAGGTCGAGTCGCACGTCGGCGACGCGGTGGTGCTGGCGACCGGCGGCTACGGCAACGTCTTCTTCCTGTCGACCAACGCGAAGAACTGCAACGTCACCGCGACGTGGCGCGCGCACAAGAAGGGCGCCTTCTTCGCGAACCCGTGCTACACGCAGATCCACCCCACCTGCATCCCGGTGAGCGGCGACCACCAGAGCAAGCTCACGCTGATGTCGGAGTCGCTGCGCAACGACGGCCGCATCTGGGTTCCGAAGAGCAAGGGCGACCAGCGCGCGCCCGACCAGATCCCCGAGGGCGAGCGCGACTACTACCTCGAACGGCGCTACCCGAGCTACGGCAACCTCGCGCCGCGCGACATCTCGAGCCGCAGCGCCAAGTACGCGTGCGATGAGGGGCGCGGCGTCGGACCAGGCGGGCTTGGCGTCTACCTCGACTTCGCCGACGCCATCCAGCGGCTGGGCGAGGCGACGATCCGCGAGCGCTACGGCAACCTGTTCGACATGTACGAGCGGATCACCGGCGAGAACCCCTACCGCGTGCCGATGCGCATCTACCCGGCCGTCCACTACACCATGGGTGGACTCTGGGTCGACTACCACCTGATGAGCAACCTGCCCGGCCTCTTCGTGCTGGGCGAGGCGAACTTCAGCGACCACGGCGCGAACCGACTCGGCGCGAGCGCGCTGATGCAGGGGCTCGCCGACGGCTACTTCGTGATCCCCTACACGCTCGGCCACTTCTTCGCGTCGACCAAGCTCGCCAAGGTCACCACCGACCACGCCGAGTTCAAGAAGGCGGAAGCCGAGGTCAACGGGCGCGCCAACCGGCTGCTGTCGATCCAAGGCAAACGGACCGTCGATTCGTTCCACCGCGAGCTCGGGAAGCTCATGTGGGACGAGGTCGGGATGGCGCGCAACAAGGAAGGGCTCGAGCGCACCCTGGCTCGCATTCCCGCGCTGCGCGAGGAGTTCTGGAGCAACGTCATCGTCCCCGGCTCCGGCGCCTCGCTGAACCAGGCGCTCGAGCGCGCCGGCCGCGTCGCCGACTTCCTCGAGTTCGCCGAGCTCCTCACGCTCGATGCGCTGCAGCGCGACGAATCGTGCGGCGGCCACTTCCGCACCGAGCATCAGACCGAGGATGGCGAAGCGGTCCGCAACGACGACGACTACTGCTACGTCTCCGCCTGGGAGTGGAAGGGCGACGGCAAGCGCGCCGCCCTGCACCAGGAAGCGCTCGACTACGAGTTCGTCCACCTCGCGACCCGGAGCTACAAGTGATGAGCGCGCACGCGAACATGAAGCTCACGCTGCACGTCTGGCGGCAGAAGGACGGCAACGATCCCGGCCGCCTGGTCGCCTACCCGAACATCGACGTCAGCCCCGACATGTCGTTCCTCGAGATGCTCGACGTGCTGAACGAGCAGCTCCAGGCGCGCGGCGAGGAGCCGATCGCCTTCGACAGCGACTGCCGCGAGGGGATCTGCGGCACCTGCTCGCTCACCGTGAACGGCATTCCGCACGGCCCGCGCAAGGGCACGACGGCCTGCCAGCTCCACATGCGCGCCTACAAGGATGGCGACGAGATCTTCATCGAACCGTGGCGCGCCAAGGCGTTCCCGGTGCTGAAGGACCTGATCGTCGATCGCAGCGCCTTTGATCGCGTGATCGCCGCCGGCGGCTTCATCAGCGCGCGCACCGGCGGCTGCCCCGACGGCAACGCGATCGCGGTCCCGAAGCACGAGGCGGATCAGGCGATGGACGCGGCGGCCTGCATCGGCTGCGGCGCTTGCGTCGCCGCCTGCCCGAATGCGGCCGCGATGCTCTTCGTCGGCGCGAAGGTGAGCCACCTGCGCCACCTGCCGCAGGGCCAGGCGGAGCAGAAGCGACGCGCGCTGGCGATGGTCGACCAGATGGACAAGGAGGGGTTCGGCAACTGCTCGAACTACCTCGAATGCGAAGCGGTCTGCCCGAAGGAGATCTCGGTCAAGGTCATCGCCGAGATGAACCGCGACTACCTCTCGGCCTCGCTGCTGCACGACGAGCGCAAGTCCGGCGGCGGCGGCGGATGATCCTCGCCCGGGCCGCGCGGGTGCTGGCGCAGTTGGCGCTCGCTTGCGCTGCCGGCGAGGCGACCGTGCGCCTCGTCCACCTGAACGAGCTGGCGCCGCCCGAGATCCTCGACGAGCAGCGCCGCATGATCGGCGACCTCTCCGAGATCACCTGGTTCTTCGGTCGCGAAGGACAGGAGCCGCCGCCCGGTTCGCTGACGCAGATCGCGCCGGGCGGCCTGAGCTACGGCTGGTACGACCGCCCGCGCTGGAGCTACTTCGATTCCCGCGGCTGCGTCGAGTACCGCATGAACTCGCTCGGCTTCCGGGACGCCGACTTCCCGCTTGAGAAGCCTGCCGGCGAGCTGCGCGTGATCGCCGTCGGCGACTCATTCACCTTCGCCGCTGGCGTCAACCTCGCCGACTGCTGGGTGCAGCGGCTCGAGAAGAAGCTCACGACGGCGCGCGGCGCTCCGGTCGAGGTGGTGAACGCCGGCTTCTCCCGCGGCTTCCGACCGGAGAGCTACGCCCCCTGGCTCGCCGAGCAGGGCGTGCGCCTCGATCCCGACGCGTTGATCGTCGGCTTCTGCCTGAACGACATCTCGACCGAGATCCCGATGTACGTGCCGCTCGCGCCGGACTTCCAGCCGTGGCTTGGCGGCGCGAGCCGATTGCTGACCGAGCTCCAGCGCACGCTCACCGGCTGGCTCGGCTCGCTCCATCCGCCGACGCCCACCGTCATCAAGGCGAAGCGGCTCGTCGCCGCCCACGCCGACGAATGGGAGCGGACGCGGCAGGGGCTGCTCGCGATGCGCGACCTGATGCAGGCGCGCCATGGCCGGATGGTGGTCGCGATCCTGCCGATGTTCTCGCAACTGCAGTCGGGCTACATGTTCGGCGAGCTGCACGCGCTGGTCCGCGACTTCTGCACCGCCGAGGCGATCGAGTGCGTCGACCTGCTGCCCGCCTTCCTCGGCAGCAACGAGCGCGACCTCTGGGTCCACCCCACCGACCAGCACCCCAACGACGTCGGCCAGGAGCGCATTGCCGCCACCCTCGCCGACTATTTCGCCAGCCACCCCCTGGCCCCCCGCTGAACACGGGGCGTAGCTAGTCTCCTGCACTCGCCGATGAGGCGGTGGCGCGACCTGCCACTGTTTTCGTCGCCATGGAGAGGCCATGTCCCGCGCGCTCTGCTCGCTGCTCGTTGCGGTCGCCGTCGCGATCGCGTCGCTCGGCGCCGTCGCGCGCGACGGGCAGGAGACGCCCGCGCCGCCCCCCGCCGAACTGGGCACGGCCGAGGCCTCGGCAACGCGCGTCGAAACGCCGCGCGCGAACTTCATCCTGGTGACGCTCGACACGACTCGCGCGGACCACCTCGGCTGCTACGGCTACGCGCGCGCGACCACGCCGAACCTCGATGCCTTCGCGGCCGAGTCGCTCCTCTTCGAGAACTGCTACGCCCCCATCGCCCACACGACGCCAAGCCATGCCTCGCTCTTCACCGGCGTCTTCCCGTACGAGCACGGCGTGCTGGCCTGCTCGTTCCGAGCCGACGAGCGAGTGCAGGAGCAGCGCGCGTTCGTCTCCACCGCGCGCCTGAAGAGCTACCCGCAGATCCTCGCCGACCACGGCTTCGCCACCGGCGGTTTCGTCACGGCGGCGACCACCAAGAAGGTGACCGGGCTTGCCGCGGGCTTCGCGGCGTGGGGCGAGCCGAGCGGTGAAGTGCGGGCCGGTGCCGAAGCGCTTTCGGAAGCGCTCGCCTGGCTCGAGACCGCGCCAGAGCCCTTCTGCCTCTGGCTGCATCTCTTCGATGCCCACGCTCCGCCACGCGAGAAGAACGCGAAGCACGTGCAGAAGTTCCCGGCCGATGCGGCGCTGCGCGCTCACCTCGCGGAACGGAAGATCGATGGCGGGCTCGCCAACCTCGAGCGCGAGTTCGCCCTCTACGACGCCGGCGTGCGCCTGATGGATGACCACTTCCGCGACCTGCGCGCCGCGCTCGTCGCGAGAGGCGCGTGGGACGACAGCGTCATCGTGGTCACCGGAGACCACGGGGAAGGGCTCTACCAGCATGGCGAGCGCACGCACGGCACCGTCTGGAAGGAGCAGCTTCACGTGCCGCTGATGGTGCGCGTGCCCGGCCACGCACCGCAACGCGTTGCGACGGTCCTCTCCACCATCGACATCCTGCCGACCGCGGTGACGCTCGCCGGCGCCACGCTGCCGTCCGACGAACTCCTGCTGCAAGCGCACGGCCACGCGGCGCTCGCCGAGGACTTCGAGGAGCGCCCGGTCTTCTCGATGTCACCGCCCAAACGCGGCGAGTTCTCGCTCTCGACGGCGCGCTGGCGGCTGATCCGGCGCAAGGGCGGCGAGTCGGAGCTCTATGACCTCGAAGCCGACCCCTTCGAGCTGCACGACGTCGCCGCGGCGCAGCCCGACATCACCGACCGCCTCGCCACGCTGCTGCGCCAGTCGATCGCCGAGCAGAAGCGCCGTCACTCCTGGTACCACGACGGCAAGGCGGTGACCGACGACCTGTCGGAAGAGGAGCGCGAGCGGCTCCGGAGGGAACTCGAGGCGATCGGCTACACCGAGGGCGATGACGACTGAACGCGAAGCTCACGGGCTCGCGGACGGGAAGACGTCGTAGCGCAGCCACCGGCATTCGATCGGGCCATCCATCAGCGGCATCTTGCGGCTCGCCTTCAAGCCGAGCAGGCGCGGCAGCTCAGGATTGCCCGACAGCACATGCGCGTGGCAGCCGAGCGCCTTCTGGTGCAGGAAGCGGCCGAGCGCATTCCACGAGTCGATCAGCTCCTCGCCTTCGCCGAGGCGCTGCCCCCACGGCGGATTGGTCACCAGCGTGAACGGCGGCGCCGGCGGCACGAAGTCGTCGACCTCCGCATGCGTGAACGAGACCAGCCCCTCGACCTGCGCTTCGCGCCCGCTCCGCCGCGCCAGCTCGATCGCCCCTTCGTGCCGATCGGCGCCCGCGATCGCGAACGGCAGCGCCCGCTTCGCGCGCTGCACCGCACCCTCCTTCATGATCGCCCACGTGCGCACGTCGAAGTCGGGGAAGCGCTCGAAGGCGAAGCGACGCAGCATGCCGGGCGCGCGGTCGGCGGCGATGCACGCGGCCTCCACGACGAACGTCCCCGAGCCGCACATCGGGTCGACCAGCGTCGACTTGCGATCCCACGACGAGGCCAGCAGCAATCCGGCCGCGATCGCCTCGTTCAGCGGGCTCTTGACCTGGATCGGCCGCCAGCCGCGCTTGTGCAGGCTCTCGCCCGACAGGTTCACGTAGAGGCGCAGCCGATCCTTGAGCAGCGTGAGCTTGATCGGCAGATGCGGATCGTTGGTGTCGACATTGGGCCGGCGCCCGAACTTCTTGCGGAAGCGGTCGACGATCGCGTCCTTCGCGGTGAGCGCGGCGAAGCCGGAGTGAGTGATGGCTGAATCGCGCACCGACGCATCGATGGCCAGCGTGCCGTCCACATCGAGCCACCGCTCCCACTCGATCTCGGTGACCGAGCCGTAGAGCTCCTCCTTGATGCGCACCGGAACGTCCAGCACGAGCTGCTGCACGCGCACCGCGGCGCGCAGCCAGAGGTTCGCCGCGTAGCCGAGGTTCTTGTCGCCGCGGAAGGCGACGCCGCCGCGACGCACTTCGACGTCGCTCGCGCGCAGACCGGCCAGTTCCTCCGCCACCACCAGCTCGAGGCCGAGCGTGCAGGGGGCGAAGTAGTCGAACAGCGTCGCGCCGTCTTGCGCCGGCAGCGTCATCGCAACGACGCCAGGAAGGCGACGAGGTCGCGCAGATCGCGCGGCTCCATGCGAGTGGCGAGTTCGGCCGGCATCGCCGAGAGGCCGATCCGTCGCGATTGGACGCCGCTCTTCAGCACCGCGAGCTGACGGAAGTCGACGGTCGCCACCCGCCAATGGGTCGCGTCCTCGCCGATCACGCGACCGTCGACCACCTGGCCATCGCTCATGACGAACACGGTCGAGTTGTAGCCCACCGCGGCGTCGCGATTCGGATCGACGATCGAAGCCAGCAGGTAGGTGGCATCGCGCCGCGCGGCGATCCCGGCGAGATCAGGGCCCGCTTCACCGGCGCCCTCGTTGCCGACCTTGTGGCACTTCACGCACTGCAGGTCATTGCGGTTGAAGAAGAGGTCGCGGCCGCGCCCGGCATCGCCGCCGCTCGCGCACTCCAGGTAGGCGGCGAGCTTGTCGCCGGCGGGCTGCCGCGCCGCGTGCTCCGCAAGGCGCGCGGCCACTGCCGCCACCGCCTTCTTCTTCCTTGCCGCTTCCAGCAGGTCGAGCGCCACCGGCGCCGCCAATTTGCCGGCCAGCATGGCATCGAGCTGCTGCACCAGCAGCTCAGCAGCGCGCGGATCGCCCATCTCGCCAAGGATCGAGTAGGCGTCCTGCTGCTCGGCGATCGAACCGCGCTCCAGCGCCTTGATCAGCACGATCAACGCCTGCTGCGGATCGAGGCGCGCAAGCTGCTTCCTCGCGGCGCCGCGCACGCGCGAATCGTCATCGGCGAGCAGCGTCTCCACGACGTCGCGCAACTGCGGCGCGGCGGTCGCGGCCAGCGCGTCGAGCGCCGCGCTGCGTGCCTCGCTGCGCGCCGCGCGTCGCCGCGCCAGCGCCGTGAGCGCGTCGGCATGGATCGCGAGCTTCTCGCGTTGGAGGAAGCGTGCCGCCTCCTCCGCCAGACTGCCAACCGGCGACGCGAGCAGCGCCTCGACGTGGCCCGCAAGCGCCGCAGCAGCAGCCGGCGCGCGGCCGGGCGCGCATGGCCGCCAGACGCCGAGCATCCGATCGCGCGCCGGCGGGGCATCGAAGTCCGACAACGCGCGCAGCGCCTCGGCGCGGATCTCTTCGGGTAGATCCTCGCGCACGGCCGCCGCCTTCGCCAGGCGCGCCGCCTGCTCGGTGCCGCCCAGACGCCACGCCGCGTTCACCGCACGGCGCAAGATCGGCAGCTCATGCACGCCGCGCGCATCGAGCAGCGCCGCGACCTGCGGCAGCGCGCTCGCGATCGGCAGGTCATGGATGACGCGCACGGCCTCGGTGACCAGCGCGCGTTCCGGATCGGCGAGGAAGCGCTCGAGTTCCGGAGCCGCGTGGCGACGCAACGCGAGCAGCGCCGCCATCCGCACCGCAGGAGACGGGTGGCTCGACAGCGGCGCCAGGCGCGTCGCATCGGCGCACGCCGCCAACGCCACCACCACCGCGTGGCGGATCAGCAGGTCGGAATCGCCATTCGTCGCGGCCAGCGTCAGCAGCGGCTCGAAGGCGCGGCCATCGGCCAGGTCGCCCAGCGCCTGCGCCGCGAAGAAGCGAGCGCGCGGTGCGGCGTCGGCCAGCAGCGCGCACAGCGGTGCGAACGCCGCGACCGCCTTCGCTTCGCCGAGCCCCTTCGCGACCTGCGCTCGCACTTCGGCGTCGGAATCGTTCAGCAGCGGCAGCAGGGCCGCGACCGCGCCAGCGGCGGCGGGCCCACCCTTGCGCGCGATCTGCGCCAACGCCCAGACGCCGTGAACGCGCGTGCGCGTCCCGCCAGTGAGGCGGGTGATCGTGCGCAACGCGTCGACGCTGCCGCGCGCCGCCAACGCGAACTGCGCCTCCTGGCGCACGCGCGCATCGGAGTGGCCAAGCAGGCCCTGCAGCTCGCGCTCTTCACGGCCGCTGAGCCCCTGCGCCAGCAGCCGCTGCACCTCGGCGGTCGCCTTGCTGGCGCGCACGGCCGGATCGAAGACGCGCCAGACGCGGCCGCGCTTGGGCTGCGCCCAGCCCTCGACCCAGTCGGTGACGTAGAGGCAACCGTCGGCACCGAACTCGCAGTCGGTCGCGACGATGCCGCGCTCGATGAGCGGCTTCTCCCAAGCCAGTCGATAGCCCGCGCCGTCCGCCGCCACGTCGAAGGCGACGACCCGCGTGTTGTCCCACTGCGCCTCGAAGTCGCAAACGAGGAAGGCGCCGGCGAACTCGCCCGGCAGGAGCCGACCCGGATCGCGCGTGAGACCCGACGGGCCGTTCACGAGATTGGTCACGCAAGGCAACAGCCACGCCGGCTGCTCGCTGTTGCGCGGGTGCCACATCTTCTCGCTGTTCCACGGGCCGCGCGCATTGGGCGAGCTGATCCACTGCCAGCCAACGCTCCAGCCCGTCGCGCCGCCCTTCACGATCTGGACGAGACGGGCGCGATCGCCGCTGTCGGAGTTGTTGTCGCAGGTGAAGAGGTCGCCCTGCTCGTTGAAGGCGAGCTCCTGCGGATTGCGCAGCCCGGTGTGGAAGAGCTCGAGGTTGGCCCCGTCGGGCTCGCAGCGCAGCACCGCGCCCGTGTCCGGCAGCGCGAGGTGGCGCCCCTCCTTCGTCACCACGTCGAGGCCGCGATCGCCGAGCGAGAAATAGAGGCGACCGTCGGGTCCGAAGCGCAGGCCGTGCAGGTCGTGGCCCACGAAGTTGAAGTGGACGCCGTACCCGCTCGAGAGCGCCTCCTTCTGATCGGCGCGGCCATCGCCGTCGACGTCGCGCAGGCGCCACAAGTGCGGCATGTCGGTGAAGTAGACCTCCTTGCCGCGCACCAGCACGCCGGCAGCGACGCCGTCCGCCTCCTCGTCGAATCCGTCGGCGAAGACGCTCGACCAGTCGACGCGGCCGTCGCGATCGCGATCGCGCAACAGGCGCACCCGCTCGCTCTCCTTGCGGAAGAGAGCGGGATCCTTCGCGTGCTTGCGGATCATCGCCACGCGGTCGGCCACGGTCCGGCAGGCGAGGTCATCCTCGAGCCAGTCGGGCCAGTCGCGCATGTCGAGCACCTGCTTGTCGCGGCGGAAGGTCTCCACCACGTAGCAGTCGCCGTTGGGCGCGAGGTCGAGCGCGACGAGGTTCGCGCAGAACGGTTCGGCCGCGAAGAGCTCGCCCTTCAGGCCGGGCGCGAGCGCCAGACGCGACAGCGCCTTCAGCGCCGAGCCATCGTCGGGAAGGATCTCGGGGGCGTAGCCCGATGGGCTTGGGATCACCTGCGCGACCGCGAACGCGGCGCACAGCGAAAGGGGCGTCGACATCGGCTCGGCTCGCTCCGGAAGCGGGGACGCAGGTGGACGGAAGGCGCGGGAGCCTACCGTCCGCCGCGAGGGCCCGCAGCGGGCGAGGAGCCGAACGTGGCGGGCTGCGAGGCCGCTCCCTGTCAGTCCGCGGCGAAGATCGCCGTGATCGCGCGATCGGCAGTCATGTGGACCAGGACGACGAGTTCGCCGGGGTCGCCGATGACATCGCCTTCCCAATGATCGAGGTGGAAGCCGGTCGCCGGCGTCGCAGCGAGGTAGACGTAGCTGTCGTGGGGATAGCTCGCGATGCAGACGTTCGGGCAGTCGATCTCGTTGTTGCCGTCGCCGTCGTAGTCGGCAGTGACCGCGCCGCTGCCCGCCAGCGTGACCGTCAGCTCCCACGGCGGGTCGATGTCGGGACCGCCGCCGCCACCGCCATCAACGACGGTCACCGTCTTCGTCGCGATCGCCGAGTCGCCCCAGCTGTCGGTGACACGGACGGTCACGGGGTAGGTCCCAGCGGCCGTGAAGTTGACGTTGGCGGTGAATCCAGTGCTCTCGAACGTGCCATCGGCGTCGAAGTCCCACACCGCGTCCGTCAGCTCGGCGCCAGTCGCGCGTGCGCGGCTCGTGCGGAAGGCGTCGAAGTTCGCGGCGACACCGGCCGTCGGTGTCTCCGGAGCGACGGTCCAGTTGGCCACGGGATCGAGCATCGCGTTCGCGTCGAGGAGCGACGCTCTCAGCTCTTCCGTGCCGACGGTGTAGACCGCCAACGTCAGCGGCCCGCCCGCCAGCAGCGTCGGCTTCACGTCGATCGTGCGCGGCGTATCGGCGGCGAGCAGCGAGCGGACCGCGCTGTGGCTGCCGTCGACTCGGGTACGGCGCGCCACGAGGTCGTAATCGAATCCATCCGGCGTGACGCCCACGCAGGTGATGCGACCGCTGCCATCGATCGCCAGGTCGAAGTAAGGCGCGTATTCAGCGGCGGCCTTGATTCCCGTCGCGACGATCGGATCGAAGACGCCCGGCGTCGGCGACCGGCACCACGCGATGCCCAAGTCGATGCCGATCCAGCAGACGATCAACGCACCGCTCCCGTCGAATCTCGCCAGGATCGGGTCGCGGTAGATGAAGGCGTCAGGGTCGGCGCCCTCGACGATGACCGACTCGATCGGCGACCAGCCGCCGCTTTGATCGAGGCGACGCACCAGCAGCTCATCCACGCCGGGACTCAAGGTGCCGTGCCAGGCGAACGCCCGCGTGCCGTCGTCGGCGACGGCGACCCGCAGGTCCCGAGCGGCACCGCTGTCGTCGACACGACCGAGCGGCACGAGGCCGAGCGAGAGGTCAAGCGCCCATGCCTCGACCGTCACCACACCATCGCCTTGATCCGCCAGGCACGCGACCACGCCATCGCCGCGCGCATTCATCGCGACGACCGGCTCGGTGCCGATCGACGGCGAGCCGCCGAACAGGAGCTCCGAGTCGGCGAACGGCAGGTCGACGTCCGCGAGCGCGATGTAGACGACACCATCCGCTGCGTAGACCAGAAGGCCGTGCCCGGCGGCATCACCGGCCAAGCCGTGACTTCCGTAGTCGATGGATGTCTGCGGGAAGGTCTTCGGCGGCTGCTCCCAGCTCCCATCGCTGCGGCGCGCGCAACACTGGACCCGTCCTACCTGGTCCGTGTCGAAGTCGGCGGAGCGCCACGCGACCCGCGCCCGCCCGGCGTCTGCGACCACGACGCGAGGATCCGCCGCCAGCAACCCGTCGGCAATCAAGGTCGGCTCGCCGAACGTCGCGTCGGCGTTCACCACGATCTCGACCAGTTCCCTCGAGTACTCGCCAAGCGCCCCATCCACCGGGTCCTGCGTCAGCACGAGGAGCCCGTCGCCCGTCGCGCGCAGCGCACCAGCGACCTCCTCGGGATGGACGTGCTTCGACACCGACTGACTGCTGCTCGGCGTGCAGGCAATCGTCCCGGCCACGACGACCAGGAGACCAGCAACGACCCGCAGCACGGCTCTCGACGCGTTCATGGTGGAACTCCGGCGGGCCATCAGGTGACGGTTCGGGATCCTCTCGATCCGCGATCCACCGCCTGGAAGGGAGGCGCGCAGCGAACGTGACCGCCGCGTCAGTCAGCGTTCAGTCCGCCTCGAAGACCGCCGTGATCGTCTTGTCCTGGTTCATCACCACCTCGCAGCCCTCGACACCGAAGTCCTGGTCAAAGGTCGCGGACAGCCCCTCCCAGCGCACGAAGTGCTGGCCGGGATCCGCCGTCGGCGTGAGGAAGGTGATCAAACCGTCGGCGTAGATCTCGCTGCAGCCCTCGACGCCGCCGGCCGGACAGTCGATGTCGAGGAGCCGGTCGCCGTTCGAGTCGCGATCGCCCCGCACCGCGCCGCCGCCGTCGAGCACGACCGTCAGCAGCCACGGCGGTCCCCCGCCGCTGGAGCCGACGGTGATCATCTCGACCGCCTTCGCGACGCCGCGCCGACCGTCCTCCACCGTGAGCTCCACCGCGTACGTTCCGGGCGCGGCGAAGGTCCATTCGGGCCGATCGCCCTCGTCGTCGAAGCTCCCGTCGCCGTCGAAGTCCCAGTTGAGGAAGCGCGCTCCGTTGGTCGACCGCGAGAAGCTGGCGTGCGCGTCGAAGCTCACCGCCTCGCCGGCCACCGGTCGACTCGGGCTCCAGGTGAACTCGGCGTGAGGCGGCGCCCAGAGGTTGATCTCGAGAACGTCATCGACGATCCAGAACGCCATCGCGAGCGGACCTCCCTGGATCAGGTCGAGGTCATGCGGTTCGCTGACGAAGTGGCGGACGCCGGTGACTGGATCACCCGTGAGCAACGTGGCATCGGCGAGGAAGCGCGTGCCTCGGATCTTCGGCTCGCCGCCGCTCGACGCCGAACTCTCGAGCGCCACGATCGTGCCGAGCGCGTCCGCGCCGGCGGCGAGCTGGAGCGCCGCCGGATCGTCGGCCTCGAGGAACAGGGTCGACAAGACGTCGACGTCGCCGAAGCCGGGCGAACGCGCGATCTGCGCTCGATCGACGTCGGTCCACGCCAGCAGCAACGCGTCGTTCGCATCGAAGGCCATCTCGATCCGCGAGTCGACATCGAGCAGCGACGCGATGAGCTCCGTGTCGAGGAAGTCGACCGCGGCGTCCGCGCGTCGCACGACGAGCTCGGCGCCGAAGTCGTTCGGCTCCAGCCAAGCGGCGGCGAACCCGCCTGCGCGCGCAGCGCCGACGACGACATGCGAGGTGACGGCGGAAGCCGAGGCGTCGAGCCGACCGCGCGACGTGAAGCCGGTCGCCGGGTCGTACGACCACGCCACGACCTCGACCTGGTCGACCGCCAGGACGCGATGCGCGACGATCAGCGCCTTGCCGTCGGCAGCCAGCGCCGCGCGCGGCGTCGCGATCGCATCGGAAGGAGCCGCGTCGTGCAGCGTGACCGGCGCCGCGAAAGGAGCGCCCGGCGCCGCCAGCGCGGCGCGCAGCGACCCGCCGGTCTCCCAGACCACCAGCGCTGCGCCGGCGGCGTTGCCGGCGAGGTCGAAGGCGTCCTCGGCGACGTCCGCGTTCTCTACTTCATCGATCGCGCTCCACGCCTCCGCCTCGTCGCGCCGGCTCGACTGCAGGAGACCGGCACGCACGCCGGCCGTCGTCGGCAGCAACCACGCCGCGCGCGCCGACTCGAGGCCATGGACAAGCAGGCGCGGCTCGATCGCGCCGGCAGCGTCGAGCACCCGCATGGGGGACGCGACCTGTCCGTCGAGCGCCACCCACAACTCGTAGAGACCTTCGTCGTCGACGGCGTCGGAGTCGCCGGTGCTCGCTGCCAGCAGCAGACCGCCGCCGCTCTCGCGCAGCGCACCCGTCGCCTCCTGGACCGCCGTCACCTTGGTGAAGCTGCGCGTGCTCGTCTTGCTCGGGCATGCGGTGCACAGCAACGGCAACAGCAGCAGGGAGAGCGAGCCGGCGCTGGCAGCGGAGCAGGACTTCATCGCGCGCTTCATCGAGGGAGCTCCGGGAGGTGCGAACGGCAATGCGAAGCGCCGGCCGCGGGAATGGCTCCTGAAAGGGGATCGCCTCGCCGGTGTGACTGCGGGAGCCAGCCGTCACGCTTTACGGCGCGCGCCCTTTCCTCTCTCATCGAGTCGCGCTGCGAGGCGACGCTCCCGGCCGGCACCGAAACGAAAGGAACCCGTGAACCGCGAGCCGTTGCCCGATTCCGCGCCCGATGCGCCAGCAGCGCTCGTCGAGGAGCTGCTGGCCAGCTGCCTCGAAGTGCCGGGCAACGCGCGGCTCGAGCGACTCGCGGAGGCCTGCACGCGCCACCCCGAACTCGCCGCCGAGCTGCGCGCGCGACTCGCATGGCTCGAAGAGAACGGGCTCGCCGACGACACGCTCGCGGCGCCGCCCGCCTCACCCACTGCGGCGGATTCGTTCGCCGGCTATCGGCTGCTGCGGCGCCTCGGCGGTGGCGGCATGGGCGTGGTGCACCTCGCGGAGGAGGCGGCGCTCGGGCGGCAGGTGGCGCTGAAGACGGTACGGCCCGAGCAGCTCTGGTTCGCCGGCGCGCGCGAACGCTTCCTGCGTGAAGTGAAGACGATCGCGCAGCTTCAGCATGCGGCGATCGTCCCGGTCTATGCCGTCGGCGAGCACGACGGCGTGCCGTGGTTCACGATGGAGCGAGTGCAGGGCGCGACGCTCGCCGAGTTGCTGCACGATGTCCAGAAGCTCGACGGGCACGAAGCGCCGCCACCCGCTCTCGACGAACTGCACGGCCGCGATGCGGCGACGATCGTGCGCCGTCGCGCCGGCCTCGACGAGTTGGCGCGCGCGGCGACGCTGCCGCCGCTCTTCGCCGGAAGCTTCCTCGACTTCGCGCTACGAGTCATCGAGCAGGTTGCCGACGCGCTCGCGCATGCGCACGCGGCCGGCGTGCTCCATCGCGACGTCAAACCCTCGAACGTGATGGTCGCCGCCGATGGCCGCGTGCTGCTGCTCGACTTCGGGCTGGCGAGCGCGGGCCACGCTGGCAACGCCGATGCGATCACGCGCAGCGGCTCGCCGCTCGGCTCGCTGCCCTACATGTCGCCGGAGCAGGTGCGCGGCGAGCCGCTCGACGCGCGCAGCGACGTCTACTCGCTCGGCGCGTCGTTCTACGAGCTGCTGACGTTGCGCGCCGCGTTTCCGGCGGGCGATCCGGCGACGACCTGGCGGCGCGTGCTGCTCGGCGATGCGCCGCCGCCGCGACTGCTGCAGCCGGGGCTGCCGCGCGACGTCGACGACGTCTGCCGCATCGCGATGGACCTCGATCGCCGCAAGCGTTTCGCGACGATGGCGGCGTTCCGTGACGACCTGACGCGGCTGCGCGAGAAGCGGCCGATCGTGGCGCGGCCGCCCGGTCCGCTGCTGCGGGCGCGCCGTTTCGCGCAGCGCCATCCGACCGGCGTCGCCAGCGTCGCGCTCGCGCTCCTGGCCGCCGCCGGCGTCCCGAGCGGTTTCCTGCTGCGCGAACGCTCCGCGCGCCGCGCCATCGAGCAGTCGTCGCGCGCTGCGGAGGAGTCGGCGTCGCTGCTCGAAGGGTTGCTGCTCGGCGCCGGCAACATCGGCGGCAGAGGCCCCGACACCCCGATCGGCGAGCTCCTGGCCGACGGCGCCCAGGCGCTCGAACAGCGGCTGCGCGATCGGCCCGACCTGCGCGGCCGGCTGCTTGGCGTGCTGGGGCGCGTGCACGCGATGCTGGGCGACGACGCGCGAGCGCTGCCGCTGCTGCAGGAGGCGGTCTCGCTCACGCCGGGCGATCCGACCGATCCGGAGGACACGAAGCACCTGCTGAGGATCGTCTTCGCCGAAGTGCTGTCGCGCACCGAAAGCCTCGACGAGGCGGAGACGGCGCTCACCCGTTTCCTCGACGACCGCTCGGTCGCGATCGGCGTCGGCTGGCGAGCGCAGGCACTCGCCCAGCGAGCCAGCGTACGGATGAGACTCGACCGCACCGAACCCGCCGAGCGAGACCTCGACGAGGCGATCGCGCTGCTCGAGAGCTCCGCGCCGCTCGCCGTGTCGCCGAACGTCTGCTGGTCGGTCTACGGCATCCGCGGCAAGTCGCTGATGAAACGCGGCCTGGAGGAGGCCGCGCTGCCGTGGTTGCAGCGCTCGCACGCGACGATGGTGGCCGCAAACGGGATCGACCATCCGCGCGTCGCCACGACCGCTGCGGTGCTCGCCGCGTGCGAACTGCGGCTCGGCCGCCTCGACGACGCCGAGCGCGACGCGGCGCTGGCGTCCGCTGCGGCCGACGCGAACTTCCCGCTGCGCTCGCTGCCGCGCGTCGAACCGTTGCGAGTCGGCGCCGCGATCGCGGAGCGCCGAGGCGACTTCGCGGCGGCCGAGCGATCGTTGCTCGAGGCGCTCGCGATCGTCGAGGCGAAGCTTCCGGTCACCGCATGGCCGCGCTGCCTGGTGAGCAGCGACTTCGGCCATTACCTGCTCGTCGTCGGCCGCTTCGACGAAGCGGCGACGCAGCTGCGCGCAGCCGCGCGCCAGGCATTGGAAAGCCGAGACGCCATTGCGAACGAGGTCGTGGTGATCCTCATCCACGCTGCCGACGCCCTCGCCGCCAACGGTGAACTCGCTGACGCGCAGCGGTTCGCCGGCGATGCGATCACGAGGGCCGATGCGCTGCCGCCCGATTTCGTCACCGAGCGCGCTGGCGCGCGGCGGGCAGCGGGCTGGATCGCGTTGGCAAGCGGACGCCTCGACGACGCGGACGCGCTGCTCCGCGACGCGCTCGGCCGCCTCGAACGCTCCCCGACGACGGCCACTCGCGCCGAGCTCGCCGCCTGCCAGAGCCACCTGGCGCTGCTGCATGGGAAGCGCGGCCGACCGCTCGAGGCCGAAGCCTCGGCACGCGCCGCGCTGGCGACGCTCGAAGGCGAATCCGGCGCCATGCCGTGGCTGAAGGCCAACGCGACCTATCTCCTCGGCTGGTCGCTCGAGCTCCAGGGACGGCATGCCGAGGCCGAGACGGAGCTGCTCGACTCGATCGCGCAGTACGACCGCTCAGGTCTTGGCGACCACCCGCTCGCCGCCTTCCCGCACGAGCAGCTCGGAATGCTGCGGCTGCAGGCGAAGCGTCAGGACGAGGCGCTGCCTTGCTTCGAGCGCGCGCTGGCGATCCGTGTCGCGAAGCTGCGCGACGGTGACCCTTGGCTCAACATGACGCGGAACAACTGCGCGAGCGCGCGGCAGCGGGCCGGGCGCATCGACGAGGCGATGGCGTTGCACGAGGCCAATGCCGCGACGGCGCGGGCCCTCGGACTCGACGGCGACGAGGCGCTCGCCGCGAGCCTCTTCCAGCTCGCGCGGCTGCGCCAGGCGCGCGGCGAACTCGACCTCGCAGGCGAAATCGCCGACGAAGCGCTGCGCCGAATGCGCGTCGTCTACCGCGCGGGCCACCCGACGCTCCAAGCCGCGTTGCGCTTGCGCGCCGACCTGTACGCCGCCGTCGATGAACCGTCCCTCGCGCAGCAACTGCGCGACGAGGCCGATCGCGCCACCAAGCGCTGATCGCCGCGGGAACCGGGTGGCGGGAATCGATGCGACCGCGCGGGCGGACGATGAGGACGCTCAGCGGAGCGACGTGAGGCGGGCGAGTGCGCGCGAGAGCGTCTGCCGCGACGCTTCGACGGTGATGCCCAGAGCGGCGGCGATCTCGGTGTGGCTCTTGCCCTCGAAGCGCGCAAGCTCGACGACGCGACGCCACTGCGGCGGCAACTTCGCGATGGCGGCAACGATCTCCTCCGCTCGCTCGCGCGCGACGGCATCCTGGCTCGGCGTCGGATCGGGGCCGGCGACGCCTTGCGCCGCGCTCTCGCCGACGCGCCGCACCGCATCGCGCCGCTCGGCGCCGTGGAAGTCGCGCCGATCGCGCAGCTTGAGCAGCGCCGCCTGGTAGAGCCACTGCTTGAAGGCCGCCTCGCCGCGGTAATCGAACCGGCCGTCGCGCAGCCGCTCGAGCAGTTCGCGGCACACCGACTGCGCCAGGTCGCTGCCCGATTCCTGCGCCATCAACCCCGCGCCGGCACGCCGTCGCAGGAACGCGGCGAGCCCGTCCCAATGGCGGGCGAGCAGCGCGTCGACCGCGGCGGCGTCGCCCTGCCCGGCGCGCTCGACGAAGCCTTGCGTCTCGTCCCGTTCCGCCACGTCGCGCTCCGCTGCGGCTCGCCGCGCTACTTCTTCACGGTCGCATCGAGCTGCAGCTCGACTTCGGCGAAACCGCAGCCGCTCCGCTCCGGCGCGGGCGGCGCGAACTCGACGATCTCGACGTCGATGCGCCGCACGACCTGCGCGGCGCCCAACGGCACGCGCCACTTGCGCTGCGCCCTCGCCCCGCTCGGCAGGTCGCCGGCGAGCTCGATCGGCGTCCCCTTGCCATTCAACGTCACCTTCACCTTCGCCGGCCACGGTCGGTCGGCGCCAAGCCGGATCGGCGTCAGCAGCAGCACGTTGGCGCGCACCGGCTTCTCGAGCTCGATGGTGAGGCGTGGGCTGCGGTCGGAGTCGTTGCAGCTCCAGCCTCGCGTGACAAGTCCGTCGCACGCGAGCGAGCCGTCCCACGACTCGTCGTGGCGGCTCGACGCGACGACGTTGGGCTTCTGCACGCCGAGCAGGTTCTTGCGCGGATCGCCCGAGTAGCCGAAGAGCACCGGGTCCAGCACGCCGCGCACCGTCACCGCCAGCAGCGACGACTCGAGCACGATCTCCTCGCTGGCCGCTGCAGCACCGTCGCTCGCGGCCGCGTCCGCGGGAGCGCTCGCCGGCGGCGCTCGCAATGTGACGCGCGCGAAGAGCGAGTAGTCGCCCGGCAGCGGGAATGAGAACTGCCCGCCGAACCGCTCCTGGCCGCACGGCTGCCCGCCGTCCTTCTCGATGCGCGCGATGGCGCGCGAGTCAGACTCGCCGGGCAGGCCGACCGCGTGCCACTCGACCGACTTGACGCGCAGCCCGCGCCCCTCCTCGCCCGGCCACTCGTGGGCGGTGCGTTCGGCCTCGCCCCACGACGAGATCCAGAAGGTGAGCGGAGCGTCGCCGCTCGCGCGCAAGCTGATCGGCTGCGCCGGATCGTCGGTGCCGTAGGTCGATGGCGAGCGGCCCGAGCCGCCGGTCGATGCCGCCGTCGCGCGCGTGAGGAAGAGGAGCGCCCACGCCGTGCTGCCGAGCGCCCCGCCGCCGAGCGGCGGCCACGCGCCGCTCCCCTCCTGCTTGCCGATCAGCCAGCGCGCTCCCTCGCGGTACCAGCGATGGCCACCGAACTCCTCCTGCTGCAGCAGCGCGCCGAGCCGCTCGACGCCATAGAGGTAGTAGTAGGTCCAGGAGCCGTCGCCGCGCGGGTTGCCGTCGACGATGAAGTTCTGGCCGAGCCACTCGGCGCCGCGCCGCGCGGACGCGATCAAGCCGCCGGACTTGCTCTTGCCGCGCAGCTGCTCGTCGCAGATGGCGAGGATCGACGCTCCGGCCGACGTCATGCTGCCGGTCGCCACCGCGCCCGGCGCGTACCGGAAGCCGAGCGGCGCGTACGCCCCGCCACCCGCGTCATCGAGCACCGAGATCACGTACTGCGCCGCCTTGTCCCACGCCTCGGGCGCGACCTTGAGCCCGTGCTGCGCGGCGGCCCGCAGTCCGAGCACGCCGTATTGCGTGTTGGAGAGGTCGCCACCAGCGCCCGGCTTGTAGGCGAAGGAGCCGTTCGGGAGCTGATTGCGCAGCAGCGCCTCGAGCAGCTCGCGCATCCACGCCTCCGTGGTCGGGTCGCGCAGCGCGTGCAGCGCCATCAGCTGGCAGCCGATCGTGTAGGTCTCGATCGGCTTGGCGCACTTGAGCCATTCGAGGGCGCGCACCACCGCGGGGTCGCCCTTCGGCACGCCGCTCTTCAGCAGCGCGTAGAGGATCAGCGACGTCCCGCCGTTGCGGTATCCGGCCTGGTCGAGATCCCAGCTTCCATCGAACAGCTGCTCGGAGAGCAGCCAGCTCGTGCCGCGGTCGATCGCTCCGCTGATGCGCGCCTGCACGTCGCCCCAGCTTCGCTCGTCGGCCGGCTGCTCGGCGCGTACCGGCGGCGGTGCATCAGTCGCGCTGATGCGCACGCACCCGGCGATGTGCTGCGCGCCGTGCTCGAAGCGCAGCTCGAGGGTGAGCAGGTCACCGGCAGCGGCGCTCGCCTCCTTCGAGAACTCGACGACGAGGTGTTGCGGCGCGTCGAACTTCGGACCGACCGCCCAGCCGCCGGCCGGCTGCCCATCCAACACTCCGAGCGCGGCGAAGCCCTCCTGCGACCACGACGCGCTGGCCTTCTGCAGGACGATCATCTTCGGCCGCTTCGCGCCTTTCGGCCCGATCGCCGCCGTCATCTCCGAAAGCACGAAGTTGCCCTGCGCGCGACCGAGCCCGCCGGTCGGCAGGGACGGATCACGGAGCACCTCGAGGCGCAGAGCGGTCACTTTCGGCGGCAGGCCGGCGAGCTGCAGCGTCCAGCTCTCCTTGTCGGGGCAGGCGCCTTGCGCCAGCAGTGCGCCATCCTCGCGCGTGACGAACGTGGTGGGTTGCGTCGAACTGCCCTGCACCAGCGTCAGCGGCCGCCAACTCGGTGCCGCCGCCTCCTGCACCGCGACCGGCGCTGGCGCAACCGCCACACGGACGGCCGACGCGGAGAGCGCGACGACGAGGGCGGGGAGGAGGGGCATCGCTGGAACCTCGCTGCGAAGACGCAACAACCGCGGCGCGTTCTAGCCGCCCCCGGCGGCAGGGTCACCCCGCACGTGCAGCGCGCGGCACGCGGCGCGCCGCGCGCCGCGCGCCGCGCGGGGCACCTGTCAGCGACCGCCGCCTTTCGGCTCGCTCTTCTCGCCGGGCTTGCCGCCGCCCGACTTCTCGGCGACCTTCTCGGCCTGCAGCTCGACCTCCGCAAAACCGACTGCTTTGTCGGGCGTCGAGCTCTCCTGCTTGGAGAGCACCTTCACCTCGATCTTGCGGATCACCACCGCCTGCGTGAGGCGCAGGCGCAGCTTGGGCGGCGCGTCGTTGGCCGCGACGTCGATCAGCAGCGGCGGCTGCTTCCCGTTCAGCGTGACGGCGAGCTTGGTGATGCGCGACAGGTAGGTGTCGCCGATGCGCGCCGGCGTCAGCACGATCGTGTTCGCGCGCACCGGTTTCTCGAGCTCGATGGTGAGCGTCGGGATCGGGTCCTCCTGGCCCGCCGCCCAACCGCGGCACTGCAGATTGTCGACCGCATGCGCGGGCAGCCAATCCCCGTTCAGCGTGGAGGAGGCGGACGCCGTGAGCTTCTGGCCGAAGAGGAGGTTCCTGCCCGGATCCTTGGCGCACTGCAGCAGCTCGGGGTCGATCGCCTCCTCGATGCGCACTTCGAGCGGCGTCGATTCGAGCGTCACCGCTTCGGGGACGGCGCCTTCCGCGGCGGGCGGCGCGAGCAGCGTCACCTTCGTGCCGATGGTGTAGGTGCCGGGCAGCGCGAAGCTCCATTGCGCGCCGAAGCGCTCGCGTCCCGCGGGCTGGTCGCCCGGCTTCTCGATCAGCCCCACGACGCGCCCCGCTTCGCCGAGGCTGCCGCCGCGCGCCCACCACTCGACCTTCGTCACCCGCAGGCCGCGGTCCTTGTCGATGGGCCACTCGTAGTGCGCCACCTCCGGATCGCCGAAGCTCGAGATCCACATGGTGAGCGGCGTGTCGCCGGACGCACGCACGTTGATCGGCAGCGCCGGATCGTCACCGCCGTAGAGGCGCACACGGCGCGACGACTTGCCCGACGCCACCGCGGTGGCCCGCTCGAGGAACAGCAGCGCGAAGCAGGTGTTGATCGGCAGGTCGCCGTACGCGCTGCCCCACTGTCCCTTGTCACCCTGCTTGTCGCACAGGTGCCGCGCGCCGTCGCGATACCAGTCGCGCCCGCCGATCTTTTCGAGCTTCATCAGGCCGCCGACGCGCTCGAGACCATAGAGGTAGTAGAGGTCCCAACGGTCGTGGCCTTCGTTGATGTTGTCGTCGACGGTGTAGTGGTCCGCGAGCCACTGCACGCCGCGCTTCGCCGCTGCGAGGTAGCCGGCCGCCTTGCCTTTGCCCTGCAACTGCTCGTCCGCAATGGCGAGGATCGAGGTGCCGGCGGCCGTCATGCTGCTGGTCGGCTTCTGCCCGCCGTTGTAGGTGAAGCCGAGCGCGGCGTAGGCGCCCTTGCCATCTTCCGACTCCCACTGCAGGACCTGTTGCGCCGCCTTCTCGAAAGCGGCGGGCGGCACCGCGATGCCGTGCTGCGCCGCGGCGCGCAGGCCGAGCACGCCGTACTGCGTATTCGAGAGGTCGACGCCGCCCCACGGGTAGTTGAAGGCGCCGCCGCGCTGGAACGACAGGAGCGTGTCGGCGAGCTCCTTCATCCACGGCAGCAAGGTCGGATCGTCCATCGCGCCGAGCGCCATGAGCTGGCAGCCGAGCGAATAGGTCTCCTTTGCCGGATTGCTGCGCAGGTACTCGATCGCACGCTGCACGGTCGGGTGGCGCTGGTTCACGCCGCTCTTGCGCAACGTGTAGAGCGCGAGCGCCGTGCAGCCGTTGCGGTAGGTCCACTGCTCGTGGTTCCACGAGCCATCGATCGCCTGGTTCTTGATCAGCCAATCGACGCCGCGATCGATCGCGTTGTTGATGCGTTCCTGCAGCTTGCCGAGCGTCTCCTCCGCGGCGGCGCCGCCCACCCGCACGGGCCTCGGCTGCGTCGTCGCCGCGATGCGGAAGCGGCCCATCGCGTGCTGCGCGCCCCAATTGAAGTGGAGCTCCAGCCGCAGCAGCGCCGGACCACCGAAGTCGAGGTCGCGCTTCGTCTCGACCATCAGCACGTGGTTGGCGCCGGTCGCTCCGAACACCGCCCAGCCGTTGCCACCCGACTGCAGCTCACCGTCATGAACGTCGGTGGCGCGGCGGTTGCCTTCGATGAAGTCGCAGCTCGCGTTGCCGATCGGCGACGGCTTGAAGCGAACCGCGAGCTTCGCCGACGCTTCCAGCACGAGCTCGTTCAGCACGAAGTTGCCGTTGCCGGCGCGGCCCGGTCCACGCTCAGGCAATGCGTCGTCGGCCAGCGCCTCGAGGCGAAGCGCCGTCAGCGGCCGCACGTCGGTCTCGAAGTCGAGCGTCCAGAGGTCCTTTTCGGGATTGGCGCCGCTGACCGCGATCGAGCCGTCGGGAAGCACGGTGAACGTGGCGCCCCCTTCGGAGGCGAGCTTCACCGGCTTCAACACGACCCACGGATCCGCCACCGGAGCTGCGGCCGGTGGCGACTGGGCCGCGATGGAGGGAGCCAAGGACGCCAACAGCACCCACGTCGTCAAACGACGTCGCCGGTGGATGGCGGAGCGGTGGGAAGTGGGGGTCATGGCGGGCGCGGACAATAGCCCGCCGCGGGGCCACGCGGGTCTCAGGGGTACTCCCCCGCAAGTCCGCGGCGCGACCCCGCCGATGAAGCGTCGGGAAACCAGGAAGGGGATCCATGGACCTCTCGGTCATCGTTCCGACCGCCGATCGCCCCGATTCGCTGCGGCGCCTGCTCGAGGGGCTCGCGGCCCAGTCGTTGGCGCGCGAGAAGTTCGAAGTCGTGCTGGCGGACGACGGCAGCACGCCGCCGGTGGCGGCGATGGCAGCGTCGTTTCGCGACCGGCTCGACCTGCGCTACCTCTGGCAGGAGCGCAGCGGTCCCGGCGTCGCTCGCAATCGCGCCATCGCTCTCGCGCGCGGCAAGCTGCTGCTCATCCTGAACGACGACGCCGGCCCGCCACGCGACCTGCTGGCGCGCCACCTCGCCGCGCACGCCACCGCCCCCGAACCGCGCGTCTACCTCGGCGGCTTCGACCTCGCGCCCGACTGCATCACTCCCGTCGCCCGCGGGTTGCTCGAGCTCGGACTGCCGTTCCCGTTCCACCAGATGCGCCGTGACGCGCCCAACCCGGGCCGCTTCTTCTGGACCTGCAACTTGAGCGTGCGCCGAGACGTCGTGCTCGATGCCGGCGGCTTCGACGAGGCGTTTCGCCATCCGGTGTGCGAAGACGTCGAGCTCGGCTACCGACTCGAAAAGCGCGGCGTCCTGGTCCACTGGCTGACCGGCGCACCCTGCCTGCACCACCATCGGCTCACCGCCGGCTGGTTCTGGCGCAGGCAGATCGAACTTGGCCGCGCCATCGTCCAGATGTGGCGCAAGCACGGCGATCCCGAGCTGATGCCGTGGCTCTCAGCGACGCAGAACGATGCGCGGCTGCTCGAAGTGACCGCGAAGCGACTCGTGAGCAATGCCGGCCGGAGCTTCATCGAGCTGGCCGAGGAACTCGATGGCACGACTCGGCCGCCGCCGCCAGCGAATGGCTCGCTCGCCCCCGAGATGCGTCGGATCGACGACGACGCGCTGCGCGTCGGGCTGTTGGGCGGACTCGCCGGCTGGAGTTCCGTCGAGTGCCTTCGGTGGCTCGATTCGCTGCCTTCCTTGACGTCGCTGGTGGCGCCGCGCGGTGCCGATCCCTCGACCTGCCAGCGAGCGTTGCAGCTCGCCGCCGCCCCCGTCGAGCTCGTCGACGACGTTTCGCAGGCGCGCGGCGAGTGGATCTGCTTCCTCGAGCCCGGCTTCGCCGGTACTCCGAGCTGGCTCCAGAACGTTCGCGCACAGCCGCTCGATGACTCGAAGGCGACGGCCGTCGCGGGCGCCTACCGAATCGAGGCGCGCCGCGCAGTCGAGCTCCGATCGCACGATTCGACGAGCGTCGTCAGACGCTGAGCTCGTCCCAGACCGGAACGGCGCGCACGCGACGGCCTTCGGTCGACGCCGGCAGGCGCATCGCTGGCGGCGCCACGACCGCGGCGCCGGCGATTGCGGCGGTCGGCAGCAGCGCGAGCAGATCGTCGACCCCGCGCACTCCGGGCGCACCGGCCCGCGTGAAGCAGCGCCGCCGTTCCCCTGTTTCGCACGCCTCGGTGAGCAGCGCCGCCGTCACCGCACGACCGAGCCGCGGCCATTCCTCGGCCTTGATCGGCTCGGCGACGACCAGCACCTCGACGTCGACGTCGTGCGGCAGCACCCGCGAACTCGCCGCTTGCAGGCGCGTCAACGCAGCCTCGAGCGGACCGTCACTGGTCGCTTCGTGGCGCAGGCACAGGCACGGACGCAGCGCTGCAAGGCGGGCGTCCGCGACGATGCCGAGCAGCGAGGCGAGCTCGGCGTCGTCTTCCCATCGCGGCCATGCAAGCAGCTTGCAGGCGCGCGGCGTGGCCAGCGGCCACGGCTTCGCGGTGCGATCGCTCCAGCCGCGCAGCTCCTCGAAGCTGCGCGCTCCGAGGTCCGCGAGCCCGTCCGCAAAACCCTCGTTCCACCAGTGGGCATTCAGTCCTTTCAGCAGCCGCGCGAGCTGGATCTGAACGTCGTTCGCCGCGGCGAGCCCTTTCGTCCCCGCGGCCTCGAGCGCTGCGACATCGACCGCGGCGAGGCGGCGCGCTCGATCGATCGCCGACGGCAGGTCCACCGTCACGCGTGCGATCCGATTCGCCAGTTCCTTCACGTCGAGCGCCGCGGCGCCGCGCCAGATCGGATGGTCGAGGGTCGCCGGATGCTTGGCGAAGAGGTGGACGAAGGCGCGCGCCACCATGCGCTGCCGCTTGGCGACATCGTCGAACGAAAGCACGTGGCGATGCCAGGCGCGCGCCGTCGGCTCGAAGACGACCGGCAGCCCCTGCGCCGCCAGGCGGACGCCGAGATCGGTGTCTTCGCAGCCGTAGCGGCGAAACGCCGCATCGAAGGCGCCGGCGGCCACCACCGCTTCGCGCGCCACGCTGATGTTGCAGCCCCAGAACTTCATCCAATCGTGCTCGACGCCTGCAGCGAGCCCGTGGTAGCCGAAGATCAGATCGCTGCGTTCGAGCACGCGCATCAGCGCTTGGGTCAGCTGTTCGGGCGGCTGCTCGAACGAGCCGAGGATCGCCGCACGTCGCGCGCCGCGGGCGCGGTGCGCCGCGAGATGACGCTCGATCAGGTCAGGGAACGCGATCGTGTCGTCGTTCACCAGGAGCACGTACTCGCCGCGCGCCATCGCCACCGCGGTGCTGCGCGCGGCCGCGAGGCCGACGTTGGTGGCGCGCGTCAGGAGCTGCAGCGGCGTGCGCAGCGACAGCGCGCGCACCGCGTCGCCGCAGCCGTCGTCGTCGCCGTCGATCACGACCACCAGCTCGACCTGCTCCGGCGCAACCGACTGAGCATCGAACGCGCGCAGGCATTCGAGCAGCGTCTCCTTGCGCCGATAGCTGCAGATCAGGACCGAGAGCTCAGGAGTCGGGCCCGGGATCGTTGCGCTCGCCGCGCTCGGCGCGCTGACCGAAATGGGTGCCAACGGCGCGTTGGCGCGGTGACCCGCGAGCTCGCACAGTTCGCCGTACATCGCGTGCGACGCCGCGTCCGCCGGCCGCGCTGCGCGCGAACGCGACAGCTCGCCGGTCGGGAACGCCGTGTCGACCGGAGCGCCCAGGAAGTCGCCCAGCCGCGCGAGGCCATCGCCCGCCACGACCTGGTCGTAGTGGAGGAAGAGCCAATCGCCCTGATGGCGATGGCGCGTGAGGATCTGCTGGTAGTGCGCCCGCCAGATCGCGAGAGCGCGCGCTTCATCGCAATCGACGTCGCGCAGGTAGTCGGTGCCGCGGCACTCCTTCACGATGCTCGCCGCGGTCACCGCCGGCTCGCGAAAGACGCAGACGAACTTCGCCGCACCGATCCACGGCCGCCACGCTGGCAGCGTGTAGGAGAAGCGCGGATCCTTGAAGCACCATGGCGAGCGCGCCAGCAACGCGCTCAGGCGCTGCGCGATCGGCGCCGTCACGTGGAGCGGCACGCTCTGGTCGAGCTGCGCGAGCCAGAGCTGATTGGGCCCGAGCTTCTGCGTCGCCGGAACGTGGCGCGCGAGGATCGCCTCGTTGACGCCGTTCACCTCCGGGTCCTCGAAGAAGCCGCGCGGGTTGGAGTCGCGCGCGGGATAGAGACGCTCGCCCATGAAGTAGCCGGCCTGCCGCAGCGATCCGGCGACCATGCTGGTTCCGCTGCGACCCGAACCGAGGATGAAGAGGTTGAACATCGCGCGCTCCGGCCGCCGCTCCGGAACGAGCCGGAACGGGAACTTGTTTCCCGTCCGTCGTCATCGACGCGATCGGCGGAGGGCTTGAGCGGGAGGCGGAAAGCGCGTCACTCCTGCCGGGCCACCACGACGTCGAGCGGAAAGGCCCAAGCGCGCAAGCGCTGCCGAGGAAGACGCCGCTGACGGTCGCCTCCAATTCCCCCGCCGCGTGCAGATCGCCAGCGAGGTCGCCGCGCACGTGCAACTTCGATGCAGCGCGAAGCTGCAGCGAGCCGACCGTCATGAGGCCGGCGCGCAGCTCGACCTCACGCGCCCGTTCGACTTCGAGCGGCGATGCCAGCGGCTCCACCACCGCGAGCCGATCCGCGGAGAGCGCCGCGCGCGGCCAACGACCGTCCACTTCGCGCCAGCCCTCCACGATGCGGTCGACCGCCGGCCCCGCCGCGCGGCGCGCGCTGTGGAGGAAGGTCGCCCGCGAATAGAGCAGCAGGTCGAGCTGCCGCGACCAGTCGGCCCGCGCCGGCTCGAGCCCCATCGCCGCGCACCACTGCGGCCGCCGCAACGGATGGTCGGCCGGCAACGCACGGAAGTCGATCGCGCCGACGCGTGCGCCGGCGGCCTCGAGCGCCGCCTCGATCGACCCGGGCGCTGGGCCTTGGAGAGCGTAGGAGACACCACGAGGCAAACCGGTCTCGCCGCGCCACGATGTGCAGCCGACGACGCGGACCGCGGCGCCGAAACGGCGACGAGCGAGCTCCGCGAGCGTGTCAATCCCGGCGAAACGCCGATCGGTCGCTCCCTCCTCGACCGCGCTTTGCGACTCGAGCGTGCCCGGCTCCGAGAGGCCGTGGAAGCCTCCGGTCCAGACGATCACCTTGGCGAGCGGATCAACATGCTCGAGGTACCAGACGAGGGAGTTCGCCATGAACTCGTCGCGCGGATTGGTGAGGAGGAGCGGCTGACGAGGATCAAGGGAGTCGGAGGCGCCCGCGTACCACCCTCCTTGCGCCGCGAGTCCCATCTGATGGAGCGTGAACTCCTGGCGGCAGGCTTCGATTTCTTCGCGATCGGCGGCGCGTTTCGCCGCGGTTGCATCGCCCCCGCTCTGGTCGAGCCGCGCGACCATCGACTCGATCGCCGAGATCGACGCGCCGCGATCCGGCAACGCCTCCGCGATTCGCCGCAGGAACGGGCCAAGCTCCTCTTCGATCGCAACCGCGCCCGCGTCATCGGTACGTCCGATCGCACCGCACTTGCAGTTGAGCCCGAAAAGGTCGAGAGGCCGATCGCTGCGCTCGGTCGCGACAACGTAGTCGAACAGCTGATCGAGCGCTGAAGCCTGCGACCAAAGAGGCGCGATGCCGTGACGACGGGCAAGATCGGCGCCGCTCGTCAGCCGCGGCCGCGCGTGCCGGCGGAGCCACCGCTCACAAATCGGCGCTTCCATCGACCGGTGCTGCAAGGAGAACCGCACCGCACACGAACCAGCTCGCGATCCAGGGTGCGCCATCGCCGATTGCGGCGATCACCGGCCCCGCGCCTGGCATCCAGCGCGAGACTCCGGCGCCCGGAGCGAGACTCGCAAGAACGAGAAGCGCGGCGCTCGTCACAGCGACCAGCGCAAGCGCCACTCTCCGCGTCGGCCGGCGCGCGAACAGCATCACGAGGCAAGATTCCAACACCGCGGCGGCGATCGCGTCGCGGGCTCGAGGAATCTCGAACAGACGCGAAGCCGCACTGCCAGCCAGCAGGAGCGCGAGCCCAACACAAGCGACGTCACGCTCGGACACCCTCGTACCACTCGTGGTTCCCATGGTCAGTTTCCCTCCAAGCTCGAGTGATGACCAACCCGTGCGAGGAAGTCGGCAGGGTCGAGCAAGAACATGTCGGAATGCTCCGAAGTGTGGCACGCCGCGCACCGTTCAAGCCCGGGCTCGCCCACGATGGCATCCTGATCACCACCCTTGGCGACGTGTTGGCCTCCCGGACCATGACACACCTCGCAACCCACGTCGCGCAGCGCCGGATCCGGGCGCTCGAACTCGTAGCCGCTCGGCTGATCAAAGCCGACGACGTGGCATGCGACGCAGTTGCGCACCCCCTGCCGCTGCGCGCGCTCCAGAGTCTTCCATGCCGTGGCGTGCGGAGAGGCCGACCAGTCCGCGTGCTCGGCGGCATGGCAGGTCACGCACTTCGCGCTACCGACATACGCATTGCCGGCGACCGCCCGCGGTTCGACGAAGCGAAGCTCAACCGGTCCGTCGTCCTGCTCGAGGACCTTCCGAGCTCGCTCGCGGAAACGCGCCCGCGCCGGCGCGTCGTGCGCCGAGCCGCGCAGGTCGACCTCGGCGACGGACACTCGAATCCCAGGTCGCCATTCGACCCGCTTGACGAAGTAGGCTCCGAGCGGCGCGAAGGCGATCGGCTGCCCGCCAACCGCACCGTCGACCTGATCGCGGACGATGCGATCTTCTGCGATGCGAGGGAGCAGTCCGTCACTCGAACAGAACAGCACCGGCCGCCCGGCAGCGGCTGCGATTCGCGCGGCTTCGGCGGGATCGATCGCCCCGGCGACGATCAGGGCAGCATCCAAGGGAGCGGCAGCGATCTGCGCAACCACGGCGTCGACCGGATCCCGGATCTCGAACATCGCGTCGATCAGCTCCGCAGTCGCGCGACCGGCATGACGAGCCCTCTCTCGCGTAACGCCAATGATGCGGCAGCGGCCGGCGTTGCCAACGACTTCGGTGAATGGGCGCAGTTGCATACGCCCGACTCGCACGACGACGTTGCACGCGACGAATTGCGCGACGGCGATGTCCGAGCCTGCGAGATCGCCCGCCGCGAGCGACTCGAGCTCTCGCACTCCAGGTACCCAAGCCGCCACCGCGAGCTCGGTAGCGGACTGAAGCAGCAGCTCGTTCGCCTCGCGTCGGTAACCGGAACGAGTCGGCACACCGAGCACCTCTCCCAGCAACAACCGGATCTCATCCGCCGCGGGCGGCACCGCCCACCGCGTGTAGAGATCGATGAATCCGCCGCCCTGGGACGCCTTGCAACCGCAGCTTTCCAGGTAACCGCCGTGATCGTTGGCGAGCTCGACCGTCCACGTCGGTGCGATCGGCGACGCCGCATCCGACCGCGCGTCCCCTGCCACCTGGGGCGCAGGGACGACCGTCGAACGCATGCGAATCGCGTCGATCGCCGCCGCAACGCTCGCTGCCGGGTCCGCCCAAAGCCGGACATCGTTCGCGGCTGCGCGGTCAGCCACCCATCGCGACACCTCACGTGCGACGGCTTCGGGGTCCCACTGGATCTCCGCCGCGAGCGACGCACGCAACCGTGCGAGCACGTGCGGCGCCAGGAGTTCAATCACCCGTTCCTGCTCGATGACCCCCGTCACTTCCTGACAAGCGAGGAACGCCTCCAGGTCCCCGACTCTCGCCAGTCGATGGCGCATCCGCTCCTCCGCGAGCGGACCGGCGAACACCATGGCCCCGCCGAATAGCGCGTGCTGCAGCAAATCGGCGGCGGCGGCAGTGCAGGCCAGCGTCGCAGGTGCGCTCGCCGACGCCCCTCCTGCGACCAATCGGTCGAGGACCGCCCGTGCGGCCAGCGAGAAACCGACCGTCGACGAAGCATCTGCGAAAGGTCCGATGAGGAGGTTGGAGAAGACGTGCGGCGCGGCCTCCTCATCACCGAACTGCCCGCGTCGCCGTACAACCCAGTAATCCGGCGCCTTGTCCCCGTCGCCGCCGACGAGGTCGCGATCAACCGCGGCAAGGCGATCGAGCCTCGCGACCACCTGCGACGCCAGATCGACGTCGTCATGCTCCGGCGCGACCACCCAGGCGGAATGGTTGGCCGTACCGATGATCGACCAAGCGGGGCCCGCGAAGGCGACCGTCCTCCCATCGAACGCGAGCGGCAGATCTCGCGTGGCAACTGAGTCACTAGCCTGCGCAAACGCGACGGTTCGTCGATCAAGCGCCGTCGGCACCATGCGAGCGTCGAGGGTGAATCCGCGCCCGCAGCGACGCGCCCCCAACGACTCCGCCAGCTTCCGTGGGATCACGGTCTGCTGACCATCGAAGAGAGTTGCCGCCCCGCTCGGCAGGAGCTCGGCGTGCCGGCTTCGCGCGACTTGCTCGAGTCCTCGCGGCAAGGCGAACGGAGCCGTCCCACCAGCCTCGAACTTTGCCGTGAGGACCAGCATGTCGTCGACGACTTCGTACGAGCATCTCGCCGGCAACAACGGCTCACGATTGCGCCAAGCCGCCACGGGCGCACACGCCATCCCGACGAGTGCCGCCACTCGCGCGAGTCGTGGAATGTCACGTTTCGATCTGCCCACGGAGGACTCCAATCGCACCGGCTTCGACTGTCACGACCGGCTCAATGACGCATCTCAAACCGAGCGCTCCCCGGGTCGCGGAGCAACCGCAACCCGGGCCGCTCGGGACGCTTCACGAATCGAAGCAACCGACCTGCTTGATCTTGTCGGGACGAATCGTCGGGTGGCCATTGGCATCCCAGCAGTTCTGTGCGCACTGCTGCTGCTCGACCAAGATGCAGATACCGTTGCCCATGTTGCATTCCCAACCGCGCGTAAGCGGACCGGAGCACATCGAGAGCGCAACCTTCGGTGAGGCAGTCGTGTGGTCGTATGGGAACGTCGGCGAGTACTGAGCAACCGAGATCCCCACCAGACTCAGCACTGCAAGCCCGACTGCGGCCACGGATCGGACATGTCGCCTCGTCATCTTCGATCTCCTCGATGCGGCGTCGGCGTCAGAGCCCGATGCCGCAGGAACACGACTCGCGATGCGACCCGACTCCGGGCGCTTCGCGAGACCGCGTCATCAGTGTTCGCCGACCTGCATGTCTGTCTTGCGCAAGTTGTGACGAACCGGTCCGCCCGCGCGCTACCATCCGCCCGCGCCCCCACCGATGAACGCCTCCAACTCCCACACCGACGACGCTTCACGCGAGCCGACCGCGTTCGACGAGCTCGAACTCGTGCGTCGCGCCGTCGCTGGCGATCCGACGGCTCGCGCCGCGCTCGCGCCCTACTTCGCGAAGGTGCCGCGCATCGTGGCGGCGCTCTGCCGGCAAAGCGGCACGCGCGTCGCGCCGCAGGACCAGGACGACGTGGTGCAGGACTGCCTCGCGCTCCTCTGGCGCAAGCTCCCCGACTTCGCGGGTCGCGCGCGCCTCACCACCTGGCTCTTCCGCGTCGTCTCGCTCGAGCTCAAGAACGCGTTGCGCCGTGTCGCCAAGCGGAAAAGAAGCGCCGCCCCCGCGGACGCTCACGAGCGGGAAGAACCCTCCAGCAGCGCCGACGATCCGAGCGGCCGTCTCGGCACCCTCGCCGCCGAGGAGCTACTCGCCAGGCTCGAGCCGACACCAATGGAGGTGGTGCGGAGGCGCCACTGGGAGGAGCAGACGTTCGAGGAGATCGCGGCAGAGCTCGGACTCAAGGTGAGCCAGGCGAAGAGCCTCTACTACCGGGCGCTGCAGCGACTGCACGGCTTCCTGACCGAGCCGGGCGCGGGGGGTACTCGCGGATGAACGATCGATCGATGGCGGGCGGAATGGACGAGAACGAGAAGCGCACGAACGACGCCGACGAGCTGATGGCGGCGGTGGTCGCCGGCGACATCGTGCGCAACGATCCGCGCGTCGAAGCGCTGCCGGCAAAGCAGCGCGCCCAACTCGACGCGCTGCTGCGCACTCAGGCGCGGCTCGACGAGGCGGCCGAGGACGAGCAGGCGTTGCTGGCCGAGATCGAGCGCGGCGACGTCGCGCCGACCGCCGCGACGCCCGGCCCGCGCCGACTCGCCTCGACGTTCTGGCTGCGCGCCGCGGGCATCGCCGCGATGGCGGCGGGCCTGCTGCTGCTGGCCCAGACGCTGCGCACGACCGATCCGGTCACGCCGATCGGCAGCGGTCAGCTCGGAAGCGAAGTCGCCATCGAACTGCTCGCGCCGCGCGGCGCCGTCGACGCCTTCGCGCCGTTCCGATGGCAAATGGCCGACGCGCCGCCGCTCTCGCGCTTCGTGCTGCTGATCTGGGATGGCGGCGGTGCGGCGCCCGAAGCAGGTGGCCGTCCGCTGATCGAACGCGACGTCGATGGGACGCAATGGACGCCCGCCGCCGGCGATCCGCCGCTGCCCGATCGCATCGCGTGGCGCGTCGATCTCCGGCCGCTCGATGGAGCGCGCCAGCGCGGGCCGGTGGAGAGCGCTTGGCGGGATCGCTGAGAGCAGCGCCACTCCGTTCGCTCCTCCTCGCGGCAGCGACCGCGACGGGTGGTGGAATGGTGTATTCGCGGGAAACGGCGCAAGCGGAGCCGCAACTCCAGCAACAGGGCGCGCCGCAGGAGCTGCTCGACGAGTGCCGGCTGCGGCTCGCCGATCCGCTGGCGAAGACGGTCGACTTCGAGCAGCTCGCCTATCGGCTGGTGAACGATCTCCTGTACGACGAGAACTTCCTGGCACAGGTCGATCTGCCGGCGTTGCTCGACCAGCTGAAGCGCGAAGGGCGGGCCGTCGCGCGGCGTGCGGGCGGCGCCTACCCGCTCACCTTCGACTACGAACTGGCCAATGCCGCGCTGCTGGCGGGCCACGCGACTCTCGCCGGCGAGCTGCTCACCGAAGCACTCCCGCAATGGCCCGACGACGTCGGACTCCTGGCGCTGGCCGCCGAGCAGGCGATGGCGACGGGCCACTGGAATCTCGCGCGCCAGCACCTCGAACGCGGCCGCACGATCACGGCGGCGCAGGAGGCCCCCGGCAGCATCGACCGAGTGATGAGCGCGACACTCAAACTCGAACAGATCCTCTTCGACGTCCGCCTCGGCCGCGCCGACCGCGCGCTGCTGGAGCTGGACGCGCTGCTGAAACGCGGCGGCGAGCCGGCCGAGATCAGGCGCGCCGCCCAAGCGCGAAAGATCGATCTCCTCCTGCTGGTCGATCGCGCTGACGACGCGCTGGCCGCCATCGACGCGGTGCCACAAGAGGAGTTCAGCGCCGACCTCGCCGCCACTCGCGTCATCGCCCAGTCGGCCGTGGCGAACCGTGACGACGTCGACGCGACCTTGCTGCTCGACCAGCTCGAAGCGCTCCCTCACCAGCAAGGCATCAGCAAGACGCCGGTGCTGATCGCAAGGCTCGCCGCGGCGGAGCTGGCGCTGCGAATCGGGCAGCCCGATCGGGCGCGCGCGGCGATCGACGCCATGGCCACCGAGCTGCCGCGCCAGGCGGCCGCGAACGGCCTCTTCCTGCGCGAGCGCGCATGGGCGCGGGCGATCGAGGGACGACTCGGACGCCCGGACGCGACGTCGACCGAGCGCCCCGGCGCAACCGCCTTCGCGATGCTGCTCGACGAGTGGCGCATGACGCCGCTGCTGCCTGGCGGCATCTCCTTCCTGCGCAGCGGCGCGCGCCGCCTGGTGATCCACGCGGCGTTGGCGGCCGCCGGCGACGACCTCGCCGCGTTCGAGCTGCTGCTCGCCGCGCAGACGATGGGGTCGCTCGCGCGGCAGCTCGAACTGCCGGCGCCGACGTTGCCCGAACTGCGCCGTGAGCTGCTCGCTGCCGGCGAAGTGCTGCTGACCTGGTTGCCGACGACCGACGCGACCCACCTCTTCCTGGTCGACGCGACGCGCGTGCGCCACTTCACGCTCCCTTCCGAACGGGAGACGCGCGACGTCGCCAACGCGCTGGCGTCGGCGCGCGGCGTCGAGGCGCGCCGCCCTCACCTCGCGGCGCTGGCCGCCGCGCTGCTGCCCGATGAGGTTCGCGTCGCACTGGCCGGCGCACGCCATGCGTGGCTCTGCGGCAGCGAGCTGCTGGAGGGCGTGCCGCTGCTCGAACTGGAGGTGGCGCCTGGCGTGCGGCTGGGCGCGCAGCTGCCGATCGCGGAACTCCCCTCGTTGCCGGTCGCACTCTGGCTGCGGCGCCGTCCGCGCGCGACTCGCGAGGCGGGCATCGATGCGTGGGTCGGACCCGAGACGAGCCTCAACGGAAAGGCGCGCTTCACCTTCGATCGCGAGAAGTTCGCGGAGACGGTGCCGACCCTCCGCTACGTCGAAGGCGACGGCAGCGCTGCCGGCGAACGCTCCTCGTTCGGCCAGGAGCTCGGCCGCCGGCTGGCGCATGACGTCGGCCTGTTCGTGGCGCATGGCGTCATCGATCGCCACCGCGACCGTTTCGCTGGGCTGCTGCTCCTGGGCGGCGACGACCCCGAGCGCACCGTGGCGTGGGCCGACGCATTCGAGCGCGCGACGCTGCCTCCCTTCCTGGTGATGGCCGCGTGCTCGGCCGGCGAGGCGCCCAATCGCATCGGCGAGGATGGTGGCGAGCATCTCGGCGGCGCGGCGCTGATCGGCGGCGCGCGCTGCGTCGTGCTGGGCCGCGGGATGCTCAGCGCGGGCGAGACGTTGCCCGAGCTGGTCACGCTGCTGCGCGGCGTCACCGCGGGCGAACCGCCGGCAACCGCGCTGTGGCAAGCGCGCCGCGAGCGGCCAGCAGACCAGCCCTTCGTCGGCCTGGCGGTGATCGGGCTCGGCGACGAGCCGTTGCGCGAACGCAGCGGCGACGACGAGTGCCCGGCGCTCTTTCCCAACGCGATCGCAGGCGCGGCACATCGCGGCATCGGCGGCTCATCCATCGCGAGGGTCGGCGCGGCGCTCTTGCTGCTCGGCGGCGGGTGGCTGCTGCTGGCGAGCGGCCGGCGGCGAGCGGCGCAGCGCTGAGCACTCGAGTGCGACGCGCTCCGCGACCGTCGAGCGCCGACGAGAGCGCCCCGCCGCGCACGGATGGCGCGACGGGGCGCAGAAGGTCTGCGATTCGCAAGAGCGTCCGCTACTGGCACTGACCCGGCGCCGGCGGCCCGTACGGAACCGACGGCGGCGTCGAGGGAGCAGTGGGCGGCGGCATGCGACGAATGCGAATGAAGCCGGCGATGCGGGTGGTCGTGCCGCACTTCGGCACCGCCTGGTAGACCGTCCAACTCGGATGGTTCTCGCCATCAGCGAGAAGAGCCTGGATGTTCTCCTCCGACTTGTCGAAGGCGCCGATGATCGCCGGCGACGAGTCCGTCACCGCTCCGCTCTCCACCTTCACCAAGCGCGTCTGGATCACGTACATCGCGCTGGTCGGCGATGCGTAGAACTTGATCTCGACGTCGTCCGGCTCATTCGGCTCGGGTACCAGCACTTCAGCGATCAACTTGCGGCAGTAGCTGACCGGCGTCGTCGTGTAGGTCCCGTAGGTCCCGTTGTTCGCGTCGACGAAGGCGAGTCGATACACCAAAGACTCGACGAACCAGGTCGGGTCGGACGCGAGCGCGCCCGCGCTGCCCAGTCGGGCGATGACGTGCGCACGTTGCGTCGTGGGGTTGATGATCTCGCTGCATGTCTCGTCCGGAGTGAAGTCGTTCACCACCGTCAGCGCCTGCGGCACTGCCGGCGTGTCGACCAGGGCGAGCTCCTGCGTGCTGGCGAGCGGCACGACGAAGTCGTCGTAGCGATCGCCGCCGAGATCGCCGACGCACGGGCGCACCGCCGGGGTCGCGCCCGAACCGCCAAGATCGAACGCGATCTGGGTGCCGTACTGGAAGGGCGCCCCGCCGGAGGTCTGCTGCGGGAAGAGCCACAAGGCGCTTTCGCCGCCGCGCATCACCGCGAGGTCCGTCGACGTGTCGTCATTGAAGCGGCCGGCCGCCATCGCGCCGAAGGCGTCGCTGGTCGTGAAGCAGAGCGCGGCACCGCCGAGGTCGATGACGAAGAGGTAGCGCGTCGCATCGCCGGGAGTCGCGGTCGCTGCCGTGAACCACGCCACGCGGTCGTTGGTCTCGGAGGCCTCGTTGCGGCGAACCAGGGCCATCGAGTCGAGGTCGGGGCGCACCGACGAGGAGGTCGACAGCACCGTGCCGCCGGCCGAGAGGATGCGCAACGCCGCCTGGTCGTTGATCACCAGTTCCGGCTCAACCGAGTTGGCGTTGAACTCGCCCGCCGCGAGGTTCTTCACGTCGCTGGCCGCGGTCCACTCGAAGCGCCGCGTGTTGGCCCAGGTCCCGTTCGACTGCTGGATCTTGGCGTCAGTGCTGCGGCCGTTGGCCAGCAGCACGAGGAGGTCGTCATCGCCATCGTTGTCGAGGTCGGCGACCACGACACGCTTGGCGTTCTGCCACGCCGACGTCGTGTCGACCGCGGTGAAGAGCGGTCCGGTGGCCGTCTCTTTCATGGTCCACAGGCCGTCGGAAGCCGCCAGCACCAGCAGGTCGCGATCTCCGGCGACTGCCTGGCCGTCGACCGTGAGCGTCGCCACATCGTTGACGTTCCCGGTCGTGGCGATCACCGATCCGCCGCCGGAGACGGCCGCTGCATCGAACTGGACCAGATGGTTCGCGCTGACGACGACCACGTCGGTCCGGTGATCCCCGCTCAGCTTGGCCATGGTGGCACCACTGAAGGGCCCGGACCCAGGGTTGCCCGAGGGCCAAGGAAGCAGTTCGACCACCTGTCCGAGCGCCGGCGGCGCCAAGCCCGCCACAGCGCAAAGACCCAAGAAGCTGAAGGGACGTCGCATCAGTCGACTCCGAAGTTGATGGCGAACAGCCAGATCAGGGAAGCCCCGCAGGTGCATTTGTGTTCGACCGCGGTCACTTCGTCAAGCCGCTCGGTGAAAAGGCGGGCAACGAACTCCCGATCGTGACAACCGCCTGCTCGGCGGCCCAGACGCGCGCCCGGGCCGATCAAGCCGCCGCGCCGCCGCGCCGCTCCTTCAAAGCGCTCCGCCGATCAGCTCGGCGAAGTCATCCGGCAACGGCGCTTCGAGCTCGACGCGGGCGCGCGTCTGCGGATGGGCGAAGGAGAGCTTCCAGGCGTGCAGGGCGGGGCGCCCGAACTTGAGCCGGCTGTCGCGGCCGCGGGCGTACTTGCGCTCGCCGATCAGGGAGTGGCCGATGGCGACGAAGTGGAGGCGGATCTGGTTGTGGCGACCCGTTTCGAGCTCGATCTCGATCAGGCTCGCGCGGCCGCCGGAATCGAGCGGGCGCACCACTTTGTAGTGGGTGATCGACGGCGCCCCGCGCACGCGCACTTCCGCCTTCTTGCCGAGGTCGACGATCGGCCGCTGGATCGTGCCTTGCGCCGGCCGCGGCGTGCCGTTCACCGCGGCGAGGTAGATCTTGCGGACGGTCCGCGCACGGAACTGCTCCTCGAGCGCCGCCCGCGTCGGCTCGTCGAGCGCGAAGCAGAGCGCGCCGCTGACATCGCGATCGAGGCGATGGACCGCAAGCGCGGTCGGATGGGAGACGCGCAGCTCGGAGAGGCAGGTCTTGCCGCGATCGCCTTCCGATGGAACGCTCGAAAGGCCGGCCGGCTTCGCGATGACGACGACGCTGCCTTCCGCATAGAGGATCGGCAGGCGCGTCGACTTGGTGCCGCTTGGGATCCCGGGCACGCGCGCGTTGGCGGCGGCCGGCACGATGTCGACCGGCACGTCTTCGAGCGTCGCGACCGGCTCGGGCGGCCGCTTCTTCGGCGACGGCCGCTTGAAGCCGCGCGCACGCTCGGGGCTTGGCGGGGCCGACGGACTCGACGGCGCGGAGGACGGCGCGGAGGGAACGGGACCAGGTTTCGAGGGCGCCGAGGCGCCGTCTGCCGGCGGCTCCCACCACGGACGACGCGGACCACTCATGCAGCGCTTCCTTCCCGCAGACGTCGCTCGAGCAAGCTCATGCGCCGTTCCACCTGCCCCATCTCGATGGCGGTCTGCAACGCTCGTTGCGACCCCACCACCACCAGCACGCGCTTGGCACGCGTGATCGCGGTGTAGAGCAGGTTACGGCGCAGCAGGACGAAGTGCTGCATCGCGAGTCCGAGCACGACGACTTCGAACTCGCAGCCTTGCGATTTGTGGACCGTGATCGCCCACGACGGCTGCAGCGAACCGACGCTCTTGCCCGGGAAACGGACCACGCGGTCGTCGAAGTCGACGGTCAGGTCGCCGCTCTTCGAATCGCGCGCCGTGACCTGCCCGATCTCGCCGTTCATCACGTCGAGGTCGTAGTCGTTGCGCGTCTGGATCACGCGATCGCCCGGCCCGAGCAGCGCGCCGCCGGCAGGATTGTGCACCGCCCGCAGCTGCTCGTTCAGCGGGCCGACCCCCATCGGACCGCGATTCATCGGCGAAAGGACCTGCACCGCGCGCCGCGGATCGAGGCAAAGCTTCTTCGGCAGGCGCGTGGCCGCCAGCTCGACGATCGTCTTCTGCGCCGCGCCCGGATCGTCGCGCACCACGAAGAAGGCGCCGTCGTCGCCGTCGCGCGCGAACTCCGGCAGCTCGCCGCGGCGCACCGCGTGGGCGGCTCGCACGATCGAGGAGCCCTCGCGCTGCCGCAGGATCCGCTCCAGCCGCGCCACCGGCACGCGGCCGCACTCGACCAGGCTGCGCAGCACATCGCCCGGCCCGACGCTCGGCAGCTGATCGGCGTCGCCCACCAGCAGGAGCCGCGCGCCGGCCGGCAGCGCGCGCAGCAGATCGCGCAGCAACAGCAGGTCGATCATCGACGCCTCGTCGACGATCAGCACGTCGACCTCGAGCGGCTGCTCGCGGTTGCGATCGAAACGGTGGCGATGCGGGTTGAACTGCAACAGGCGGTGCAGCGTCTGTGCCGGTCGACCGCTCGCCTCCGACAGGCGGCGCGCGGCGCGGCCGGTCGGCGCGGCCAGCGCGACCCGCAGCCCCTTGCGCTCGAAGATGGTCACCAGCGCGCGCACGATCGTCGTCTTGCCGACGCCAGGACCGCCCGTCAGCACCCCGGTCCGCTCGTTGAACAGCAGCGTGAGCGCCGCCGCCTGATCGTCGGTGAGGGAAATCGAGAGCTGCGGTCCGGCCCACGCCAGCGCGCGCGCCGCATCGATCGACTGCCGAGCGTCGACTGGGCCCAGCCGGCGCTGCACGACGGTGGCCACCTCGATCTCGGCAGCGCGCAATCGCGGCAGGAAGAGCGCGCTGTCGCCCTCCAGCGGATCGTGCGCGAGCGTCCCCTGCTCGAGCAGCACGGCCACGCGATCCTCGATCGGCCCGGTCGGCAACGAGAGGAGCGCCTGCGCGTGGCGCACCAGCGTCGTGCGCGGCAGGTAGCAGTGGCCTTCATCGGCCGCCTCCTGCAGTACATGCACCGCTCCGGCCTCGATGCGAGCGTCCGCATCGGGCGGCACGTGGAGGCGCGTCGCGATCTCATCCGCGCGGCGAAACCCGATGCCGTCGACCACCTGCGCCAGCTGCCACGGATTGGCGCGCACGCGCTGCGCGACGTCATCCCCCAGGGCGACGCGCACCTTTTCTGCGGTTGCGGCGCCAAGCCCCAGTCCCGCCAGGAACGCCTTCTGCTCGTTCTGAGCGCGTGAACGCTGCCATGCGGCGGCGACGGCGGCGATGCGCTTCTTGCCGAGGCCAGCCACTTCGCTCAGTCGCGCCGGCGCCTCCTCGAGGATGCGCAGCGTGTCGAGCCCGAACGTGTCGACGATGCGCCCCGCCAGCACCGGCCCGATCCCTTCCACCGAACCCCCGGAAAGGAAACGTCGCAGCCCGAGGTCGGTCGACGGCGGCACCCAGCGCAACGCCACGATGCGGAGCTGCCGCCCCCACTTCGCATGTTCGAACGGGACTCCGGTGAGTCGCACCGTATCGCCGATGGCGCAGCCCGCGAGGTCGCCCGCCACCACGTGCCGCTTGCCATCGCGCGCCAGCAGTTCGGCGACGACGTAACTGCGTTCGCTGCTGGCGTAGATCTCCCGCTCGAGCAGCCCCTCGAGTTCGACCGCAGATTCAGGAGCCGCGTCGCCAGCCATGCCGCGCGGACGATAGCGGCGAGCATTGGTGACGGAGGGAAGGGGGCGAGGCGGCGGTCGCGCCGCTCAGCGCCCGCCGTCGCCCCCATCGTCGCACTGGCCGAAACAGCAGCCGACGCGCTGGGTGAGATCCAGGAACGCCGGGTGGAGCGAGTCGCCGAACTCCTGCTTCAGCGTGGCGAGCGTGAAGCGAGCGTACTGCTTCTTGGAGAACTCAGCGAAGTGGCGGTCGAGCGGGTCGTGATCGATGTAGCGGCCAAAGAAGCGGTCGCAGAAGGCGCGGTAGAGCTTCGTGTTGAGGACGAAGGCGTGCCAGAGCTTGTCGATCGACTCGACCTGCTGGACCGGCTGGCCGGGACGCGCGAACGGAATGGCGGAGAGCCACTGCAGCAGGCCGTCGAAGAGCGAGGCGGCGTCGGCGCGAGCGAGGCCGTAGTGCTGGACCGCGGTGTCGAGCACGGGGGTGTAGTCGAAGGCGGAGAGCATGGAGGCGTGGAGGGCGCGGCCGCGAGGGGCGGTATCGCGGGCGGGCGTGAGCGTAGTCATGAAGAGCTCCAAGAAATCGGCAGGTTGACGTCGATCTCGAATTGGACCGTGGAACGCGGTGCGGGACGCCGTCACTGCACGGCCACCACAAATGGCGTGGCATCCATCAGCGGACCACGGCCGGCGCGGTTCTGGGCGTAGGCCATCAGCGTGAACTCCATACCACTGACGCTCGAGTCCACATCGGCGCAGAGCTGCAGTTCACCATTCGCGTCGAACGGGGCGAGCAAGAGCGGCTCGAAGAGCGGCGTGCCGTCGAGGTCGACCAGGACGATCAGGCCGAGCGTGCCGGGCGTGCCGGCGCGCAGGTCGACGACGACGGTGTCACCGTCCACCGGCGCCGACGGCTCGGCTTGGAGGTAGAGGTCGTTCAGGGCGAAGGCAAAGACCTTGCCGCCCTTGGGCTTGGGGTAGCGGACCAGCGGCGCGCCCACCACGAGGTCGGGAATGCCGTCGCCGTTCAGATCACCGCCGCTGGCCATCGACGCGCCAAACCAACCGCGCTTCTGGCCGTCCGCATAGAAACGGTAGAGCGGGCGCAGCGTCCTGCCTGAGCAGAGATCGACGCGGCCGGTGTCGGGGCCGTCGCGGTTGTCAGCGACTGCGGAAATCGCAATGTCATCGACACGATCCCCGTCGAGATCGCCGACGTTGCAGAGGACGTACCCCCAGTAGTCGAACCAGTTGTGCAAGTCCTGGTACGAGAACTCGAACAAGAGAGCATCCTTCGAGGGGGAATAGACTCGCAAGATTCCGTCGCCGCGTCCGACGTAAACCAACAGGTCACCGCGACCATCTCCATCCCAGTCACCGGCGTCAAGAAGAGGCGCCCCGAACGGCTCATTCGCATCGTCGGTCGTGCTCCACATCAACGCACCTGTGGCACCCGAATACAGATCGATGCGGCCGCGACTGAGATTGGGGTCCGTCGTCGCAAGCGCGTAGTCAACGACCGCATCGCCATCAACGTCTTGGCATCGAGAAATCGACAAGCCGAGCTTCTCACCGGCGACGGTGCCAGTATGCGACCGGATCACGTGAGCATTGACCGTCGACACGACGTAGACACGCCCGAAGTCCAACGTGCCCTGCTGAGGTGATGAAACCAGGATCTCATCAAAGCCGTCGCCGTCGATGTCACCGAGGGCGGCCATGAAGTTGCCGAAGTGGTCGTTCGTTTGTTCGCCAACGAGCTCCCAAATAGGCGCTCCGGAGCTTCCTGACAACAGCACTACACGACCCGCGTCGAATCCACCATTGACATCGTCTCGAAACGGACCTGAAACCGCAATATCCGATACCCCGTCACCGTCAACATCCCGCACCACAACGAATTGCGCGCCAGCCCCTTCTTCGTCGCCGCACCAGTCAAAGAGCTTCAGGCCAGCGACCCCACCGACGAAATCGACGATGCCGTCGTTAAGGCCCGTGCAATCGACCCTAGAGCCGCCGACCACGACCTCGCTCCGTCCGTCACCATCAACGTCGGGCATGATTGCAGCACCGGAACCATAGTAATCGTCGGCCGTGGTTCGCTCGCGAGTCCACAGC
>JANNXA010000011.1:0-44593 GCA_031409275.1 Planctomycetota bacterium
ACCCACTGGCGAAGAGGACACCCTGCTCGCTACTGTCGTGCACGCTGAAAGCCCCTCGAATGCCTCGGATCAGCTGTGGTAGGCCGATTCGTACGCATCGAGGGCTTTCGCGTTTCAGGGATTACGAATAATCCGGGCTAGGACGGTGGGCACCTTGAGCCCGGGGAGGATGGGCTCGCGTCGGAAAAGTCTGCCGATGGCCGGAGCGTCAGCGGTGCTGCGCGAAGAGCCACTCCCACATCGCGGGGTCGTTGTAGGTGGCGCTCCAGCTGTCGTGGCCGACGCCCTCGTAGACGGTGAACTTCGGCGTGCCGCCAGCCGCTTCGAGCGCCTTCACCATCGCGTCGCTCTGCGCGAGCGGGACGACGTTGTCGGCGCCACCGTGGAAGACCCAAGTCGGCAGGCCGACCAGCTGCGCCGCCTTCGTCGGATCACCGCCGCCGCAGATCGGGACGATCGCCGCGAAACGCTCCGGATGCTCGCACGCAAGGTCCCAAGTCCCGAAGCCACCCATGCTGAGTCCCGTGAGGTAGACGCGCGCGGGATCGATCGCGCAACGCTCCATCACGTCCTCGAGCAGCGCCATCACCGCTAGCTTCGACCAACCAAACTGCGTCGCGATCGGGCACTGCGGCGAGACGACGACCGCCGGGAACTCGCGCCCCGCCGCGATCAGCTTCGGCGGTCCGTGCTTCGCCACCAGTGTGAGGTCATCGCCGCGCTCGCCCATGCCGTGCAAGAAGAGGACGAGCGGCCAGCGCGGCGCGCCCGCCACGCTCGGGTCGACGTAGCCGCGCGGCAGCGTCAGCAGGTAGGCGAGCTCGCTCTTCACCGTGATCTCCCGCGTCGAGCGTTCGCGCGTCGTGGCCGGCGCCGCGAGCGGCGGTGCGGCCGCAATGGGCTCGCTGCGACAAGCGCCGAGCGCACCGAGCAGGAGCATCGCGGCGACACTGGAACGGACGCGAGCGCGCGCACGCGGGCTCGCCGTCGATCGGGAGAGGTTCATGGCGCGCGGTGTTAGCGGCGAACTGAGCGTGAGGGAAGCGGCGCGCGCGCCGGCGGCGGCAATCGAATGCGGCTCAATTCCCGTCGTTTTCGACGTAGCCGAGTGCTTCGAGTGCCCGCCGCTCGTCCTGCGTCAGCAGCGTCCGCGCCCGGCGCGCGAACCCCGCTGCCGCACGAACCAGCGCGGAACTGTCCGCCTCGGCACGCGCGACGGCCGATTCCCACTCTGCGCCAAGCGACGCCCCTTCGAAGTAGCTCCCGCGCAAGCGCGACACCGCGAGCAGGGCCTGCGAGCGCACCAGCGGATCGGCATCGCCGACAGCACGCAGCAACAGCCCCGCGATGCCGACGTCGCCGTCCCCGAGCAGCGGGAGGTCGCCCGCATCCATCGGTCGCGTGCCGGCCCGCGCCAGCAGTTGTACGACCTGCTCGCGCACCACTGGCGCGCCGCTCTCGAGGAGCCGCGCCATCCGATCGAAGCCGACCACGCTCCCGTGCGCGATCTCCGCGTAGCCGACCAGCGCCTGCACGCTCGGCTCCTCGTGGTCAGGGACCTCCTGCAGTCGCGTCATCACCGCGCTCGAATGGTCGAATCCAGCGCTCGCCAGCACGAAGGCGGCCGCTCGCCGCACGCCGGCGTCGCCATCGCCAAGGCAGTTCAACAATTCCTGCACGGCATCGGCCTGCTCGATCGACGCGAGCGCCAGCACGGCGCGGCGGCGCGCGTCCGGATTGCGTTCACCGCGCATCCGTTCGAGATGGCGCGCGAGCGAGGCGTCATCGAAGAGCTCGCCCGGGCCGTCGAGCGCCGCGGTCAACATCTCGTCGAACGCGTAGTCGGCGCGCTCCTGCGCGTGCTGCGCCAGCTCACGCGCCGCAGCGGCCAACGCGCCGTCGTCGGCGAAGCCTGCCTCGGCCGGCTGCGACAGCCAGTGGAGTGCCGGCTCGCGCACCAGCGGATCGAAATCAAACGCGAGTTCGAACAAGAGCTCGACGCCCGCCGGACCGGCGGCGGCGGGGTTCATCCAGGCGATGTTCCAACGCACCTTCGCGTTGCCGCTGCGACCGGCGCGCAGCAACGCGTCGCGACTGGCGGCGTTATGCCAGACCACCGACTCGGGGCGCGCCATCGGGCTCTCGCCACCATCGAAATGGCGTAGTGCGACGACCGCCGAGAGTTCGCAGTCGGGGTCGCCGCTGCCAGCGCTCGCGGCGAGGTCGGCCAGCAGCAGCGCGATGCCTTCGTCGGCACTGTTTGCCATGCGGGCGCTCGACGTCTCCTCCGGCACGCGGACACCACGCGGCAGCCAGAAGCCACCCCACCGATGGGCGAAGAGCTGCTGCGCATGCAACGTCCCGTCGCGCAACGGTGCCTTCTCGATCCGCTCGAAGCAGGTGACGTAGGAGTGCTCTCCGCTGTTGAGCGGATCGAACGACTCCTCGCTCCAGGACAAGAACGCGAGGTCGGGAGAGAGTTCGACGCAGGCGTGCAGCTCGATTCGTTTCCCCACCAGGTCGGGATCGCCGTGGTAGACGCGCTCGATCACGGCGATCGGGCGACGGAACGCGCGGCCGTCGGGATGCTTCGCGGCGCGACCGTCGATCGTCCGCAGTCGCGCGACGATCGGCGCGCGGGCCAACGTGGCGCGAGCGTTAACGTTGCGTGGGAAACCGAGCTCCATCACCTCGGAGGCGTGCACCGGATCCCAATCGTCGTCAAGTTCGTCGCCCGACGGCGCGGCAGCGAGCGGATCGACCGGCGGTGGCTGCGGCTTCTCGGCCGTCCGCTGCACCGCGGCCATCGGCCCCTCCAACGCATCGACCGGCAGCGGCGCATCGGATCCGCGCGGCGTGTCGGCGGGTGTCATGGCCACCGGTTCGATGAGCGACGGCGCCGCGTCGCTGCGCCACGCCTCGACCAGGCGCACCGCCGCGAAGGTGAGCGCCGCGCCGCCGAGCAGCACTGCCGCTGCTGCGACGAGGCGTCGCCGCAACGACGTGGCCCCGCTCTCCCCGCGCGCCGCGCGCAACGTCGCCGCCACGCGCGCATCGAGCGTCGCTGGCGCCGACTCGCGGTTGCGGGCGATCAACGCCTCGAGCTCCTGCGGCTCGCCCGCGTCGCCCTTGCCATTCGCATCGTTCGACTGCGTCATCGCCGTCACTCCTCGACCTGTGAGCCGGCGAGGAGTCGCGCCAGCTTCGCCAAGGCGTAGCGGTAGCGCGAAGTCGCCGTATCGAGCGGGATCGCCAGCGTCGTGGCGACCTCGCGGAACTTGAGTCCACCATGGAGATGGAGCGTGACGACGGCGCGCTGCTCGGCCGGCAGTTGCGCCAGCGAGGCGCGAACCCACTGCGCCTCATCAGCCGCCGCCGCACCGACGAAGGGATCGAGGTCGCCGCCGCTCGCTGCCACCGCCGTCGCCAACTGCACCTCGCTCGCCCGCTCCGGTCGGCGTCGCCGCTCGCGATCCCGTACGCGATGGGCGCATGCGGTCGCGAGGTAGCGGCGAGCGTCGGCCAACGTCGGGAAGGCCGGCAGCTCGCGCGGCCGGCTCGCCAACCCGGCGAAGAGGTCGTGCACCACGTCTTCGGCCGCCGCTCGCTCGCCCGTCAGGTGACAGGCGACCGTGAAGAGGTCATGGCGCAGCGCGAGGTAGAGCGACGCGAGGCGATCGCTCGCCGCCGCGGCGCCTGCCGCCACCGACCGCTCCGGTGAACTCTCCGTCACGCACCGTTCTCCACGGCCCCCTGAACGCGCGTCGCTCCATTTTTCGTCTACACCGACCGATCGAGGCGCGCACCCGGGTCGCGCCGCTCACGGCTCGGTGACGACGACCTCCTGGTCGGCAGCGACCGCGGTGAGTTCGCTGGTGCGGCCGGAGGGCCAGCGCACTTCGATCCGCTCGACGCGCGCCGCCGCCCCGAGACCGAACGACGCGCGCAGTTCGTTCTGGGAGAAGTAGGAGCCCCCGCTGTGGAGCTCGCGGAACTGGCGCCGCCCGCCGGCTTCGACGATCACCCGCGCCCCGAGGCCATCCCGGTTGCCGCGGGTGCCATGCAGGCGGACGCGCAGCCAGTGGCGATCACCGCGCGGCGAATCGTTGCGCAAGAGGAGCGCGGGAGCGCCGTTGTTGCTGATCGCGCAATCGAGGTCGCCGTCGCCGTCGAAGTCGGCGGTCGCGAGGCCACGCGCGGGATGGCGCTGCGCGAAGGCGGGCCCCGCCTGCTCGTCGAGGCTCTCGAAGAGGCCGCTCCCGCGATTGAGGAAGAAGAGGAATGGCTGCGCCCAACCGAGCGTTGCGCCCGGTTTGCTGAACTGCTCGGCGAACGGATTCACGTGGCCGTTCACCACCATCCAGTCGAGGTCGCCATCGAGGTCGGCATCGAAGAGGTCGGTCCCCCAACCCACGGGAGCGAACGAAGCATTGGCCGTGTTCGCCGAGGTCGCAACATCCACGAAGGAGAGCGCCTCCTGCTGCCGGTAGAGCCCGTTGCATTCGCGCTCGAAGTAGGTCGCGACGAGGTCGAAGCGGCCGTCTCCGTCATAGTCGCCGGCGGCGACGCCCATGCCGCCGCGCGCCCGGCCGTCCGCGTCGTAGGCGACGCCGGCGCGCGGCGCAGCGTCGGTGAAGCGCCCGTGGCCATCGTTGATCCACAGCGCATTGGCGCTGCGATCGGAGACGACGAAGAGATCGGCGTCGCGATCGTCGTCGAGGTCGACGAAGAGCGCGCCAAGCGTGCGACCGCGGAAGTCGGCGAGGCCCGCCTCGGCGGTCCCATCGCGGAACGTGCCATCGCGATTGGAGAGGAAGAGCTGATCGGGCAGCGGCGCGAAGTCGGTCGGGTTGCAGTAGCGGGAGAGTCGCACGTCGGGCTTGCCGAACTCGGTGTCGTAGCACTTGCGATGGCGCGCGAGCGTCTGGTCGAGGCAGCCGCCGACGAAGAGGTCGAGCCAGCCGTCGCCGTCGACATCCCCGAAGACGCAGACGCTGTCGTAGAAGTCGCTGCGACCGGCGACGCCGGCGGTCGCGGCGACGTCGCTGAAGCGACCGCTGCCGTCGTTGCGGTAGAGCGCGTTCCCGCCATCGAAGTGGACGACGTAGAGGTCCTGGTCGCCGTCGTTGTCGTAGTCGGCGGCGCAACCGCTGACCGCGAAGTTGCCGCCGCCTTCCAGCCCCGAAAGGCCGGCCGCCGCCGTCGCGTCGACGAATCGGAGCGCCCCCTCGTTTCGGTAGTAGCCGTTGCCGCGCGCCGGCACCGCCCTCGGTCCGAAGCCGCGACCGTTCAGGAACAGCAGGTCGGCGTCGCCGTCGCCGTCGAACGCGACGACTCCCGATCCCATCGACTCGGCGTAGTGCCACTCGTCGGCGGCGGCGCCATAGTCGTGGACGAAGGTGATGCCCGACGCCTCGGTCGCATCGACGATGGCGACCGGCGACGGCCCGGTCCGCGGCGGCAGCTCCAGCGCCGAGGGCGCCTGGCGCGGGCGTTTCGACCCCGGCTCGTCGCCGCACGTCGTGCCGGCCAGCAGGAGCGCCAACCAGGGCACTCGTTCGCGTCGACGGTTCATCGCGGCTCGTCTCACCCTGCGGTTCCTGCGCCTCTCGGTGTCCGTTTCTAGCGCCGCTACCATCTCCGTCCCTTTTTCCGGGTCGCCGCGGCTGCGTCGACGGCCCGCCTTCGGAGCCCCGCCATGCCGCCTCGCCTGCTGGTCCTCTCGGCTTCCGCCGGCGCCGGCCATGTGCGCGCCGCGCAGGCCATCGAGCTGGCGCTGCGCGAACTGGCGCCCGACGCCTATGTCGAGAACCACGACGTGCTGCAGCTCACCAACCCCGCCTTTCGCCGCCTCTACGGCGAGGCGTACCTCGATCTGGTCGCCCATGCTCCGCACGCGCTGGGATGGCTCTACGACCACCTCGACCAGAAGCCCGGCTCGCCGCATGCCGACCGCCTGCGCCACCTCGTGCAGAAGCTCAACCTGAAGCCGCTGCTCGACCTGCTGAAGCGCGGGCCGTGGGATGCGTTCGTCAGCACCCACTTCCTTCCCGCCGAGATGATCGCCGCACTGAAGAAGAAGCGCCGCATCTCGACGCCGCAGATCACCGTCACGACCGACTTCGACACCCATCGACTCTGGGTGAACGAGCCGTGCGAACGCTACTTCACCGCGACCGAGGACGGGGCGGCGTGGCTTGCCTGCTGCGGGGTCGATCGCGCCCGCATCACGGTGAGCGGCATCCCGATCCACCCGCTCTTCGCCGAGAAGAAGGCGCGCGCGGGTTGCCTCGAGCGGCTTCGCCTGGCGGGCAATCGACCGATCATCGTGCAGCTCGCCGGCGGCTTCGGAGTCGGTCCGATCGAGGAGATCTGGAAGTCGCTGCTGGCGCTGCCGATGGCGCTCGAACTGGTCGTCGTCGCCGGCAAGAACGAGGAGGCGAGGGCGCGGCTCGCGAAGGTGCCGGTGCCCTCGCACCATCGCGCCCACGTGCTTGGATTCACCGACGCGATCGACGAGCTCTTCACCGTTGCCGACCTGGTGGTCAGCAAGCCGGGCGGCCTCACCACTTCGGAAGCGCTGGCGCGCGGCGTCCCCATGGCGATCGTCAACCCGATCCCCGGCCAGGAGAGCCGCAACTCCGACTTCCTGCTCGAGCACGGGGCTGCGATCAAGGTGAACCACGTGGCGACGCTGGCCGGCAAGGTCGGCGCACTGCTCACCGACGCGCCGCGCCAGAAGCGGCTGCGCCTGAACGCGAAGGCGCTCGGCCGCCCGCAGGCCGCCTACGACGTCGCGCGCGCCGCGCTCGAGCTCAGTCGAAGCGCAAAGGCTGGAGCGCGCTCTTCATCAACTTCCCGTTGAAGCCGATGGCGTAGGCGCGCAGCTCGGTGATGGTTCCGGTGAGCCCGCTCGGCACGCGGTCGCTGATCGACCGTGCCCCGAGCGCATCGAGCGCGCCCGAGTCGACGACGACGCTGACCGGGAAACCGTTCAGTGTCTCGAGCAGCAGCATCACCAGCTGAGACGCGGGGCCGCCCGTCACCGTTGCGAAGACGATGTCGCCGGGCAGCGCGATCGCCGGCTCGACCACCAGCATCAGGTCATCGAGCGCGAACAGGGCGACGCGGCCCGAAGGGTCGAAGTACGGGTTGGTGATCACGAGGTCGTGCGGGCGATCGCCGGAGGGAGAGCCGCTCTGCCACCGGGGTGCCGCCGCGACCAAGGTCTCGTTGACGGTGGCGAGCACGCTGCCGTTGGCGCCCGATCGGATCTCCGAGCGCCCTTTCCCCCACACCGTCGTGAGCCACTCCTCGACTCCGTCTCGGTTCAGGTCGCCAAGCTCGAAGAGGTCATTGCCGAACATGTCGCCGGTGCTCGCGCCAGCGAAGGTCGAAAGCAGCGTCCATACGCGGCCGGCGTAGATGCGAACCTCGCCTTCGATGTTGGCGCCCGCGGCCGGCGCACCGATGGCGACGTCATCGATGCCATCCCCGTTCTGGTCGCCGACGTTGGCCAATGCAGTGCCGAACCACTCGAAGGTGGTGCCCCCCTTCAGGATCTTGAGGTTGTTGCCGGTCTGCCCGGCGAAGACGATGACGCGACCGGCGTCGAAGCCGTTGGCGTCGTTCTTCGGCGCACCCGCCGCCCAGTCGCCGACTCCATCGCGGTTCTGATCGCCGACGAAGGCGAGGCTGCTGCCGAATCGCTCATCGGAGGCGGTGCCGAGCTTCTGGAAGAGCGGCGCACCGGTCAGCGCGTCGAACACATCGACGCCGCCTTCGGCACCAAGCCCCGATTGCGGCGTGCCGACCGCGATCTCGACCGCGCCATTGGGCTGCAGCCCCACGACGAGCGGATGGCCGAAGTCCCAATGCGGACTCGGGGCCACGCAGTCGCGAAGGACGACGCCCGTCACCGAGGAACGCAGCTCCACCTTCGAGTACCCGGAGAAGTCGTTCAACGACACCGCGTAGTCGCCGATCGCGTCGCCATCGAGATCGGGCAGCGCCGCAAAGGCGATCGGCTCCCCTTGGGCGATCGGATGGTCGGCGAGCACGTGGCCATCGCGCCCCGATCGGACGCGCACCGTATGGGGCAACGACATCTGGCGATTGCCGGTCACCAGGTCGTTGAAGCCGTCGCCGTCGACGTCGTCGATCAACCCAGAAACGCTGTTGATCGGCAGGTTGGTGGTGCGACCGAGGCGGCTTGCGACCGCCACGCCCGCAGGCAGCGACCAAGTCTCGATCGCTCCCGACCAGAACGCGTTGAACGGGGCGATGTTGGGGTCGGGGAGATCGGGAATCCCGAACGCGACGTCGCCGACGCCGTCACCGTCGAAATCGGCGCCGCCGACGAAGGCGCGTCCGTACTGCAGCGCCGATGGCGCCACCAGCTCCTTCAGCAGCAAGCCGTCGCTGCCGCGGTAGAGGCGCACGCTCGCGAATGGCGTGGTCGCACTCGTGCCGTCGCAGCTCAGGAGCAGCTCGGGGCGCGCGTCGCCATCGAGATCGCCCGCGCCGCCGACCACCACCCAGCTGGCACGGCCGGGTCCGTAGATCCGCCGCAGCTCGCTGCCGGTCGCGCCCGACATCACGAAGCCCGCGCAGCTGCCGAAGAAGCCGTTGCGCACGCCTCCCACCATCACGTCGACCGTGCCGTCGCCGTCGAAATCGCCGACCCGACCGATCGAGACGATCTTGAAGTTGAGGAAGACGCCCTGATCGAACGGGATGGCCAGCAGTTCACTGCCGCTGCCGCTCGAGAAAAGGCGCGCCACCGCCGTCGTACCGCTTGGCCCGGTGGCGGTGTCGAGCAACGCGAAGTCCTCGAGCGTGTCCCCGTCGAGATCGCCGATCGCCGTCAGCCGGTCGCGCGCACCGAGTTGCAGGTCGGGCGTCGAGTTCTCGAAGACGAACAGGTCGCGCCCGTTCAGTCCCGACACGATGCGCACGATGCCGTTCCAGCCATTCGAGTTGGGCTCGCGCGAGCTGCCCACCGCGAAGTCGCGCGTGCCATCGCCGTTCACGTCGTCGAGCCCGACCACCGTCATGCCGTAGTCGGTGTCGGGCGTGCCATTCCAGTGCGAGAGCTCATGGCCATCGCTGCCGGCATAGAGGTAGACCGTGTCGCGATTCGGCGCGCCGACCAATAAGTCCTCGATCGCGTCGCCGTCGACGTCGCCGGCGGCAGCGACCGCCGCGCCGAACGTATCGGCGAACTTGAAAGCGGCGCCACGGAAGGGTGCTCCGCCGATCTCGAGCAGGATCGACAGGTCGGCGCCCGACAGGACTCGCACCATCCCTTCGTCATTCGAGGAAATGCCCGGCGGCGCACCGACCAGCAGCTCGGAAATGCCATCGCCCGTGCGATCGGGCAGCAGCGCGATCGCGGCGCCGAACGACTCGTCGTGCACGTTGCCTTCGACGCTCCACACCTCTTGCTGCGCACCGGCACTTCGAACCACGCCAAGTGCGACGACGAAAGCGGCGAGACGAGTCGGACGCATGCGGCGCTCCTCGGGATGCGAATCGTTGGGGTGAAGCAAGCAAGAGCTCCTGACAGAACGGACGCGGCGTGCCGCGATCAGGCGAGACCGCAAAGGACGAGGAGGCCGAAGCAGGCGACTCTGAAGAGTCGTCGATGGAGGTCGACGACGCCATGGGTGGCCGCAGCCGGTCGAACGCAGCGGACATTCTGTTAGGTGCTCTAGGGCGGCGCCAGCCGGGGCGGTAACGAGCGCTCCTCCGAAGTAGTGTGCGCCAACTGTCACGAAACCGCGCCGACACCGCGCAGCGGGCGGCCGCCCCCCTCGGCTTCGCGAGGAATCGATGCGCATCGCCGCCTGCCAGATCGACGTCGCGTTCGGTGACGTCACGCGCAACCTCGCGACGATCGAGCGCGAGCTTGCCGCGGCCGCCAGCGGCGGCGCGCAGCTCGTCGTCTTTCCCGAATGCGCACTGACCGGCTACGCGTTCGCGAGCGAAGCGGCGGCGCGGCAGGTCGCGATCGAGGTGCGCGGCGCCACCGTCGACGCGCTGGTCGCGGCAGCGCAGCGGCGCGGAACGTGGCTGGTGGTCGGGACGCTCGAACGCGCCGGTGATCGCCTCTTCAATGCGGCTCTGCTGATCGGGCCCGACGGCGTCGCGCTGCACTACCGCAAGCTCCACCTGCCGTTCCTGGGTTGCGATCGCTTCGTCGCGCCCGGGGACCTGCCGCTCGCCGTCGCCACGACGCCGCTCGGCCGCATCGGATTGTCGATCTGCTACGACGGCAGCTTTCCCGAGACGGCACGCGTGCTGAAGCTCGCGGGGGCGCAGCTGATCGTGCTGCCGACCAACTGGCCCGACGCCGCGAAGATCTCGCGCACTCACCAATCGATCGTGCGCGCGTTCGAGAACCACGTGAACTACGTGGCCTGCAACCGCGTCGGCAGCGAAGGGGGCTTCGGATTCCCCGGCGGCAGCCAGATCGTCGACTGCAGCGGCCGCGTGCTGGCGCAAGGCGGCGCCACGGCGGAGCGCCTGCTCGCCGACCTCGACCTTCCCGCCGCCGACGAGAATCGCGTCGTCTACGTGCCCGGCGAGTACGAGCTCGATCGCATCGCTCATCGCCGCCCCGACTGCTACGGCGCGATCGTCGAGCCGCGCGCCGCGATCCGCGCGCGCTGACCCGCCCCGCCGCAACGAGGAGGCTCGATGGCTGTCCGCTGGCTGCACCTGTTCTGCCGAACCGCACTGGTCGCTGCCTGCAGTTGCGGCGCGCCGAAGCTCCCCGTCGCGGCCGCGCGCGCACAGGGAATGGGTGGCGACGAAGCGCCCGCGAAGGTGCTTCCGCTCGCGTCGTGGCGCGCCCAGGATTTCGTCGACGACTCGCGCGTCGATGCGCTGGAGCTCGCGCCCGACGGGATGAACGTCGTCTTCACGAAGCTCGTTCCCGACACGAAGCGCGACTTGCGCGTTTCGCGCCTGTGGCTCGCCGATCTCGCGATGCGCCAGCAGCGACCGCTGACGAGCGGCGCCTTCGAGGAGCACGCGCCCTGTTTCAATGAAGATGGCAAACGCATCGCCTTCCTGTCGACGCGGCCGGCGGCAGACGCCTCGAGCCAAGGCAGCGTGCAAGCGGGTGCGACGGCGCGGCAGCAGGTGTTCGTGCTGCGCATGGACGGCGGCGAACCCTTCGCCGTGACCGCGCTGCCGGAAGGCGCCGTCGGCGTGCAGTGGGCCAGCAAGAACCGACTGATCGTCGCCGCGCGCGAGCGGCTGACGCAGGCGGAGCTGGCGCAACGCGACGCGCAGGATCGCAGCGTCGTCGTCGAGGACCCCGTCGGCTTCGCCGCCGCTGCCGTCCGCCTCTTCGAGGTGACGCTCGCCGCGGACGATGCGCCGAGCGTGCGCCGCCTCACCACCAACGTCGACACCATCACCACCTTCGCGGTGGCGCCCGATGGCGACGCGATCGCCGCGCTGGCCAGCCGCTCACCACAGGAAGAAATCGATGGCCGCGTGCCGCCGCGCGCCTTCCTGCTCGACGTCGCATCAGGCCAGGAGCGCGAGCTCTTCGCGACCAGGCGCAGCAAACCGTCCTCCTTCGCGTGGTCCGCGGAAGGCGACTACCTCTATGCCGCCGGCAACTCGCCGACCGTCGATGGCGAGCAGATGGCCGGCGTGGCGTTGGCATGGGAGATCGAGCGCGCGAACGCGGTCGAACGGCCGATCGAGCTCGGCTGGGAGCGCGGGCTGCAGGACGCGCACGTCGTGCCGGTGAGCGGCGGCTTCGTCGCCGCGCTCGCGGACGGCGTCGCGCCGAAGTTCGCCCGCTTCACGCGCGGCAGCGACGGCGGCTGGAGCAAGGCGTGGCTGACCGGTACCGATGCGGCGCGCCTCTTCGAGTTCGCCGCGCGCCCCGGCATCGACACCGTCGTCTATCACGCCTCGAGTGCGGCGGACCCGGGACGCTGGTGCACCGCCGGCCTGATCGAGGCGGAGCTGCGCGACGAGCGCGAACTCGAAATCGTGGTGCCGATGGGTGCCGGTCGGCCGCTAGCGAAGGTCGAGACGCTCCGCTTCGCCGGCGCGAATGGGGACGAGATCGAGGCTCTGCTGTGGCATCCGATCGCGGCGGAGGAGGGGCGCAAGCGGCCGCTGCTGCTGATGACGCACGGCGGTCCCTACGGGCTGGACGTCGACCGCTTCACCGATCGTTGGGGTTACGCCCGCCACCTCTTCGCCGAGCGCGGCTGCTACGTGCTGGCGGTCAACTACCACGGCAGCGCCGGCTACGGCCGCGCCTTCGCCGAGTCGATCAAGGGGCGCTTCTACGAGTTCGAGCTGATCGACCTGGTCAAGGGAATCGAGCACGTCGCCGCGCACCATCCCGTCGACCTCGAAGCGCTCGGCTGCCTCGGCTGGAGCAACGGCGCGATCCTCTCGATTGCGCTCACGGCGATGCTCCCGGACTTCGCGCCGGGCTCGAAGCTCGACTTCAAGGTCTGCGTCGCCGGCGCCGGCGACGTCAACTGGACCAGCGATTACGGCAACTGCCGCTTCGGACCGGCCTTCGATGACTACTACCTCGGCGGCCCGCCGTGGCGCGCGCGCGACGCCTATCTGGCGAAGTCGCCGCTCTTCCACGCCGAGCGCGTGACCACCCCGACGCTGATCCTCTTCGGTGGCGCCGACACCAGCGTGCCGACGTCGCAAGGCCACGAGTGGTACCGCGCGCTGCAGCAGATCGGCCGCGCGCCAGTCCGTTTCGTCCTCTTCCCGGAAGAGCCGCACAGCTTGCAGCGCCTCTCCTCGCAGCGGCGCAAGCTCGAAGAGGAGATCGCCTGGGTCGAGCGCTACCTGCCGGGGCTCGCGAAGGAGGCGACGACCTCCGCGGCGACCTCGGCGATGCGCGAAGGCTCGCCGCTCTGGAGCGCGATCGAGGCGGAGGCGTTCGCGCGCGTCGGGGATGCCTTCGGCGAGCCGCTCCAATCGGCGCGCATGAACTGGCCGACGAAGGAGCGCGCGGCACCGATCCCCGAAGTCGTCGACGTCGACGGGCTCGCGATCGGGCGCTTCGAGGTGACGCGCGCGCAATGGCGGGCGTTCCGCACGGACACCGAGGTGGCGGCCGGCGACGAGAACCTGCCGATCGCCGGGGTGTCGATCACCGACGCGCTGGCCTACGTTGAGTGGCTCTCCAGAGTGACCGGCGCGCGGTGGCGGCTGCCGCGAATCGACGAACTCGAACCGCTCGTGGCCGCCGCGCCCGCCGGCGAGAACACGCTCGACCGCTGGGCCGGCTACGCGCCGTCGCCCGAAGAAGCGGCGCTGCTGCTGGAGCGAGCCGTGCAAGAACTCGGCGAACGTGCACCGCGGACCTCCGCGCTGTTGTGGAGCGTGGGATCGGGACCACCGCTGGTGCGCGGGCCGCCGGGCCGTCGCGTCGCGCTCTACGACCTCGGCGGCAACGTCGCCGAATGGGCGCTCGACGGCGATGGTGGCCGCGAGGAGAAAGCGCGCGCCATCGGCGGCTGCGCTTGGCAGGCGAGCGATCCCGGCCATACGGTGCGAACGGCACCGCACGGGGTGACGGGGCTGCGCGTCGTGCGCGAAACGACGAAGGAGTGACGAGTCGCGACGAAGAGGGCCAGCGCGAAGGGCTCTTCCGGCAACGGCGCCCGCTACTCCGGCACCCCGTTGGTGAAGAAGCTCGGCATCAAGGCGGGCGATCTGGTGGCGCTCTTCGGCGCGCCGCCTCACTACCTCCATCTGCTCGGCGAGCTGCCGCCCGGCGTCACCTTCCGCGATGGAGGCCGCGGCACGGCGTGCTTCGCCCATTGCGTCACCGCCTCGCGCGCCGAGCTGGCCAGGCTGCTTCCGAAGCTGGCGAAGATCGTCTTTCCGGCCGGCACGCTCTGGATCTCGTGGCCCAAGCGAAGCTCGCCTCTCGTCCGCGGATTCGGGCCACTCCCGAGCTCGAGCAAGCCGGGCGACGCCGGCTCGAAATCCTCGAACTGACTCCTCGAAGCGGCCCGACGGGAGTGGAGTCGGCGGCGAGCCGCGCGTCGATCACTCCTTGCCACCGCCCGCGCCACCGCCCGCGCCGCCTTCGGCCGGCGGCGACGCAGCGGGAGCTGCCGGCGCGGCGGGGAGCTTCACTACGACCATGTCGGCCACCTTGAGGCTCTCCGGCGCGAACCGGCCGTTCAGCGCGAGACCGCCGGGCAGCGGCGTGTAGAGCTCGATCGAGACTTGCGAGATCGGCGCCGGGAAACCGGGAATCATCGGCTTCGTCGACGGCGTGATGGTGGCGATGCAGAGCACCGGAACGTCGTCGGGAACATGCTCGAGCGGCCCGCGCTCCGAAGGCTCCGCGTTCGCATCGGTCATGCCCATCATCATCGTCTGGTGGTAGTCGCTCTCGTACCAACGCATCGTCGCCGCCTTGTCCTCGAACCAGGCGAAGATCACCGACTTGCGCGTCGAAGTGAACGCCGTCTCGACGCCGAGGCACCCCTTCGTCGCCCGGACCGACTCGACGAGTTCGTTGCCCATCGCACCTTGCGCCGGAGGTCCGCCGCGGCCGGCGGGCGGGGCTCCTTGCGCGACGATCCAGGCGACGACATTGAACGGCGGCGCAACGGCGAGCGCAGCGCCGCAAACGAGCAGACGAGCAAGCTTCATCGGTCTCTCCAGGTCGGGCCGTGACGGCGATTCCGTGCGGCGACATCCCTGGTTCCGAGTTCGCGTCGATTTCGCGGCGAGAAAATCGCGAGCCGTCGCCGGCTCAGGGGCGGGTGCGCTGCATGGCCTTGCGCAGGCTCGCCGCCAGTTCGGCCAGAACGGCGCGATCCGGCTCCGGAATGGCGCTTCGCAGATCGGCATCGCGAACGACGAGGAACGCCGGGTCGACGAGCAAGGCATGGACCCGGGATCGCGCCGGGGCGAACGGCTCCCGGCCCTGCCGATCGAGCGCCGCGTCGGCCTCGCTCCGCAACCACTCCGCGAGCCGCGCCGCCGCACGACCGCGCAGCGGCGCCGGCGTCGACGGATCGGCCAGCAGCGCCGCCGCCGATCGAGCGGCGATCACGAGACCCTTCGGCTCGGCGAGAAGCGCTGACTCCAGCAGCTTCGGGTCGGAGGCGAGCGCCTCGAAGGCATCGAACGCGTCGACACTCGCCCCCGCTCGCGCCAACAGCAGCGCAACGCGGGCCGCTTCGCCTCCATCCGCCGGCGCGAGCGCACCGCCCTGGAAATCGGGCAACAGCGCGACGAGACGGATCAGGTCGTCGAGTCGAGCGATCGACGCGGACAGGTGCTTCAGACTTTCGTCGCGCTTCGGCCCCTCGGAGGCGCGCTGCAGCACCACTTGCCGAATCACGTTCAGCTGCGACTTCGCCCCCTCCAGATCGCCGCTCTCCTCGAGCGCGACCACCAGACCCTCGTGCAGGCCGATCACCAGCGACAGCGGCGCCATCAGGTTCACGCGCTGCAGCCTGCGGCGCAATCCGACCATGGCGCCGCGGGGATCGCCCGCGAACGTGAGGCTCATCGCCACTTGCGGCACCGCCGCAAGCTCGCTGTCGCCCTCCAGCACCGCGCGCAGCGTGGCGCGCGCCGCGTCGACTCTGCCGCTCGCCAGTTCGGCCACGGCGCGCGCGTGCAGCAGCTCGACACCGGCGGGGCGATGGACGAGCGCGGCTTCGATCACCAAGAGCGCCGCATCGAAGCGCCCGGCGTAGACGTGAGCCATCGCCGCGATCGGTGCCGCATCGCGATTGCCGGGATCGAGTTCGAGCACGCGCTCGCACGCGGCGATCGCGCCGTCGAAATCGCCAAGCGCATCGCGCACGACACCCAACAGCAGCCACGCCGACGTCATCTCGGGCGCCAACATTGCCGCGGCGCTGGCGTGGTCGAGCGCGAGCGTCCACTGCGGCGGGCTCGCCGAGCGGTGCCAGGCGCCGAGTTCGAACCGAAAACCGACCTCGCGCGGATAGAGGGTCGCCGCGCGGTCGAACAGCGTTCGCGCGGCGTCGCGCGCATCGAACTGGTTCAGCAGGTAGCCGAGGAAGGCGATGGTGCGTGACGGCTGCTGCCAGAGCTGCGGATCGATCAGCGCGGCGGCCCAGATGTCACGCCCGCCGGGGGTCGCGATCGCGCCGCGCAGTCGCACTCGCCACGGGTCCGGGTCCGCCGCCTGCACCACGTCGCGCATGCGCACGAAGTCGCGCGGCTCGGCGTCGCGGCCGGCGATCTGAGCGCGCACCCGCATCCACCCGAACAGCTGATCGCAGAACTCGATCGGATCGCTGCTGCGCTGCACGCGCGAAACGAGCGCGGCGTCGTCCATCGTCTCGAAGTCGAAACCCCACTCGCGGAACGCCGCTTCGGTGGCGCGATCGATCTCGTCCCACGGCCAGACGTCCCAGCGCCCCATCAAGCTCCACAACTCGGACAACGTCGACCGGTCGCGCTGAAGATCGGACGCTGCGGCCTCGCTGGTCGCGACGGCCGCCGCCAGCTCATCGTGAAGCGCCACGACTTCGGCTTGAAGCGCGGCGCCCGGGTCGGCGGCGCGCGTCGCAGCCACCGCGGCATCGGCCGCAGCCAACGCCTCCGCGCGCGGCGCCACCAGGTGACGCGGCTGCGGCTGCGCCTGCCGAGCGAGCGCGCGCGCGCGCGCCATCGCCTCGCGCACCGGCGTCGCGGCCGTCTCGCGTCGGATCCGCTCGCTTCGCTCCTGCGCCAACCACACGCTCCCGCCACCGAGCGCCGCCACCAGCACGGTGCCGGCCAGCGCCATCGTCAACCGCCTGGCGCGCCGTTCCTCGCTGGCCTTCGCCTGCGCCGAAGCGACCGCGAGTTCCGCGGCGTGGGCGCGCGACTCCTGCGCAAGCCGCCACTCCTCGACCCGGCGCGCCACCACTCCGGCGTCGGCCGGTCGCGCCTCTCGCGATGGCGCGACGCAGGCGCGCGCCAGCTCGGCGAGGGTCGCGTCGATCATCGGCGCCGCGAGCCGTGCCAGCGCCGGTCCGAGGGCGGCCTGGCGCGCGGCGTCGAACTGCTCGCCGGAGTCGCCGCCGTAGGGCGGCTTGCCGGTCAACAGTTCGATCAGCATCGCTCCGAGCGCGAAGACATCGGCGCGCGCGTCGATCGCCTCGGTCTCGCCGCGCGCCTGCTCGGGCGCCATGTAGGCCAGCGTGCCGAGCACCGCGCCCGCCTGCGACAAGAGCGCCGAAGAGCTGGTGCGATCGGTCGAAACGGGGCCGGCGGCGGCGGCGGCACGGGCGGAGGATTCGCGCGCAGCGTTCGATCCGGGATCGCGCGAACGCTCCGTGCCCGTGGGCGCCAGCGGCGGCTCGGGTCGGCCGACGACCTTGGCAAGCCCCCAATCGGCGACCTGCACCTCGCCGAACGCTCCGACCATGACGTTGGCCGGCTTGAGGTCGCGATGGATCACTCCGCGTGCATGCGCATAGGCGACGGTCAGGCACACCTGCTCGAAGATCGCGAGGAGGCGCGCGCGATCCAGGCTCGGGTCCGTGCGCGCGGCGAAGAGGTCGGCGAGCGTGCGCCCCTGGATGAGCTTCATCACGAAGAACGGGCGGCCATCGGGCGCGCGCCCCATCTCGTGCACCGGCACGATGCCTGGGTGCTCGAGTTGACCGCCGATCTGCGCCTCCTCGATGAAGCGGCGCGTCAATCCTTCGTGGGCGAGGTGTTCGCGACGCAGGATCTTGAGCGCGACCGCGCGACCGAGTTCGACATCCTGGGCGCGCAGCACGATGCCGACCCCGCCGCGCCCGATCTCGCCCTCGACGCGGTAGCGAGCCGAGAGCTGCGCGGGGATGCCCGCATCGAGCGGGGTCGCGCCCGCCGCAGCGGCTGGCGCCTTCTCGAAGGCGGCGCCAAGAAGTGCGTCGAGCATGCTGTCGCTGGGTCCCGCGGCCGGCGGCGGCAGCGGGTCTCGCTCGGGATCGCGCTTCGCCATCGTGGCCTCCCTATCGGTCAGCCCGAAACGAGTCGGGCGAGCTCGGCGCAACGACGAGCCACTTCGCCCGGCGTTGCGCGCGGATCATGGAACGCCACGACCTCGTGCAGCGCCACCACGAACTCGCGGCGCGCGGCGGCGAACTCGTGGTGCAACGCCGCCGGCTCGACGCCCCACTCCCGCGCGACGTCGCGAATCGCCTGGTCGTCGCCGAAGCGGCGTTTCAGCAGCAGGACGCGTTGCATCGCCCGCTCGCCGGCAGCCGCGGCTCGCTTTTCCTGCAGCGCGGCGGCCTCGCGCAGCAACGCCTGCGCGAAGGCGCGATCGAAGGCGCGCGAGAGCGTCGGCTCGTCGATCGGCAGCTGGTCGAGCTGCACCGACTCCGCCGCCGCAGGGGCCCGCGCCGCGCGACGCTCTTCGAAACGGCGCGCCACGTTGCGCGCGATCCCGTAGAGGAACGGCTGGAAGCTGCCCTCGGCCGGTTGCGCCTTTCCGAGCGCGCCGCCCGGCCGCAAGCACTCGACGAAGACCTCTTGCACGGCGTCGTCGGCGTCCTGGGCGAGCGGGCCGCCGCGCCAGCGCGCCGCGAAGTAGGCCGCGAGCGGCTCTCCGTAGCGCCGCGCGAACAGCTCACGCTCCGCGGCAGCTCCCGCCGCCGCTGAGCGAATCACCGTCCAGCAGGTCGATGGCCCGGGATCATGCTGCGCACCGCTCATTCGCAGCGGCGCCTCACGACTTCGGAGTGGCGACGAAGACGTTCTCCTTGCCCTTCCCGAAGATCGGCTTGGCCAGTGCGTTCATCTCCGCCAGCGTGATCTTCTCGAACGTCGCCTTGTAGGCGCGCATCTCGTCGATGACGGCCGGCTTCTGGTGGGCCGCGCGCAACGCGCTGAACCAGGTGCCGTAGTCCTTCAGCGTCTCCTCGACGCTGCCGAGTCGCGCCGTGCGCATGCGGTCGAGCTCCGGCTGCGTGATGCCCTTGCTGCTCATCGACTCCATGGCGGCGACGCACGCCTTCGCCATGTCATCCACCTTGGCCGGATCGACCTGCACGTCGAGCGTGACCCAGCCGAGTCCGCGCCACTCCTCGCTGCCCCATACGGCAGCGCGCGGCGAATAGGCCCCGCCACGCTTCTCGCGGATCTCGATGCGCAGGCGGTCGTTGACGATGTCCTCGAGCAGCTCGAGCTTGCGCGCCGTCGCCGCGTCGATGGCATCGGGACAGGGATAGAGGACGTGGATCAACGCGCTCTTGTCGCCGGTATCGATCGCGGCGCGGACGTTCAGTCCGCTCTTCAGCGGCGCGATCGCGCGGCGCGATTCGTTGGGACGGCCCGCGCGGCGGGTCGGAAGGGTGGCGAACGTCGAGAAGAGCGACTTCTCGAACTTGCCCGCGTCGACGCCGGCTGCCGTGATCGCGATGGGACCATCGAGCTGCGCCTGCAGGAAGGCCCGGGCCTGCTCGATCGTCACCGCCGCGACCGCCTCCTTGGTCGGGCGCGAGAGCCGCGGTTCGGGCGCGCGCACGTCGTCGTGGAACTTCCCGAGGAGCTGCCCGAGGTGCTCCTTTCCCTCGCCCTCCTTGAACTCCTCGTCGAGCTTCGCCTTCCACTCGTCCCACGCTTCCTGCCGGAAGCCCGGATCGGTCAGGTAGGCGCAAATCGACTCGAAGTCGCGCTTCGGATCGGCGCCGTAGATCACGTTGCCGGAGAAGACCAGCGCGTCGGCCTCGATGTCGAAGCCGACCGCGCCGCCAGCGGCCTGCACGGTCGCCCAGTCGTTCTTGCCGAGACCGCCGCGCAGGAACCAGCGCGCGGCGGCGTAGGCGATGGCGTGCTGGCCGGGTTCGAGCGCCGATTCGCCCTCGCCGACGCGCACCTCCCAACGCCCGAATCCGCGCGCATCGCCGTCGGACTTGCGATAGAGCGCCTTGACGCCGTTCTTCAGCGCGATCGACGCCGACTTGAGGTCGTCGAATCGCTGCACGGTCGCGGTGGCATCGCGGACCACGTCGGGCTTGGCATACGCGAACGTGCTCGGGTCGACCGGCTTGGTCTCGCCTTCCTTCTTCGGCTCGTCCTCTTTCCCGGTCTCGCCCTCCTTCGGCGGCTCCGCGGCGGCGACGACCATCGGCGTGGCGAGATCGGTCGCCTTCGCCGCGTTCCACACTTCCATGATCTCCGCTTGCGGGTCGGCGCCGAGGTCGATGCCTCCCTCGGTGTAGATCACGAACTCTCCCTGCGCCCACTCCTCACGCAGGACCTTCATCAGGCTGGCCGCGCTCAGCCCCTTGGTGCCCGGCCGCATCGCCTCCTTGCGCGCGCGGTCCTCCATCGGCACGTAGCGGCCGTTGCACGCCGTCATCAGTTCGTTCACGAAGTCGATCGAATGGGGCGGCGGCGTCACGGAACGCGGCACCAGCCGCTGCTGGAACGCGGTCCACGCCTTCTTCACCTCGTCGTCGGTGCAGCCCTGATCGAGCAGGCGGCGCAGCTCGCGTTCGGCCGCGGTGAGCGCGTCGCGCCACTTGGCCGCCTCGCACGAGATCTGCACCAACGGGCCTTGCACCTGCTGCTCGAAGTTGAAGAGCTGCGCGCCGGCACCGCGGAACGGCAGCTTCTCCTTCTCCTGCCGCTCGTTCAGGCGCTGACCGACGAGGATCATCGCGATCTGGATCGGGATGCCGGCGACGAGGTTGGCGCTGTCGTCGCGCCTCAACTTGAACGGCCGCAGCTTGGCGATGTTGATGGTGCCGCCATCGCCACCCGACTCGATCGAGAAGAACTTGTGCTTGAAGCTCGGCGTGCCCAGATCGGGGCGCTCGGCCGCCTCGCCCTTCGGCACCGGGATCGAGCCGAGGTGCTCCTCGATCAGCACGGTCGGGTCGAGCGAACCGAAGTCGCCCACGATCATGAAGGTCATGTTCTCGGGCCGGTACCAGCGCTTGTAGAACGCGAGGCAGCTCTTGCCGGTGAACTTGGCGCGCACGTCCTTGATGCCGATCGGCAGCCGTTGCGTGAGGCGCAAGCCGTCGCCGAGCTTGGTCATCCGCTCGACGAAGAGGCGAAAGCCGGGGCTGTCGCGGTCGCGCTGCTCGGAGTCGATGACCCCCTTCTCGGCCTGGACCTCCTTGTCGTCCATCTTGAGGCCGCTGGCGACGTCGCGCATCCATTGGAAGGCGATCTTGAGTCGCGCCGGTTCGGTGTCAGGGAGATCGAGCTCGTAGACGGTCTCGTCCATGCCGGTGTGGGCGTTCACGTCGGAGCCGAACTTGATGCCCTGCTTGTTGAACGTCTCGACGAGCGTGCCCGCCTTGAACTTGGTGGTGCCGTTGAAGGCCATGTGCTCGACGAAGTGCGCCATGCCTTGTTCGGTGTCGTCCTCGACGAGGCTGCCGATGTCGACGTGCAGGCGCAGGAAGATCTGCTTCGGCGGGTTGTGGCTCTTGACCCAGACGTAGCGCATGCCGTTCTTCAGCGCCCCGAAGTTGAACTTCGGGTCGACGGGCAGGTCGGAGTCCTCGTGCTCCCACTCGCGCGGCTCGACCTCGATGGCGGCGGCAGCGGCCGGCTTGGGCTTCGTCTGCGCGGCTGGAAAGAGCGACCCGGCGAGCAGGGGCAGGACACACAGAATCGAGCGCATGGGTCCTCCAAAACCGGACGGCGGGCACACGAAGAGAGCGAGGCCGGCGGCAGCACCGGCGCCCGAGGAAGCGGCGTCAGGGTAGCAGGTGCTCCCGGGAGCCCCCGGGGGCTCTCTTGGCACGATCCGAGGCGCCATCCGTTCCGCGGGCGCCTCGCCTTCGCCCCAGCGCGCATCGGCCGGAGCCATTCCGGCCATCGGCCGACCGTGCGACTTTGCAGCCGACGCGAAACAGGACCCGCATCGCGGATCCATAATCGCGGCCCATTCGTACGAAGACGATCCCCGCGGCACCGTCGACCGGCTGCCTACCTCGGATCCTCGAATCATGGAGACGACCCGATGAACAAGAGCACCCTCCGCGGCGCGCTGCTGCTCGCCGCATTCGCAGGCGCGGCCGTCGCGCCAAACCGTGACTTGCGCGCGCAAGCGGCCGCCGCCAGCCAGGAGAAGAAAGAGACCAGCGGCAAGGTGGGCGAGATGATCCCCGCGGCCACGGTCAAGGTGATGCGCGATGGCAAGGAAGCCACGCTCGACACCCAGAAGAACAACAAGGTCACCGCCTACGTGCTGGTCGGGGTGACCTGCCCCGCTACCAAGCCCTACGCCGAGCGGCTCGCGGCGCTCGAGGCGGCCTACATGCAGAAGGGCGTCGACTTCGTCTACGTCTACGTCAACAAGCCGGAGTCGCTCGCGGACAAGGCGAAGTTCCACAAGGAGTGCAAGTTCGCGGGCGCGATGTGGAACGACGAGAACTCCACGTTCGCCAAGGCGCTGAAGGCCGGCAAGACCGGCGAGGTGTTGATCGCCGACAAGGAAGGCAAGGTCCTCTACCGCGGCGGCATCGACGACAACCTGAGCGACCCGACCAAGGCGAAGCAGAAGTTCGTCCAGTCCGCGCTCGATGAGATCCTCGCCGGCAAGGCCGTCACGAAGACCACGGGCTCGGTCTTTGGCTGAGGCATCAAGATGTGAGAGCTGCCGGTCGGCAGCTCCTGAACGACGACCTGACAGTTGACCTGAAAGATGCATCGTGAGGGGGAAGACGGAGTGATCCGCCTTCCCCCTTTTTTCGTTTCGCGGCAAGACGCTGACCTTTTTTCTGTGATTCGCCGTTCGACGGGGGTTTGCGGGTAGCGAACGTTGACGCCATCCTTCGCGCCATGGACGTCGCGACGCCCCGCGCCTCCACCCCCCACAAGATCGGCATCCAACGACTCGCCATCGCGCTGGCAAGCGCCTTGATGACGCTCGCCGCCGCCGAGGTCGCGCTGCGTCTCACGTTCCGCGGCGAGGTCGAGGCCTTGCTCGCAAGTCGCCGTCGCGACGTCGCCCCCGATGCCCAGGCGATCCTCTGCATCGGCGACTCCTACACCTTCGGGCCGTACTACCGCGCCGAAGAGTCCTATCCCGGGCGTCTCGAACAACTGCTACGTTCCGGCGATCCAGCGGAAGGCGATGGCGCGGAGCGTTGGTTCGTCGAGAACGGCGGCATCCCGGCGCAGAACCTCGCGCAGGTGGCGGCACTGCTGCCCGAGCAGCTCGCGCGAATCCGGCCGAAGGCGGTGGTGATCCTCGCGGGCTTCAACGATCGCTGGAACTTCGCCCACCCTGATCCGAGCGACCATCGCCGATTGAGCGGCGTCGGCGCGTGGATCAACGATCTCGTCCTGGTGAAGCTCTGGTGGCTCGCCACTCCCGATCGCCTGACGAAACGAGCCGACGGACACGGACGCCTGCGTCACTTCTCGAACGAGAAGATCGCCGTCGAGGGCGGCGGCGGCGTCGCCACGATCGACATCGACAAGGTCGGAGCGCGACTCGGCGACGAACCGCTCTTCAACTCAGTCACCGCGCGGTTGCGCGCCATCGTCGCGCAGGTGGCGGCGGCCGGCGCCCTCCCGCTGCTCTGCTCCTACCCCTCGCCCGAGCCCCACTTCGACGCGCCGTCGCGCGCGGCACAGGCGGTCGCGGCCGAGCGTGGGCTGCCGTTCATCGACCTGCGCGCCGCGTTCGCGCGGCAGCTCCAGCTCCATCGCTACGAAGAGCTGCTGATCCGCGGCGATCGCCACCCGACCGACCGCGGCTACTGGCGCATGGCGGTGCTGGTCGCGCAGTCCTTGGCCGAGCATGGCATCTGGCGAGCCAACGAACCGTATGCGAGCGCGATCGCGGCGGCGACGCAGAGCGACTTCCTCGTCGCGCCGCTGCCGGAACAGCTCTACCCCGTGACGATCGCGCGCGCGCGCGGCAGCCCGGCGACGTTCGCGCTGACGGGGCCGCCCGCGGCGCACTGGAAGATCCTGCTGGCGCGCGACAAGAGTCCCGCGCAGCACTTCGGCTCGATCGACCTCGAGATGGCGGCCGACGATCTCTTCGCCCGGTGCGTGAAGGACGATCGATGCGAGGGGACCTTCGATGCGGCGGGTCGCGCCGACTTCACCCTGCCCGATCCGCTCGCGGAGGGGGCCCGCACCATCGCCCTGGCCGTGTGGCACGACCTGATGATCGGCGCGCTCGATCGCCAGCTTCGCGGTCTCGCGGGGCCGATCGCGCTCGACTGAGGACGCCTGCCATCAGAGCAGCGCGCCGTTGCTGTCGCTGAACGACGTGCACGGCACGCCCATGCGCTGGAGCAGAGAAACGTAGAGGTTGCACAACGGCGTGCCCGCCGCGCTGCGCAGATGCGCTCCGCTGGCGAGCGGCGCGTTCCCGTTGCCGGCGCCGCGACCCGCCAGCAGCAAAGGCAGATCGTGCGGATCGTGGGAGTTGCCGTCCTTCAGCGCCGAGCCGAACAGCACGAGGCTGCGATCGAGCAGGCGCGCGCCGCCGTCGTCGATCGCCGCGAGCCGCCGCACGAAGGCGACGAACTGCTCGACGTGCCAGCGGTTGATCTTCTGGTACTGCGCCGTCTTCGCCTCGCTGCCTTCGTGGTGCGAGAGCTCGTGGTGCCCGCCCTTCACGCCGGGGATGAAGCTCATGTCCTTCCCCGACACGGCGTTGCCGAACATGAAGGTGATGACGCGCGTCGCGTCCTGCTGCAGCGCGAGCGCCATCAAGTCGAGCATCAGCGCGACGTGGGTGGCATGGTCGCGCGGCACGCCGGCTTCGGGTGGATTCGATGCCGCGGCGGCGCCCAGCCGCGAGTCGGCGTCACCGGCCGAGCAACGCTCGATGCGCCGTTCGAGGTCGCGCACCGCATCGAAGTACTCGCGGAGCTTCGCGCGATCGGCGGCGGCGACCTGCGCTTCGAGGCGACGCGCATCGCCACGCACCACGTCGAGCACGCTCCGCTCGCGCGCCGACGTCCGCAGTTCGCTCGACCGAAACAGGCGATCGAACACGTGGCGCGGCACGATCTCCTTGGTGCACGGCGTCGCCGGTCCGCTCCAGCTGATGTGGCCGCCATAGACGGTCGTGTAGCCCATGTCCTCGGCGGGACGCACCGGTTCGCAACCCAGCTCGAGCGACGCGAGCGGGGTCGCACCGCCCTGCGCCTGCGCCGCGACCTGGTCCATCGAGACGCCGTTCCACAAGTCGCGCCCGCCGGTGCGACGGATGCGCGCGCCGGTGAGGAAGGGCGCCGTCTTCGCGTAGTGGCCGTCGCCGTCGTTGCTGTTCTGGTTGGCCAGTCCGCTCAGCACCAGCACGTCGTCGCGCACCGGCGCGAGCGGCTCGAGCGTCGGACTCAGCGTGTAGGCCGCGCCTTCGTCGACAGGGTTCCATGCCGCCGGCCACGCCCCGTTCGCCATGTAGAGGACGACCAACCGGTTGCCGGGCGTCGGGGTCGCGCGCGTCGCCTCGCCCGGCCGCGCGCCGGCGCTCGGCAACGCGAGCCGCGCCGCGGCGAAGGCCAGCGATTCGAGCCACGGCAACGCAACGAGCGCCCCGGCTCCACGCAGGAACGCGCGGCGATTGCTCGAACGCGGCGTCGGCCGACTCATCGCAATCCTCCTTCGACGACGCGAAGGTAGCGGAAGGGGCGACTGGTGACGATCCCTTCGACGAAACGGCTGAAGCGCGCGCCATCCGCTTGCGCCGTCGCGACGATCGACTCGATCTCCGCTTCGTCGAGGAAGTCGGGCGGCCGCCCCACCGCGAAGGTGAACAGGCGGCGCGTGAAGGCGCGCAGGAAGTCGAGTTCGTGCGCGCGCAGCCACTCCTTCAATCCCGCCGGCCCGTCGAGCACGCGGCCGTCGGGCAACCGCGCGCGCGCATCGAGCGGCGTCGCCTTGCCGCCGGCAACGTCGGGCGGCGCTTCGAGCTGCTCGCGCCAGGCGCCGATCGCGTCGAAGTTCTCGAGCGCGAACCCGAGCGCGTCCATCGTCGCGTGGCAGGCGGCGCACGCTGGATCGGCGCGATGCTGCTCGAGCCGCTGGCGCAACGTCAGCGCATCGCCCTGGCGATCGTCCTTCGGCAGCGCCGGCACGTTCGCGGGGGGCGGCGGCGGCGGCTGATCGAGCAGCGTCTCGAGGATCCACTTGCCGCGCAGCACGGGACTGGTGCGCAGCGGATACGAGGTGAGCGTGAGGATCGCCCCCATGCCGAGCAGTCCGCCGCGCCGCTGATCGGGCAGCACCACGCGTTGCCACCCGCCTCCGTCTGGCGCCGGCAGGTCGTAGAGCGCGGCCAGCGGCGCGTCGAGCAGCGTCGAATCGCTGTCGAGCAGCTCGACCACGCTGCGATCCTCGGCGACCATCGCCGCGAAGACGCGCGCCGGCTGCTCGTAGAGCGATTCGCGCAGACCGCCGGCGAAGAAGCGGCCAAAGCGCCGGATGTCGACCGCGACGTCTCGGATCGCCCCGAAGCCCAGCCAGGTCGCCGCGAAGTGGTCGGCCAACGTGCGCGCACCCGGCGCGGCGAGCAGTCGGCGCGTCTGCGCCAGCAGGACTTCCAGATCGCGCAACCGCCCGCTGCGGGCGCACTCGAACAGCTCCCGGTCCGGCAGGCTCGAGGTCAGGAAAAAGGAGAGACGCGTGGCGAGCTCGAAGTCGGTGAGCGGACGCACGCCGTCCTGTTCGCGAGTCGGGTCGCCGATCTCGGGGCGAAAGAGGAAGTCGGGCGCCAGCAGGATCGACCGCAGCACGGCGCCCAGCGCCGCAAGACTCGAACTTCCATCGCCCTGCTGCGCGCGGAACAGTTCGAGACGCGACTCGAGTTCGGGAACGTCGATCGGTCGACGGAACGCCCGCTCCATCAGCGGCGCGACGATCGCTCGCGCCGCCTCCCCATCGAGCACGCCGCCGCGCGCGAACGCCGGCTCCAGCAGCGCGGCTCGGCGCGCCTCGTCCGCGAAGAGGCGCGTGACGAGTTCGTGGCTCGCCTCGACGTACTTCTCGAAGAGCATCGGCGGCAGCGCCATGACGTCGCCGAGATCGTCGACGCCGTGCGCCACGAGGTCGGCAGGAAAGAGCGCGCTCGAGTCGTAGTCGATGCCCAACAGATCGTGCACGCTGCGATCGAACTCGAAACGACCGAGCCGACGCAGCGTCACGCGGCCCGGGTCCTCCTCTTCGCCTGGCTCGCGCTCCACGAGCGTCGCGCGCAACTCCGCCGCGAACGCCACACGCTCCTCGTCGGAGAGCGGCGGCTTGCTGGACGGCGGCATCGTGCCGGCCTCGACGCGCGCGAGCGCCTTGGTCCACGCACGGCCGGAGGCGCGCAAGGAGCGGCCATCGAAAGCGGCGGCCAGGTCGACGCCCGCCTTCGCGCTCGCACCGCGATGGCAGCTCGCGCAGTGCTGCTCGACGCGCGGCGCGAGCTGCGCGAACGGCGACTCGCCGTCCCCGCGCCCGATGACCGCCGGCAACCACCACAGCTTCCAGCCGTTCACGCGGCGATCCATTTGCTCCGGGCGCTCCGTCAGGAACTCGCAACGAACCGGCGGGCAAGGCGTAATAGCACGTCACCTGGCGCAGCGCGCCTCGGCGGAATCGACGCCGCGGACGCCGCGCCCCTCTCCCTGCCAGAAGGACCATCATGAAGAACTGGAATTCTGCCGTGCTCGCCGTCGCGCTCGGTGCCGCCACGCTCGGCTGGGTCGCGCGCCCCTCCGTGTCCGCTTCCGCGCAGGACGCCCCTCCCGCGGTCGTCCCCTCTGCGGAGCACAAGTTCCTCGAACGCTACGTCGGCACGTGGGACGCCGTGATGGAGATGGCGTCGATGGACGGCTCGCCAGCCGAGAAGAGCAAGGCGAGCGCGACCTGCAAGCTGACCTGCGGCGGCCTCTGGCTCGTGACCGATTTCAGCGGCACGTTCATGGGCGGTCCGTTCACGGGCCACGAAGTGACCGGCTACGACCCGATCACGAAGAAGTATCAGGTCAGCTGGTTCGACTCGATGTCGCCGACCGCATTCACCGGCACCGGCTCCTTCGACGCCGCGACCACGACGCTCCACAACTGGATGAGCGGCCACGATGCGACCGGCCAGCCGAGCGAGCACCACGGCACCGACGTCTGGAGCGATGCCGATCACCGCAAGTGGACCATGTGGATGAAGGGCCCGGACGGAAGTGAATTCCCGGCCATGACGATCACCTACTCGCGGCGCAAGTGAGACGGGTACCGCTCGGTGACGGCGGCGTCTGCCTCTCGCTAGAGATGCGCGACACGCCGTCCCGAGCGGTGACTTGAATGACCCGGCAGAAACCGATCGAACCCGCCGCCCCTCGTCCCGCAGTCGAGCGGGCGCTTCCATGGACGCAGCGACTCTCGCTCACGGTGGCGATCGGCGCCGCGAGCCTCGCCCTGACGCTGCTGGTGGTCATGCTGCTGCGCGCGGCCGAGCTGACTCGGTTCACCATGCGCTTCCAGGATCAAGCCAGGGAGCACATCGCGGAAGTGCGACGCACGCTCGAGCACGAGGTGGAACTGCTGCGCGCAGTCGCCGCGGTCATCGATGCCAGCGAGTCGGTCCGCGCACCGCACTTCGAACGCGTCATCGAACGCGGGCTCGGCGCCGACAGCGACTTCGTCTCGATCTCCTACCTGCGCCGGGTGCCTGGGATCGAGCGGGCGGCGTTCGAAGCCGCCGCGGACGGCGGCGATTCGCTGCATCCGATTCTCGAACTCGACCCGAGCGGCAAGTTGGTGCCGGCGGCGCGTCGACCCGAGCACTTCCCGGTGGCGCTCTGCATTTCGCGACTCGGCGACGCCGCCGAGCGCGCCGAGCTTGGCCTCGACTACGCCTCGATGCCGACGTTGCGCGACGCGATGGATCAGGCGCTGCGCAGCGCCACGATGGTGGCCGCCGGACCGCTGACGATCGATCACCGTGGCGAGTCGACGATCTACCTGTTCCAACCGCTCTATGCCGGCAACGACGTCCCGGCGAGCGAAGCGGAACGCGAGATGCGGCTGGAAGGCTTCGCAGTCGCCGTGCTGCCGATCGAGGCGACGCTGCGGCGCGTGCTCGCCGCAGCCGACCTGAATGGCATGCGCCTGCAGGTGTGGGCCGGCGAGTCCGAGCAGGCGCTGCAACCGGTCTACGGCAGCGACCTCGAGGTCGTCGGCGACGCGCTGCTCGCCGAACTCGAGGCCGACTCGCTGTCCTACTCGCTCCCGTGGAGCCTCGGCGGCATGCGTTGGTGCGCCGTCGCTCTGCCATCCACGCACTCGCGCAGCCGGGACGGCGTGCAGTGGAGCTGGCTCGCGCTGGCGCTCGGACTGCTGCTGACCGCGGGGGTGACCACGGCGGCGGCACGCGTCTCCGGCGAACGGCGGCGCCTGTCGCACGAAGTGCGGCAGTTCTGGCGGCTGTCGGCGGAGCTGCTCGCGGTCGCCGATCGCCAAGGAGTGTTGCGTCGCATCAACCCGGCGTGGAGCGCGCTGCACGGCGGCCACGAAGACGAACTCCTCGGCCGCTCGATCATCGACCTCATCCATCCCGAGGATCGCGTCGCCACCATCGCCTTGCTCAGCAAGCTGCGCAGCGCGACGGCGACGCTGCAATTCGAGGCGCGCCTGCAAGGAGGGAACGGGCGCTGGCGATGGTTCCAGTGGAGCGCGGCGCCCGACGAGGCGAGCGATTCGGTCCACCTGGTCGCGCACGACGTGACCGAACAGCGCCAGACGCTCGCGGAGCTCGAGCGCCGGGCGACCATCGACCCGCTCACCAACGTGCTCACGCGGCGCGCGCTGTTCGAGCGGCTCGGCCTCGAGATCCGCCGCGCCAAGCGCTACAGCGCACCGCTCTCGCTGGCCGTCCTTGACCTCGACCAGTTCAAGGAAGTGAACGACCACCACGGGCACGGCACCGGCGACGAGATGCTCCGCCGCCTCGGCCAGCTGCTACGCAAATCGCTGCGCGAGACCGACCTCGCCGGGCGAATCGGCGGCGATGAGTTCGTCGTCGTGATGCCGCAGACCGACCTCGACGATGCGCGGCGCGCGGCCGCCCGCCTGCTGCGCGCGCTCCACGACGACCCGGGCATTCCCACCGACGGCGGCGCGCGCCTTCCGGTCCGCGCCAGCCTCGGCGTCGCCACGCTCGGCCCTGACGTGAAGGACGCGACCGCTCTGGTCGCGCTGGCCGACGACGCGCTCTACGACGCGAAGGGGAAAGGGCGCGGCCGCGTGGCGTGAACCGGTTCTGGTCGCGGCATGCTTCCTAGGACATGAGCGCGCCCGCCCCTGACGCCCACGCGAACGATCGCCAACCGCCGCTGGCCGAACTCGGCCTCGCCGCGCTGCTCGACGAGCGCCGCTGGCTGCGCCGCCTCGCCGGATCGTTGGTCATCGACGCCGCGCAAGCCGACGACCTGACGCAGGAGACGTTGCGCGTCGCGCTCGAGCGGCCGCCTCGTGACGCCCGCCACCCGCGCGCCTGGCTTGCGACCGTCGTGCGCCACCTGGCGCGGCGGTTTCGCATCGCCGGTGAGCAGCGGATCGCGCGCGAGAGGAGCACCGCCCCCGCCGAAGCGATCGCGGCGGCTGACGAGGTGGTCGCGCGCGCTGAACTGCAGCACGTCGTGTCGGCCGCCGTGCTCGCGCTGCCCGAGCCCTATCGCACGGCGCTGCTGCTTCGTTTCGTCGACGATCTGCCGCCACGCACCATCGCCGAGCGCCTCGCCGTGCCGGTGGAAACGGTGCGCACGCGACTGAAGCGTGGCCTTGGACTGCTGCGCGAGGAGCTGACGCGTGCGCGCGGCCGGCCCGCGCGCGAGTGGGCGGTCGCGTTGATCGGACTTCTGGATCACGGCACGCGCCGCGCCGTCGTACGGGCGGTCGCATCGCTCTCGAAAGCGGGTACGGGAGTCGGGACAGCTGCTGGCGCCGCCGCGGCGACCACGTTGGCGGTCTCAGGAGCGCTCTGGATGTCGACCAAACTGAAGCTCGCCGCGGCGGCCGTCCTGGTGGTCGGCGGATCGTTCGCCGTCGCCAAGCTGCTCGAGCCGCCACAACTGCCGCGCGCCGAAGGCGCCGACTCGCAGCGGCGCGAGGCCGCGCGCCTTGCGGCACCGGCCGACAGCGACCCGACCCCGCTCGCCACGCCGGTCGTTGCGGAACGCATCGAAACCCCGACGGCGGCTCCAGTGCCATCGACGGCAGGCAGCGTCGAAGCCACCGTCCCGACCACCTGTCGCGTCGAGGGTCGCGTGGTCGACGCGCGCGGCGCGCCCTGCCCCGACGCGCTCGTGCTGTTCGAGCCGGCGCGTGCCGCGCCGCGACTCGTCCCGCTGCCCGCGTTCTGTTCGCTGCTCGATGAACTGCCGCACGACCTCGAGGCGATTCGCGATCAGATCGACCTGCCGTTCGCCATCACCGGCAGCGACGGGACCTTCCGCTTCGACGCGCTGCCCGCCACCGCCAACGGCAGCTTCGCAGCGCTCCACCTCGAGGCCGGAATGGCAGTCGCAGGCGGGACTCCGGTCGATCCAGCCCATCCGCCCGCACCGCTCGAGCTGCGCCTGATCGACGGCGTCGTGCTCTCGGGCGAGGTGCGCGAGCTCGATGGCACACCGATCGGCGGCGCGCAGTTGATGGTCATGGCCTGGCCTGCGCCTGGCGCGACGAGCGGCGGCTTCTCGCTCTGTTCGGTGGCAACGGGCGCGGATGGCCGCTACCGCTCGCTGCCGTTGCCCTACCGCGGCCTGTCGCTGCAGTGCTGGGCGAACGATCACGCCAGCGAGGAGCGCTTCCCGCTGGCGATCCCTCCCGACGAGCGCGAGCATCGCGAGGACTTCGTGCTCGCGCGGATCGTCGCGTGGACCGGCCGCGTCGTGCAAGCGGATGGCTCGGCCGCGCCGCTGCGTGACATCGCTCGCGAGCTTTTCTTCTGCGCTTCGTCGCTCGAACCGGTCGACGACGAAGGCGACCCGCGCAAATTCGGCGGCGGCGATCTCGACGTCGCGAACGCGCGCTACTCATGCAAGGGCGAGCGCGTCGAGTGGGTGTCGCTGTGGTGCGAGGAAACGCTGCTCGGCAAAGCGAAGCTGGCCACCACCGGTGAGCCAGGCGTCGGCCCCGACCTCGTCGTCGACCTCGCGAAGATCCCGCCGCCGCCGCCGCGATCGACGCTGGCGATCGAGGTCGTCGATGGCGCCAGCGGCGAGCCGGTCGTGGACTTCACGCTCGCCCTGGGGCGCCACTTCCAGGAGACGCTCGGCGGCGGCGACGCGCCCGTTCGAGTGCAGGGAGGTGAAGCCGCGCTGGAGTTTCCGGGACTCCTGCTCGGCCGCTACGAGGCCGAAGTGCGCGCGGAGGGTTTTGTTCCACGCCTCGTCACGCTGGTCCTTGACGCCGCACCGCGCACCGCTGCGCAGCGAATCGAGCTGTTCCGCGCGACCGAGACGATCGCGGGCCACGTGGTCGACGCGCAAGGGCGGCCGCTGGCGGGAATGCAGGTCGACCTGCTGATGCCCGATGGCGCGGTCGCGCTGCCGAATCCCGAGTACCGGGTCGTCACCAACATCGAAGGCGCGTTCGCGTTCACCAGCATCACCGCCGGCACCTACCTGCTGAATGCCCATGCGACGGCGCGAGAAGCCGACAACGCGCCTGCGCCCGCCATCGTCTCGGCGCGCGCCGGCGATCGCGACGTGCGCGTCGTGATGGCGCCGGCACTGCTCGTGACGGTGCAGATCCGCTTCCCGCCCGGGATCTTCCCGGAGTTCCAGAAGCTGGTGCGCGACGAAGCGGGCCGCCCGATCCTCGACGACTACCGCCCAAACGCCTGGATGCGCTGCGCCGGCAACCAAGCGCAACTTCGGCTCGCGCCGGGCGCCTACACGATCGAGCTGCTGGCGCCAAACCACCGCTGCGACCCGGTCCGCTTCGTCGCCGTCGATGGCGGCGAGGTCACCGTCGAGATGGTGAAGAAGCCGAAGTCACGATGAGCCGCAGCACTACGCGGTGACCGGCGCGTAGGCGCGCCGCGCCGCGACCTGCACGATGCGCTTCTCCTCGGGGATCCACGCCGACAGCTGCTTGCCGTAGACGCAGCCCGAATCGAGCGCGCGCAACTTGTCGCCGACGACCAGGCCGCGGCGCGCCCAGTGGCCGCAGACGACGATGCGATCGCCGCGATACCAGTGGTCCCACGGCTGGAATGGCAGCGGCGGCGGCGGCCAATCGTCTTCGGGCTCGCGACCGCGTTCGTCGCAGTAGCGCACCGACGTGACGAAGGCGACTTCGGCGAGCCCCCACGGCGAGTGGCCTTGCGCGAGCGCGCCGTCGAGCGCCGCTCGCAGCCGCGCGGCGGTCGCCGACAAGTCGACCCAACGCGGATCGAGCCCGGCGTGCACCAGCAAGACGTCGGGCTCGACGTGCAGCAGCGGCCGCGCGCGCGCCCACGCCAACAGCTCGTCGTGATCGGGCGCATGGAGCAGCGACGACAGCGTGTCGCGCTTGCCCGCCTTGCGCCATCCCGCCGCCACGTCGAACCAGTGCAGTTCGTGGTTGCCGAGCACCATCACCGCATCGAGCCGCTTGAGCAACCGCACGCAGCCGGCCGAGTCAGGCCCTCGATTGACCGCATCCCCGACCGAGTGCAGGCGATCGCGCGCCGGATCGAAATTCACGCGTTCGAGCAGCAGCTCGAGCTCTTCCCGGCAACCTTGCAGATCCCCGACGTAGATGCGGCGCATGGCGGAGTCATAGCGGCACAGGGCGCACGGGATACGCGGCAGTTGCGCGTCACCGACCGGCGCGACCGACGTCTTCGCGATCGCCATGGTCGCGCACCCTCACGATCGCCTCGTCCGTGCCGTCTTTGGTCAACCCGCGCAGGCGGCGGCACTGCTGCAGAGCATGCTTCCGGAGCGGCTCCGCTCGCGGCTCGATCTCACGACGCTGCAGGCCGTGCCGGGCAGCTTCGTCGACGCGGATTTGCGCGGCCGCGCCGCCGACCTGCTCTTCACCGTGGAGTCGCGGAAAGCTGCGCGCGTGCGCGCCGAGCCACGCGACGCCGTGGCGCCCATGCACCACGCCGACGAGGCAACGCCACGGTTGATCCACCTGCTGATCGAGCATCAGAGTTCGGTCGATCGCTGGCTGCCGCTGCGCCTCCTCGACTACCAACGCGCGATCTGGGAGCGCTGGCGCCGCGATCACCCCGACGCTCGCACGCTGCCGTTGATCGTGCCGGTCGTGCTCTACCACGGCGCCAGCGCTTGGCCTGCCCCATCGGACTTCGACCACCTCATCGCGGTGCAGATCGAGGAGAAGGTGGGGTCGCTCGACTTCTGCTTCCAACTGACCGATCTGACGCAGACCAGCGACTTCGAGCTGCGGGCCACAGTGCTCGATGCGGCAGCACTGCTGGCGTTGCTGGCGCTGAAGCACGCCCGCACCGCCCCCGACTTGCGCGAGCGGATGATCGACTGGGTCGAGCTGATGAACTCGGCGGCGCGTGCACCGGGCGGCCGGGAGGCGCTCATGCTGGTGCTGCGCTATCTTTCCATCACTGGCGAGCGGATCGGGCGCGACTTCCTGCGCCGTGAGATCGTGCCGCGGCTCGCCGATCCCGCCGCGAAGGAGACGACCATGACGATGGGCGAAGAGTTGATCGCCGAGGGGCGCGATCTCGGACAGCGCGAGCTGCTGATCAAGCAGTTGCGCCGCCGGTTCGGAGAGCTGCCAGCGGCCGTCATCGAGCAGGTGAAGGCGGCGCCGGCAGAGCGAATCGAGGCGTGGGCGCTGCAGTTCTTCGACGCGAGTTCGCTGACGGAGGCGCTCGCGGGGAGTTGAGCGGGAAGCCGACCGCGCGCTTCACTTGTCGCGCTTCGCTCCCGCCCGGTGCTCCTCCATCCAGGCGATGCCCTTCTTCAGCCGCGCCATCGGCTCGTCGCTCCAGCCGTGGCCGCCCTTGTAGGTGACCAGCTCGACGGTCGCCCCCTCCTTCGTGAGCTTCTCCTTGGCGCGTTCCGCCTCGGAGAACTTGCAGGTGGTGTCCTCGGGCGAGTGGTCGAGGAAGAAGGCGCGCCCCTTCGCGCGCGAGAGCTGGAGCCCCCCCTCCTTGAAGACCGACATCGCGATGTAGCTCGCCGCGAACGGCGTCTTCTCGTCGAGCGCCATCCGGTAGGCGTTCGGTCCGCTCGACGACCAGACGAGCTGGTAGGTGCGCTTGCGATCGAGCTTCACCTTCTGCACCTTCTCGACGTCAGCGAGCGTCGCGTCGAGCTGCTCGCGCGTGGTGAACTTCATGCCGGGCTGGTCGCCCGGATCCATCGGCCAGATCACGCCCGGCTGTTCGACCCACTTCGGCGCAACGAGCTGCACCACCACGAAGTCGTCGGGACAGCAAGTGTCCCAGATGTTCTTCACGAAGCCGTGGAACTCGGGACCACCCGGCCCGCCCGGCATCACGACCAAGCACGCCCACCCCTCCTTCGGCGCCTTCTTCTTCTCGCGCGGCCCGATCAGGAAGTAGCGCTTCATCGCATCGCCGCCGGCGAGCAGGTCGCGCGCGGGGATGCCGTCGTCGTCGGCGGCTTGAACTGCCGACGCGCCAACCGCGACGCCCCTTCCAACGAGCGACACGGCGAGCGACACAGCGAGCAGGACGCCGCTGATTGCTCTCGAAACGCGGCCACGACGGCTCGGCTCTTGGCTCATGCGACGACTCCCAACGAGACGACCCCAGCGTACGCGCAGCGGCCTTCGGTTGTTCAACGCCCGGCCGGCGCGGACAGAGCGGCGGCGTCACCGCAACGAGGCCAGAGCCTCCTCCGCCGCTGCGCGCACGGACGGGTCGGAGTGGCGAGCGAGACGTTCAAGCAGCTCGAACGCCGTATCACTCCGCTCGCCGAGCAGGAAGAGCGCTCGCGCGCCCCACTCGAGCAGCGCCAAATCGCTGCATTCGACGAGCTTCGCGACCAGGGGCGCAGTGACGCTCGGCAACGACACCTCCGGCGGCTGAGCCAGCAACCCGCGCAGCGCGGCGTCGCGCACGTCGGGCACGTCATCCGTCAGCAGCGTGCGCACCGCATCGAGCGTCCGCTCGCTATGGCGCTCGACCGCCAGTCCCGCGAGCAGCGCGGCGACGACGCGGCGCACTGGCGGCGATGGATCGGCGACCGCAGCCGTGAGCGCCGGAAACAGCGAGGGTGCAGCGAAGCCGAACAGCGCTTCGCGCGACCAGAGCGCCGCCGCACGCACCTCGGGCCGCTCGTCGCTACTCGCCGCTTCAAGCGCCATCGCGAGCCGCGCGACGACTTCGCGCGACGGGCACTTCTCCAAGCAGCCGTTCCAACCCTGCCCGCGTGCTGAGCCGAATGGCGCGCCTGCCGCGGGGTCGAAGTCGAGGTCGGCCAGCGCGGCTCGCAGCCGAGAGCCGTTCGGTCGCTGCGCGCCGTGGGCCACGCCACCCCGGTTCGACTCATCGACGGCGGCGCTTCCCTCCTCGATGGCGTCGAGCGCGAACGCCGAAGTGACCGCCACCAGTCCCTGCCCCTCCGCCGCCATCCGCGCCAGCGCCGCTTGTTGCGGCTGCGCCTTCTCGCCGAACTCCGCCAACACCAATGGCAGCTGCAACGCGACGTCACCGCTCTTCGCTTCGAGCAGCGGGCCGAGCTCTTCGATCCACGGCTCGAGCGCGCCGCCCCACGTGACCAGCGTCGCCGCCGCAATCGGTCGCACCCACTCCGCATCGGCGTCCTCGCGCGCGGCGCGCAGCAGCAGCGGAACGATCAGCTCCGCCGGCCCACCGCACCGCTCCCGCTGCAGCGCCGACAACGCGAGCAGACGCACCTTCTGGTCACGATCGCCGAACGCGAAGACGGCCGCCGGCCACGCGGAGCGATCGGGCGTCGAGACCGCAGGGAAGGCGACGGGAACAGCACGAAACGTTGCGATCTGGCGCACGCGGTCGTCGCCATCGAACAGCGCATGCTGCAGCGCCGTGATCACCGCCGGCGGCAGCTCGCCGGTGGCGCCCGACAGCGCTGATGCGGTCACCCGGCGCGCCATCACGTCGTCCTCCCGCAGCAGCGCGACCGCCCGCGACACAAGCTCCGGAGTCATCGCCTCTTGGCGCGTGGCGGCAAGCAGCGCCCATGCGGCGACGACGCCATCGCCATCACTGAGACGGTCACGCAGGGCCTCCGCGGCCGGACGGTATTGCCGCAGCTTGCCAAGCGCTTCCGCGGTGGCACGGCGCACCGTGCGATCGGCTGCGCCGTCCGCTGGACGAGCGAGCAGCACGATCAGCGCCGGCACGCTCTGCTCGACCTCGTCGTCGAGTTCACCGAGCAGCGTCGCCGACTGGAGGCGCACCCACGGATCGTCGGCTTGCAGCAATGCGATGGCGCTCGCCGCGACCGGCGCCGGTGCCTGCGTCACGCAGAGCTGCGCGAAGGCGGCGGCGTAGCGGACGAGGCTCACCTCGTCGTTGGCTGCGCACGCGCGCAGGAGCTCGGTGTACTCGCTCGCTTCGGTGAATCGCGCCCCGATCGCGAAACAGGCGAGCGCCCGCAGCTCCGGCGAGGGATCGTGAAGCGCGAGAGCGACCTCGGCGAGCCAGTCGCGCGGCAGTTGCGGCGGCGCCGTCGCGCACGCCTCGACGCGGCGGCGCAACTCCACAAGATCCAGCGCGCGATGCCAGTCGAGCCACGCCTGCGCCGAGTCGGTGGGTGGCGCGCCGTCTTCCGACGTGCCCTGCGCTGGTGGCTCCGCGCCGCCGAGGAAGCGCGCGAGATCGAGCGTCTCGAAGTCGCCTTCGTTGGCGAGCTCGACGCGCAGCTCTTCGGGACGCCAGTAGATCCAGCCGCTGCCGTTGCCGCGGTTCGACCACTGGAGTCGCAAAGGTCCCGCGTCGAGCCACGCCGCACTGCTGTCGACTTGCCCCGGCGCGAGGTCGCTCTTCGTGTTAATGCTGTTGCCACTGACCCAGCGGCGCTCGAAGGCGTCGTCGCTCCCTTCGGTGGCCTTGGATTGGCCGCGCGCGAGGTAGCGCCAGCGAACGCGGACACCGCAGCGCTCCATGCCGTCGTCGACGGTGGTGTAGGGCGCGTCGAAGTCGACGATGGCCGCGCCGCGCGCATCGACCAATACGAGCGCGAGTTCGTCGTAGACGACCGGAGCGGAGAGCGGCGCGCTGCGCGTCTGCGGCGTGCCAGCGGCGCGGGCCGCCGCCGCAGTCTCCGCAGCGTCCTCCGCCGCGCCGCCCGCCTCTTCACCGAGCCCGAGCTTCGCCGCCGCCTTCGCCGCTTCCTCGGCAAGCGCGTCGTCCCCACTCGCGAGCGCCGCCTGCAGCGCCGCGCGCGTCGCCTCGCTCACCACGCCGAGTTCGCCGAGCGCGAAGAGCGACCAGAGTTGCACGTCGCGGTCGGGATCGCGGCACGCCGCCGCGACCGGCTCCGCGACGCCGCCGGCGAGGGAGCCGAGCGCTGCGATCGCGCGCACCGCCTCGAGGCGCGCCTTCGCATCGGGCTCTTCGCGGACCATCCGCTCGAACGCGGACAGCGCCGGCAACGAGGGCGCGCCGATCGAGCGGAGCGCGAAGGCGCTCCAGGTGCGGACGTTTGCGACCGGATCGGCGAGCCGCCGCTGCAACGCCTCGACCGCCGTGGCCGACCGGGCGCCACCGAGCGCGATCAGGTTCGCCACCGCCGCGCGCTGCTGCGCATCGACGTGGTCGAGCGCCGCGATCAGCTCCGGCAGCGCGAGGACGACCTCCTCGCCCGCCTGCGCCAGCGAGGCGAGCGCCGAGTAGCGCACGCTCGACGAAGGATCGACCAGCAGCGCCGCGAGCGCCGGCACTGCCTGCTCGGTCGTAGCACCGATGACGCCGAGCGCGCGTGCCGCCGCCTCGCGCGCCCACCCATTCGAATCGCGCGCCAGCTCGAGCAGCGCCGGGACGGCGTCGAGCACCTCATAGCCCGCCTCGCCGAGTGTGCTGATCCAGAGGGCCGCATTGCCGCAATCGGTCGAGGAGTCGCTGCGCAGCTTCTCCAGCAGCAGCGGCAGCTGCGCATTCAGAAAGTCGTTGCCGAGCATCCCGAAGTTCGCCAGCACGCTCGATCGCGCGTAGGCGTCGTCGCAGCGCGCGAGCTCGACGAAGACGCCAACGACGACGTCATCCTTCGCGCCTTCGGCGATCAGCGCGGTCGCAGCGGCGCAGCGAACCTGGGCGTCGGCATCGACCAGACGTTCGCGCAACTTCGACTCGCAGCGCGAATCGCTCGGCAGCGCACTGGCGAGCGCCCACGTCGCGGCCCGACGCAGCTCGACGTCGCTGCTGGTGAGCCGCGCGACCGCCGCATCGACCACGCGCGGCTCGACGCGAGCGGAAGACGAGAGCGCTTGCATCGCTGTGCGTGCCGCGGGCAGGTCGTCGCCGCCAGCGAGTTCGAGGAGCGTCACGATGGCGAGTTCGAAGCGCGGACCATGCCGCTCGAGCATCCGCGCGTGGCTCGCGAGCTGCGACGCCGCCAGCGCCCGCGCGAGCGACGGCCCGCTCTTCACCAGCGGCAGGAGGCGATCGAGCAGCGCCGATTGCTCCTCGGGCTTCGCCTCGAAGATCCGTTGCCCCCAGTCGTCGAGCGAGACGCCGTCGATCGTCGACGGTTCGTCGGGTCGCTCCTGCCATGCGCCGGCGCCCGTCGCCACGAACGCGCACGCGATCCACGCCGCGAATCGCAACTGCTTGGCGCCAATCATCGTCCCGCTCCTCGTGTTCCCCCGAACGCGCGCATCGTCTGACTACGCCTTGCCGTCCGCCGGGTCACGGCGCCGCTACACTCGCCGCCTCGCCTACGGCGCCGCCCCGCGCCACCGCTGCCCCCATTCGCCGGCACCACCCGTACGCGGTGCGACGGCAAAGGAACGCTGCATGGTCCTCTCGCCGCTCGTCTCCTGCTTGCCCTTCTTCGCGCTGCCCGCGCTCGGCTCGGCCACCGCCAGCGAGCTCCCGCCCGCCAAGCGCACCGCGGTGGCGGCGATCGATCGCGACGCCGCGGTGCTCACCGCGATGAGCCAGCAGATCTTCGAGCTCGCCGAGCTCGCCCTCTTCGAATCGCGCTCGTCCGCGCTGTTGGCGGGATTCGCCGAGCAGCACGGCTTCAAGCTGCAGCGCGGCGTCGCGCAGATGGAGACGGCGTGGGTGGCCACCTGGTCGAGCGGAACCGGGCCGACGATCGGCGTGCTGGCCGAGTTCGACGCACTGCCGACGCTCTCCCAGGTCGGCGGCTCGCCCACGCAGGCGGTTCGCGCGGGCGCGACCTCGGGCCACGGTTGCGGCCACAACCTCTTCGGCGTCGCGGCGACGGCGGCCGCCGTCGCGCTGAAGGAGGCGATGGTGGCGCACGGCGTCGGCGGCACGATCAAGCTGTACGGGACGCCGGCCGAGGAGCAGGGGCTCGGGAAGATCTACATGGTGCGTGACGGCCTCTTCGATGGCGTCGACGCCTGTCTGTCGTGGCATCCAGCCGACAAGAACGAGGTCGACCTCCAGCCGAGCAAGGCGTGCATCAGCTTCGAAACGACCTTCCACGGCCGCAGCGCGCACGCGTCGGCGGCGCCGTGGGATGGCGTCTCCGCGCTCGATGCGCTCGAAGCGTTCGAGCACGGCGTGAACCTCCTGCGCGAGCACATGCCGGAGACCGCGCGCATCCACTACGTCGTGACCGAGGGCGGCAAGGCGCCGAACGTCATCCCCAACCGCGCGCGGATCTGGATGTACGTGCGCGGCAAGGACTGGCGCGAGGCGGAGAAGGTCTACTCCCACGTGGAGCGCTGCATCGACGGCGCCGACTTGATGGCGTGGGGCGAGGAGCATGGCCGCTCGTCGGCCGGCTATCGCGCACCCGAAGTCGTCCGCCTCTCCGGCCTCTACGAGTACAACATCAACTTCGCCGGCAGCGAGCTGCTGCAGAAGAACCTCGAGCGGATCGGCGTGCCCGCCTTCAGCGAAGCCGAGCAGCAGTTCGCGCGCGCGTTGCAGCAGTCGTTCGGCGAGCCGCCCGACGGCTACTCCACGACGATCACGCCCTTCTCGCGCGACCGCGCCCCTGAACCGGGCGGCTCGACCGATGTCGCCAACGTGAGCTGGACCACTCCAACCGTCGAACTGCGCGTCGCCACGTGGCCCACGGAGATCCCGGCCCACAGCTGGGCTTCGACCGCTGCGTCCGGCGCGAGCGGCGGCTATCGCGCGATGCTGGTCGCGGCGAAGACTCTGGCCGCGACCGGGCTCGACTGCCTCACCGATGCCGCAGCGCTCGCGGCGATGCGCGCCGAGTTCGCCAGGAGCCGCGAAGGTTTCGACTACTCGCCCGCGGTGCGCCCGGGCGATGTGCCGAGCGTCCCTTCGCACCAGCGCGTGACGCAGAAGCAGGAGTAGCTCCGACGATGATCCAGAAACTTCGATCCGCGCTCTTCATCCTCGCGCTGGTGTTGCTTGGACTCGGCCTGCTGCATGTGTGGGGCCGGATCCAACTCGTCGACGTCATCCTCCTCGTTGGCGGTGGCGTCCTGCTCGGCATCGCGCTGCGAACCGGTGGCGGAGCGAAGCGGCCGCTGCCGCCGTCGCAACCGGTCTCGAAGTCAGGCGGCTGAGGTGACCGCCGCCGTGCGACGCAGGGTGTGGGTCGTCGCGCTCTGCAGCCTCGCCGCCTGCCGCTCCGGGCCACCGGCGCGCGACCGTCGCCCCCCTCCCGTGGAGTCGTTCGGCTCGATGCCGGAGCAGATGGCCGCCGGCACGCCGTCGGCGGGTGTCGCTCTCTCGAGCGTCTTGTCGAAACCCCACACCTTCGCGATCGGACCGCTCGCAGGATTCCAAGGCGAGCTGCTCGTGTGGGATGGCACCGCGTTCGCCAGCCGATTCGTCGGCGAGACGCTGCACGTCTCGATCGACGGGGCGGCGAGCGCGGCATTCCTGATCGCGACCCATGCGAAGGCGTGGCGCGATTTCGTCGTGCCGAACGACGTCCAGACGTTCGCCGAACTCAGCGCCTGGCTGCCCCGGCTGCTCGAACGCGCGAAGCTCGCTCCAGATCGCCTCTACGCGCTGCGACTCTTCGGAGCGGTGACGCGAGCGACGCTCCACGTCGTCGACTTCAAGGCAGGGACGCCGCTCGATCTCGACACTCTCGCGGCCGCTCGCCGCGTGGTCGAGCTGCATGACGTGCCGGCGCAGTTGCTCGGCTTCATGGCGCCGCCCGGCCAAAGCACCTGCCCGCTCGCCTCGCCACCGCTCCATCTCCATCTGCGCACGCTGCTCGGCGACGTCGTCGGCCACGTCGATGACCTGACGCTTGCGCCCGGCGCGAAGATCGAACTCGCCTGGGAGTGAGGTCCGACGCGACGAACGAGAGCTTGCGCCGTCCGCCGAACGCACCTATCTCAGGAGCCCCGCCGCGCCGCTCGAGCGCGACCTCGACCGTCCTGGAGCCTGCAATGGCCGAACTCGCTCGTCCCGCTTCGACGCTGCTCCTCGCGTTGCTAGCGAGCACCAGTTGCACGCAACTGCGCCGCGAAGGTCCGGGCGAGGAGGAGGAGCGCGAGCGCGGTCCGAAGGCGCGTCACGACATGATGACGAGCGCCATCCTCGCGCAGTCGATGTCGTCGGGTCGACCGAGCACGAGCACGCCGCCCGGCACGCTGCCGCCGACTGGCACCGCGTCGACCTTCGACACGCAGCGCGTGATGAGCTACTACTTCTCCGACTGGGAGCCGGCGGTCGCCTGCAGCCGCGACGGCCGTTACATCTACCAAGCGACCACTCGCTACGGAGATCCGCGCGCCTTCTCGCAACCTCACATCCCGCTCTCCATTTCGACCGATGGCGGCGACACCTGGCAGCCCGATCAGTACGTCGAGAACACTCGCAAATGGGAGGCGGACCCGCAGATCGCCGTCTCCGATGACGACACCGTCTTCCTCGTGTGGCTCAGCCTCTTCACGCCAGGCGTCAGCTTCAAGAAATCGAGCGACCACGGCCGCACGTGGACGGCGCCGGTGGCGCTCGCGCCCCTCAGTTCGAGCTATCCGGCAGGGTGGTCGGACAAGCCCTGGCTCGTGGTCCATCCGAACGGACAGGATCTCTTCGTCGGATTCAATTCTTCCGACCCGTACGTCGTCGTCTCGCACGATGGCGGCAACACGTGGTCCAACCCGATCCAGACCTCGACCAACGGCCGCTACTGGTACCACACCGGCGGCTGCGTCGCCCCCAACGGCGACATCTACTTCGCCACGGCGGACTACCGCGCGAACTTCACCGGCAAGACCTACGTGAACGTCACGCGCTCCACCGACAACGGAGCCACCTGGAGCAACGTCCGCATCGACGCGTCCGAGGAGATGCCCGACTGCGTGTCGGTGAAGGGCTGCTACTTCGGTTTCCTCGGGCCGCAGTCCGCCATCGCTTGCGATTCGGCGGGGACGCTGATGTACGTCTGGAACGCCGGCACGCAGCGACGCCGGCCGCAGAAGCTCTTCGTCTCGACCTCGACCGACGGCGTCAACTGGAGCGCACGCCAGCAGGTCTCGGTCGCGCCGAACAACGTCCACAACGGCTTTCCTGCGATCGTCGCCGGCCCGACGCCCGGTGACTTCCGCATCGTCTGGCAGGACTCGCGACTCGGCGGCGCGTGGAACACCTGGTTCAAGCGGACGACCGATGGCGGACTCACGTGGGAACCCGACGTGCGCCTCTCCGGCCTCGACGTGCCGGTCGTCTACAAGTCGCCACAGGGCTACAACTTCGTCTTCGGTGACTACCTCGGCATGGCGGTGGACGACTGGGGCACCAACCACGTGATCTGGGGCGAGGGCGACTCGTACGACGGCCCCGGCAGCACCTGGTTCACGCGCGGCTGGTAGACCGCGGCACCGCGCAGCGGCGCTCCGCTCACCAGTGAAGTTCGAGTTCCTCTCGCCACGCCGCGAGCGCGGAAGCGTCGCCGGCGGCGCAGCGCGCGAGCTCCACCCCTGACGGCGGCGGCACCAACCCCGCGAGCACCTTCACGAGTCGCGCGCGCAACTCCGCCTCGGGCGCATCGAGCAGATGCCACAGGGAGAGCGAGTTGCGGAGGTCCACGCATCCACCCATCGCCGTCAGCATCTCGTCGATGGCCCGCTCTGCGGCGGCTCCGTCGTGGCGAGCGCGCGCCTCGTCGTGATGCTGCAGCGCCAGCTTCAACGCGTCGCTGCTGTCCTCCCACGACGGCGTGCCGGGCCCGAATCCAGGCCACGCGCGGCAGCCGGCGCCCGCCGGGACGTGCACCTTGCGACCGTCGCTCTCGAACGAGACGCTGCCGGAAACGACGGCCAGGAACGTATGCCGCTGCGCGTCGACCGTCGTGCGGTAGATGCAGCCGAGGTCGACGGCAATGCCACCCGGCGTCCCCAACGCGAAGACGCGAGGCGCGGCGAAGATGAGCGCCTCGACCGTGCCGCGTTCGAGTTCCAGCTGATAGGCACCTTCGCGGGTGCGATCGCCGTGTCCCGGGGCCACCCGCAACCGCGTCTGCTCCGACAACTCGAGCCAGCCGACGTCGCCGACGCGCACGCGCGCGCTCGC
>JANNXA010000012.1:0-71658 GCA_031409275.1 Planctomycetota bacterium
GCCGCGATCGCAGATCCGCGACCTGTTCGCGCCTTACCGACCACGGGACCCTCGCTCGCTCTGCCATTGGGAAGTCTCCAGACGGAGACGATCGACCAGGCTCGGCGACGAGGCAAGGCGGGGTTCACGTGACGCGTACGATTGATGCGAGCGATCGGGGCATGTCGGCGCGCTCCGGAGGTGGGACGAGAGGAACGGTAGCCGGCGCGGAGGGTGGGGCGGTCACGGGGGCGTTACGGGTGGGGCGCGAGTCCGGCACAAAGCGCAACTCCAACCCTCGGCGACGAGCATCCACGATCCGCTGCAGCGTCGTGAGCGAGTGTTCGTCGTAGTTGGCGTCCGTGATCTTCGACATCACGCCAGGTGTCGTGATCACGCCCCGTGTCGTGCGTACGCGCGTCGAGGGCGATCTCGGCGACGCGGTGTTGAGCCATCGGCTCTCCGATCGCGATGGGAAGGCACGGATCGTCCTCGACGATCTGAGCGAGGGGGAGTGTCCCTCCTCACGCGTCGTCGCATGGTCAGGCTCATGCGGCCTGCGTAGCGGAGGGGAAGGAGTAGGGAGGCGCTTCGAGCTGACTCTGTCGAGCGAGTGCGTTTGCTGCCAGCTCCAAGTCTGCGGGTAGAAGACAGCCGCGTGATCGGGATGAGCATGAAGAAGCTGTGCGGCGATGCTCGAGCCGGACGGTGGCTTTGGAGGGGGACTCTGCCGATGAACCGACCGGCGCCATCCCCATTCCTCGCGGTTCCGCACAGCGAGTGGATCGAGAGCAACGATCTCGCGTTCGCGATCTATGACCGTTACCCGGTGACGCCCGGGCATTCGTTGGTCGTTCCGCACCGGCAGGTCGCGACATGGTGGGACGCGACGCGCGAGGAACAGCGGGCGATCTTCGAGCTCGTCGATCTGGTCCGAACGCGGCTTCAGGTCGAGCGTGCGGCGAAGGCGTTCAACGTCGGCTTCAACGCTGGAGCGCTCGCGGGACAGACGGTCGCTCACACGCACGTGCATGTGATCCCGCGCTACGAAGGCGACGTGCCCGATCCGCGTGGTGGCATCCGCTGGGTGGTCCCCTCGAAGGCGAACTACCTCGTCGCGAGATCGCCGCACACAGCAAACTCCGTGCTGCTTTCCGGGGGCGATGATCGCTTGCTGCGGAAACTGCGCGGCCTTTTCGCCGATCGGCGCTTCGATCGCGTCGACCTCGTCGTGAGCTTCGTGATGAGGAGCGGCGTTGAGGCGCTCGCCGATGCATTCGAGTCGGCGCGCCAGCGAGGTGCACGGATTCGCGTCCTCACGACGGACTACCTCGGCGTGACGGAAGTGGCGGCGCTCGCGCGCCTGCTCGATTGGAGCGAGGACGCTCCGGATCGGTTGGCGGTAAGGGTGTTCCAGAGCGGGGCGACGAGTTTTCATCCGAAGAGCTACGTCTTCTGGGGATCCCAAGACGGCGAGGCGCAGGGCATCGTCGGAAGCAGCAACCTCAGTCGATCGGGGTTGTCCGCTGGGATCGAGTGGAATCTCGTCGTTGACGCCGTCGACGACCTAGTACGTCAATTCGAGACGCTCTGGAGCGACGCGCGCTCCGTGCCGCTCACGCATGCCTGGCTCGACGGCTACCGCCCACGCTCCCGCGCCGCGATCGAGTCGCGCGAGTTCATGGTCGTCCGCGAGACGCTCGAGGAGGTTGTGCCTCATCTAGTCCAGCGCGAGGCGCTCGAAGCGCTCGAGCGCGCGCGGAGCCGAGGAACGCGCGCAGGGCTCGTCGTCATGGCGACCGGCCTTGGCAAGACCTTCGTCGCGGCGTTCGACTCGCGCCACTTCCAGCGTGTGCTCTTCGTCGCACATCGCGCCGAGATCTTGCGCCAAAGTCGGGATTCCTTCCGGCGCGTGCGTCCGGAAGCCGATCTTGGGCTGTTCAATGCCGAGGAGCGGATGCCCACGGCTGAGGTTGTCTTCGCGAGCGTCCAAACGCTCGTTCGCCGACTGGACGAGTTCGCGCCCGATGCATTCGATTACGTGGTGGTCGATGAATTCCACCACGCCGCCGCGGCGAGCTATCGTCGGATCATCGATCACTTCCAGCCCCGCTTTCTGCTTGGTCTCACGGCGACGCCCGAGCGGATGGACGGTCAGGCGTTGCTCGCGCTTTGTGGTGACGAGGACGCACCTCTCTTCGAGTGCAACCTGGTCGATGGCATTCGCCGCGAACTCCTCTGCCCGTTCGAGTACTTCGGAGTGCACGACTCGGTCGACTTCTCTCCGATCCCTTGGCGGAACGGCAAGTTCGATTCCGACGCGTTGACGAAGGCCGTAGAGACGCGCGAGCGCGCCGACCATGCGCTGCGGGAGTGGCGAGCGCGCGCGCAGAAGCGGACGCTCGCGTTCTGCTGCACTGTCAGCCACGCCGACTTCATGGCACGCCACTTCATTAGCGCAGGGGTGCGCGCCGTAGCGGTCCACAGCGAGACGACGAGCGCGCCGCGCGCCGAGTCGATCGAGCGGCTCAAGGCCGGCGAGCTCGACGTCGTCTTTTCGGTCGACGTCTTCAACGAGGGGCTCGACGTTCCGAGCGTCGACACGATCCTGATGCTGCGTCCTTCGGAATCTCCGGTGGTGTTCCTCCAGCAGCTCGGCCGAGGGCTTCGTCGAGACCAGCCCGGCAAGGTCCTGCGCGTCGTCGACTTCATCGGAAACCACCGTTCCTTCTTTCTGAAGCCGCGCACGTTGCTCAGTCTCGGCGCGACATCGATGCCGAGCGTGGCGGCCACGCTGAAGGCGATTGAGAGTGGAGAGTTCGGGCTTCCTCCGGGTTGCTCGGTCGACTACGAACTCGACCTCGTCGACGTGTTCCGTCGGCTCGTGCGGATGGGGGCCCACGACGAGCTCGAGGAATGGTGCCGCGAGCAGCTCGCGGAGACGGGCAGCCGGCCGTCGGCCGATCAAGCGTTTCACGCCAACTTCGATCCCGGAGCCATGCGTCGCAAGCAGAGTGCGGGGGGGCTGGTTCGACTTCCTAACGCAGATCGACCAACGTGGCGATGGGGACGAGGGCGGTCGGTTCTTGAGCCCGGTGGAGTCGGGTGCGCTTCAAGCGTGCGGCGATTTCCTCAGAGCGCTTGAAGTCGAGAGCCTGACGAAGAGCTTGAAGCTCGTCACTCTGAAGGCGCTGCTTGCCGACGGAACGCTGCTCTCCGGTGCTCCGATCCAGCAGATTGCGGCGACGGCGCGCGCGCTCGTCCGTCGCGATCGCCGGCTCCTCGCCGACGTGGCCTCGAACGGCGGTCCCGATGCGCGTTCGATCGACGACGACGCATGGATCAAGTACTGGCGGAAGAACCCGATTGCGGCGTGGACCGGTGAGGGGAGCAACAAAGCGCAGCTCTTCTTCCGACTCGAAGGGGAGCGCATGGTCCCGCGCTTCGTGGCGTCGGACGATTGCTCCGAAGCGCTCTGCGCGATGGTGTCGGAACTGGTCGAGTGGCGACTAGCGGCGTATCTCAAGAACCGTCGTCCGTTGGCGCCTGGAGTGGTCCGTTGCAAGGTGAGCCACTCCAGCGGAAACCCGATCGTCCGCTTCCCCGATCGCGGCCGCGAGGCGCTGCCGTCTGGGACTGTGGAGTTCCGTGCGAATGGGAACACCTACGAAGGTGACTTCCAGAAGATCGCGCTGAACGTCGCGCACAAGAGCGGTGAGATCGGCAACCTCCTTCACGCTCTGCTACGTGGCTGGTTCGGCCCGGTCGCCGGCCACTCCGGAACGAACCACGCCGTGTTGTTCGAGCTTGTCGATGGTCTTTGGACGATGCGCCCCGACGCAGAAGCCGTTCCATCGGCTTCGTCGGTAGGGATCATCGTCCCGCTCTTCCCGAACTACGCAGTTGCCTGCGGAGCGTTCGACCATCCGCAGCCCGAGACGATCGCGACGAAACGAACGACGATCGTCCCGATCGTTGGTGCGCCAGCCCCGGACGCCGGCGATTTCCTCGTCTTCGCGCGTGGTGACTCGATGGACGGAGGTAGTGATCCAATCCGCCACGGCGACCCGTTAATGCTCCGCTGGGCGCGAGGCGTCGATCGGCGGCAGCTCGTCGGCCAAGTCGTGCTGGTTCGGCAGGGCGATGCACGCAATGCCCCGACCGCGCTGAAGCGACTCGGCGCAGACGGTCGCGGCGGCTTTCTCCTTCGCTCGGACAACGTCGCCGCGGGACTGGATCCGATCGAGCCCACGGCGGCGAACCGCATCGTGGCACTCCTGGTGCGCAAGCTCCGACAAGTCGAGTTCAATCCGCTCGCAACGGAGATGCACCGCCAGTATCGGCGCGAGGACATCCCCTCGCTCTATGGAAGCACGTACAACCCTGGCAACTGGAACTCGGGCCACGTCTCCCTCGACGGTCACACGCTGTTGCTCGTAACGCTCGACAAGTCGGAAATGGCGCAGGGAGGCACGTATCACGATGAGTTCGTACACGGTGATCGTTTGATCTGGTCGAGCCAGAGCTCGACATCGCAGGAGAGCAAGCGCGGACGCGAGTTGCTCGACTGTCTCGATACCGGTCGCGAGATCCACTTGTGGGTGCGGCGGCGAAAAACCGACGTCGTCTTTACCTACTGCGGACTCGCCGTCTCGATCGAGGCGACTGGAGACAAGCCGATCCGGATTACTTGGCGCCTTCTCGATTCGGCGCCGGCGATCCTCCTTGGCAAATGATCAGCTGTCCGCGGAATAGCAATGTCGTGCGTTCGCGCTTCTTCCGGGACTGTTCGTCCCCTACCCCAACACCTCCCTCACCACCCTCGCCTCCTCGACTCCCGTCAACTTCGCGTCGAGGCCGCGGAACGGATAGGTGAGCCGCGCGTGGTCGATGCCGAGGCAGTGGAGGATCGTCGCGTGCAGGTCGCGGGCGGGGACGGGGTTGGCGATGACGTTGTAGGAGAAGTCGTCCGTCTCGCCGTACTCGATGCCGCTCTTCACACCGCCGCCGGCCATCCAGACGGTGAAGCAGCGGCCGTGGTGGTCGCGGCCGGAGCTCGGGTCGTCGATCGCGCCCTGGCTGAAGACGGTGCGGCCGAACTCGGTGGCGAAGACGACCAGCGTGTCTTCGAGCATTCCGCGCGCTTTCAGGTCGTGCAGCAGCGCCGCGGTGGGTTGATCGGTGTCGTGGCACTGGTTGGGGAGCTGACGGCGGATCGCGACATGTTGATCCCAGCCGCGGTGAAAGAGCTGCACGAAACGGACGCCGCGCTCGAGCAGCCGGCGTCCGAGCAGGCAGTTGGCGGCGTAGCTGCCGGGCTTGCGGACGTCGTCTCCATAGAGCGCGAGCGTGGCCGGCGACTCGTCGCTGGTGTCGGCAAGCTCGGGCACCGACGACTGCATGCGAAACGCCATCTCGTAAGCGTGCACGCGCGCGATCGTCTCCGGATCGCCGACCGCCGCCGCGTGCAGCGTGTTGAGTTCCGCCAGATCATCGAGCTGCGCACGCCGCTGCTCGCGCGAGACGCCGGCGGGGTCGGAGAGGTAGAGCACGGGATTGCCGCCCGGCCGCAGCCCTACGCCCTGGTGCGAGGAGGGCAGGAAACCGCTGCCCCACAGGCGCGAGAAGATCGGCTGGCCGGGGTTCTTGCCGGAGCCTTGTGACACCAGCACGGTGAACGCCGGCAGGTTGTCGCATTCGCTGCCCAACCCGTAGCTGACCCACGAGCCCATGCTGGCGTATCCCGGCAACTGGTTGCCGGTGTTCATGAAGGTGATCGCCGGGTCATGGTTGATCGCGTCGGTCTGCAGCGTCTTGATGACGCAGAGCTCGTCGGCGACGTTCTGCAGGTGGGGCAGCAGGTTGCTGATCCAACGGCCGCTCTGTCCGCAGCGCTTGCCCGGCGCGATCGGCGGCACGATCGGGAAGCTCGCCTGGCCCGACGTCATGCCGGTCACGCGCTGCGTTCCCTTCACCGACGGCGGCAGCTCCTGGCCCGCGAACTCCTGCAGCGCGGGCTTCGCGTCGAAGAGGTCGACGTGCGACAGGCCGCCCGATTGGAACAGGCAGATCACCCGTTTTGCGCGCGCCGGAAAGTGGGGCATCCCGGCGAGGCCGCGCGCCTGCCCATCGAACGCGGCGCCGGTCGCGGCGCCTGCCGCCGAGCTCCCGCCGAGCGCCGGACGCGCGCGCGCCAGCGACTCGAGCAGCAGCGAGCCGAGCGCGATGCGCCCGATGCCGCGCAGCCCCTCGCCCAGCAGTGCGCGGCGCGTCAGGTGGAGTTGTGCTTCGTCGCGTGGATCCATCGCGCCCTTTCCCTCCGCACTCGATTCAGTTCTTCGTGACCGTCTCGCTCAGGTTCAGCAGCAGTGCTGCGACCTGCGCCCACGCCGCATGCTCCGCCAGCGGCAGTGCTTCGTCGCGCGGCGCCTCGCCCTGCGCCAGCAGTTCGGCGGCGGCCGCTTCGTCGTCCGCGTAGCGCGCGCGTTCGCGCTTCAGCGCGCGCGCCAGCACCGCCGCTTCGGCCGGCTGCGGCGTGCGCGCGGTCGCTTCGGCGAACGCCCACGCAAGCCGCGCCGCGTCATCGCCCGGTCGCTGCAAGATCCGCTGCGCGAAGGCGCGCGCCGCCTCGACGAACTGCACGTCGTTCAGCAGCACGAGTGCCTGCAGCGGCGTGTTGGTGTTGGCGCGCTCGAAGACGCAGAACTCGCGATTGGGCGCGTCGAAGAGCGCCATGTTCGGCGGCGGCAGCGTGCGTTTCCAATAGGTGTAGAGAGTGCGCCGCCACAGCTTCTCGCCGTGGTCCTGATGGAACGCCTGCGCCGTCGCCGGGCTCGAGCCGTAGTGGCTGATCTCGCGCCAAGGATCGCCGGGCGTGTAGGGATTCACGCTCGGGCCGCCGAGGTCGCCGACCAGCAATCCGCCGATCTGCAGCGCCGCGTCGCGCACGAACTCGGCGGGCAGCCGCGTGCGCGCGCCTCGCGCCAGCAGTCGATTGTCGGGATCGCGGGCGAGCGCCTCCGCCGTCGCGGCCGACGACTGCTGATAGGTGGCGCTGCTCACGATCGAGCGCACCAATCGCTTCACATCCCAGCCGGAGTCGACGAACTCGCAGGCGAGCCAGTCGAGGAGCTCCGGGTGCGAGGGCCATTCGCCCTGCATCCCGAAGTTGCTGGCGGTGCGCACGATCCCGGTGCCAAAGAGCATCTGCCACACGCGGTTCACGGCGACGCGAGCCGTCAACGGATGGCGCGGATCGACGACCCAACGGGCGAGTTCGAGGCGATCGTGCGGCGCATCGGCCGCGAGCGGCGGCAGGAACGACGGCGTCGCCGCATCGACCTTCTCGCGCGGATCGGCGTAGTTGCCGCGGTGCAGCACGAAGGTGTCGCGCGCGGTCGGCGCCGTGTCCATCACCAGCGCGGAGAAGGGCTCGGTGCGAGAGGCGAGGCGCTCGCGCGCGTTGGTGAGCTCGACGCGCAACCGTTGCATGGCGTTCGCGTTCGCGGCGAAGTACGCAGTGAGCGTCGACTGCTGCTCGGCTGTGCGCGCCGCGCGTTCCGAAGCGACGATCGCCTCGATCGTCGGTGGCAGCGGGCTGTCGTCGTCGTTTCCCGAGACGAGGAAGAACTCCATCCGTTTCGCGGTCGGGCTGCCATGGCGGCCGAAGTTGATCTGCACCGTGAGGTTCGTGGCGTCGCGATCGAGCGGCTCGGCGAACGTCAGCGTGAGGTGAACCGGCCCTTCGTGCGAAAGGTCAGGAATCCACGCCTCGCTCGCCAGTGTGTTGAGCACGCCTTCCGGACGGTTCTCACCGCTCCAGCAGTTCGCGGTCGCCGAGCGCACGGCGAGCGGGCGATAGAGGTTCACCTGATCGGAGGCGACCGTCCCCGCCGACAGCGAGACGTTGGTCACGGCGAAGGACTTCTTCTCGCCCGCGGCGCCGACCTCGTCACCGCCAAAGCCCCAGCCCGCGGTGGGTGCGGCGGGGTCGGGGTGCATCACGACACGCAATCCCGTCACCGGAAGCGCCTTAGGCTCGAACTGCATCGACACGTCGAACGCGACGAACCCCATCGGCCGCTCGACGCGTGCGAAACGCCCCTCCTCGATCGAGAAGCCGCTGCCGGCGTTGGGCGTGCTGATCTTCAGGAGCTGCACCGGATGGAGCGCGAGGTCGCGTCCGCGCAGCGCCGCCGCCGCGCGCTGTTCACTCTCCCACGCTGCGATCGCCGCAGCGTCGGGCGCCGCGACTTCCATCTCGAGCCGCGCGATCCGTGCGCGCAGCGCCTCCTCTTCGCCGGTCACCAGCACCGAGCGGAGGTTCGCGGTGGGCGGCGCATTCGCTCCGCCGTCGCCGCCGTGCGACGGTTCGCTCGTCTGGTTGAAGAACGCGAACAGCGAGTAGTAGTCGCGCTGCGTGATCGGGTCGAACTTGTGGTCGTGGCATTGCGCGCAGCCGAAGGTGAGGCCGAGCACCGCCTCGCCGAACGTGCGCGTGCGGTCGACGCCGTAGGTGACGAGGTTCTCCTCGGGGATCGTGCCGCCCTCGTGCGTGATCATCGAGTTGCGTTGGAAGCCGGTCGCGGCCAGCGTCTCGTCGCTCTTCTCGGGGAGCAGGTCGCCGGCGATCTGCTCGACGAGGAAACGGTCGTAGGGCTTGTTGGTTTTGAAAGCGTGGATGACGTAGTCGCGCCAGAGCCACGCGTGGCGGCCGCCGTCGATCGAGAAGCCGTTGGTGTCGGCGTAGCGCGCCGCGTCGAGCCACGGCAGCGCCACGCGCTCGCCGAAGTGGGGGTTCGCCAGAAGTTGATCGATCAGCGCCGTCGTCGCGTCGGGTGACCGATCGGCGACGAAGGCGGCCACTTCGTCGGCGGAGGGCGGCAGGCCGGTCAGGTCGAGGTGGAGCCGGCGCGCCAACGTCGCGCGATCGGCCGGCGGAGCCGGTGCGACTCCCTCCTTCGCGAGCCGCGCGCGCACGAAGCGGTCGATCGGAGTCAGTGAATCGTCGAGGCCGGCGCCGATCGGGAGTGTCGGCCGTGTCGGCGCGACGAAGGCCCAGTGGTCCGCGTAGGGCGCGCCCTGCTCGATCCATGCGCGCAGCGTCGCCTTCTGCGCGGCGCTGAGCGTCTTGTGGGTGGAGGGCGGCGGCATCACCTCGCGCGGGTCGTCCTCGTTGATGCGCCGCCACACCTCGCTCGCGGCCAGATCGCCGGGCACGATCGGCGTGATCTCGTCACGCGTCGCGTAGGCGAACTCCGCCCGGTCGAGTCGCAGCTTCGCGCGGCGCGTCTTCTCGTCGAAGCCGTGGCACGGGAAACAGTTCTGCGCGAGCAGCGGCAGGACCTCGCGATTGAAATCGACCGCGCCGTCGCCAAGCGCGGTCGCGGCCGCCGTGATCAGGAGCGCGTGGAGCATGCGGAGCAACATAAGCGCCGCGAGCGTCTACGATCGCGCCTCGCGTTCCGGTGAAGCAGACGGCCAGCAAGCGGGGGGCTCCGATCGCCATGTCGATCACCTTGATGCTCCTCACAGCCTTCGCGCTGCGGTCGCCTGCTGGTGACTCCCCCGATGGCGAACGGCTGCGCTTCGCGCGCGACGTCCGACCGATCCTGTCGGAGTACTGCTTTGCGTGCCACGGGCCCGACGCGCGCAAGCGCGAGGCGGAGCTGCGGCTCGACACGCGCGCGGGGTTGCTCGGCGAGGGGGGCGCCGCCGGCGTGGTCGTCCCCGGTGATCTGACGAAGAGCGAGCTCTGGCAGCGGGTCGACGCGGCCGATGCGATGGAGCGGATGCCTCCCGAAGTGGCGCAGAAGGAGCTGCCTCCTGCGGCCCGCGACACGCTGCGCCGCTGGATCGAGCAAGGCGCGCCGTGGGAGGGGCATTGGGCCTACGAGCCAATGACGCGGCCGGAGGTGCCGAGCGGCGCGGCGCATCCGATCGATGCGTTCCTGCGCGTCGAGCTGCCGGCTCACGGCCTCGCACCGCAACCACCCGCCGATCGGCGCACGCTGCTGCGCCGCCTTTCGCTCGACCTGATCGGGTTGCCGCCGACCGCCGCGGAGCTCGACGCGTTCCTCGCCGATGGAGCGGCTGACGCCTACGAGCGGCAGGTCGAGCGCCTGCTCGCGAGTCCTCACTACGGCGAGCGCATGGCGATCGGCTGGCTCGACCTGGTGCGCTATGCCGACAGCGTCGGCTACCACGGCGACCAGGAGATGAGCGTCTCGCCGTTTCGCGACTACGTGATCGACGCCTTCAACGAGAACCTCCCGTTCGATCGCTTCACCATCGAACAGCTCGCCGGCGATCTGCTGCCCGAGCCGACGCTGCGCCAGCAGGTGGCCTCGGGCTACAACCGCCTCGGCCGCATGAGTGCCGAAGGCGGCGTGCAGCCGAAGGAGTACCTCGCGAAGTACATCGCGGAGCGGGTGCGCAACCTCGGCGGCACGTGGCTCGGCTCGACACTCGGCTGCTGCGAGTGCCACGACCACAAGTACGACCCGTTCAAGACGCGCGACTTCTATTCCTTCGAAGCGTTCTTCGCCGACCTCGAGGAGCAGGGGCTCTACTCCGGGGCTGAGAACAGCGGGGCGTGGGGGCCGCGGATCGCGGTGCCGACGGTCGAGCAAAGGGAGACGTTGAAACGGCTGGACGCCGCGATCGCGGATGCGCGTCGGCAGCTCGAAACCGAGACGCCAGCGCTCGCCGTCGAGCGTGCGGCGTGGGAAGCGGCGCAAGTCGCATGGTTGCCGCTGCAGCCGATCACCGCGACTAGCGACGGCGGAGCGACGCTGACCGTGCTGCCCGACGGCTCGCTGCTCGCGAGCGGTGCGAGCCCCGACACTGACACCTATCGCCTCGCGTTCGACGCGCTGCCCGATGGCATCACCGCGCTGCGCCTCGAAGTGCTGCCCGACGACTCGCTGCCCAACCGCGGTCCGGGTCGCGCGGGCAACGGCAACTTCGTGCTGAGTGAACTCGTCGCGCGGAGCGTTGCCGCTGCTGCTGCAACCGCCGTGACGTTCGCGTCGGCGCAAGCGAGCTTCGAGCAGACCGGCGCCGCCGGCGACAACCCGTATGGCAAGTGGGCGGTGGCGGGGGCGATCGACGGCGACGCCAAAGGGCCGACCTGGGGCTGGGCGGTGATGGAGCAGGCGGGGCGCGCCAACACGGCGGTCTTCACGACGACCGCGCCGATCGCCGGCAGCGCCGCCACTCGTCTCGAGCTCGAGCTGCACCAGCAACTCGGCGCCGGCAGCCACACGCTCGGGCGCTTGCGCCTTTCGTGCACGACCGCGCCGCCGCCGTTCGCGGCCGACGCGCTGCCGCCCGACGTTGCTGCGGCGCTCGCGCGGCCGATCGCGGAACGCAGCGAGGCCCAGCGCGCGCAGATCGCCGCGCATCACCGGTCGATCGCCCCGTCGTTGGCGCCGCTGCGCGCGCAGATCGAGGCGTTGACGCAGCAGCACGCCGCGCAGGACAGCACGATCACGCGCACGCTGGTCGCGCGGTCGGTCGCTCCGCGCGAGGTGCGCGTGCTGGCGCGCGGCAACTGGATGGACGAGAGCGGCGAAGTGCGCGAGCCCGCCTTCCCGTCGTTCCTGCCGTCGCTCGATGCACCGACGGGGCGGCGACTCACGCGGCTCGATCTGGCGCGTTGGTTGGTCGATCCCGACCATCCGCTCACGGCGCGCGTCTTCGTCAATCGCCTGTGGAAGCAGTTCTTCGGCGCCGGTCTCTCGCGCCGGGTCGACGACCTCGGTTCGCAAGGCGAGTGGCCGAGCCACCCGGAGCTGCTCGATTGGCTGGCGCGCCACTTCGTCGACTCGCACTTCGACGTCAAGGGAGTCGTGCGGCTGCTGGTCACGTCGGCGGCGTATCGGCAGAGTTCTTCGGCCTCGAGCGCCGATGAGACGGCCGATCCCGACAACCGCTGGCTGGCGCGCCAAGGGCGTTTCCGCGTCGACGCGGAGCTGGTGCGCGACATTGCGCTGCAGGCGAGCGGCCTGCTGGTGGAGCGGATCGGTGGGCGCAGCGTGCGTCCCTATCAGCCGGCTGGCTACTGGGCCTACCTCAACTTCCCGACGCGCGAGTGGCAGGCCGACACGGGCGAAGCGCTCTATCGCCGCGGCATCTACGTCCACTGGCAGCGGCAGTACCTCCATCCGTCGCTGATCGCGTTCGACGCGCCGAGTCGCGAGGAGTGCGCCGCGGACCGATCGCGGTCGAACACGCCGGTGCAGGCGCTGGTGCTGCTGAACGATCCGATCTACGTCGAAGCAGCGCGCGTTCTCGCCGAACGCATGGTGCGCGAGGGGGGCCCATCGGCCGCCGAGCGCATCGCCGATGGCTTCGTGCGGACGGTCGCGCGGCCGCCGCGGCCCGACGAAGTGGCGGTGCTCGAACGGCTGCTCGAATCGCAAACCGCTGCCTACCGCGCCGATCCCGAGGCGGCGCGCGCGCTGATCGCGGTCGGCGCGGCGCCGGTGGCGAGCGACCTCGATCCGATCGAGCTCGCCGCGTGGACGGCGGTCGCGCGCACGCTCCTCAACCTGCATGAGACGATCACCCGTGATTGACCCAGCGCTCTTCATCGCGCGCCGCACGTTCCTGCGGCAAAGCGGCCTCGGGCTCGGCTCGTTGGCGCTTTCGACGTTGCTGCGCGGAACGGCTCGCGGCGCGACGACGGAGGATGGTCCGCGCGCCGGCCTCCACCACGCGCCGAAAGCGAAGCGCGTGATTTGGCTCTACATGGCCGGCGGCATGAGCCACCTCGACACCTTCGACGAGAAGCCGGCGCTTGCCGCGCTCGATGGCCAGCCGATGCCGGAGTCGGTCACCAAGGGGCAGCAGATCGCGCAGCTGCAGGGCTCGGCGCTGCGCTGCATGGGGCCGCAGCACCCCTTCGCGAGCTACGGCGCGTCGGGACAGCGAATCGCCACGATTTGGCCCGAGCTCGGCTCGCGCTGCGCCGATGACCTCTGCATCGTGCGCAGCATGCACACCGAGGCGATCAACCACGACCCGGCGCACGCCTTCATGAACACGGGCTCGATGATCGCGGGCCGGCCCGCGATGGGGTCGTGGCTCTGGTACGGATTGGGTTGCGAGAGCCAGGAGCTGCCCGGTTTCGTGGTGATGGTGTCGACCGGGCAGTTCGGCCAGAAACAGCCGATCGCCGCGCGCCAATGGCATTCGGGCTTCCTGCCGAGCCGCTTCCAGGGCGTCGAGTTCCGTGGCGCCGGCGATGCGGTGCTGCACGTGAGCAGCCCGCCCGGCGTCTCGCCCGCGTCGCAGCGCGCGGTGCTCGATGCGGTGCAGCAGTTGAATGGGATCGAGCAGGCCGCGGCGCCCGATCCCGAGATCGCCACGCGCATCGCGCAGTACGAGATGGCGTTTCGCATGCAGACGAGCGTGCCGGGCCTGATGGACCTCGCCTCCGAGCCGCAGCACGTGCTCGATCTCTACGGGACCCAGGGACGCGACGGCAGCTTCGCCGCCAACTGCCTGCTGGCGCGCCGGCTCGCCGAGCGCGGCGTGCGCTTCATCCAGCTCTACCACCGCGACTGGGATCACCACGGCGCCGTGAAGTCGCACGTCGCCGGCTCGGCCGCGGAGGTCGATCGCGGCGTCGCGGCGCTGCTCTCCGACCTGAAGCAGCGCGGGATGCTCGAAGACACGCTGGTCGTGTTCGGCTCGGAGTTCGGGCGCACGCCGATGGCGCAGGGAGACGGCCGCGACCACCACCTCGCCGGCTTCACCGTCTGGCTCGCCGGTGGCGGCGTGAAGGCGGGCTACGCGCACGGCGCCACCGACGACCTCGGCTACCACGCCGTGACCGATCGCGTCAGCGTGCACGATCTCCACGCGACGCTGCTCCGTCTGCTGGGCATCGACCACGAGCGCTTCGCGTTCAAGTTCCAAGGACTCGACGCACGCCTCACCGGCGTCGAGCCGGCGCGCGTCGTCAGCGAGCTGATCGCGTAGCAGCGCCGGCGATCTGCGGCGCGTCGATCAGCGGTGACGCGACGGTCAGCCAGCCCGAGCGCGTGCCGCCGCAGAGGCAAAGCTCATCGTCGTCGGTGGCGAGCATGAGGCCAGCGATGGCGGCGGCGATGTTCGCGCCGCCCAGGTAGTGGTCGCCGCCGTTGTTGCCCTTCGAGCCGAGGTAGGCCGCCGATCCGTCGGGCTGCCGCATCAGCGTGAGGTACCAGCTCCACTCGTCGCGATGGGCGCGCCATCCGGCTGGGGAGAGCAGCTTGAGCGCGAAGGTGCCGTAGATCATCCCGATCGAGCCCATCGCGTGCGCCTCGCGCATGCGCTTGGTGTTGGCGACGAGGTAGCCGGCCATGCGGTGAGCCAGCTCGGGCTCGCGGCGGGCGAGCGCCAGCGCGGCCGCCATCGAACCGGTGCGGGCCGAGGCGTCGCCGTAGCCGGTTTCGAGCGTCCAGTAGCGCACGCCGCCGTTCTCTCCCGTCGAAGCGCGAATCTGCTCGAAGGACTTCTGCCAGGTGGCGTCGTCGATCTTGCAGCCCGCCCGTTGCGCGAGCCCCCACGCGAGATGCACCTGCGTGTTGATGACGTTGAAACCGTTGCCGCCATAGGCGTCCTCGTCGGTGTGGCCCATCTTCCCGTCGGGGCGCATGCGCGCGGCGAAGGCGTCGCAGAGCCGCTGCAGCGGCGCCTGCAGCGAATCGTCGCCGGTGGCGATGCGAACCTCGGCCAGGAGCAGCGCCGTCGTCAGCCGCGGCCAGTTGTCGAGGCCGCCGGGTCCGGGCTTGAAGTCGTCGGGCAGCAGGCACTTGCCGTCCGGGCCGACGAGGTACGCGATCGATTTGCGGATCGCCGGCAGGTGCGCCTCGCCGTCGTGCGCCAGCAGCGTCAGCGCGAGCAGGCCGGTGATGAAGCGATCGGACGTCTGGCCGGTCGGCGTGCCCCATGAGCCATCCTCGCGCTGGGTCGCGAGCAACTGCCGGCAGATCCCGGCGACGAAGTCACCGGCGATCGGGAGCTCACACGCGAGCGCGAGTTCAGCGTCGCCGCGGCGGACCGCGAGTCGGAGCCGGCGGTCGCCCGGCGCGCGCTCGCAATGCGCGATGGCCCGACCGAGCTCTTCCGGCGGGCCAGCGTCGCCCGCGTCGATCGACGCGCTGAAAGGCGTGAAGGGCTGACCATCGACCGCCACGATGCGATCGCCTGCTTGCAGCCCGCCGCGTGCCGCTGGCGCGTCGGCGGTGACCGCGGTCACGATCGCTTCGTTCGTGCCGTCCACCACCTCAGCTGCTCCCCCGAGCGGCCCCAGGGGGAAGGGGTGGCGGAACGCCCCCGGCGCCCCGTTCTCCTGGGCCGCCCCGGGGGCGGCCACGAGCGCCAGAAAAAGAACGCTCGGACTCAAGAATGTTGAACGATATGAACGATTTAGTGTTAGTGTTGGACGAATTGAACGAATCAAAGGTAAGGAGATCCGCATGTTCCTCGCTCTCCAAGTCGCCCAATCCGTGCTCGCGATCGCCGCCGTTGCCGCCGCGTCTTCGGCCTCTCCGACCGAGTTCGAGTTCACCAACGGCACCCGTGGCTGGAGCACCGTACTCGACGGTGTCATGGGCGGCCGCTCGACCGGCTCGATCTCGCAGGAAGAGGCCGGAATCTTGCGCTTCACCGGCGACCTCTCGCTCGAGAACAACGGCGGGTTCTCGCAGATGCGCACGAATGTGGAAGAGGGCGCCTTCGCCGGCGAGCGCGGCCTCTCCGTGCTGTTGCGCGGTGATGGGCGGCAGTACCAGTTCGACGTCCGCGTCTCCAACGCCCGCATGATGGCGGGCAGCTACCAGCTGAAGATCGACACGACCCCAGGCGAGTGGATCACGGTCGATCTTCCGTTCGACGAGTTCAACCTCTTCAACTTCGGGCAACTGATGCGCGGCGCCGGCCCGATCCGGCCCGAGAAGATCGAATCGATCGGCATCACGCTCTCCGACAAGAAGCCGGGGCAATTCGCGCTCGACGTCGACTGGATTCGGCCGCTCGGTGCGCCGGTCCCTGAGCAGAAGGGGAGCGACCTCGCGACGGTCGCGGGCGACGCCGGCCTGACGACGCTGCTCGCGCTGGTGAAGGCCGCAGGCCTCGAGTTGCCGAAGGGGCAGCGGGTCACGATCTTTGCGCCGACGAACGATGCGTTCGCCAAGTTGGCCAAGGAGACGGTGGAGTTCCTGACTAGTCCGAAGGGCAAGGCGACCCTGCAGGCGGTGCTGAAGCACCATGTGGTCACCACCACGTACGACTCCGCGGCGTTGCTTGGTCGGCGCAGCGTACGAGCGTTGTCGGGGCAGACCCTCGAGATCGACGCGGATCAGCTCACCGTCGACGGATCCAGGATCGTCGCGGCCGATGTCGCGTTCGACGCCGGGCTCGTCCACGTGATCGACGCGGTGATGATGCCGGAGCTTCGGCCGATCGCGGCGCTGCTCGAATCGGACCCGCGCCTCTCCACGCTGCGCAAGGCCGTCGAAGTGGCCGGCATCGGCTCCCAGATCGGCGCCGAGAACCCAGGGCCCTGGACGGTGCTGGCGCCGTCGAATGAGGCGTTCGCGGCGCTGCCCGCCGGCGCACTCGAAGCGCTGCTCGCCGATCGGCAGCAGCTGATCTCCGTGCTCACCGGGCATGTGATCCCGAGCGCCGTTCGTCGCGAACAGCTGCTGAGCCTTGGCAGCGCGCGCACCCTGATGGGGGAGGGGACGGTCGAGTTCAAGCTGAGCGACGGCGCGCTCACGGTGGGCGGCGCGAAGATCCTCGCTGCCGACATCGAGGCGTCGAACGGCATCGTCCACGTCATCGATCGGGTGCTGTTGCCAGCCGCTCGCACGGCACCGATCGCCAAGCTTGCGCCGATGAATCCGGCAGTCGAGGTCAAGGTCGCGACGCTCCTCGAGCTCGCCATTGCTCGCGGTGTTCCGCTGTTCAACGCCGGTGAGCGGGGCGCGTGCGCGGCGATCTACGAGGTCGCGATCTCGGCGGTCGTCACGCTCGGCGAGGACGTGATCGATCGCGACACGCTCACGCTCCTGAAGAACGCGCTCCGCGAGGGTGCGAGCGAGAAGAGCGACAGCGAGCGCGCGTGGCTCTATCGAGCGGCGATGGACAAGGCGTACGCGAAGCTGGAAGCGTGACCGCCGTGATCGATGTCAGGTGATGCTCGAACCGGTCCGGGTCAACGACTCGGATCGAATCAGTGGTAATGGGAGCTGGAATCGATGCTGACCAAAGCAGACTGGATGATCCTCATCGCGGCTTTTATGTCCTTCCTCTTTTCGATCTCGCTGTGGTTCGGGTTTGGGATGGCCATCAACAAGGACGCCGGCTTGTTCGTCGGAATCTGGGTCCCCTCCATTCTCGCAGCCGGGAACTACGTGCGTCAGGCTTCAAGGACGGTGCGCCGTGAGTGACATCATGATCTTCAGTTTCGGCGTCCTGGCCACGATCCTCACGTTCGGAGGCTTCATCTTCTCGGCGCTGGAGTTCCGACGCATGGGAATCAAACAGAACGAGACCGAGCGTTAGTTTCCGACAGTCGATGGTGTCGCCGGAGCGGCGTCGGCCAGGTCATGGTGCGGAAGCGCTGAAGACGGCGTAGGTGGCGATGTAGAGATTCACGAGCATCAACACCAATGCCGGCGCCGTCTCCTTCAGCGAATCACGGAGGCGCAGGCGGACGCCGACTCCAAGGGCCATCAGCAGGACGAGTCCACCGGCTGCGACGACGACCAGAGACGGGATGAACTGTCCGATCACGAGTCCGACCGCGCCGAGGATCTCGAGGCTTCCCGTGAGCCTTCGAAAGCGAAGCAGGCCGAATCGTTCGAACTCGGCCGCCATCCCGTCCGCGAAAAGGCAACGAATGCCGTAGTACAGGAAGAGCGCTGCCGACAGCGCTTGCGACGCAAGAAAAACGATGTCCATGAGCCGGATACCTGCGCCGCGGAGTGACTCTGCGAGGTTCGGCCCTCTCAGTACGAGGAGCTTACACATGCCGCCTTGGACTCCCTTGACCTCCCTTCAGTGCATCGTGGCGCTGGGGCTTCTGAATGTGTGGATCGTGCGAGCGCGGATGGCCACGGCCTTCCGAGGCGGATCGGCGAAGTCGCTGACGCAGGAGTTCGCCGCGTACGGACTGCCGCCGTGGTTTTGCTACCTGGTGGGCGGGCTGAAGATCGGATCGGCCGTGATGCTGATCGCGGGACTCTGGATGCCCGTGCTCGTCGCGCCAGCGGCGGGTGTCGTGGTGGCGCTGATGCTGGGGGCCTTGGCGATGCACGCAAAGGTCAAGGATCCGTCCATCAAATCGCTGCCGGCCGTCCTGATGCTGGCGATGAGCGGCGCGCTCCTCGTGATGATCTGAACGACCGACTTCGGATCTCCCGCTCGCCGTCGCTTCTCGGCCACGAGCTGATCGAGAAGTGACGGCAGCGCGCGTCGCCGAGGTCACGAGCCCGTCACGATCTGCCCCATCCGTCCGGCCTGGTAGTCGGCGAACGCCTGCGCGATCTCCTCGCGCGTGTTCATCACGAAGGGGCCGTATGCCACCACGGGCTCGTCGATCGGGGCGCCATCGAGTAGCAGCAACTCGCTGTCGATCGTGGCGTCGATCCGCAGCGTCTCATTTCCCTCGCCGCGAGCGACACGCCCGAAGACGGTGAGCGTCGCCGAGCCGATCCGTGGCGCGTCGTGCAGCGCGATTTCACCGCGGCGCAGCAGCAGCAGCGTTGCGTGGCCGGCCGGCAGTTCGAACTCGACGTGGCCGCCCGCGCGCAATTGCACGTCGAGCAGCGAGATCGGCGTGAAGGTCTGCGCCGGGCCGCTTGCTCCGGAGTGGCTTCCTGCGAGGACGCGGACACGGCCCGCGCCGTTCTGCAGCGTGACAGTCGGAATCTGCGCCGCGGAGAGTTTCTGGTAGCGCGGCGCGCGGCGCTTGTCGGCGGCCGGCAGGTTGACCCAGAGCTGCACCATCTCGAGCGTGCCGCCCCGTTGGGTGAACTCGGCGCTGTGGAACTCCTCATGCACGAGCCCCGACGCCGCGGTCATCCACTGCACGTCGCCCGGACCGATCGAGCCGCCGCCACCATGCGAATCGCGATGGTCGACCGCGCCGGAGTAGACGACGGTAACGGTCTCGAAGCCGCGATGCGGATGGGGCCCGACGCCGCGCGGCCGCGAACTGCTCGCGGCAAACTCGTGCGGCGCGGCCCAGTCGAGCAGCAGGAACGGTCCCGCTCGCGAGCCGAGCGTGGCGTGCGAGAAGAGCGTCTGCACCGGAAAGCCGTCGCCGACCCAGTGGTGCTCGCCGGCCGGGATCAGGGCGTGGAGTCGCTTGCGCATGACGGTCGAGAGTAGGAGTTTCGACCGGGCGCGGCGAAGCGGCGGATCGCGGCAGAGAAGTGGGGCAGCACCGCTGAGGTAGAAGGGGGCGCCACTGTCCCGAGGCGCCGGACGCTTCTGCCCATGGCTGACGTTCCTCGACCGCAACCCGATCGTTCGCCACGCGCCGAATCGGCCGCTTTGAACCCACCGAGCGGCGTCCCGCTCCTCGTCGAATTCACCGCCCCGTCGTTCCTGCTGCGCGAGGTGCATCGGGCATCGTTGCTGCCCGTCGTCGGGAACGGCCCGCCCGGCACCTTCGTGCTATTTCCCGACGCTCTCCGCGTTTCGCTCCCGACCGATCAGGTCGTCTTCGCCGACGATTCGAGCGGTCGTGCCCGTGTCGGGTTCGGCGGGATGCGCTTCACCGGGACCTTGGACGGGCTGCTCGTGTTCGTTCGTGTGCGCGAGCTCTTCCCGGAGGATCAGCTCTCGCCGGCGCGCAGCCACACGATGCGGCTCGATCCCGCTTGGGTCTCCGCGCTGATCGTCGACGGTCGCAAGGCCTGGCCCGCGCGCGTCTAGGAACGCGCTCGGACCATCCGAGCGGCGTCAGTGGGCGGGCAGCTCCACCACGGGCAGGACGATCTTCGAGAGCCTGCCGTTCTCGACGATGACGCGGTTCTCTGCGACCGCGGTCTCGGTGGATGTGTAGGGATCGTTCGCGGTGTTGAGGTTGCGGGCGTAGCTCGGGAAGTTGCTCGACGACACCTCGATGCGCACGCGATGGCCTTTGAGGAAGACGTTGGCGACCAGCATCGGTGGCGGCGTGATCCGGTAGACCTCGCCTTGCTTCATGAAGACGACCTTGTCGTCGCCTTCGCGATAGCGCATGCGCTGGATCGTGTCGGAGAGGTTCCACGCCGTCCCGTCGGGAGCGACGTCGACCAGTTTCACGGTGAAGTCGGTGTCGGGCGCGCTCGAGCCGACGAAGAGCTCGGTCTCGACGTAGCCGAAGACGGCGAGCTCCGCGGCGAGGGGGGCGCTGGTGTAGACGAGCACGTCCTGTCGCTTCTCGATCGCGCGCTGATCGTAGGCGCCGTCGTTCTGCATCTGGTCGGTGCCGACGCCGCTGATCTCGCCGCCGTGGGCGATCACCGGATGGGCGGGGTCGTAGGTGAAGGTGTCGACGCTGCCGTTCGCCGGCACCGCTTCGATCAGCGCGCCGTTGCCGTCGAGCGTGTTGGCGTGTCCGCCGGTGAGATGGAAGGTGCGCGACGGATCGCGGCCCGCCCATGGCACGGCGTCGAACTCGGCCCACCGATTGGCTCCAGCCATGTAGGCGGTGACCGGGCGCGTCGGGATGTCGGCGGCGTCGTCATCCTTCATCCAGCGATCGAGCCACGCGATGTTGCGGCCAACGAAATCGAAACGGGCATCGCCGAGCGGCCGATCGCCGATCGTCGCCTCCTTGCCTTGGCCGCCGAAGTCGCAGTGGCGACCGTTGGTGATGACGATCGCCTGGTTGCCCAGCGGATTCTCCTCCCGCGTCTTCTCGAAGAAGGCGACGGTGGAGCGTGCTGAGATGTCGTAGAGCGCCTCCGCCCACAGACCCGGGACCTCGATGACGTCAGCGTCGGTGACGCGATCGTCGTCCCAATCGGAATGCGAAGGGCCGCGCGCGAGGTACTCCTCCAACTCCGTGTCGGGCGCGCCGGCCGCCTTCGCCATCTCGATCATCGGCAGGTGCATGCGCGCGATGTCGTAGACGCTCGACTCGATCGCGGCGCCGCCGAAATCGAGGGTCGAAGCCTGGCTCATCGCCTGTCGCTTCGCGTCGTCGAGTTCGGGCGGAAGTTGCGGCCAGGCGAGCGCCATCTCCGCGAAGAAGTAGTTGGCCCAACCCTGCTGCCAGACGCCGCCGCGCCAGAAGTTCCCCTGCTCCTTGAACGGTCCGACTTCGGCCACGCCGACGCCGGCGGAGGAGGCGATCATCGCTCGATGCGCCGGATGGCCGAGTGAGGCGAGCTTCAGTTGGTTCTCCGCGGACGAGGAGCAACCGTAGGTCGCGACCTTGCCGTTCGACCACTCCTGCTTCACGATCCAATCGAGCGTGTCCCAGCCATCCTCGTCAGCGTGGCCGAGCATCCGCATCTCGCCCTCGGAGAGGAAGCGGCCGCGCTCGTGCTGTTCGATGATGGCGTAGCCGTTCTTCATGAGGCGGTTGAGGAAGAGCGACTTCCTGCTGACCTCGCTTTTGTAGGGTGTGCGAATCAGGAGCACCGGGAACTTGCCTTCGGCCGCAGGCAGGTAGACGTCGGTGTTGAGCCGCACGCCGTCGCGCATGTGGACCTGCACTCGATCGAGCTTTCGGCCGCCGCGCGGCAGTTCGAGGTCGGCCCGATCGTTGGCCGTCGCGATCGTCGCGGTTGCCGGCACCGCGAGAGTCGCGCGCGCGGACGTCATGCTGCTCAGCATCGACAGGGAAGTCATGGCGAGGAATTGCAGAGATGCCACGTGGGTTCGTCTCCAGAGGGCGAGCGGAACATCCTGGTCACGGCCGGCGTACGAGGCGGCCCTCGACGACGCCCAAGCCCGCCTCCTCCAGCGCGGATCGCATCTCCGGCACCGCTTCCCACGGTTCGAGGAGAAGCGCGTCGATCGAGGCGTTGCGCGCCCTGGCGAGTGCGATGGCATCGAGCGCCATCGCAGTATCGCCGCGGATCGCCGCGATCACGGCACGTCCGAGGTGTGCCTCGGCGCAGCCGGCGTCGATCGCGAGGGCGAGGTCGAGCTTGCGTTGCGCCGCGCGCAGGGCGGCGCGCGCCTCGCGCTGGAAGTGCGACTCGCCGATCAGGAGGAACGCTTCGCGTGCGAGCGCGGTCGCCTGAGCGGCGGGCTGGAAGTCGGCGCGGGCGCGGTACTCCTCGATCGAAGGCTCCGCTGCGAAACCCCACTCCGCGGCGGGCGCGATCCAATCGTGAGAAGCGAGCGTGCGGAGCACGGCCTCGGCAAGAAGCTCGTGGCCACGCTGGCTGGGGTGGACATCGTCCACGAAGAGTTCCCGCTGGTCGGGAAGCCGCGGTGCCGCCTCGGCATCGAACCGCGGAGCGGGATCGACCAGCATCGCGCCCGTGCGGGCTGCGATGTCCGCGACGATCCTTGCGCCGCGCGGTGGCTGGCGCCATGGATAGCCGTCGCGGTCGAGCGCTTCCTGCAACGCCGCGCGCGCCGCCGCTCGGGCGCCTTTCAGCAAGAGGAGTCGCCCGCGCTCCCACGCAAGCAGCGCGACCGAGCCATCGACCCTCGCGAGCGCGTCGAGGCGCGCCAGCAACGCATCGATCGCGCCGGCATCCACCCGCTCCGTGCGGTCGACCGCGGACTCGAGCCTCCGGCGCTCGGCGCCCACGGCGGCGACCTCGGCGAGGAACAAGTCACGCTCCGCTCGGCTCGTTGACGAGGCGAAGCACGAGAGGTGGGGGGAGGAGTCCCATGCGTCGCAGATTGGGCGTATGAGCGCGAGGCTCATTCCCCAGCCGTGTGCGAGCTCGACGATTGCTTCGAGATGCTGGCGATAGCGCGCGAAACCGCGATCGATGGCTTCGGGCGGGAGCATCGGTTCGTCGTGGACGAGCGTTCGTCGATTGACGAAATCGGCTGCGAGCGAGCGCGGCGGCTGTCGAGTCGCCTGAAGCAACGCGGCGCCGACGCGCGTCCGCGACAAGGCGCGCAGGAGCGCATGACTCGCGGGACGGAGCACTCGCGGCAGGTTGACGTCGAGGAACTCGTTGTGGCCGACGTAGACGACGAGCAGTGATGCGCCGGCGCCCCCGCATTCCCTCAGCAGATCGAGCACGTCTTCACTGCACATGCCGCTTGCACCGAGGTTCACCACCTCGAACGTGCGCCCAGGCAGGAGACGCGGCAATCGCAACGCCAGCCAATCGGCAAATGGCGTCGGCGGATCGAACGGGACGCCGTACATCGTCGAGTCGCCAAGCGCCAGCACACGGATCGTGCCGGCCGCCGGCCGCGACGTGAACTCCGGCGTACGCAACTTCGACGACGTGGTCGGGGCGTGTCCCGACGCCACGAACCGTTCGTTCGCACCGGAACCGACGCGCGCAAGGAAGCGGGCGCGCGGATCGGGGCGCAACGCCAGCAGCACTTCCGCAACGCCAAAGAGCGTGGAAAGGAGCAGGAGGGGCGCGGCCAGCGCGAGCAGCAGCCGCTTGGCAGGTCGGCGCATCATCGCAGCTCGTAGGCGCTGCCGTCGGGGCGCCGAGACAGGTCGTAGAGGCGCAGCTCCTGCGCGCACCCGGGGAAATGCTGGCGCGTCGCTTCGTAGGCATTCGACTCGAGCCAAGCGGGTATGCGCTGCCACTTCACGGACGGCGCGTCGATTGGCGGCAAGGTGAGGACGAACCACGGCACGTCGGGTGACAGTCCCGCCACCAGTGCCTCTGGAGTGGCGGGCAGATCCGCGTCGCCGACGTTCGCGAGCACACGTCGCTCGGCGTAGAACTCGAGGACGCAACTCGAGGACTCAAGTGTCGCCAGCAGCGCTCGCTTCGGAACCAGATTTCGCACCACGCGACCCACCTCCTCGTACCACGGTGTTGCATCGCGTGCTTGCCACCTCAGCGTTGCGCTGATTCCCTCCCAAGCCATGGCTGCCAGCAACGCGCTCATGATCCACGCGCCCGTTCGGTGCGCGGCAAGGACGTGGGTCGCCGTTCCGATCAGGAGCGAGACGAGCGGCAACGCGACGAGCAGCCAATAGCGGTGCATGAGCACGCCCTGCGCGAACGGCAAGGTGTAGCCCAGTGCCAGGACGAGCAACGTGATCACGGGCGGGACCGCTCGCTCGAGCCGAAGCGGTGCGAGGGTCGCCGTCGCGCTCCGTCTCGGGAGCACGAGAAGCAGGGCTCCCGCCAGCGCCAGCGCGATGCCGACTGGAGTGAAGTCGAAGCGGAGGTGGCTCAAGAACCGCGATGCGACCCTTCCCGGCGCGATCGCTGCCCACCAGCTGGCATCCCCGACGCTTCGATTCGCGAACGCCGAGAGAAGGTCACCTCCGAAGACTGCCCCCGATCGGTGGCGAGTGATCCACCATGTCTGCGCGAACAGAAGCGCGAACGGAAGCGCGGCCGTCGTGGCGATGGCAGCGACTCTTCGCCATCGTCGCGCAAGGGCGTCCTGCACCGCGATCGTCGCTGCGGCGGGCAGCGCGACCCATGAATAGAGCGCCGCTGCCGCGAGCGCCGCTGCCGTTCCGGTGACGCGTGGGTGCCTCGGATCGAGTTCGCGCGCGCGCGAGTCGAGCAGCAGCGCAAGCAGCACGAGCGCGATCGCTTGCGGTCCCAGTTCGCTTCCGTGCGTCGAGAAGTATGCGCCCGCAGGTACCACGGCGGTGGTGAAGGCCGCCGCAAGCCCCGCGCGCCGCGAAAGGGCGCGTGCGACGAAGTGATAGGTGATGATCACTTGCGCCAATGCTGCGATCACACCCGTCACTTTGGCTGAGAACGCGCAAACCCCCAGCGCTGCGAAGCAGGCTGCCATCGTCCATCCGAGGGCGGGAGGATGGTGGAGGTACCAGACCCATTCCGACGGTGGCGCACACTCGGCGTTCACCACTCCGGCGAAGCAAGTCGCGATCGGGCCATAGCGCAGGTAGTTCCGCGCCTGGTTTCCGTAGAGGGCGCCTAAGTGCTGCCAGCCTTTCCCGAAGGCGCCGACCAGACCACCATGCCGCGCCGCATAGGCCAGTGCCACGATCGCTGCGAGTGCAACGAAGGTTCGCCTGCGGATCTTCGCTGCATCAGGCGGCCATGCGCCGGGGGGGGGGGCGACATCATGGGCAGCGTTCTAACCGATGAAGCCGAGCGCTTGCTTGTCGCGGATCTCCGGATGGACGCGGGATAGTGACGTCGGCGCGTGGTGTCGCTTCAGTCCGGCGCCGTGTAGTGGCGGATCGCGACGAACTGCCGACGCAGCTCGGCGCGAAAGTCGGGGTGGGCGATCGAGAGGAGCGCTTCGCCGCGCTCGCGCAACGTCATGCCGTGGAGGTTGACCGCGCCGTACTCGGTCACGACCCAGTGCACGTGGCCGCGCGTCGTGACCACGCCGGCGCCAGGCGAGAGCTCGGACACGATGCGCGACACTCGGCCACCCGCCGCGGTGGAAGGGAAAGCGAGGATCGGCTTGCCGCCGCGCGAGAGCGCCGCCGCGCGGATGAAGTCCATCTGGCCGCCGATGCCCGAGTAGATGCGGTGGCCGATCGAGTCGGCGCAGACCTGGCCGGTGAGGTCGATCTGCAGCGCCGAGTTGATCGCGACGACCTTGTCGTTGCGGCGGATCAGCGCCGTGTCGTTGGTGCGGTCGCAGCCGTGGAACTCGACCAGCGGGTTGTCGTCGACGAAGTCGTAGAGGCGCTGGCTCCCCGCGACGAAGCTGGTGACGATGCGCCCAGGATGGACGTGCTTCATGCGGTTGGTGACCGCTCCGGACTCGACCAAAGCCACCAGTCCGTCGGAGAACATCTCGGTGTGGATGCCGAGGTCGCGCTTCTCGCGCAGGCGCGAAAGCACGGCGTTGGGGATGCCGCCGATGCCCAGTTGCAGCGTCGAGCCATCCTCGACCAGCGCGGCGATCTGCTCGCCGATTCGCGCCTCGACCGCGGTCTCCGGATCGAGCGGATGCTCGTGCAGCGGGTGATCCGTGGCGGTGAACGCCGCGAGCGACGCGAAGGGAACGAAGGTGTTGCCGCGAGTCCGCGGCATCTGCGCGTTGATCTCGGCAAGCAGCAGCGGCGCCGTGTTGGCGGCTGCGCGCGCGGCGTCGACGGACGTGCCGAGCGTGCAGAAGCCATGGCGATCGGGCGGGGAGAGCTGCAGCAGCGCGGCGTCGATGCGAATGCGGCCCGAGAGGATCAGGTAGGGGATGTCGGAGAGGAAGACGGGGATGAAGTCGGCGCGACCCTCGGCGACCGCTTCGCGTTGCGATGGGCCGACGAAGAACGCGACGGAGCGGATGCGTTGCGCGACGTCGGGCGCAGCCAGCGGCGCCGGCCCTGCCATGTGCAGGTGATAGACACGCACGTCTTCCAGGTCGCGCCGCGCGGCGAGCGCTTCGAGCAGCGCGGTCGGCGTCGCAGCGGCGCCGTGGACGAAGAGATTCATGCCGCTCTTCACCTGCTGGACGACGTCCGCAGCGGAGACGGCGCGATCGATCCATCGAGACGTGGGCGGGTGGGGGGTGGCGGCCATGTCGCTTGCGCGGATCCTCGAGGGAAACGTTCACCATCAGGTCGGGCGAATGCGGACAGTAGCCTCTTGCCGCATGGCTCTTCGCCACCACCTCCGCCTCGCCGCGCGCATCGTGGCCATCGCGCTGTTGTCCGACGCCGCAACGGTGTCGGCGCAAGGGTTCGATGACTTCGAGCAGGAGCCGATCCGCTACTCGGCCAGCACGCCGAGCGACGCGGTGCAGCAACTCGAAGCGCGCCTGCGGGCAGGCGAAGTGCAGTTCGAGGGGAGCGATGCGCAGATCGTGCGTGCGTTGCTCGCCGAGCTCGAAGTGCCCATCGAAAGCCAGCTGCTCGTCTTCTCGAAGACCAGCTTCCAGCGTCCGCTGATCTCGCCGTCGACGCCGCGCGCGCTCTACTTCTCGGACGACGTCTACGTCGGTTGGGTGCCGGGCGGCATCGTCGAGGTGGCGAGCATCGATGCGCAGCTCGGGCCGATCTTCTACCGCTTCGACCTGCACGCGCCGCCCGTTGCGGAGGCGCCGCGACTCGTGCGCGACGCCTCGTGCCTCAGTTGCCACGGCGGGCAGTTCGTGCGCGGAATCCCCGGCGTGTTCGTGCGGTCGATCCATGTCGAACCGACGGGCGAGCCGCTCTACCGCTTCGGCAGCCTCGTCATCGATGAGGCGACGCCCTTCGAAGAGCGCTTCGGCGGCTGGTACGTGACCGGCACGCATGGCGTGTCGCTCCATCGCGGCAACACGGTCGCCCACGTCGAGGACGAGCGGCTGATCGTCGACGAAGCGGCGGGTGCGAACGTCATCGACCTCGCTGGACGCTTCGAGTCCTCCGACTACCTCGCGCCGGGCAGCGACCTCGTCGCGATGCTGGTCCTGCAGCACCAGCTCGTGGTGCACAACGCGATCACGCGCGCCGGATTCCAATGCCGTCGCCTGCTGCGCTACCAGGAGGGGCTGCAGCGCGATCTCCACGAGACGGTGACCAGCGAACCAACCTATGACAGCGTGGTGGGGGTCTTCGATCGCAGCGCGCAGGAGCTCGTCGACGCGCTCCTCTCCAAAGGCGCCGCGCCGCTGCCCGAAGGCGGCGTCACCGGCGATCCCGCTTTCCAGCGCGCCTATGCGGCGACGGCGCGGCGCGACGCCGCGGGCGAGTCGCTGCGCGACCTCGATCTCACCACACGCCTCTATCGCAACCGCTTGAGCCCGCTGATCGACAGCGCTTCCTTCGCCGCGCTTCCTGCGCCGCTGCTCGCTCGCGTCTACGCGCGCCTGGCGCAGGCGTTGCGCCGCGTCGACAGCGATCCGCGTTACGCCTACCTCGAGTCGCCGGAGCGTGCGCGTCTCGTTGCGATCCTGCGCGAGACACACCGCGGACTTCCCGAAGGATGGCTGGCGAGCGAGTGATCGGCGGCGCTTCGCGCACGCCTATCGCGATTCCTGCGACACCCCTACGATCGCCGCGGTCGTCTGCCCGCCCTCGTCGGTGATCGAAGGAGTCTTCCGATGTCGTTCTCGAATGCTGCTCGCGGTGCCCTTTTCGGGTTGGCCGCCTCGGCTTTGGTCCGTGCTCCCTGCCTCGCACAAGCGCGCTTCGAGCGAGTGAGCGTGTCGACCGCGGGCGACGAGGCGAACGGCTACCTGGCCAGCGGCAAGGTGTTGATGTCGACGGACGGTCGGCAGGTCGCGTTCGACAGCTACGCCTCGAATCTCGCCCCGTTCGACATCAACAACACTCACGACGTCTTCGTGCGCGATCGACTGCTCGGAACGACCAAGCTGGTGAGCGTCGCGCTGACGGGCCTCTCGGCCAACAACGCCAGCTACCTGGTCGCGATGAGCGAGGATGGCCGCTTCATCGCCTTCGCGAGCCTGGCCTATGACCTGGTCAAGTTCGACACCAACAACGCTCGCGACCTCTTCCTCTTCGATCGCGATCCCGACGCGAACGGCCTTTTCGACGAAGGCAACGAAACGACTGTGCGCGTCAACGTCGACTCGGCCGGCAACCAGTCGAACAGCGACGCCTACTTCGCCGGGATCGTCGCGGACGGAACCAAGGTCGTCTTCCAGAGCAATGCGAGCGACCTCGTCGCGAACGACACCAACGGGTACCCCGACATCTTCGTGCGCGACCTCGTCGCCGGCACGACGACGCTCGTCAGTGTCTCGACCGCGGGCGCGCTGGCGAACAGCGGCTCGCAGGAGTGCGCCATCTCGCGCGACGGAACGATCGTGATGTTCTCGAGTTACGCGTCCAACCTGGTGGCCAGCGACCGGAACGGTCGGCAGGACATCTTCGTGCGTGACCTCGTCGCCGGCACGACCGGTCGCGTCTCGAACGGCAACGGTGGCACGGAAGGCAACAACGACGCGCTGGAGTTCTATATGTCGGGGGACGGTCAGAGGGTCGTCTACTGGTCCTGGGCGGACAACCTCGTGACCGGTGACACCAACAACCTGCCCGACTGCTTCCTGCGCGATCGCGTCGCCGGTACGACCACTCGACTCTCGGTCTCCGACGCGGGAGTGCAGGGCGATGGTTCGTCCCGCTATCCGCGCCTGTCCGCCAACGGCAACTACGTGGTGTTCACCAGCTCCTCGCGCAACTTGTCCGGCATCGAGACCAACAACGGTGAGGATGTCTTCGTTCGCGATCTTGTCGCCGGAACGCTGCAGAAGGTCAGCGTCTTCCTGTCGGGTCAGGAGGGGAGTGGCGGCAACGTCGGCTACGCGATTTCCGACGACGGCCTCACGGTCGCGATGGTGGCCAGCGGGACGGATCTGATTGGGGGCGATTCCAACGGCGTCACCGACCTGCTGACCCGCGATCGCACGAATCCCGACCCGCTCGCGTCCTGGCAGAACTACGGGGTCGGCTGGCCGGGGACGCTCGGCGTGCCTGCGTTCACCGCGCTCGGCAATCCGGTGATGGGCACGACCGTCGATGCGCAGCTCGGAAACTCGGTCGGCTTCTATACGGTCGGCTTCCTCTACCTCGGCCTGCAGTCGGCCACGATCCCGACCAAGCTCGGGGGCACGTTGCTGGTCGATCCGCTCTCGACCCTCGTCTTCCTCCTCGAGCCGCTCGGGACCACGCTCAGCGGCGATCTGCCGCTCGACGATGCGCTGGTCGGCACCAGCTTCTTCGCGCAGGTGCTCGAACTCGACAACGGCGCGAGCAAGGGCGTCTCCTTCACCGCGGGGATCGAGCTGATCCTGGGGCAGTGAGCGGGCGCGACCTGCGGCTTCCCCGCATGGACAAGTCGCGGCGCCTTCCTAGTGTCCTGGAACAGAAGTTCGCTTCCACGAAACCGGGCGCTCTTCGCGCCATGCTTCGTCTCGCCTCCTCACCAACTGCCAGGGAAGTTGCTTCGTCGGCACTCCTCGCCTGACCCAAACATCGCCTCGGTCCGCGTTCGCGAACTTCTGTTCCAAGACACTAGATTCCCGCGCCCCCCGATTCGGGGGTCGGGAGCTGCGCCATGCTGTGCCTCGCTTCGACATTCGTCCTCCTTGCAGCGGCGGCGCAGGACGCGGTCGTGCCGGCCGCCGAGGCCGCCGTCGCGCCGCGCGGGCTCATCTCCCGCACCGACGTCGCCGCGCCGGGCTACACGCTGTTCGCGCCGTTCAGCGAAACGACGACCTACCTGATCGACCTCGACGGCCGCGTCGTCCACACCTGGGCGAGCCGCTACAAGCCCGGCCTCCTCGCCTACCTGCTGCCCGATGGCCGGCTGCTGCGCGGCATCGCGGTCGACGCGAAGGTCCCCTTCAAGGACAACGGCGGTGACTCGGGCGGCGTGCAGATGTTCTCGTGGGAAGGCGAACTCCTCTGGGAGTACCACATCGCCACCGAGCACGGCTTGCAGCACCACGACCTCGAGCCGCTGCCGAATGGTCACGTGCTGGTCATCGTGCGCGAGGCGAAGACGCGCGAGCAGGTCCGCGACGCCGGCCGATTGCCGGACGCGATCGGCGAGGAGGGCATGTGGCCGTGCGCGGTGCTGGAGATCGAGCCGCTGCCGCCGATCGGTGCGCGCGTCGTCTGGGAGTGGCATGCGTTCGACCACCTGATCCAGGATCTCGATCCCGACAAATCGGAGTACGGCGTCGTCGCCGACCATCCGGAGCGGATCAACATCAACGCCGATCTGCCGCGCGCGGAGGAACCGGACGAGTCCGCGGACGCCGCGCTCTCGCCGGAAGAGCGCGCGAAGATGCAGGCGGTCGGCTACCTCGCCGCCGATGACACGACCGACGACGCCGAGAAGAAGCGGCGCGCGAATCCCGACTGGCTCCACATCAATGCGGTCGACTACGACGCGCAGCTCGATCAGATCGCGCTCAGCACGCCGCGGATGAACGAGGTCTGGATCATCGACCACGGCACCACCACCGAGGAGGCGCGCGGCCGCACCGGCGGCAAGCGCGGCAAGGGCGGTGATCTGCTCTATCGCTGGGGCAATCCGCAGAACTGGCAGCGCGGCAAGAAGGCCGATCGCCAGCTCTTCTTCCAGCACGACGTGCAGTGGATTCCGGCCGGCTATCCCGGCGCCGGCCACCTGACGATCTTCAACAACGGCCGCCAGCGGCCCGCCGGCGAGCACTCGACCGTGATCGAGATCGCGCCGCCGCTGCAGCAGGACGGCACCTACGCGCTCGCTCCCGATGCGCCGTTCGAGCCGAAGGCGCCGTGGTGGAGCTACGACCCGCCCGAAGCGGAGCGCTTCTTCGCCAGCTTCATCTCGGGCGCCCATCGCCTGATCAACGGCAACACGTTGATCTGCGGCGGGCCCGACGGCCGCCTCTTCGAGGTGACGGCCGAGGGCAAGGTGGCGTGGGACTACAAAGTCCCGTTCGGCAGCTCCGATGGCGAGGACGGCCCGCGGATGACGTTCTCGCTCTTCCGCGGCACGCGCATCCCGCCCGACCATCTCGCGTTGCGCGGTCGCGAGCTCGCGCCGCTCGATCCGCAGCCGAAGACGCTGGCGCAACTCGAGGCGGAGCGCGTCGCGAAGGCGCCGCCGCAGGTGAGCGGTTGGCAGCCGCTCGTCACGCTCGAGGAGGGACTCTCGAAGTGGGTGGAGGTGAACGTGGCGGGGTCCACGTTCAGCGTGGTGCCCGACCCCGACGACGCGAAAGGCGCGATGGTCCACTGCACCGGCAAGCCGACCGGGATCCTGCGCAGCGAGCGGATGTACGAGAACTTCCTCTGCGAGTTCGAGTGGCGCCACCTGGCCGAGCCAGGCAACGCCGGCTTCTTCGTCTGGGCCGATCCGCTGCCGGCGCAGGGCGGCCCCTTCACGCGCGGCATCGAGGTGCAGGTTTGCAACCTCGGCAACGGCGACTGGTTCACGTCGCACGGCGACCTCTTCCCGATCTGGGGCGCGACGATGACGCCCGACCCGCGTTTTCGCCGCTCGGGCGACCGCTCGATGCCGAACCTCGATGCGTTCCACGCGCGCAAGACCGGCGAGTGGAACCACTACCGCATCACCTGCCTCGATGGCGCGCTCACGCTCGAGGTGAACGGCCATCTCGTCACCGCCGGCAGCGGCTGCACGCCCTCGAAGGGCTACCTCTGCCTCGAATCGGAAGGGACCGAAGTCGACTTCCGCAAGCTGCGCATCTGGGAACTGCCGGCCGGCACGCATGCCGCCGACGCGTCGCGCACGGCGCGCGAAGCGGGACGCGCGGAGACGCTCTACAGCGGCGTCTCGCTCGACGGCTGGACGGTGAAGTCGGGTGACTGGAAGGCGAACGACTGGCAGCTCGCTGCGGCCGCCGGCGTCGCCGAACTCGCCGCGCGCGAGTTCGCTGGTGCCGTCGAGCTGCGTTTCGACTACCAGCGCGCGCAGCGACCCGGCGCCGGTCTCCTGCCGTTCCGCCTCGGCGGTTGGCGCACCGCTGCGACCGGCGAACGACCTGGCGATTGGAATCGCGTGGTCGTGCGACAGCGCGACGGAGCGCTGGAAGTGGAGCTCAATGGCGTGCGGCTCGAAGGAGTGGCGCCGCTGCCGGCCGGCGCGTCGCTCGCGTCCCCGGTGCTCTGCAACGACGGAGTCGCGGTCAGCTACTGCAGCCTCTTCGCGACCGGCGGCTGAGCGCCTCGCGAGCGGGCCGCTACGCCAGCAACCCCTTCACCACGTTTCCGTAGACGTCGGTCAATCGCCAATCGCGGCCCGCGTGGCGGTAGGTGAGGCGCTCGTGGTCGAGGCCCATCAAGTGGAGGATGGTGGCGTGCAGGTCGTGGACGTGAACCGGGTCCTGCTCGGCGTGCCAGCCGTATTCATCGGTGGTGCCGTGGACGTGGCCCGCCTTCACGCCGCCGCCGGCGAGCCACATGGTGAAGCCGAAGGGATGGTGTTCGCGGCCGTCGGTGCCCTCCGCCGTGGGCGTGCGGCCGAACTCACCGCCCCAGATCACCAGCGTCTCTTCCAGTAGCCCCCGTGACTTGAGGTCGTGCAGGAGGCCTGCGATCGGCAGGTCGGTGGCAGCGCAGTTGTTGGCAAGCTCGGCGCGCAGACCGCTGTGCTGATCCCACAGCTGGCAGCTCGCGCGCTGCTTCGTCTGCGTGTGATACACCTGCACGCAGCGCACGCCGCGCTCGACGAGGCGGCGCGCCAGCAGGCATTGCTTGCCGAAGATCTCCGTGACCGGATCGTCGAGGCCGTAGAGCGCGCGCGTCGCCGCCGACTCGGCGGTGAGGTCGAACGCCGCGGGTGCCTCGCGCTGCATGCGGAACGCCAGCTCGAAGGAGTCGAGCCGTGCTTCCAGCGCTGGATCCTGCGCGCGTGCGGCCGCGTGGCGGTCGTTCCATTCGCGCAGCAGATCGAGGTCGGCGCGTTGGCGCGGCAACGTGCGGCGCGCGTTGGCGAGGTTGGCGATCGGCGTGTCGACGTGGGTGACCAGCGTTCCCTGGTACGTGGCCGGCAGGAACGCGGAACTCCACAGCGGCGCGCCTTGCGCCGGTTGCGCCGGTGAGAGGACCACGTAGCCGGGCAGGTCGTGGTTCTCGGTCCCAAGACCCCACAAGAGCCACGAGCCGAGGCTTGGGCGCTGGAACGCCTGCTCGCCCGTGTTCATCTGCAGGCAGGCGCCGTTGTGGTTGATGTTGTCGGCCACCATCGAGCGCACCACACAGAGGTCATCGGCGTGGCGCGCGAGGTGGGGCAGCAACTCGCTCATCTCGAGGCCCGACTCGCCGTGGCGCGCGAAGCGCCACGGTGAGCCGAGCAGGTTGCCGGTGCGCGTCCGCTCGAGCTTCGGCCGCGCAAACGGCGGTGGCGCGCCGCTCTCGGCCTGCAGCCGCGGCTTGGGATCGAACAGGTCGACGTGCGAGGGGCCGCCCGACATGAAGAGGAAGATGACCCGCTTGCAGCGCGGCTCGAAGTGGGGCGAGCGCGGGACGAGCGGTCCGCCCGCGCCCGCTGCGGCCGATGGCGCCGTCTGCGCGAGCCCCGCTTGCGCCAGCAACGCCTGCAACGCCAGCAGCCCGAAGCCGTTGGCCGAGCGCGCCAGCAGTTCGCGTCGCGAAAGCGGGAGGTTCATCGCACGCTCCATTTGCGTCTTGCCGCGCACGCCATCTCAGTCGGTCACCGCGAACTCGTTGCTCATGAACAGCACGTGGGCGAGCTCCTCGAGCGTGCCATCGGCCAGGAACGCTCGCGCCCGCGCCCGCTCGAAGTCGTCGGGTGGCCGCGCGAAGAGGATCCGGTGGAGCGCATCGACGCGTGCGTCGAGCGTGACGCCATCGAGCAGCGCGGCGGGCCGTCCCGATTCGCTGGCGGGCGCCGGAACTCCCGCCTCGATCCGGCGTGCCAACGCAGCGGCGCGGTCGAGCACGAAGGGATCGTTCAGCAGCCACAGCGCCTGCGGCGCCACGGTCGACTCGTTGCGTCGATCGACGATCGAGGTGGGATCGGCGGCATCGAACAGCGCGCGGAAGTTCGAGCGGTCGGAGCGGATCGTCATGAGGTAGAGCGCGCGCCGCGTCGTCGTCGGATCGCGTTGCGCCGGCCCGCCCAGGGTGAGGTCGAGTTCGCCGCTGCAGAGAAGCAGCGCGTCGCGCAACTGCTCAGCGTCGAGTCGATGGCGCGGGAAGCGGCCCAGAAGATGGTTCTCGGCGTCGGCGGCAATGGTCGCCGCGGCGCCGTCGGCCGCCTGCCGATAGGTCGCCGACAGGACGATCTCTCGATCGAGCGTCTTCCAGGAGCCGCCCGTTTCGATGAAGCGCGCCGCCAACGCATCGAGCAGTTCCGGGTGCGAGGGGAGTTCCCCAAGCCGCCCGAAGTTGCCCGACGTCGCAACCAATCCGCGGCCGAAGTGGCGCTGCCAGACGCGATTCACCGCCACGCGCGCCACCAGCGGCAGCAGCGGTTCGGTGAGCCAGCGCGCCAGTTCGAGGCGACCGCTGCCGCTCGGCGCGAGCGGCGCGTCGCCGGCCAGCACGCGCGGGAAGCGGCGCGCGACGATCGGCCCGAGGTGGTCGTAGCGGCCGCGCTCGTGCAGCGCGACGTCATGGATCCCTGCTTGCGGCGAGTCGGGCACGCCTCCTTCCGCGATCCCGTTCGCGAAGGCGAGCGGCGGCGCCATCGCCGCATCGAGGGCGGCGAGTTCCGCGACGAGCGGCGCGAGCGTCGCGTCGGTCGCGGCGCGCGCACGGGCCGCGGCATCGAGCTCGCCTGCGCCGGCGGCGACGAAGCGGAACGAAGCCGCGGTTCCGATCGCCAGCTCTTCGCGCAGCGTGCCCGCCGCCTGCGCCGAAACGACGGTGGGTGCCAGTTCGAAGAGGCGCGGCGAGTCGAGGTCGGCGAGCGTCCATTCGACGATGGTCGTATCGCAGATGTGGTCGCCGCCCGGCGCTACTTCGAGGAGCAGCGCGTCGCCGGCGGCCAACACCAAGGTCGCCAGCTCCGGTGCGTCGCCGAACTCGGAGTGCCCACCATTGGCGAACGCCCCTTCGGCGAGCAGCGCGGTGGTGGCGGGCGCGTCGGCGCCGCCGCTTCGCTGGAGGAGGCGCCACTTGATGCCGTCGCCGCAGACGGCGTCGCCATCGGCCAACGTGCCGCGCGCAGCGACGCGCAGCGGTTGCACGGCGGTGAAGCGGATGGTGATCGGTTCGCCGGGTGCGGGATGGACCGAGAAGGAGTGGGGCGGGAGCGTGACGGTGGAGAACTGCAGCGTCGTGTCGGCGCCATTCACCGTGGCCGCCGGCAGCTCGTTGCCGCCGCGCAGCCCCGTCACGGCGGTGAGTCCGCCGACCGCCGGCACCAGCGTCGCGAGCGGAGTGCCGCCGAGTCCCGACGCGAGCGCCGCCAACAACTCGCCGCGCCGCGTCGACTGCTGCGCGCGCTGCGAGAGTTCGGCGGGCGAGGCCAGCGGCACGCGCAGCATCGGCGGTCCGGCGGTCTTCGGGCCGACGTTCGCCAGCACATGGCTGCTGAAGAAGATGCCGGCGAGCCCGTAGTAGTCGGCCTGCCCGATCGGATCGAACTTGTGGTCGTGGCAGCGCGCGCAGCCGAGCGTGAGCCCGAGGAAGGCGCGACCCACGAGGTTCACCTGATCGTCCGCGATGTCGGTGAGCAGCTTCTCCTTGTCGGCATCGCCACCGCCGAAATCGCCGAGCGCCAGCACCCCGGTCGCGACGATGCGGCGTACGTCGAACGGGTCGGCGAGTGGCGCGCGCAGGTCGCCCGCGATCTGGTCCTGCACGAAGTCAGCGAACGGCAGGTCGCGGCAAAATGCGTCGACGACCCAGTCGCGGTAGCGCCATGCCTGGCGCACATCGCCCGGATCGTCGTCGGCACCGCCCAGCGAGCGCGCATCGAAGAGGTCGGTGTAGCGCACGACATCGAGCCACGCGCGCGCCGCTCGTTCGCCGTAGTGGGGGCTCGCCAGCAAGCGGTCGACGACGCGCGCGAACGCGGCCTCGTCGCCCTCCTCCACGTCCGCCAGGAACGCATCGACCTCGCTCGGCGTCGGCGGCAAGCCGATCAAGTCGAAGGTGACGCGGCGCAACCACGCGGAACGCTTCGCCGCTGGTGCAGGCGCCAGGCCGCGCGACTCGAGCTCCGCGAGCACGAAGCGGTCGAGGTCGCGCGCCGGCCATGAGCCGTCGTGAACGGCGGGCGCGGGAGCGTCGGCGAGCGGCGCGAAGGCCCACCACGCGCGATCCGCTTCGCTGAGCGCGCGCTCGATGACGCGTGGCGCCACCGTCGCTTCCGGCCACGGCAAGCCGAGCTCGACCCAACGTTCGAGCGCGGCGACCTGAGTCGCGTCGAGCGTCTCCTTCGGCGGCATCGCGAGCTCGCCGTCGCGGCGCACCGCCTGCACCAGCAGGCTCGCCGATGGGTCGCCGGCCACCGCAGCCGCGCCACGCTTGCCGCCCGCCAACAGCGCGGCGCGCGAGTCGAGTCGCAGCCCCGCCTTCGGCCGCTCTTCGCCGTGGCAGCGCAGGCAGTGGTCCGCCAACAGCGGACGGATCGAGTTCTCGAAGAACTCGTCATGTTCGCCGGTCGGTGCGCCCGCGAAGGAGTGCAGCGCGAGGATCAGCAGTTGCATGGCGCGCGATCGTAGCCGCGGGGCGCAGGGAGGTTGGCTGCGGTCGCGGGTGCGCGGCGATGCGCGCTCGCAGGTGGGGTTTCCCCGCTGATGGCGCGCTCTCGTTTGGCGGACGCGGGGCGCGAGCTGGCGGCATGCGGCGTGCGGCGAATGGTCGGTTCGCTGGCCATTCACCCGACCCCCGCGCTGGAGAGAGCTGTGGTCCAACTCGCCGCGACGTTGAAGGAACTGCTCGTTGAACTCGAGCGCGAACGCGACGTGCTTCGCGTCAAGGTGCACCTCGGCAAAGCGGAGGCGCGGCAACTGCTCTCCGCGATCGAGGAGAAGCTGTTCCAGTTGCGCCTTCAGGTCACCTCGATGAAGGACCACGCCAAGCAAGCGGCCCGGTCGGCGGAGGCGCGCATCCACCCGCTCGTGGACGAGGTGCGCGAGCTGCTGGCGCGAGTGCAGGAGATCGTCTGAGCGAGGCTCAGAGCGCCTAACAGAATGTCCGCTGCGTTCGACCGGCTGCGGCCACCCATGAATTCGTCGACCTCCATCGGCGACTCTTCGGAGTCGCCTGCTTCGGTCTCCTCGTCCTGGGCTGCCTCGCGCGGTCTCGGCGCGACGCGTCCATTCTGTTAGGCGCTCTCACTTCGGCGCGTTGGCCCCGTAGCCCTTCGCCGGTGAATCGGAGCGCAGCGTCAGGTCGCCGTGATCCGAGTCGCGGAACCGCGGATCGTCGCCGTAGCGGCCGTCCTTCTCGGGAGTCGGCAGCGTGGGGCGGCTGCGCGTCGGTGCGTCGCTGCAGTACCACCAGTTCTCCGCGAACTCGAAGCTCCCGGGGTCGGTGGCTGGGCCGATGTTGACGCCGCCGGACGACCATTCGCTCGAGCGGAACACGATGAGGTTGCGGGTGAAGCGGCCGTTGCGGCACGGCACGAACCCAGGTGCCGTCGTCTCCTGCAGGATGCGGATCGCGTAGCGGTGCGGCAGGTGGATCGTGTTGAAGCGCACCGTCGCCCCGTCGACGCCGACGAAGGCGATCGGCGCATCGGAGCCGACGAAGGTGTTGTGCTCGATGAGGAGATCCTTCGCCTCGAAATGCGGCGGCGCGCCGAGCACCGGGCGGAAGAACTCGAGTCCGGTGCTGCCGCCGAGGTTGATGGCGCGGGATCCCGCTTCTTCGAATCGGCAGCGGCGCACCGTCACGTCGCTGCTGCCACCTTTCGCTTGCACGCCACTGCCGCTCGTCCCCGCGCGCTGCCGGAACGTGCAGCCGTCGATGGTGCCGCGATGGCAGCCGACCAGGTCGATCCCGGAACCTCCGCCGCCCCAACGTTCGAGCGTGCACTCCTCGATCGTGAAGTCATCGACGCCCGAGAGCTTGAGCCCGTCCTGGTTGCCGCGTTCGCCCACGTCGGTGATCGTGAGGCGCCGCAACGTGACGTGATGCGCCGCGGTTTCGGGCGTGCCGCCATCGTCGACGTTGATCCCGTTGCCCTGCACCCCGCGGAGCGTGAGCCCGACGAGCTCGAGGTAGGCGACGTCGCGCAGGTGGAACGCGCTGGTGCCGCCTTCGAAGAGGGGTGGCGCCTTCAGGTCGGCGCCGCGAACCACGATCGGTTGCCCCGCTTTTCCGGCGAGACCCTCGACGCTGATGCCTCCCTGATAGTGGCCGGAAGCGATGAGGATCGTCGTTCCCGGTCGAGCGGACTGCAGTTCGGCGCGCAGCGTCGCGTCGGAATCGACGCGCACTTCGACGCCGGTCGAGGGCGCAACGAGCGGTGCCGGCTGCGCGTGGAGCGCCATTGCGAACGTCCATGCGAGGCTCATCGCCCTCTCCCGGTTCGCCACGCTTCGGCGCCTTCGAACTTCTCATTCGCGGCGGTGCGATCGTAGCGCCCTGCCGACGGCCGATCTGACTGGTTGGCGGCTCGGTTGCACCGAGCCAGCGACTCCCCGATCGGGAGGTGCGCGGCGGATGGGCGGAGGTGCACGGCTCGCTGCTAGTGTCCTGGAACAGAAGTTCGCGAACACGGACCGAGACGAATCATGGCGCAAAGAGCGCCCGGTTTCGTGGAAGCGAACTTCTGTTCCAAGACACTCGCCTCTCTGCCCCCTCCTCCCGCGAGCACCATGACCGATGCATCGTTCCGATCCTGCCGCGCCGCCGACACCGCTCGTGCTCCTGCCATTGCCGCGCCTCGGCATCCTCGGCGGTGGGCAGCTCGCGAAGATGACGGCCGCTGCCGCAGCGAAGCTCGGGTGCGAGGTGATCGTCCTCGAGCGGCAGGAGGACTTCCCGGCGCAAAGCGTCGACACCCACGCGCTGATCGGCGATTGGAATGATCCGGCATTGGTGGCCAGGCTCGCGGCTCTGGTCGACGTGGTGACGCTCGAGAACGAGTTCGTCGAGCTCGCGGCGCTGGCGGCGGTGGACGAGCGCTGCCTCTTCCCGACGCGCGCGACGCTCGCGCAGGTGCAGGACAAGCTGCTGCAGAAGACGACCTTCGCGGCCGCCGGCTTGCCGCTGCCGCGCTTCGCCGACGCGCCGACCCGCGAGGCGGTCCGGCGCTTCGGCTTCCCGTGCGTGCTCAAGCGGCGCCGCAACGGCTACGACGGCAAAGGCAACGCGACGGTCCGCCACGCCGGCGAACTCGAATCGGCGTGGCGCGCGCTCGACGGCGATCATGCGTCGCTCTACGTCGAGGAGTTCTGCGACTTCGAGCGCGAGCTGGCCACTATCGTCACCCGCGCCATCGACGGCAGCGAGGCGCGCTATCCCGTGGTGGAGTCGGTGCAACGCGAACACATCTGCCACCACACGGTCGCGCCCGCGGCGCTGGCTCCCGCGCAGGCAGCCGAGGCGTCGGCCATCGCGGCGCGCGCGGTGGCCGCGGTCGGCGGCGTCGGCAGCTTCGGGATGGAGCTCTTCCTCGCGCGCGATGGCCGCTTGCTGGTGAACGAGATCGCGCCGCGCGTCCACAACAGCGGCCACTACACGATCGAGGCGTGCGCCTGCTCGCAGTTCGAGAACCATGTGCGCGCCGTGCTCGGATTGCCGCTGGGTTCGGCGGAACTGGTGGCGCCGGCCGCAGCGATGGTCAACCTGCTCGGCTTCGGGGATGGCTCGGGCGTGCCGTGCGGACTGGCGGACGCGCTGCGCGTCGCCGGCGCCAATGTCCATGTCTACGGCAAGTCGCGCAGCTCGCGTGGACGCAAGATGGGCCATGTGACGGCACTTGGCCGGAACGCGCAGGAAGCGTTGGCGACGGCGCAGCGTGCGGCGAACTGCATCCGGTTCGGTGGAGAGGCGTGATGGGGCGCAAGGCGAAGGGCCGCAGTGATGCTGGTCGGCCGCGAGTCGGCATCGTCATGGGCAGCGACTCCGACTGGCCGACGCTCGAGCCGGCGGCGCAGGTGCTGACCGAGTTCGGGATCCCCCACGAAGTGCGAGTGACCAGCGCCCATCGCACTCCGCGGTTGATGGCGCAGTACGCCGAGTCGGCGCAGCGACGCGGCCTTGCGGTGGTGATCGCCGGAGCCGGCGGAGCCGCGCACTTGCCCGGCATGGTGGCGAGCCACACGACCCTGCCGGTGATCGGCGTGCCGGTCGAGAGCAAGGCGTTGCACGGGCTCGATTCGCTGCTGTCGATCGTGCAGATGCCCGGCGGCATCCCCGTCGCCACCGTCGCCATCGGCAACGGCAAGAACGCCGGGCTACTGGCGGTGCAGATCCTCGCGATCGGCGATCCGGCGCTGCGCAAGCGCGTCGAGGCCTACCGTCGCCGCCTCGCGGCCGAGTCGCGCGCGAGGGATTCGAAGCTCGTGTCGTCGCTGCGTTCGCGTGCGCCTCGGGCAGGCTCCACCCCGCGATGAACATCGATCTGCTCGAAGCGATCCGCACCAACCTGCTGGCGCCGCCGGCACTCTTCTTCGCGCTGGGATTGGTCGCCGCGCTGGTGAAAAGCGACCTCAAGTTCCCCGAGCCGCTCTACGTCGCGATGACGATCTACCTGCTCGCCGCGATCGGCTTCAAAGGCGGCGTGTCGATGGCGGTGGCGGGGATCGCCACGCTTTGGCTGCCGCTGCTGGCCGCGATGCTGTTGGGCGCCGCGATCCCGCTGTGGTGCTACCCGATCCTGCGCCGCGTCGGCGGCTTCTCGCCGGTCGACGCGGCGTCCGTCGCGGCGCACTACGGTTCGGTCAGCGCCGTCACGTTCACCGTCGCGGTCAACTTCCTCGAGCAGGTGAAGCTGCCGTTCGAGCCCTACGCGGCCGCCTTCCTCGCCGTGATGGAGTCGCCCGCCATCATCGTCGGCATCGTGCTCGGCAAGCTGGCGCTGGCGCGCAGCGTGGCATCGAGCGGTGCGAGCGGCGCGAATGGGACGAACCGCGACGCGGGCACGCTCGGCGCCACGCTGAAGGGAGCGCTCCACGAGGCGTGCTTCGGGCGCAGCGTGCTGCTGCTGGTCGGGACGCTCCTGATCGGCTTCGCGTGCGGCAAGCGTGGCCTCGAATCGACGGCCGGCTTTTTCGTCGTCCCGTTCCACGGGATCCTCGCGCTTTTCCTGCTCGAGCTTGGCACCGTCGCGGGTCGCCGCCTCGGCGAGTTGCGCAAGGTCGGCCTCTTCCTGCTCGGGTTTGGCGTCGTGATGCCGTTGCTGCATGCCGCCGTCGGAGTGATGGTCGGCTCCGCGGCGGGGTTGAGCGCGGGCGGCTCGATGCTGCTCGGCACGTTGGCGGCCAGCGCTTCCTACATCGCGGCGCCGGCGGCGATGCGCCTCTCGCTTCCCGAAGCCAATCCCACGTTGTCGCTGACCGCGGCGCTGGCCATCACCTTCCCGTTCAACGTGATGCTCGGCATTCCGCTCTGCTTCGCTTTCACCGAGTGGTGGTTCGCCGCGACCTGAAGGGGATTGCGTCATGCCGCAGCACGAGATGAAGCTGGTCACCATCATCTGCGAGGCGCTCGCGCGGGAAGTCGTGCGCCGACTCCTGCTCGAGGTCGGAGCGCGCGGCCACACGCTCTTCGCCGTCGAGGGGCGCGGCGATCAGGGCGACCGCAGCGGCGAGATGCTCGAACTCTCGAACCTCCAGTTCGAGGTGATCGTCCCGCCGACGGTCGCGGCGACGCTGCTCGAGCGGCTCGAGCGCGACTACTTCCCGAAGTACGCGATGGTCGTCTACGAGTCCGACGTGCGCGTGCGTCGGCCGGCGAAATTCTGATCGGATGGCGACGACGTTCTTCGACGGATGGACTCGCGGCGTGTGGGCGCTGACGCTGGCGCTGCCTCCGTTGCAGGAGGCGTCGCCGCTCGAATCGCAGCTCCTGCGTGAGCCGCGCGCAGCGCTGGTCAGCGCGGCGCGCGCGCACGGGGACGCGCGGCGCGGTGCCGCCGTCTTCTTCCAGCCCGGGCTCGCGTGCGCGCGCTGTCATGCCGCGGGAGAGGCGCGCGCGAACGCCATCGGCCCCGACCTCGCGCAGCTTGGCGCCGAGGTCGACGATCTGAGGTTGGTCGAGGCGCTGCTGCAGCCTTCGGCGCTGATCCGCGACGGCTATCGCAGCGCCCTGGTGCGACGGCACGACCGCACGTTCCTCGACGGGATCGTGGTGCAGCGCACGGACGCTTCGCTGGTGCTGCGCGACGCCGCGACCGGCGCGACGACGACACTGGCCATCGGCGACGTGGAGAGTGTGCGCGAGAGCCGCGTCTCGGCGATGCCAGCTGGACAGATGGCGCAACTTGCCAGCCGTCAGCAGTTCCTCGACCTGGTGCGTTGGCTGATCGAAGTGCGCGACGGCGGGCCGACGCGCGCGCGCGAGCTCGAACCGCCGCCGGAACTGCGGCGCCTGGTGTTGCCCGACTACGAGGCGCGCGTCGACCACGCGGCATTGACGCGCGGGCTCGACGCCGCGGCGTTCGAGCGCGGCGCGGCGATCTACCAGCGCGTCTGCGCCAACTGCCACGGCACCCTCGATCGCGAGGGTTCGCTGCCGAGCTCGCTGCGATTCGCCACCGGGCGCTTCAAGAATGGCAGCGATCCGCTGGCGCTCTACAAGACGCTGACGCACGGGTTTGGCGCGATGGCGCCGCAGACATGGATGGTGCCGCGCCAGAAATACGACGTGATCCACTACCTGCGCGAGGCGTACCTGCGGCCGCACAACGGCACGCAGTACGTCGCCGTCGACGCCGAGTACCTCGCCGCGCTGCCGCCTGGCGACACGCTCGGTCCGGAGGCGGCGTCGATCGAGCCGTGGGTGGCGATGGACTACGGCGCGAGCTTCTCGCACACGGTCGAGGTGCCGGGCGGAAGCCTCGGCGTCGTCGATCGCGACGGCGCGCCGCTGCCCAACTTCGCCTACAAGGGGTGGACGGTGCGCCTCGATGCGGGCGCGGGCGGCGTCGCGCGCGGCGCCCATTGGCTGCTCTACGACCTCGACACGTTGCGCGTGGCGGCGGCATGGAGCGCGCCCGACGATGCCGGCGGCACGCGCTTCCTCGATTGGCGCGGGATCCAGCTGAACGGCGAGCACGCGGTCCATCCGAAGCTGGTCGGACGCGTCGCGTTCGCCAATCCGATCGCTCCTGGATTCGCGCAGCCCGGCAGCGCTTCGTTCCGCGATGACGCGCGAGTCGTCGGTCGCGACGGCCGCCGCTACGGACCGCTGCCGCGCGAGTGGGCGCGGCTGCGCGGGATCCACCTGTGCGGTGCCGAGCGCGTCCTGGAAATGAGCGTCGGTGCGACCCGCGTGCTGGAGATGCCGACGCTCGCCGCCGCTGTCGGCCACACGCCGCGCTTCGTGCGCCACTTCGAGATCGCACCGCGTGCGGAGGCGATCGAGTTGCAGGTGGCGCAGCTTGGCGCCGATGCCGTGTTGCGAGGCGAGGGAGCGCGCGCGCGCTTCGGGCCGCCTCCGGTGGCGCCACTCGTCGCGACCGAGGCACGGCCGCTGCGTTTCGACGGCGCCACGTGGCTCGAGCGGCCGCTCTCGGTGGCCGGCGGCGAATCGCTCGACTTCACCAGCGGCGACTTCACGCTCGCGGCGCGCATTCGCACGAAGGCGGGCGGGACGATCGTCGCGATCGCGCCGGCGGGAGAGCAGTGGGCTCCCGACGGGCAGACGCTCTTCGTGCGCGACGGGAGACTCAACTTCGACATCGGCTGGGTCGGCTGCATCACCACGAGCGGGCGCGTCGACGACGGTGCGTGGCATGAAGTCGCGGCCAACTGGCGCCGCGCGGATCGTCACCTCGAGTTGTGGATCGACGGGAAGCTTGACGCGGGAGGAAGCCTCGCGCCGAACGCGGCGCTGCCCGACGCACGGCTGCGAGTCGGGTACACCTCCGTGGATTTCCCGGCGCCGCAAAGCGCCTTCGATGGCGAGATCGAGTCGCTCCGCATCGATCGCGGTGCGACGACGATGGTGCGCTGGCGATTCGCCGACGCGAGCGGCGCGAGGGCGGCGGCGGACGGGGCCGCGGGCGCGGAGCGGGCGCTGGCGGTGCGACGCGGCGATGCGCGCGTGGTGGCGGCGCCGCCGGCGCTGACCGTGGGTTTTGATCCGCCCGGTGCGCCGCTCTCCTTCTTCGCCGAGCAGGGCGCACTGCGGCTTGCAGTGGCGGCGGGCGAGGCTCCGCTGCGCTTCTCGCTGTGGTGTGAGGAGGCGGGCGCTGCGCCACTTGCGGCGCGACCGGACGCCTCCGCGGCCGCGGTGCCGCTCGACCTGTCGGCGCGCACGCACGGCGGGCCGCCGCGCTGCCCCGAAGTGCTCACCACGCGTCTCCTCTTCGGCGGCAACGAGGGGCCATTCGCCATCGACGTGGCCGAGCTCCCGGATGCCAATCCCTGGCTCGCGCAGATCCGGCCGAGCGGGCTCGACTTCCTGCCGGATGGCCGGCTGGCGATGTGCACATGGGATGGCGATGTCTGGTTGGCGGAGATCGTCGCGGCGGCGAGCGACGGGGTGCCGGCCTCGGCGTCGATGCGTTGGCGGCGGATCGCGAGCGGCCTGTTTCAGCCGCTCGGCCTCAAGGTCGTGGACGGCTTGATCCACCTCACCTGCCGCGATGCGCTCGTCGTCCTCCACGATCGCAACGGTGACGAGGAGATCGACTTCGTCGAGTGGTTGAACAGCGACCACCAGGTGACCGAGCACTTCCATGAATTCGCGATGGGGCTCGAGCAGGATCGCGACGGCAGTTTCGTCTACGCGAAGTCGGGCCGCCACGCGCTCGACGCGCTGGTGCCGCAGCACGGCACGGTGCTGCGCGTCGCGCGCGACGGTGCGCGCACCGACGTGCTGGCTCGCGGCCTGCGCGCCGCCAACGGCATCTGCGTCAACCCCGACGGGACGCTGGTCGTGACCGATCAGGAGGGCTTCTGGATCCCGAAGAACCGCCTCAACTGGATCACGCCGGCCGCCGACGGCGGCGCTCGTTTCTACGGCAACATGCTCGGATGGCATGACGCCGGCCTCTCCGCATCGGACGACGCGATGGAGCCGCCGCTCTGCTGGCTGACCAACGACTTCGACCGCTCGCCGGCCGAGGCGCAGTGGGTGCGCAGCGCGTCGTGGGGCGCGCTCGACGGCGCGCTGCTCTGCAGCTCGTATGGCGAGGGCAAGCTCTTCGTCGTGTTGCACGAGCCGGTGCCTGCCGGTGGCCGGGGCGCGCAGCAGGGCGGCGAGGTGGCGCTGCCCGGCGCGAACTTCCCGACCGGCGTGATGCGCGGTCGCTTCGCGTCCGGCGATGGCTCGCTTTGGACCTGCGGACTCTTCGCCTGGGCCGGCGATGCGACGCAACCGGGCGGCCTCTACCGCGTGCGCCGCACGGCGCGTCCGCTGCGGATCCCGCTGGCGTTGGCTGCGACCGAGCGGGGGTTGCGACTGCGTTTCGCCGAACCGCTCGAACGCGTCAGCGTGACGCCCGCTGCCTTCGCGCTGAAGGTCTGGTCGCTCCGCCGAAGCGCGAACTACGGTTCTGCGCACCACGACGAGCGCGTGCTGCCCGTGACGGCCGTGCGACTCGACAGCGACGCGCAGACGGTTGAGCTCGATTTCGAGGGGCTCGCACCGACCTGGTGCTACGAGCTGCACTGGCAGTTGCGAGCGGCCGACGGCGGCGCGGTGGACGGGGTGCTCGACGGCACGCTCCACGCGCTGCCACCGGCGGGGCAGTAAAGGAACGCAACGAGCCGCTGTCCGCTCGTCACTGCTCGCGCAGCAGGTTCTCGAGGACGCGCGAGAACTCGTCGCGCTGCGCGTCGTGCGCGGCGCCGGTCGCGGGGCCATTGAAACCGGTGAACACCGCGCGAATGGCGCCTTTGGCGTCGAGGAAGAGCGTCGTCGGGTAGGCGCGCACGCGATCGAGCAACCCCAGTGATGCGGTCGCCGCCTGCTTGTCGGAAGTGCCCGCGAGCAGCATCGGCCACGTCGCGCCGTGGCGCTTCGCGTAGCGACGCACCTGCTCGGCGTCATGCGCCACCTCGCCGGTCAGCTCGAAGGCGAGTCCGACGATCGACAGGCCGCGACCTCCGTACTCCCTCTGGAGGCGCACCAGCTCGTCGCACGCGTCATGGCAGTTCGGGCACCAACTCCCGAAAACTTGCAGCAGTCGCACCTTGCCCGCGAAGGCTGGATCGGTGAGTCGGCGCGCCTTGCCATCGAGGTCGAGGAAGGTGAGCTCGTCGAGCGGCACGGCGCCGCTCGCGCGCGACAACGCGAATCCGTCGGGCAGCGTCGCCGAATCGTCGCGCCGGCCGGTCCACGTCTCGTGCCAGCGATCGGCAGCCCAGAAGCTGCCGCCGATCGCGCCGTTGGCATCGAGTTCCGCCGTGAACAGGAACGCGTGCGCGCCATCGAAGCAGGAGAGTCGCAGGAAGTAGTGCGGCTCGCCGTCGTCCTCGCAACCGACGAGGCCATCGTCGCCGGGCCAGCCCCGATCGAGCGAGCCCGCGAGATAGCGGTAGTCGCCAGCCGTCGTGAGGAAGGTGCCGGTCGCGCGGCCATCGTCCGTGACTTCGAAGAGACCGACCGCCGGGTCGGCGTCCGACGCGAACTGGATCGCGAAGCGACCGCTGGCCACTTCGGCCATCCCGGCGAGCTCGCGCGCGAGCGGCGTCGGGTCCACCTTGTTCGTCGGCTCGTGCAGCACGTCGTCACGGAAGCGCTTCGCCGCGCCCGCCGTCGCATGGAACTTCATCTCGACCCATTCGTTCGCGTTGCGCCGCTTCTTCCAGAGGCCATCGAGCCGGGTGGCACCCTCCGACAGCTGCGCCTCGATCCGGCTGTCGTAGTGGGGGAGCGCGAGGGTGACCGCCGCGAGCTCTGCATCGACCGACATCTCGGGCACTTCGATCCGTTCGCGGCCGTTGCCGATGGTGGCGCGCCACGACGTGGCGTCGAGCGCGAACTCGAGTTCGAAGGGAATCTCGCCGCCCGGCGATTCGAGCCAGGCGCGCCATGGGCCCGGTCGCGGCACGCGATCGAGTGGAGCGCCGCCGCTCGAAGCCGCGAGCAGCGGCGTGACGAGCAGGCCGGCCAATGCGGTGGCCAACTGCGAATGCGGGAGAGGCGGCTGCGTCATGTCGATCTCGCAACGGAGCGCGGTGCGGTCGATCGCCGCACGTTGCCGCCGACACTACGTTCTTGGTGTCGGAGGAGTGCGTATCGTGCGCCGCCTTCAAGCAGCGGAGAGCGGCATGTCGAACGGCGTCGGGATGGGTTGGTTCTTCAGCGGGCTGTTGACGTCGCTGGCGTCGCTGGCGCCTGTTGCGCAAGACGCGCCACCGGCGGCACCGGCGGCACCGGCGGCCGCGGTAGTCGATCGCAATCAGGCGGCGCTCGAGGCGATTCGCGCGCAGCAGAAGGTGCCGGCGCTTGGCGCCGCGCTCTTCACCACCGACCGGCTCGAGCGCGTGTACGTCACCGGTCGACGCGCCGCCGATCAGGACGTGGCGGTCGAGCTCGACGACGCCTGGCACCTCGGTTCATGCACGAAGTCGATGACGGCGACGTTGATCGCGCTGCTGGTCGAACGCGGCGACCTGGCGTGGGAGACGCCGCTGTCGAAGCTGCTGCCCAAGATGGCGTCGAAGATGCACGCCGACTACAAGGCGTTGACGCTGGTCGAGTTGCTGGCCCATCGAGCGGGCATCGCGGCGATGACCGGCGGCGATGCGACACTCGATCGTTGCGCCGCCTTGTCGGGGAGCGCGACCGAGCAGAGGCGCGAGTTCACGCGCGCGATCCTTTCGAGCCCGCCGGCTTCGAAGCCGTTGCGGTTGGTCTACAGCAATGCCGGGATCATGATCGCTGGCTACGTGGCGGAGGTCGCGACCGGGAAGTCGTGGGAAGAGCTGATGCAGACGCTGCTCTTCGACCCGCTCGGGATGGCGAGCGCCGGCTTCGGGCCGCCAGGCTTTCCCGACGAACTGGCGCAGCCGCGCGGGCATGACGAAGCGGGGCAGCCGATCGAGCCGGGGCCGGACGCCGACAATCCGCCGATCGTCGGCCCGGCCGGTGTCGTGCACGCCTCGCTCGCCGATTGGGCGAAGTACCTGCAGCTGCACCTGCGCGGCGTCAACGGCGACGTCAAGGTCGGAAAGGTGACGCTCTCGAAGGCGACCTTCGCGCGCCTCCATACGCCCTATCCGAAGCAGCCTGGCGATGACGAGGGAGCTGAATACGGCTACGGCTGGAGCCTCCCCAAGCGCGATTGGGCCGCGGGCGACCACACCGTCCTCACTCACACCGGCAGCAATTCGCTGTGGTTCTGCTGCTGCTGGCTCGATCCGGCCGGCGGCTTCGGCGTGATTGCGACCACGAATGGCGGCATCGCGCGCGGCAGCGAGGCCTGCGATGGCGCGGTGGGCCTATTGCTGCAGGAGCGGTTGGCGGCAGCCGCGGCGTCCGACAAGCGCTAGCCGTGAGCGGCGGCGCGCGCATCGAGCCGCGCGCTTGCTGCTCGCGCCGGCTCAGCGGGGCAGCGAGCAGTTCGAGCTCGGCCCGTCGTCACACGTTGGCGTCGCTCGTTCCGGTTCGGGCGGCGGTCGCGTGCCCCCATTGGCGACGTAGTGCGCGAAGGCGTCCGGCGCGACACTGAAGCCCAGAGGCGCCAACGTGTCGACGACGACGACGATGGCCTCGAGCGGGCAGCGCCAGCACTTCGCTTGCGTGTCGAAGCGGCGCCCCGGAAGCGCTCGGATCGTCGCCACCAGCGCCACGTCGAACGGGAAGCGGATCACGATCGAGCGGTGACCGCCGCGATCTGCGGCTCCGCCGACCTCTTCGATCTCGATCGCGCGTCCGCTGCTGCAGGCCTTCAAGGTGCACTCCGCTTCGCTTCGCCGTTTCGCGGTCGGCGGCGTCATCGTCGCATCTTCGCGCCCGCCTGTCGCCTGCGCCTTGCGAGCGTTGAGGTCGCTCCGTACCGTCCCAATGCCCCGTCCGCATCGATTGCGCGCGCGGCAAGGAGCCGCCGGTGATCGTCGTCGAGTCGGAGCGTCTGCGCCTGCTCGAATTCACCGACGCCGACGCGCCGTTCATCTTGCGCCTGCTGAACGAGCCTTCGTTCATCCAGCGGATCGTCGACAAGCGCGTGCGCAACCTCGATCAGGCGCGGGCCTACCTCGCGTCGGGGCCGCTCGCGAGCTACGCCGAGCACGGCTTCGGCCTCTATCGCCTCGAGCGCAAGGAAGATGGCGTGACGCTCGGCATGGCGGGCCTGCTGCAGCGGGCCGCGCTCGACCATCCCGATCTCGGTTACGCGCTGTTGCCGGAACACTGGTCGCGCGGCTACGCGCGCGAGGCAGCGGCGGCGCTCGTCGACCGCGCGGCGCAGCATTACGGTTGGCCGCGTCTGCTCGCGCTGACGCAACCCGACCACGAGCGCTCGATCCACGTGCTCGAGACGCTTGGCTTCCGATACTCGCGCGATGTCTGGCTCGACCCCGATCAGCCGGAACTCAAGCTCTTCACGCTCGACCTGCCTCCGCGTCGGCGTGCGCCGCCGGCCACCACGTGAGCGATTCGCCGATGCAGGAGCCCGCGTTGCCGGATGCCGCCGAAGCGACGCTCGCCTACCACGAACGCAGCAAGCATCACCCGCGCCGATTCGCGGCGTCGCTCGGCTACCTCGATTGGGAGACGCAGCCCGATCCGTTTCGCACCTACGCCGGTGCGCCGCGCCTGGAATTGCCGCTGGCCGCCGATCGGCTGGAGGCACGCTGGCCGGCGCTGTTCGCGGCGGGCGCCGTGCCGGCGCACCCCTTCACGCTGCCGTCGATCGGCGCCTTCTTCGAACTGTCGCTCGGGCTCACTGCATGGAAGCGATCGGGCGACGCGCGTTGGGCGCTGCGTGCCAACCCGTCGAGCGGCAATCTCCATCCGACCGAGGGCTGGCTGCTGTCGCTGGAAGAGGGAGCGCTGCCGGCCGGGGCGCATCACTACGTCTCGCGCGACCACGCGCTGGAGCGGCGAGTCTCTTTCGCGCGGCCGGCGGCGCCTTCGTGCGACCGAGGATTCGGCGTCGCGCTCACCTCGATCCACTGGCGCGAGTCGTGGAAGTACGGCGAGCGGGCCTTTCGCTACTGCCAGCATGATGTCGGCCACGCGCTCGCGGCGCTGCGTCTCGCCGCTGCGGCGCTGGGTTGGCGGGCCCGCTTGATCGACACGCTCGGCGACGAGGTGGTGGCGCGTCTGCTCGGACTCGATCGAGACGACGACTTCACCCACCTCGACGTGCACGACCGCGAGCACCCCGAAGCGCTGCTCTGGATCGCGACGGATGGCCGCGATGTCGATGTCGAGGCGGTGGCGGCGAGCTTGCGGACGCGCGCGGCGTCGCTCGAGGAGGCGACCTTCTCGGGTCGCGCCAACGCGCTCAGTTCCGCCCACTTCGATTGGCCGGCGATCGCGGCGGCGGCCGATGCGACGTGCTGCCCGCCGTCCCCTGCGCCGATGCAGGAGGCGAGCGCGTTCGCGCCGTTTGCGCTGCCACGCCAGTCGGTGTCGGCGCGCGCCGTCGCCGCGGTCGCCGCGACGCTGATCCGCGCTCGACGCAGCGCAGTGGCCTTCGACCCGAAGCCGTCGCTCGCGGCGGCCGACTTCTTTGCGCTGCTCGACGCGACCCTCGCGCGGCCCGACGCAGCGCCCTTCGATGGCTGGCCCGACGCGCCGCCGCTCCACCTCGCGCTGATGGTGCACCGCGTCGAGGGCGTGGCGCCCGGGCTCTACCTGTTGGAGCGTGGCGCCAGCGAGAACGCGGAGGTGGAGCCCTCGTTGCGCGCGGCGATCGGCGGCGAGGCGGCCTGGTCGCGAGTCGCGATCGCGCCGACTCATCTGCGGCTCTTCCTGTTGCGCGAAGGCGACTTTCGCGACAGCGCGCGCATCATCAGTTGCCGTCAGGAGATCGCCGCCGACGGCGCCTTCAGCCTCGGGATGCTCTCGGCGTTCGAACCGCTCGTGCGCGCGGCACCGCACCGCTACCGACGCCTCTTCTGGAACGCCGGCTTCGTCGGCCAGCAGCTCTACCTCGCCGCCGAAGCGGCGGGCGTGCGCGCCACCGGGATCGGCTGCTACTTCGACGACCTCTTCCACGAGCTGCTCGGCCTGCGCGACCGCGCCTTCCAGAGCCTCTACCACTTCACCGTCGGCGTTCCGATCGACGACGCGCGCCTCGGAAGCGAGCCGCCCTACGGGAGTCGCGGCGCTCCGTGACCGGCCAGCGCGCGCTGCATCAGTAGCCGATCGGCCAGCACCAGCGCGACCATCGCTTCGAGCACCGGGATCACGCGCGGCACGACGCACGGGTCGTGGCGGCCCGCCTTCGCGGCGGCGCCGATCGTGCTGGTCGGCTTGATCGACGCTTCGAGGACGATCGTCTCCCCGTTCGAGATGCCGCCGAGCATGCCGCCGAAGTTCGCGGCGTCGGCGACGTACTCGCTGCCGCGCAACGCCGCGCAACGAAAGCCGGCGCCGTAGGAGAAGCCGGTCACCGCGCCGACCGACAGGATCGCTTCGGCGAGCTTGCTCTTCAGCTTGGAGAAGGCTGGATCGCCGAGGTCGATCGGCGGCTGTTCGACTCGGATCTCGACGCGACCACCGGTCGAGTCGTGCTGCTCCTTCAACTGCGCGACGTAGGCGGCCATCGCCGGCGCCACCGCGCGATCGGCGCAGCGCAGCGGGTTCTGCTCGATGAACGCGAAGTCGAAGTCGCGCGCGACGTGCGGGCCGATCTGCGTGGTGTGGGCGAGGATTCGAGTCGTCTGCGGCAGCAGCTTCCTCGCCACGACACCGCCGATCACGCGCGCCACCGTCTCGCGCCCCGAGCTGCGGCCGCCGCCGCGATGGTCGCGATGGCCGTACTTCGAGGCGTAGGTCGCGTCGGCGTGGCCGGCGCGCGGCGCGGCGCGCAGCGCGTCGTAGTCGGCGGGGCGCGCGTCGTGGTTGTCGACCACCACGGTGATCGGCATGCCGGTGGTGCGCCCCTCGAAGAGGCCCGACAGGAGGCGCGGCGTGTCGCTTTCCTGGCGCGCGCTCGTCAGCGTCGATTGTCCCGGCCGCCGGCGGGCGAGTTCGGGCAGGAACTCCTCGACGGTCAGCGGCAGCCCGGCCGGCACGCCGTCGATCACGACGCCGAGCGCCGGTCCGTGCGACTCGCCGAAAGTGGTGATGCGGAGCAGCTCGCCGAAACTGTTGCTGGCCATGCGTTCATTCTGACGCGAAGGGGCGGCGAGCGGCACGCCTCACCAGCGCGCCTGCGCCGCAAGTGCCGCGATCGCGTCGGCGACGCGCTGCGGTGGCGTGCGGTCGGGTGGCAGCGACACCGCCGCGACCTCGCAATAAAGCGGCGCGCGGCGGGCGGCGACCTCGCCAAGCTCGGCCAGCGCTTCGGCGCCGGTCAGGCTCGGCCGCGGTGCGGCAGCGAGGCGGGCGCGCAGCGTCGGCAACGACTCCTCGAGCTGCAGGACGACGGCTTCGCGGCGCAGCAGCGTTCGATTCTCCGACGCCTCGACCACGCCGCCGCCGAGCGCGACGACGCGGCCTGGCGCCAGCAGCTCGGGCAGCAGCGCCATCTCCAGCGCGCGGAATCGTGGCCAGCCGTGCGCCGCGACGAACGGCGCGAGCGGGCCGTGGCGGCGCTCGAACTCTGCATCGGCGTCGAGCGCGACGAGGCCCAGGCGCGCGCCAAGCTCGGCGGCGAGCGTCGACTTGCCGACGCCGCGCATGCCGACCAGCGCGATGCAGCGCGGCGCGCGGCGCGCGGCGGCGAGCTGCTCGAAGAAGCGTGGATCGCTCTTCGAGACGCACTCCGAGCCGGTGAGGGTGATGCCCGGCTGCAGCGATGCCAGCAGCGCGAAGGCGATCGCCATGCGATGGTCGCCGGCGCAATCGAGGTTGGCCGCGTGAAGCGTCGCGCGCCCGTCGACGACGAGGCTGTCGGCATGCGGCGTCACCGAAACGCCGGCGCGCGCAAGCTGCGCGGCGAGGACGGCGACGCGATCGCTTTCCTTGAAGCGGAGGTTCGCGGCGCCGGTGAAGCGCGTGGTGCCGTGCCTCGCGGCGGCCGCCACCGCGAGATTCATCAGCTGATCGGGCACGGCGGCCACGTCGAGCGTGCGTGGCCCGTCGCCCTCGAGGCGATCGAGCAGTGCCGGCAGCGCCGCATCGGGCTGCCGACTGTCGCTGGCAAGTCCGGGCAGTCGCACCCGGCCATGCGCCAGCCGTTCCAGCACCAGCCAGGCGCCCGCCGCGCTCCAGTCATCTTCGATTCGCAGCGTGCCGGGCGAGCGCAGCGGCTGTGGGGCGACGCGAAAGAACGGGCCGTCACGCTCGACGGTGACGCCAAAGCGTGCGAGCTCGGTGATCGTGAGCTCGACATAGGGCGCCGACGCGAGCGGCCCGTCGAGCTCGATCTCGAGGCCCCGTTCGCAGCGCGGCGCGATCAGGAGGAGCGCGGAGAGGAACTGGCTCGAGCGCGAGGGGTCGAGGCGTACGGCGCCGCCGCGCAGCGGTGCCCCGTCGACGGTGATCGGCAAGGTGGGAGCGTCTGCTGGCAGCTTCGCGCCGAGCGCACGCAACGCGTCGCACAGTTCGGCGAATGGCCGCTCGCGCAGTCTGGCGCCGCCGGTGAGGGTGAAGCGGCCAGGGGTCGTTGCCGCCAACGCGAGGAGGAAGCGCGCGGCGGCGCCCGCCTGTGCGCAGTCGAGCGTCGCCGCGGTCACTTGCACGTCGCGCGGGCCGATCGTCACTCGCTCAGGATCGGTCGGGTCGGTCGGGTCGACGCGGTAGCCCAGCGCCGCGAGGCCGTTCAGCGTCGCGACCACGTCGTCGCTGCGGGTGACGTGGTGGAGCGTCGTCGCGCCACTGTCGCTCGCCTGCGCCGCCAGGATCAGGGCACGATGGGCGATCGACTTCGAGCCGGGCAGGGCCGGCGCGAAATCGAACGGGAGATCGAGCGGAACCGGGGCGAACTCCATCACCGCAGTATCGCTGCCGCGCGCCGATCGGCGGCACGCGCGTGGCCTTCGCCTCCGTGCCGAACGAAAGGAGGGGCGCGACTCATCGTCGCGCCCCTCCCGACATCAGGCTCAGATCCGTTCAGTTCACTTGGCGAGGTGCGCCTTCACCGGCATGGCGAGGACGTGCTTGCCCCAGCTGATCTGGAAGGTCATCGACGCCGGATCCTTCGGATCGACGTTCAGTTCCATCGTCATCTTGTCGGCCGACTTCTCGCCCGTCGTGTGCTTCATCGCGAGCGTGTAGTCCGCCTTCCACGCGTCCTCCATGAAGGGCACCCAGCCCGCCTTGTCGGCGGTGTCCTGCTTCATGACCAGCAGGTGGAAGTTGCCTTCGGCGTCGCACTTGAGGCCGAGGTAGTAGCTGCCGGCCGCGACCGTCGTCTCGCCGATGGTCAGCTCGACGGAAGTGTTGAGCGTGGTCCAGAAGTCCTTGCCGAGGCGCAGCGACTTGCCCTTCAAGGTGCCGAGCATGCCGTCGTACTCGGCCTTCCACTCGGGCGTGCCGTGCTGCACGCAGACCATGCCGACGCAATGGTCGGTGAAGAAGATGCGGGTCGCGGCGGCGCGTGGCGCGGTGCCACCGAAGGCTTTGACCTGCGCCTGCGCCGGAACGGCCAGCGCGGCGGCGAGGAATGCGATACGGAAGAGGTTCGTGAAGGACATGGGTTCTCTTTCGGGGAGGTGCCAGTTGGCACGGACGCTCGTCGCGCAACGCGCGACGAAGGGGCGGACGTGCTAGGCGGGCGGGGCGATCGGGTCAAGCGTGCGCGTGTCGCGCTCCGTGCAACCTGGCCTGGGGACGCGGGTTGAAGCAGCAGGAGAGCGACCATGGTGGCCCACCGAATCGTCTGGATGGCGCTGGCAGCGCTCGCGGCGTTTCGCCCCTTCCCCTCCGCGCTTCCCGTTGCGCAAGAGGCGGTCCCGCCGACCGCCCCGGCGGCCGCTTTTGCGCGCTGGTCCGAGCGCGGCCCGCAGGAGTTTGCGACCTTCACCGAGGAGTGGCGCGACGAGGCGCGCGAGCGCGTCGTGCCCGTGAAGTGGTGGCACCCGGTGGGAGGCGGACCGTTCCCCGTCGTGCTCTTCAGCCACGGTCTCGGCGGCACTCGGGAGTCGAGCGCCTACCTCGGCGAGCACCTCGCGAGCCACGGCTACGTCACGCTTCACCTCCAGCACGCGGGCAGCGACGAGGCGGTGTGGCGCGACGCCAAGCGACCGCTGGAGGAGATGCGCGCCGCCGCTCGCGACCTCGAGAACCTCGTCGACCGGCCCGCCGACGTCACGTTCGCCATCGACGAGCTCACGCGCCGCACCGCGCAAGAGAGCTGGCCGCTGCAGGGCAAGCTCGACCTCGCGACGCTCGGCATCGCGGGTCACTCGTTCGGCGCCTACACCGCGTTGTGTGCCGCCGGTCGCAAGCTCGTCCCACCCATCGGCCGGCCTCGTGTCGTCGGCGACGCGCGCGTGAAGGCGGCGCTGGCGATGAGCGCGCCGGCGAGCGAGCGTGAGCTCGCCAACGGCTCCTACGACGACATCGTGGTGCCGTGCTTCCACATGACCGGCACCAAGGACGACAGCCCGATCGGCGACACCACCGCGGCGCAGCGGCGCATCCCGTTCGACGTCACCGTGCATGCGCCGCGCTACCTGCTGATCCTCGACGGCGCGCAGCACCACGCGTTCGGCGACGAGCGCACCACGGGACTTCGATTGCGGCCGCGCGATCCGGCGCACCACCCGCTGATCCGCGCCGGCGCGCTCGCCTTCTTCGACGCCACGCTGCGCCACGATCCGGTGGCGCAGGCGTGGTTGGACGAAGGCGGTTACGCGCAGGCGCTTGGTGCGAAGGGCACGTTCGAGCGCCGCGACGCCGAGCCGATCACTCCCCGAAAGTGAGACGGAGGCCGCGTGTGAAGGCCATTCCGTAGCGCGCGCCGGAGTCGAGTTGCAGCACCTGAACGTGCTCGTTCAGGCCGATCAGCGTCGGATCATCCGGCACGTCGAAGTCGATCGCTTCGCCGCCCGCGCCGATCGGCAGCACCAGCTGCAGCAGGACTTCGGTGGCGAGCTCGCCGCCCCAGCTCGTCGACAGCGCCGCCCGCTCGGTCGACGCGATCAGCAGTCCGAACGTCGCCACTCCCGACGAGTTGCCAAGCGACGCCGTGATGGTGGTCGCGAGCTGAGGCGTGCGGTCGAGCGTGAAGGCCGGGATCACATCGTTGGTTCCCGGGTAGCCGATGCCGTAGTTGGACCACTGCGCTCCGCGCTGGACCGAGACGGTGGCCAGGTTCGATTCGCTGCTGCCATCGGAGGCGGCGACCGAGAAGGCGTCGACGCCGGCGAAACCGGGATCGGGCAGGTAGGTGGCGAGCGTGCCGATGAGGGCGACGCGGCCGACGCGCGGCTGGCGGACGACGCGCCACGTCAGCGCATTGCCGTCGGCGTCGCTGCCGGTGAGCGTGACGCTGACTGGCTGGTCGACCGTCGCCGTGGCCTGGTCGTCGGCGTGCGGCGCGCGGTTGTTGTTCTTGTTGTTGTCGTCCGGCCCGCGGTGGCATTCAAAGCAACCCACGGTCTGGCCGCGGAAGAAGGTCCTGGTGCCGAACTTCGTCGTCAGCGTGCGATCGGCCTGGGCGCGCGACAGCACGGTGCCACGATCATTGCTGCCGTGGCAGACCTGGCACGCCGCGGTGCCGAGCGTCTCCGCCGCATCCGGGTGGTCATCGACCCAGCTCTGGCCGATCGAGTGCATGCCGTGCGGGCCGCCTTCCCACGAGCTCACGTCGCTGCCGTGGCAGTTCGCGCACTCGGAGAGCGTGCCGGCGTGGCCCTGGAACGCGCTCGACAGCAGGTTGTCGTTGTCGTGCGCGCCGGGGTACTCGGCGTGCGTCGAGCCGTGGCACGCCTCGCACGCGAGTCCGCCGTGGCCGTAGGAGAAGCGATAGAGGTCGAAGCCGGCGGCCGGCACATCGGCGTTGGTCGCGAAGGTCGCATCGACCGGGGTGCGACGCGCGCCGTTGGTGTCGAACGCGGAGTCGTAACGGATCTGGCCGTTGTTGTGGGTGGCGGTGCCGGTGTGGCAGTTCTGGCAGGAGGGCTGATCGAGCCAGCCGACGCGGCCGGTCGTGCCGACCGCGCTCATGCTGCCGTGGCAGCTCTGGCACTGCATCGCGAGCGAGCCATCGGCGGCGACCGCGGCGCCCATCGCTCCACGCAGGCAGCGCGTCTCGGAACCGGGATGGCAGCGGTAGCAGCTCGCGCGATTGGTGCTGGCGTCGAGCGGCAATCCGGTGACGGGGTCGGCGACCTGCGCGTGGCCGGTGTGGAGCGCCTCGGTCAGCGACGTGAGGCCGCTCTGGCCGGTGCCTGGCAACGCGTTCGAGGCGTGGCATGCCGCGCAGAGGATCGGGCTCTTCAACCGCTTGGCCTGGTCATAGAGGCCGGCGGCCGAGTAGCCCGCGCTCTGCAGCGCGGCGGCGTAGGCCGGGTCCCCGAGCTGGCGCTCGTCGTGGAGTCGCAGGATGTTCAGACGGTAGTCACGCTCGGCGTTGCGCTCGAAGCTCCAGCCGACGGAAGGCTTCGCTGCGTCGGCGCTGCCGGAGCCGTGGCAGAGCCGGCAGTCCATCTCGTCGGAGACCGGGATCACCGGTGTCGCCGATGCGAGCGGCAGGTTCGCCGCATCGCGGGCCACGACTTCGAGGAGCGGATAGGGGCGCGAGTGGCCGCTGTCGTCGTAAGGGGCGACCGGGATGCCATCGGCGGTGAAGAGCGCGTGCGCCGCATCGAAGGTCAACGACTGCGGCGTATTCGCAGAGCCCGGCATGTTGTGGCCTGCGAGCCCCTGGTCGGGCAGCAGATTGGCACCGAACAGTGCCTTCGCGTACTTCCAGAAGTTGGTCTTGCCGGCGGAACTCTGGTTGATCGAGCCGCTCGGATCGGCGACGCCGGCGTAGGTGAGGGTGCGGCCGTTCAACGTCGTCACGAGGTGGCCGTTGGCGTCGATCAGCTGCGCGCGCAGGTCGTTGAAGGGAGGCAGGATCGAGAAGACGCTGTAGTCGGAGTCCATGCAGTGCATGCCGAGATCGTTCCAGCCGATCACGATGTGGTGGCCGGATCCGCTTCCCGGGTCATTGCCGTCGCCGGGAATGGCGAGCGCGCTGCAGGTGCCGAGCGCGATGAGGCTGAACGAGCGCGCGATGGAGAGACGCTGCATGGCAACTACTCCGAGTGGGAAGGACGCGCCATCGGCAGGGCAGGTGGCCGGAGCGTGAGGAAGCAGCTGGAACGCGGTGCAATCCACGTTCCGCGATGGTTGGAGCCGTGCGATCCTTCGCCGCCGCCCCGTTCCGCCGTCCGTGTTGCACGAATCTCAAGCAGCGCGTGCAGCAACTGCTGCGCAGTCGTTACCGCGCTGCGCAGCGTGGTGAGTCGCTCGACCTGCTAGAAACTCGCGCCGCCACCTCGAACCGCGACGTCATTCAGCGGCAATCGCGTGGGCACCGGGAGGATCGCCTGTCGATGGATGCGCGCGCGCTCGCCTACCGTGTGATTCTTGCACTGCTGTTACTGTGCGCCGCGCTCGCGGCCGCTTGCGTCGTGTTGTGGCAGCGCGCCGGATCCGAAGGGTTCGCCGCGATCGATGGCGCCCATGGGCGAGCGCTCGATGACCCCGAGGTGCGGCGTGCGGCGATCGCCGAACTCGTCGCGCGCGGCGGCGGCGGGTGGGACACCTTCGCCGATCCGGCGGTGGGGCGACTGCTGCAGCCGAACGCGCAAGGGAAGATCGCCGACATCGCGGTCGTCTCGAACAAGTACGGCCTGCGCGAGCGCGCCTACGCCCTGCCCAAGCCGGCGGGCACGAAGCGCGTCGTGCTGCTCGGCGACTCGTTCGTCTTCGGAGAAGGGGTGGCGGCGCAGGAGCGCCTCGGCGTCTTCCTCGAGCGTTTCCTGCTCGAGCGGTGGCCGGCGCCGCGCCCCGAGATCGAGTGCCTGCACGTCGGCCTCGACACGTGGAACACGCTGGCCGAGACGACCTTCGTGCGCCGCCAACTCGCGCTGCTGCAGCCCGACGCGGTGGTGCAGGTGCTCGTCCGCAATGACCTCGAGGACAACGTCGCCGCCCGCGGCTTCGGCTCGATGGCGGACATCAACCCGCTCCATCCGGAACGTGGCGACGGCATCTTCCAGGTCCGCTTTCCACAGACCGCGTTCGACAAGCTGCAGCCCAACTGGATCCAGCACGGGCTCGACTGGGAGAGCCGCACTCGCTTCGAAGCGGCCGGTGACGCCATCGTCGGACTCGCGCGCGCCGTCGAGCAGCAGGGCGGCCGCTACCTGCTCTTCTCGAACTACAGCGGCCTGCTGCCGACCGCGCGCTACTTCCTCGGCCGCCGATTGCGCGAAGAGCAGTTCTTCGAGCTGCCGACGTCGTTCACGCGCGACGATCGTTATCGCCTGAGCGCGGGCGATGCCCATTGGAACCGCGCGGGCCACGAACGGATCGCGCAGCTCCTCTATGCGCTGATCGTGCAGCGCAAGCTGCTGACGGGCGCGCCGCTGCCGGAGTGGCCGGAAGCGGCGGCGTTGGCGGAGGAGTACGGCAGCGAAGGACGCCGCGAGGGCGACGCCGAGTTCCGACCCAATCGGGTGCCAGGCAAGCGGCGCATCGATCCGATCGTCGACTTCCGCGACCTCGATCACGAGAGCGCCGCGCAGGTGCATGGCGGCGTCGTCGCCGGCGGCGAGGCGGGACCCTACGTCGCGCTGATCCTCGCGAGCAGCGGCAAGGCGCGGGTGGTTGCCCAAGGGGTCGGGTTGCAGCGGCCGGAGCTCGGTCCGCTTGAGGTGAGTTGCTTCGTCGAGGAAACTCGCGTCGGCGCAGTCACCATCGCTCCCGCGCAGCCTTGGCAGCTCTCCTTCGACGTCCCCAAGGAGACCGCCGCACGCCCCTTCGTGACGGTGCGCTTCGAAGCGCGCGACTGGGTCTACTCGGGTCCCGATCTGCGCCGGCACGCCTGCTTCGTGCTCCATCGCGTCGCGCTCGAGTAGGGGGCGCGTTCGACTCGGGCGCGGCAGCGATTCGTCAGCCGCGCAGCAGCGCCTGCACCGGCACCCCTTCGGGGTCGATCAGCGTGATGGGGCGCGTGTCGGCGGGCGTGAAGGTCTGATCGCCGCGGATCGACAGGGTCCTGGCGATGGTGGCGAAGAGGTCGGCGACGCGCACCGGTTCGCCGTCGGTGTGTTCGCCGGTCGCGTCGGTGGTGCCGACGACGGTGCCGCCGCGAATGCCGCCGCCTGCGAACGCGACGCAGGAGTTGCTGGTCCAGTGGTCGCGGCCATCGGTCGCATTGATCTGCGGCGAACGGCCGAACTCGCCCATGCAGACCACCAGCGTGTCGTCGAGCAGACCGCGCTCGCGCAGGTCATCGATCAGCTTCGAGAAGGCGGGATCGAGCTCGCCGCAGAGCGTCTTCGTCGTGTTGAAGTTGTCGTTGTGCGTATCCCAGCCGCGCAGCACGACCTCGACCGCGGCGACGCCGCGCTCGACCAGTCGGCGCGCCAGCAGGACGCCCTGCCCGAAGCGGCCGCGCCCGTAGCCGTCGCGCACCGCATCGCTCTCCTCGGCGAGGTCGAACGCGGTGACCAGTTCGGTGTCCATGAGCCGGCGCGCGCGGCGGCGTTGCGACTCGTTGGCGCGCGCGACGCCGGCGCCGCCCCGTTCCGCGAAGCCGGTTTCGAGGAGCGCGCGCAGCCCCTCGCGGCGATCGAGGCGGGCGGAGTCGACGTCGCGACGGTAGTTCAGGTTGTCGATCTTGCCGGTCGGGTTGCGGACGATGAACGGCGCGACCTCGACGCCGAGGTAGCCGCTGGTGCCGGGCAGTCCATCGATCTGCACGAACGGCGGCAGGGGGTGGTCGCCATCGCCGAGTTGATGGGCGACGATCGAGCCGAGCGTCGGGAAGTGGATGCTCGGGGTCGGCGTGTAGCCGAAGTGGAGCAGGTCGGTCGCGCGCGAGTGGCTGCCCTCGGTCGAGCGCAACGTGCGCAACACCGCGAGCTCGCCGGCGCGATCGCGCAACCGCGGCAGATGCTCGGAGAAGCTCCAATCGGGCCGGTCGGTCGGCAGCGCGCGGAACGGCCCGTTGGTGGGCGCGCCCGGCTTCGGATCGAAGGTGTCGATCTGGCTTGGCCCGCCGGCGAGCCACAGCAGGATCAGATGCTTCTTCGCCGGCTTGCCGCCGCCTTGCTGCGCGACCGCTTCGCGCACGACGAGGTCGACGAGCGATGGGGCGAGCAGCGCGGCGCCACCGACGCCGAGCAGGCGCGCGAGCCAGTCGCGCCGCGACATCGCAGCGGCGTGGACGGCGTCGGGATCGATGGGGCAGCAAGCCATGGCGCGCCTCAACGGCGGGTGTGGAACTCGGTGGCGTTCAGCAGCGCCCAGAGCGCGTCTTCGAGCGCACGCGGGCGCGGGACGGACGGGTCGGAGAAGCTGGCCGCGAAGCGTTCGCGCTCGGCGTCGGTCGGCGGTCGCGACAGCGTGGCGAGGAAGAGCTGATCGAGCGCGCCGGCCGTCGGCGGACCCGGCTCGAACAACGACGCGAGCGCCGGCTGCCCGCGCAGCTCCGTCGTGCGCACCGTGCTGTCGCCATTCATCAGGTAGAGCGCCGCCGGGATCGACGGTTCGTACTGCGCCTTGCCGGTCGCGAGGTCGCCGCGGCACCACGCCTTCAGCGTGTCGACGCGGCTCTTGCGCTCGCGCTCCGCCGCGAAGGCCTCGAGGTCGGCATCGGCGAGCTCGACGTGGCCATCGGCGGACGTCGCGCGCATCAGCGAGAAGAGCAGCTGCTCGGAACTGAACGCTCGCATCGGCTGCGCCGCGAACCAGCGCTCGGCGTGATTGCGCTGCGGTCCCTCCTCCGCGCTGGCCGAGCCGGCGGCGTAGGCACGGGTGCGCGCCATGGCGCCATAGAGGAGGCGCAGGTCGCTGCTGGCAGCGAAGGCCGCGCCGAGTTCGTCGAGCAGCTCCGGAAGGATCCGATCGGCGCCGACGCCGGTCAGATCGTCGATCGGCTCGATCAGGCCGTGACCCAGCAGTTCGGCGGCGACACGGTTGGCGATGGCGCGCCCGTGCCAGCGGTTGTCCGTGCGGTGGATCCAGGCGGCGAGCGCGGCGCGGCGCGTGGACTTCTCTTGGTCCTGCGCCGGCGTGCCGTCGAGGAAGCCCGCCTCGGTGAAGGCGGTGCGCCGATCGCGGTAGCGCTGGATGAGGTCGCGTGCCTCGACCGGAAGTCGCGCGAGCAGCGCGTCGAGGCGCGGTGCGTCGTTGCCGTAGTCGCGCAGCACGTCCTCGCGCTTGCGCGTTTTCTTGGCGACGGCGAGCAGTTCCTCCATCGCCGCGAGCTGGTCGGCGTTCGTCGTGGCGCGCGCCTGCATCGCACCGGCCATGCCGCCATCGGTGCCGAGCAGATCCTCCTCGAAGACGACGCTGTCCCCCTCGGCCTTCGGCGCCAGCCCGCTCGTCATGGCGCCGCGCATGCCGCCGCTGGGTCGACGCGCCTGCACGACGAGCTTGTTCAGCCGTTCCTGGAAGTCCCACTCGGGGCTGCGGTCGGCGATGCGGAACAGCGTCGTGTTCCCGGGTCCTGCCGTGTGGTCGGAGCGGACGTCGATGAAGAACGCGGCGAAGCGGTTGAACTCGACTTGCTTCCAGGCATCGAAGGGATGGTCATGGCATTGCGCGCATTGGATCTGCAGTCCAAGGAACGAGCGAGCCACGGCGCCGGCGAGCGTCTCGATCGAGTCCTGGTAGGTGAGGACGTAGGCGCTCGAGGTGGGGTAGCGCGTCCATTCGGCGCCGGCGACGACCCCGTCGACGATCGTCGAGAAGGGCGCGCCCGCCGCGAACTGCGCTTCGAGCCACGGCCGCAGCAGGACTTCCGTCCGCTGCCGTTCGCGCGGCGCGGTCGCGAAGAGGACGTTGCTCCAGAGGTACGAGAGGTGGCGAGCGAAGTCGGGGCTGGCGAGGAACGCGTCGATCGTGGCGTCGCGCTTGTCGGCGCGGGCGTCGGCGAGGAACGCCGTGACTTCGGCAGCGGTCGGGATGATCCCGCGCAGGTCGAGGCTCAAGCGGCGCAGCCACGTGGCGTCGTCGGCGAGCGCGGCCGGTTCGAGCCCTTCGGCGAGCCACGCCGCGGCCAGCGCGACGTCGATTCGATCCGCGAGCGTCCGCGCGGCCGTCCCGTCCACCTGCAGCGCGACGCGCGCGCTCGGGTTCGTCTGCGCCGCCGCCTGCACCGGTTCGAGCGGTCGCAGGAACGCCGCGGCGAGCGGCAGCAGGGCGGCGCACGAAAGGGCACGGATCACGGCGCGAGACTCCAGCCGAAGCGAGGAAGCGCTGGTTCTCTCAGAGCGCCTCTCAGAATGTCCGCTGCGTTCGACCGGCTCCGGCCGCCGAGGACTTCGTTGACCTCCATCGGCGACTCCTCTGAGTCGCCTGCGTCGGTCTCCTCGTCCCAAGCGGCCTCGCTCGGTCTCTGCGCGACGCGTCCATTCTGTTCGGCACTCTTAGGTGCGCTGGCCGGGACGGTCAAGGTGGAGCGTTCGCGTGCGGAAGGGAAGTCGCGCCACGTTGCGCGTTCGGTCGCCGCCGATAGCGTTGCGCGCCATGTGGATCGCCGCCTTGATCAGTGCCGTCGCATGCGCCGCGGCCCAGGAGTCTCCCGTCGCCGCTCCGGCGCCGCCGCCGCGCCCGGCGCTGCGCAACGTCGTGATCGTGACGCTCGATACCGTGCGTGCCGATCGGCTGGGCTGCTACGGCTACTTCCGCGACACGTCGCCGCGGCTCGATCAGCTCGCTGCGGAATCGCTGCGCTTCACGCGCTGCCTCACTCCGATCGCGCAGACGACACCCAGCCACTGGTCGATCTTCACCGGCGTCGGCCCCTACGAGCACAACGTGCTCTCGAACCACGCGGGCGCGTCGACGCGTGGCAAGACGGTCGAACGCGGACGCGAGACGGTGGCGACGATGCGCACCGTGGCCGAGCGCTTCAGCGACGCGGGCGTGCGCACGGGCGGATTCGTGGGCGCGACGCCGGTCAAGCGGGCCACCGGCCTCGACGCGGGCTTCGCGACCTGGAGCGAGCCAGTCGACGACATGCGGCGCCTCGGTTCCGAAGTCATCGCCGACGCGCTTGCCTTCGTCGCCGACAGCGGCGAACAGCGCTTCTTCCTGTGGGTCCATCTCTTCGATGCGCATGAGCCGCTGCGCCCTCCGCAGACGCCGCCGGCCTATCTCGAACGCTTCCAATCCGATGCGCGACTCGCGACGTGGCTGGCCGATCGCCGTTTTCCGGAAGCGATGCCCGAGCTCACGCAGCGCGGCCTGACGGTCGCCAGCAGCAACGACCGCTACGACGGCGCCTTGCGTTTCCTCGACGATCAGCTCGCGCTCCTGCTGGCGCGTCTCGACGAGCCGGCGCTGCGCGATTCGACGGCGCTGATCGTGGTGGCCGACCACGGCACCGCGCTCGGCCAGCACGAGCACTTCGGCCACGGCATCGTCTGGGACGAGCAGCTGCGCGTGCCGCTCCTGATCCGCGTTCCGGGTGTGGCACCGCAGGTCATCGAGACGCTGTGCTCGACGCTCGATCTTTGGCCGATGCTCTTTGGCCTCGCTCCGGAACTGACCGTTCCGGGAGTGCTCGAGCAGTGTCGCGGCAATGACGTCCTCCATTCGGAGGGCGCCTCGCGTCCGATCGTCAGCGCGGCGGCGAAGCAGGGCAGCGACGCGATCACCGCCGGTCGTTGGAAGCTCTTGCGGGCCCCGCGGGTGGCGGCGCGGCTTTACGACCTGGTCGACGACCCGTACGAGTTGAACGATGTCGCGAAGGACCACTCGGACGTGGTGGCGCGGCTGGCGAAACTGCTCGATGCGGAACTTGCGCGACAGAAGCGGGCAGGAGCGCTCCACCAGAAGGGGGGGGCTCCCGGGGCCCCGCCGGACCCCAAGCTGCTCGAGGAGCTGAGGGCGCTTGGCTACACCGAGGACGATTCTTCCGGCGGGGGCGGGAAGTGACGGCGCGGCGTGACGAAGTTGCACGTTCGTCGTGAACTTCCTGCGCGCCCTGGTCGGTCGATCGACGGCGTGATCGGGCAAGGAAGTCCAGAGCGCGGTGGGGTTGAAGAAGTCGAAACGGCAGTTACTGTTCGCGCCGTTCCGCCTCGCCGAGGTAGTCGGACTTCGAGATACCCCTTCGAATCCGGCCGGGCAGACTCGGCGAGGCGGGGCATTACATCCGGCGCGACAGTCGCGCGCTGACGAACCCGATTCGCAGCACCCGACCGCGCTCAGCGATCGCTGCCGTCGCCCATCGCTTCGAGCGTCAGAGTCGCCTCCGTGACGCGCTCCGGCGCAACCTCGACTTCGCCGAGCGGTGTCGCTTCGGCGCTCGCGAGCCAGCGTCCGGCGGCGAGGTGGGCAAACTTCGCGATCCCGTCGCTCGCGGTCGTCGCGCGATGTTGTTCCAGCGGCGCGGTCGCGGTCGTCAAAGTCACAATGCGGTCGGCGAGCGGCGCACCGAGCGGATCGACGAGCCGCAGCGCCACGCTGCCATAGTCGACGCAACGCAGCACCACCGCGCGCGTCTCGCCCCAATCGAGGGGCACCAGCGTCCGCGCGGGCGACTGCGCTCCTGCGCGCTGCGGCTCGACCACGTAGCGGCCGGCTGGCAGGCGTGCGACGACAACTCGGCCATCGCTACCGGTGACACCGCTCCAATGCAGCGCGTCGGCGGCGTCGCGGTCGAGCAGTCGCAACGCGATCCCGACGAGCGGGCGGTCGCGGCCATCGCGAACCGCGACTTCGAGTCGCGCTTCCGGTTCGAGCACGTGCTGCAGCGGCTCATCGTCGAGCGCCTTCGCCGTCAGGTCGATCGTGTCGCTGCGGAGATCGGCGAACCCTCGCGCGCGGACGAGCAACTGCACCGGCTCCGTGCGATCGACCGCAAGGGCGTAGCGACCGAGCTCGTCCGTCGTCCCGTGGCCAACGCGCATGCCGTCGCGCGCTCGCAGGATCACCACCTCCGCAAGGAGCGGATGGTCGTCGCCGTCGACCACGACGCCCTGCAGCGACGGCGGCGGCAGCGCGAGCTCGACGCGAGCGGTGGGGGCGGCGGCGGTGACGGAGACTTCGGCGCATGCGACGCCACAATGGCCGCGGCGGGAGCAAACGACCTGCGCCACGTAGCGACCCGCCGGGATCGCGAACATCGAGAAGCTCCCGTCGACGTCGATCGCCGCGGAAGCGACCACCTCGCGCGGTGCGTCCGCTTCGTCGCGCGCGAGCAGCAGCGCCTCGTACTCCGCCGCAGGTGGCCCATCCGCCGCGACCTGAACGTGGCCAAGCACACGACCGCTCCCCGTCAGGTCGAGGGTCATGTGCGCCGTCTCGCCCGCGGCGACGTCGACGACGAAGCGGCGGTTCGCTCGCCACGCGCCAGCGTCGCGTTCGCTCCAGTAGTCATGGGCGATGAGCAGCCAGCGCCCCGCCGGCGCCGGGCCGAAGCGGAAGGTGCCGTCCGCCGCGATCTCGATCGAGGAGTAGGTCTTCATTCCGTCGAGGGTCGCGTCGAGCTGAATGGCCGACTCCGGCGCGCTCCAGTGCGTCAGGATGCGTCCGTCGATGCGTGCGGTGGGGACGTAGACGAGGTCGCGCGGGAACTCCTCGGCGCGCAGTTCGGGGTAGTTGGCATTGGGGTGGACGTTGTCCGTGACGCGCAGCGCGAACGGATGCGGAGGCATCCCGTCGATCGTGAACGCTCCTGCGCCGTCCGTCGTCGCCGTGGTCGGCGTCGTGCGGCCGGACGGTTCCCCGCCCGCGTTGTCGAGCAGCCAGGAGACCGTCGCGCCGACGACGGGGCGCCGGTCTGGAGTGACGACGCGGCCGGCGATCGAGGCGGCGCGCTCGAGCGTGATCTCGACTTGCTCCGAAACGTCTCCCGGCGGCACGACGACGCGCTTGGGAGCGCTGCGCACGTAGCCCTTGGCGTGGACGCGCAGCAGGGCGGGGCCGGCATCGACGTCGCGCAGCGTGAGGGTTCCGTCGGCAGCCGTGCCGTCGCGCCAGGCGAGCGCTTCGATCTGGTAGTCCTCCTCGCCTCGGCGCAGCCGTTCCGGCAGCGCGGCCGCCTTGAAGCCGACGATCGGCGCGCCGGAGCCGTCGACGACGCGGCAGCGGATCGCCCCACGGCGGGCCAGCACGATCCGCAGCCCGGTGGTCGGCCGGATCGCGGAGAGTCGCAGCGGCGTGTGGCCGGCCGCGCTCGCTTCGATGGCGTAGGAGTGGTCGGGGTGGATCCACGGCATCGCGAAACTCGCGTCGTCGTAGGTCTCGAACGAGCCGACATTCGCGCGCAGGTCGAGGTCTTCGAAGACGAGGTTCGCGTGAGGCAGCAGCTCGCCGCGGTCGTCCACCGTGATTCCAGTGAGCGGCGCTTCCGGCAGCAGCGCGATCTCGAACGCCGTCATCACGCGCGGATCGACCAGCTCGCAACCCAGCGCGAAGCCCTGCTTGCTGACCTGGATCAGGATCGGCGCGGGCGGAATCGCGTCGAACTGGAACGAGCCATCGTCGCCCGTGTGGCCTTTGCCGACCTCCGGTGCCGGCAGGACTCCCGCCACCACCGCTTGCACGCGGACGCCCGGAATCCCGACCCCCTCGCGGTCGACCACGCGGCCCCCGAAGGGCTGGCCGTGGAAGAGCCGGACGACCTGATCGAACGCGAGCGGCCAGATCGGCTGGCAGCGCCGCGGCGGGTACCCCTCGGCCTCGATGCGAAGCTCGGAGGGGGTGTCGAGCGGCAGCGACGGGATCTCGACGCGGCCATCGCGACCGCCGACGCCGCGCTGCGCCGCGAGAGCACGAAACGTCAGCGATTCCGATCCGCTCGCGATGCTCTCGTCCGAAAGCGGCTTCCAGGCGATCACGGTCGCGCCTGGAACCGGGCGACCAGTGGCCCCGTCGACGAGCAGCGCGAGGACTGATCCCGCCGGCGACAACGGAAAGTGCGAGACGCCGCCCTTGAGCTCCTCGGCCGTCACCGTGCCCCACCCGGTGGCGTAGCCCTTCGCTTCCACCGCGACGAAACAACCCGCTGCGACGCCGTGAGGCCAGGTGGCGCGTCCGTCCGCGCCCGTCACTTCTGTCGCGTGCGCTTCGTCGAGCCGGAAGTGGGCAGGGTCGAAGCCGTGCGGATCGACCGGGCCGCGTAGCGTCGTGGGATAGAGGCGGACCGATGCGGCGGCGATCGGTCGCTCGCTCGGATCGGTGACAAGCACGGAGAGCGGTTGGCCGTCCGACCGCACAACCGAGTCCGCCGGTCGCTCGTCCACCGAGCGCTGTGACGGTGGCGATTCAGCGGCATTGAGCGGTGCGGGCGCTTCTGCGACCGCCGCGACGTCGGGTGACGCCGCGGGCGCCGCCGGCTCATTCGGAGAGATCGTTGGAACGCGAGGGCCCGCAACCTTCGTCCGCGTCTGCCACCATGCGCCCGCGCCGATGGCGAGTGCGATCGCCGCCGACGCAGCGATCGCTGCCCGGCGGTTCATGGGCGGGTTGCCCGAGAGGTTGGGATCGCACTTCCAACCCCGGTTTCACCCGTTGATGGACCACCGCTTGGAAGGACACCGCCGCCACGGCCGAATGGCGGTGCAGGACGTGCGTTGCCGAAACCCGGACCGAAAAAGCCGATCGTCGCGAAGCACACCACAAGGGCAGTCAGCGTTCGTTTGCGCTCTCGCACGCGCACGCACGGTGCGTCATCAGGCGTTTCCATGGAGCGCCTCCGTGAGTTGCACTCGGGCTCGCTCCACGCGTCGAGGCTGATGCTCGTATCGGCTGGCAAGTTCGTTAAGCGTCGACTGGATCATCCGAGGGGGTGTTCGTCGCCGAGTTTCCGCGAGTTGCCCGATTCGTGCAATCGAGTCCAAGTCGGCAAGCGCGGAACTCATGCGGCCGCGCGCGGCAAGCCAGCACATACGCGTGGTCAGAAGTGAGCGGGCAATCGTCGGGATCGGTCTCGTCGCTAGCGCCCGGTCGACAAAGTCGAACCTGTCAGTGTCGCGCCCGCGATCACTGCACAGGACTCCTAGATTCATCAAACTCAGCGCTCGAATCCGAGGAGCCTCCGAGTGCCGCTCGGCCTTGATGAAACACGTTTCGATAACCGACTGATCCCCGTCGAACCACTCAATCACTCCGCGCTGAAGCCAAGTAGATCCCAGCTGCCCGTCCGAGAGTTGCTCGGCGCGACTCATGAGGCGCTTTGCAAGCTGAATGCGCGCACGCCTCGAAACACCCTCGGCCTCGATTGCGCGCCGGAGAATTCCAAGCAACTCACTAAGGTCGTCGCCGAGAGGTTGCTTGAGCCTAGCGGGGAAGCGCGCCGATGAGAGTTGTGCGGCGAGTTGCGCAGCGAGCGCTTCCGAGCACGATCGTTGTGAGCTAGGCGATTGACGCCAATCGTCCGTGTCCACCACCACCACGCGCGCCTCAACCTCCGGGTCGAGCATGTGGAGGTACCTCGCCGCTCGCGTCATGGCGCGGGCGAGCTCCAGCTCGCTGCGCTCTTCGAGTTCGCCTTCGAGCCAGGCGGTGAAGGACTTCGATCGGGCGAGGTCGAACGGCGGGTCGGGGTTGGGGTGGTGGCGCGCGCGCAGCTCGCTGAAGGCATCGAAGCCGAGCCGTAGCTCGAGCTGCACGGACGCCAGGAACGCGCTGCAGCGTCGGCAACCCGCCAGGTGACGGCGCGCAGCTGCCTGAAGCGGCGACTCGGAGCGCAGTGCGGCGAGCGACAAAAGCTCTTCGCGCCGGCCCGGGCACGGGTCGCTTCGCGTCACGTCGACAAGTGTCGTCGGCCGCTCAACCATCGTCGTCCTCATCGGAGGTCGTCTTCGACGGCCGGCCCCCCCTTCCGGTTCGATCGGCCGTGTCATTCTCGCGCGGGAAGCGGACGAGGCGGCCGGTCGGGCGGCGTTCGGCGCGCTGCGGCTCGGCGACGGCGTCGCTGGGTTCGAACAGAGTGAGGATGCGGTCGATTTCGACGAACAGGGAGTCGATAGCTCGGCGCAGTCGCACGCCAGTCTCGAAGCGCGACAGGCCGACGCGCGCGGCGAGCTCCGCTAGGGAGAGCTCGCGGCGGCCGCGCAGTTGGATCAGCTTGCGATCGAGGGCGGGCATCGACAGCAGCGCGTAGGCGATCCAATGGCGCAGGTCGTCGGCTTTCACGCGATGGCGGCTCGCGGCGAGGTGCTTGGCGGCGTCGGCGAGCAGTGAATCGGCCGGAGCGAGCCCCACGGTGCGCGTACCCGGCAAGGGCACCGATGCGGCGATCAGCAATCGGACGCGCTCGGAGACCAACGTTCGCTCGAAGGCCACGAGGCCCGCATAGACGGTCGTATCGCGACCCATCGTCGCGAACTCCGCCACCTCGTCTTCGGGGTCGGCGCGACCGCTGGCCTGCCGCGCGACATAGAAGCGATGCAATCGGCTGTAGAGATCGGCGAGCAGGTCGTATTCGTCGAACGGCAGCCCTTCCTCGTCGAGGTGGCGCGCGAACTCCGCGACGAGCCGTTCCGCATTCAGCTCGCAGAAGACCATGTAGAGCGGCTTGTCGAAGCCTCGTTCCAGCAGTCGTGCGTGCAGTCGCGCGGAGACTCCCTCGATCGACTCACTGCCCGGTTCGAACTGGCGCAGATCGACCCATTCGCCGATCTCGGGGCGAACGCGCGTCGCCGACGCGAAGAGTTCGAGGTGGCGCGGCGTGAGGACGTGGAGGCGATCCGGGGCGCGGGCGTATATGTGGACACCGAAGGCAAGCCTACGACGCTCGTTGATTTTGCAGAGGCAACCGATGGCCTGGAAAGCCCGTGGGGCATGGCGCAGCTCACATTTTTTGGTGATGGCGCGAAAATTTCCGTGCCGCC
>JANNXA010000013.1:0-36547 GCA_031409275.1 Planctomycetota bacterium
GCCTCGAACACGGACACGAACGACGTCTTCGGCGGCTCGGTCGCGGTCTCCGGCGACACGGTCGTCGTGGCGGCAGTCGGTGAAGCCAGCAACGCGACCGGCGTGGACGGCAATCAGAGCGACAACAGCCTGTCCTACGCCGGCGCGGCCTATGTCTTCGTGCGCAGCGGGACGACCTGGAGCCAGCAGGCGTACTTGAAGGCCTCGAACACCGACATCTTCGACTACTTCGGCGGCTCGGTCGCGGTCTCCGGCGACACGGTCGTCGTGGGGGCTTATGTCGAAGCCAGCAACGCGACCGGCGTGGACGGCAACCAGAGCGACAACAGCATGGTCGGCGCCGGTGCCGCCTACGTCTTCGACCTCGACTATCAGAACGGCAGTTTTGCGACCTACGGCGCCGGCACCTCCGGCCTCGGCGGCTTCGTGCCGAGCGCGGTGCTCAATGGCTCGTGGGCGATCAACGAGGACGTGACGCTCTCGATCAGCGACGGGATCGGCGGAGCGCCGGCGCTATTGCTCACGGGTTTCGCTCGCGCCAACATCCCCTATGCGGGCGGATCGCTTCTCGTGGCGACGCCGTGGATCGTCGTCAACCTGACGCTCGGCGGTACACCGGGAGTCGCCGGTGCTGGCGCGCTCGATGTGACCGACACGATCCCCGACGATCCGGCGCTCGTCGGCGTCATCGTCGACTTCCAGGTGCTGGTGGCGGATCGCGCCGCCTACAAGAAGCTGGCGCTCAGCAACGGCGCGGAACTCGTCATCGGCGGTTGATCGGCGCGCGCCGCAAACGAGCGCGACGAACTTGGCCCTTCAGACGTTCGCCGTGAGTTGCGCGCGTTCCTCAGGTCTGGCTCGATGCGTGCCTGAACGACGAGGGCTTACGACCGGCTGCGGCCACCCGTGATTTCGGCGACCTTCATCGGCGGCTCTTCAGAGTCGCCTGCTTTGGCCTCCTCATCCTCGACGGCCTCGCACGGTCTCGGCGCGACGCGCCCATGCCGTCAGGTGCTCGGAGCGGCCGACGCCGAGCCGCCTGCCGCGCCTCGGCACGCCGACTGCCCTGTCGCAGCCGTGGAAGCTCCCTCCCGCGGATCAGGCGCGCCCGTGCGCGCGCCTTCCCGCGGCGTCGGGTGCTGCTTCCCGAGCGAGGGGCCGATGGGCGTCATCTTCGAGCCGTTCAAGATCAAGAGCGTCGAGCCGATTCCGCTGACCACGCGCGAGGAGCGGCTGGCACGGATCGCGGCGGCCGGCTTCAACCCGTTCCAGTTGCCGGCATCGTCGATCACGTTCGATCTGCTGACCGATTCGGGCACGGCGGCGATGAGCGCCAATCAGTGGGCGGCGATGCTGGTCGCCGACGAGAGCTACGCCGGCTCGCGCTCGTTCGAGAAGTTCGAGGCGGCCGCGCGTCGCCTCACCGGCTTCCGGCACGTGATCCCCACCCACCAGGGGCGTGCCGCCGAGCGCATCCTCTTCAGCTGCGCGGCCAAGCCGGGCCAGCGCGTGCCCAGCAACAGCCACTTCGACACGACGCGAGCGAACCTCGAGTACCTCGGCGTCGTCGCCGACGACCTCGTGATCGCGGAGGGGCGCGACCCCGCTTCGCACCACCCGTTCAAGGGCAACGTCGATCTCGCGCGCCTCGAGCGCTACCTCGACGAGAACGCCGGGAACGTCCCCTTCGGCATGTGCACCATCACCAACAACAGCGGTGGCGGTCAGCCGGTGGCGCTCGAGAACCTGCGCGCGCAGTCACGGCTCTACCGCGCGCGCGGCATCCCCTTCTTCCTCGATGCCTGCCGCTTCGCGGAGAACGGCTGGTTCATCCGCGAGCGCGAGCCGGGGCAGCAAGGTCGCAGCGTCGAAGCGATCGCGCAGGAGTGTTTCGCGCTGGCCGACGGCTGCACGATGTCCGGCAAGAAGGATGCGCTGGTCAACATGGGCGGCTTGCTGGCGCTGAACGATGCGACGCTCGCCGCTCGCTGCAAACAGCTGCTGATCCTCACCGAAGGGTTCCCGACCTACGGCGGTTGCGCGGCGCGCGACCTCGAGGCGTTCGCGGTCGGGCTCGAGGAAGCGGTCGACGAGCGCTACCTCGAGTACCGCGCCGCCACCACGCGCTACCTCGCCAAGGGACTGAACGACGCCGGCATCCCGACCGTGCAGCCGCCGGGTGGCCACGCCGTCTTCATCGATGCGCGCGCCTTCCTGCCGCATCTCGCGCCGGAGCAGCTGCCCGGCCAGTCGCTGGTGGTGGCGCTCTACGTCGAAGGGGGCATTCGCGCCTGCGAGATCGGCAGCGTGATGTTCGGCAAGAAGGGCGCCGATGGCCGCTTCGAGCCAGCGGCGCTCGAGCTGGTGCGACTCGCGTTGCCGCGACGCTGCTACACGCAGAGCCACATCGATCGCGTGCTCGAGATCGCTGCGGAGATCGCCAAGCACAAGGAGGCGCTGCCGGCCTACGAGATGGTCGAGCGTCCGCCGTTCCTGCCGCACTTCACCGCGCGCTTCCGACCGCTGGCGTGCGCGGCCAGCGGAACAAGCGAGGTCAGCGTCGCTCGAAGCGCCGCACCAGCATCAAGCCCGTGAGCGTCGCGCGCGGCGGCTTCGCTTCCGGTTCGAGGAAGAGGTGCTGGGTCGGGTCGGCCTCGAAGATGAACTCGAAGCGCCCGTCTGCGTCACCACGGAACAGGAGCGTCAGCGGCGGCTGCGCGCCCGGCTTGGCGGTGAGCCGCTCTCCGTCGCGCGCGATCACCAGCTCGCGCGCCCCGGCGACGTAACGGCCGGCCAGTGCGTCGAGTCGCGCCGTCGCAAGCGGCAGGCTCTTCGTCGCGGTGAGGCTGGCGCGGTTCGCCGCGCTCGCTCGCGCCGCGGCGTCCGACTCCGGCAACACCATCCGCAGCAACCGCGGCGCGAGCGCGCGAGTCTGCTCGCCCTCCGTGTTCGCCAGCACCGCGACCGCGAGTTCCTGCTCGGGCAGCCACTGGATCCAGCTGTTGAACCCGTGGATGTTGCCGCCGTGGCCGTACCACGGATGGCCGTCGAACGTGCCGAGCATCAACCCGAGTCCGTAGTCGACGCGAAACCCGCCTTCGACGACGGTCGGCTCGATCATGCGCGCGAGGCTCTCGTCGCCGACCACATCGAGTCGCGGCAGCGCCTTCGCCCAGATCAACAGGTCGTGCAGCGTCGAGCCCAGTGCGCCGGCGCCGCCGGGGATCGCCATGTCCATCGCGAGGTCGTTGACGAAGTGGCCATCGACGAAGGCGTAGCCCTGAGCGCGCCGCTCGATCAAGCGCGTGTCATCGGCGTAGCCGCTCTCGTCCATCTTGAGCGGCCCGAACACTCGCTCCTCGATCAGCGCTTCGTAGCTCTTGCCGGCGACGCGCGCGGCGACTTCGCCGACGAGGAAAACGGCCGAGTTGTTGTAGTCGAAGCCCGTGCCCGGTGCGAAGTCGGGCGGTGCGCCGTCGAACAGGGCGATCACCTCATCGGGGTTGCGTGGCGCGCGCGCCCATACGTCGAAATCGGGGCGCGCGGTGTAGCTCGGGATGCCCGAGGTGTGGTTCAGCAGCTGCAGGAGCGTGACCGGGCCACCCGCCGCCCGGAACTTCGGGAGGTAGTCGGTGATGGGGCGGTCGAGCGCGAGCCTGCCATCCTCGACGAGCTGCAGGACCGCCGCGGCGGTGAACTGCTTGCTGACCGACGCCAGCCGGAAGAAGGTGTGCTCGGTGACCGGCGTGCCCTGTTCGAGGTCGGCGCGCCCGAAGCCGCCCGCGAACAGCGTCTCCTCGCCGCGCGCGATGCCGATCGCGAGGCCGGCGACCGGACCGCTTTTCAGCGTCGATTCGGCGAGCGCGGTGATCCGTGCGCGCAGCTCTTCGGCGGTCGGCGCCTGCGGGGTGGCTCCCGCAACGGGCGCCGCCAGCAACCACCCCAGCGCGAGGAAGGACACGTAGGCCACGTCGATCTCCTTGACGATTCCCGTCCGAAGCCGCGCTGTAACACTCGTCGGCGGCTCCGGTTCGAAGGGAGCATCCTCATCTCTCGGAGCCAGGCATGCCCCTGTCGCGCCTTCCTGCCGCCATCACGACGGCCGTCTTCTCCGCAACCGTCTTCTCGTTCGCGCCCGCCGCGACCGCCCAGGACTGCGACCCGCATATGGGGCTGCGCTTCGACGGGGTCGACGACTACGTCGACATGATCGATCCGCAGATGCTGCCGCTCGAGAAGTTCACCGTCGGCGCATGGGTGCGCGTCCTTTCGTTCGGCGGCGTCCGGCGCGGCATCGTGACGCGCGGCGAGGATCCGACCAACGACCATCTGCCCTGGGCGCTCGAGGTGTGGGTCGACGGGACCGTCGCCGTCGAGATCGAGGACGCGCTCGACAACAACCAGTTCTTCTTCAGCCAGGCCAACGTCGGCGATGGCCTCTGGCACCACGTGGCCGCGAGTCGCGACGGCGCCGGAACGGTGACGCTCTTCGTCGATGGGGAAGTCGACGCGACCTACGACTTGACGCCCCCGCCGCTCGATGGTGCCGGTGCGGCGCGCATCGGCAACCTGCGGCTCAACACGTCGGGCGTCCCTTCCGAATTCGGCCACTTCGACGGTTTCCTCGATGAAGTGTTCGTCTTCGGCGAAGCGCTCGCTCCCGATGTCGTGAAGAAGATCTACCTCGCCGGCGTCGACGCGGGCTACGGCGACCTGCAGCTCCTGCTCAAGCTCGACGAGTTCGACGGCCAGAAGTGCGATGACCTGTCGAAAAACGACCACACCGGAATCCTCGGCAGCGACACCACGATCGAGACGCTCGACCCGATCCGCGTCGTGTCACAAGCGCCGATCTGCGACAAGCAGCGCAAGCTGTGGTTCAACGTCGAGCCGATCGTCGCTTCGCCCGGCGACGAGGTGCAGGCGCTCACGTGGGGCGGTGCGCCGGGCGGATTGAACGCGCTGGTGCTGACTTCGATCGACGGCTTCCCGATCTTCGCGATCGTGCTGATCGACGCCTTCGACACCAATGGCGAGCACTTCCTGCAGGTCGACCTGCCGACCGATGCTCCGACCGGAATCACCGTCGGCATCACGGCCTGGGGCAAGACGGCGAGCGGAAAGCTCAAGCCTTCGAACGAGGAGTTCCTGCCGATCCAATGAACTCGCGGCGGCGCCCCCGAGCCGCCCGATCGATTCCCCCTGCCGGCGCATCGATTCGCGCCGGCGCCGGCGGGCGCGGCTTGCACCGCGTCCGCCGGTCTTGTTTCGACGGTCGCTCGGTGGCGCAGCGCGTCAGTCCCCGAGCCGCAGTTCGATCGCGGCGGAGAGCGCGTAGTGGCCGTCGGGGCCGTTGCGATCGAGCGCCGCGAGCTGCGCAAAGAAGGAGAGGTCCGACAGCGCGGGGTCGTCCGGGATCGCGTCGAGCGGGAGAGTCCCGTGACCGAAGCGATCGAAGCTGATCGGCAACAACTGGTCGGGGCAGACGTAGAGCGTGCCGCCGGCGAACGGCAAGCCACCGCCCGGCAGCAGCGAAGCGCTCAGCAGCACGAAGCCGCGGCCGCGCGGCACGCTGTCGCGAACCAGCAACGAGTAGGTCGTCGGATGAGGGATCGTCGGCAGCGAATCGCCGCACAAGCGCGGGACTCCGTGCGTGCCGCTCGTCCCGAAGCCGATCGTCTCGACGTCCGCCATCCGCTCCGCCGGCGAGCTTCCGCGCACGATCGACCAGCTCGTGCAGGCGCGGTGGCTCTTCAGGAAATGGAGCAGTTGCTCCCCGAGCTTCGTCTCCCCGCCGTCGCCAAGGTGGGCGCCGTCCGGCGAGAAGTCGGCGCAGGTCAGCAGCAGGCCGTCGCTGCGCGGCTCCTCGCCATCGCACCACGGATAAGGGCCCCATGCGAGCCACGGGACCTTCACCGGCCCACGTTCGCCGTCCCATTCCAGTTCCGGGTCGAGCGCCAGCTGTCGCTCGATCAAAGCGCGGATCGACCACGCTTGCTCGTAGTAGTACGGTTCATTCACTTGCGCGATGAGCGAATAGCCTTGCCAGTAGAGCGGCGAGAGGAAGGCGAGCTTCGCGTTTGGGAAGGTCTGCTTCACGATCTGAAGCACTTCGAGCCAGTAGCCCGCCGTGACGTCGATGTGGTCGGGGAAGGGTTCGCTTTGGGTGGGCGTGCCTTCGAGGATCCAGATCACCTGTACTTGTGCCGCCGTGACACGCGCGTCCGCCAGCAGCGCTGGCACCGAGACGGTCCAGTAGTCCGCCAACGGATCGCGGATTTTCAGCAGGTCCTGCGAGGCAGCGGCGAGGTTGGCGAAGGCAAGGTCCGGCGCGAGTTCGAGGTCGGTGCGAGCGAGTCGGTCGAAGGCCCCGAACACCTGTCCGGTGAAGGACATCCCGATCGCCGCGATGGCGATGACGCCCTCGGAATCGGGAACGCCGTTGCCGTCGAGCGGAACGATCGACTTCGAGAGATTGCGACCGGCCGCGAGGTGATCGGCCGGGCATTCGTTGCTGCGGCCTGGGTAGAGACCACCCTCGAGTCCGAAATAGTCGCCCTCACGGAGGTCGTCGAGCGGTGCCAGGCCGAGCGATCGCACGCTGCAGTCCTGTGCCTTCGCGGCGACCGCCAACGTCGCAGCGGCGAATGTCGCGACGATCCAGGCGTGATTCATGGAGGAGTTCCTCGAAGGCGGTGGGGGCGACGGCGACGACCCTTGACAGAAGTGGAGTGCGTGGACGCGTGCCGCATACGGCAACGTCCACGCACTCCATCGAACTTCGTCGCACGAAGCGTGCCGGATCAGTCGCCTAGCACCAGCTCGATCGCCTGCGACAGCGCGACACCTCCTTGCGCGGCCCGGTCGAAGGCCACCAACTGCGCGAAGAAGCTGCGGTCGAACAGCGCGGGATCGTCGGGGATCTCTCCCAGCGACAGCGTGCCGTTGCCCTTCGGCCCGAAGGTGATCGGCAGCAGGAGGGTCGGCAGCACCCGCAGCCATCCCGAGCCAAGGGGTAGACCGTCTCCACTCAGCAGCTGCTCGCTGATCGCGACGAGGCCGTCCCCGTCCGGGACCGAGCGCCTCGCGATCAGCTGGTAGTCGCCGTGGTAGGGGATCGTCGGCAGTGCGCTGCCGCAGAGTCTCGGTACGCCTTGCGTTCCCGACGACTCGCCACCGAGCAGCTCGACGCGTGCCGCGCGTTCCGCCGGCGAGCTGCCGCGCACGATCGACCAGCGCGTGCAGGCGCGATCGCTCTTCACGAAGTGGAGCAGGCGCGCGCCGAGCTTCTCGCGGCCGCCGACGTCGAGGTGGGAGCCGTCCCACAGGTAGTCACTGCACGCCATCTTGAGGCCGTCGCTGCGCGGCTCCTCGCCATCGACCCAGAAGTAGGGGCCCCACGCGATCCACGGCGCGGGCGCGATCCCCGTGTCGACTTCGTAGGCGAGTTCCGGCGCACCGGCGAGTTGCCTTGCGATCACCTCGCGCACGGCGAAGCCCTGCTCGAAGTAGTACGGCTCGGTGCTTGGCGCGAACCATGCGAATCCCTGCCAGTGAACGGGCGACAGGAACGCGAGCTGCACGTTCGGAAGATGGACGCGGAGCAGCTGCAGCAGGGCCGTCCAGTCGTCGGCGAGCAGGTCGACATGCTGCGGGAAGCGGGCGGGTTGTTCGCTGGACCCTTCCATGATCCACGCGACCTGGATCTGCTCGGCGGTCACACCAGCCGCCTTCAGCTGCGCGGGCAGCAGCGTGGTCCAGTAGTCGTTGCCGGGATCGCGCAGGTCTTCGAGGTCGTGTCCGCGCGCCGTCCCGTCGATCAGCCGCAGCGCGGGCGCGATCTCGGGGTCGTCGGCGGCGAGGCTCTGGAACGTCTCGAAGACTTGATGGGTGAAGGAGAATCCGATGGCGGCGAGGCCGACGATGCCTGTGGCATCTGGAGTGCCGTCTGCTGCCAACGGCACGATTCGCTTCGCGATCGCGCGACCGGCCGCGAGGTGATCTTCGGGGCATCGGTTGCTGCGGCCTGGGTAGAGGCCCCCCTCCACGCCCTGCCACTCGCCGTCGCGCAAGTCGTCGAGCGGCACCAGATCGAGCGACTTCTGGTTGCAGTTCTGGGCTGGCGCCAGCGATGGCGGCGGTTCGATCCGCGGCATCGCGAACAGGAACTGGGACGTGGAAATCCAGGCGAGGACGGATCTGCCGAAGCTTCTCATGCGCGACCTCCTCGGTCCGCGCGATCCATCGAGACTGCCACCGCGCACCCTGGCACGCGCGCGATCGCAAGCGATCGTCGCGGACGGTTGGCAGAAGAGACACCTGAAGTACGCGTCGCGTGAAAGGCGGTAACACCGCGCGCTTCGAGCCGAGCGAGACTCCCTTTCCGTGGCCGTCGGCTCAGTGGTCGCCGGTGTAGCCGAGGGCCTCGAGTTCGCGTCGAAGTGTGGCATCGGGAGCGAAGTGGCCGGTCGCCGCTTCAACGACGCCTTCGGCGGCCCACGCGGCGAGTTCGCCGCGAAGTGCCGCCGCGAGGATCGGGTGATCGCCGCTGACGTCTCGCTGCTCGAGCGGATCGGTCGCGAGGTCGTAGAGCGCGGCAACGCGTCGACCCGCCGGTGCGACGAGCTTGAACGAACCCCACACCACGGCTCGTTGCGCCGCCGCCCCTTTCAGATAGCGCGCGGAGAGGCGAAGCGCGCGCGGCATCGCCGGCGGAGCCGCCGGCTCCATCAGGCCTGCGAAGGAGCGTCCAGGCGCGGCGGCAAGCGCATCGCCATCCAGCGGGCTCAGCAGTCCGAAGAGCTCCCGCATCGTCGGCGCGACATCGGGCATCCCGATCGGCGTCGCGAACGAATGGCCCGACGTGAGCGGCGAGCCCGGCGCAACCATCACGAGCGGCACATGGACCATCTCGTCGTGGACCTGCGTGTTGTGGCCGACCGCCTCATGCTGACCGAACGCCTCGCCATGGTCGGAGAGGAAGAGCAGCGCCGATTGCTCCCGCCCGCGTGCGAAGAAGAGACCCGCCACCTCGCCGAGCAGCGCATCGCCGTAGGCGACGTGGTTGTCGTAGAGCGCGCGCATGGTCTGCACCTGTGGATCGTCGGCGCGCGGAGCACGCTGGGCGAGACGTCCGAGGAACGCAACGGAACCATCGGCGTCGCCCTGCGGCGCACCGAAGCGGCCGGCGAACTCGGCCGGCGGCTGGTAGGGCGCATGCGGCGGCAGCAGATGCACGTAGAGGAACAGCGGCTGGTTGGACGGCTGCGCCAGGAACTCGGCAAGCGCCGGCATCAGCATCTCGCGGGACTCGCCCGGATACTCGTTCCAAGCGCCAAACCCGCTTGCAAGGCCGGTTTCGCGCGTGACCAGCTTGTTCTGCAGGAACGCGACCGTGCGATAGCCGGCGGTGCGGAAGCTCTCCGCCAGCGTCGGCAGTTCCGGATCGAGCGCCTGGCCGACGTCGCGAATCCCGTGGCGCTCCTGCTCCATCCCGGTGAACAAGGTCGCGATCGACGGGATCGTCCACGCCGTCTGCGACCGCATCTGCGCGGCGCGAACCCCTTCGCTCGCCAGCGCGTCGAGGTTGGGGCTCGTCGCAGCGGTGGCGCCGTAGCAAGAGAGGTGAGTCGCGTGGAGCGCGTCGCACACGACGATCGCCAAGGAGCGTCCCTTGAGCGCGCCCGCCAGCGTCGTCGCCGCCGGCAGCTCGACGCCGTCATCCTTCACGCGCACCGACTCGAGGCTGACCCCCGCCGGCGCGTCGGCGCGCAGCACCACCGCGCGCGCGCCGGTGCCGGGCACCGTGAGGTTCGCCGGGGTTCGCGGATTGCCGCTGAGCGTGACGTCGACCGTCGTCGTCGTTCCATCCGCGGTCTCGATCGCCACCGGCAGCGTCCCGCTGCCGCGCGCAAGCCAGCCGACTTGCGCCTCGCCGCGCACCAGCAGCGCGAGCTCGGCACGGCGCGGATCGGCGAACTCGAAGGTGCGACGCCGCGGCTCGCGCTCGGACGGCTGGCCGCTCGATTCGCCGATTCGCGTGGTGGCGGCGGGCGGCGGCACCGTCGCGGGCGCCGTCGGGGGTGGCGCCACGCGTTCGCTGCAGCTGGCGGCGAGCAGTACGAGACCTAAGCTCGCGCCGCGTCGCGCACTCCCCCGGCTGACGGTTCGATCGAATCGCATGGCTTCACCGCTGCTTGGCTGGCTCGCTCTGCTGCTGCCGTCCGCGTCGGACGCGGTCGATTTCGAGCGTGACGTGGCGCCGATCTTCGCGGAGCGCTGCCTCAAATGCCATGCAGGCGAGCGCGCCAAGAACGGTTTCCGCCTCGACGCACGGCGCGCGGCCTTGCGCGGCGGCAACAGCGGCGAGGTGGCGATCGCGCCGGGCGACGCGGCCGGCAGTCGTCTGCTGCGGCTCATTCGCGGCGACGTCGAGGGTGAGGTGATGCCACCGCGTGGCGCTCGCCTCGATGCCGCGCAGATCGCGACGTTGGAGCAGTGGATCGAGCAGGGGGCGAGCTGGCCCGACGCCTTTTCCGGCGACGAGCTCGTGAAAGAGCACTGGTCCTTCGTCGCGCCGACGCGGCCGCGGTTGCGCGAAGTGCAACGCGCCTGGTGGCCGCGTGGCGCATTCGACAGCTTCACGCTGGCGGCGATGGAGGCGCGAGGCCTGATGCCGGCGCCCGCGGCCGATCGCGCGACGCTGATTCGCCGCGTCACGTTCGACCTGATCGGACTGCCGCCGACGCCGGCCGAGGTGGCCGCGTTCGTCGCCGATCCCGCGCCCGACGCCTATCCGCAGCTGGTGCGCCGGCTGCTCGCGAGTCCCCACTACGGCGAGCGCTGGGCGCGTGTCTGGCTCGACCTCGCCCGCTTCGCCGATTCAGCCGGCTACGGCTCCGACCCGCTGCGTCCGTTCTTGTGGCCGTGGCGCGACTGGGTCATCGACGCCTTCAACCGGAACCTGCCGTACGACCAGTTCACGCTGCTGCAACTCGCGGGCGACCTGCTGCCCGCTGCCAACGAGCGCCAGCGGATCGAGCAGCAGCTCGCGACCGCGTTCCATCGCAACACGATGACCAACACGGAGGGTGGCACCGACGACGAGGAGTTCCGCGTCGCGGCGGTGAAGGATCGCACCGACGTCACGATGGCGGTCTGGATGGGGCTCACCTTCGGCTGCGCGAAGTGCCACAACCACAAGTTCGACCCGATCTCGCAGCGCGACTACTACTCGCTCTTCGCCTTCTTCAATCAGACCGAGGATTCGGACCTCGCCGAGGAGGAGCCGCGGATCGCGACGCCGACGATGCTGCAGTTGGCGCAGCTCGCGGCAATGCGCCACGAGCAGGAGACGCTTCGCGCGGACGCGGCGCAGGTGCGCGCAGCGTGGCCGGCGCCGGCGTTCGCGGCGCTGCCCACGAAGGTCGCCCGTTCACTCGGCGGCGCCACGCTCTCGATCGGAGCGGACGGTGGCGTGCGTGCCAGCGGTGCCGTGCCCGAGACGGACACCTACGTGGTCGAAGGGGTCGCCGACGGACTCGCCACGCTGCGCCTCGAGTTGCGAAACGACGCCACGCTGCCCGGCAGCGGTCCCGGCCGCTCCCCGAACAACGGCAACTTCGTGCTGAACGAAGTGCGCCTCCACGTGACGTCGACTTCGCCGATCGCGCCGCGCGCCCGCATCGTGCGCTTCGACCTTCCTGGAAGTGCGCGCATCTTGTCGCTGGCCGAGGTGGCGGCATGGTCCGGCGGCGAAAACGTGGCCCGAACCGGCCATGCGACGCAGTCGAGCACCGACTTCGGCGGTCCGCCGCAGCTCGCGATCGACGGCAACTCCGACGGTCGCTTCGAGTCGGGCACGACGACCCACACGCGCATCGAGGACGATCCGTGGTGGGAGGTCGATCTCGGCGCCGACCACGCGCTCGACCGGCTCGTGGTCTCGAATCGCATCGATGGCGATCTCGAGCAGCGCCTCGCGGGCGTCGTCGTGACCTGTTTCGTGGTCGCGGCCGATGGCTTGCGCACCGTCACCTGGCAGGGTCGGCTGCGGGAGGCGCCCGCTCCTTCGACCACGCTCGATCTGCTGGGCGAGCGTGAAGTGGTGCTGAGCTCCGCGGTTGCCGATTTCGAGCAGCCCGATTACCGCGCCGCCGCCGCCATCGACGGCAATGCGGCCGGCACTTCCGGCTTCGCGATCGGCGGCCAGCAGGGGCGCGCCCACACGCTCGACCTGACGTTGCAGGCACCGCTCGTGGGTGCGCTCGCGTGGCGGCTCGAGATCGAGCAGAGCTATGGCGGCTCCCATACGCTCGGCGCCTTCCGGGTCGCGGCGACGGCGACGCCACCACCGCGCGAGCTGCAGCGGCTGGCCGTTGAAGAGCGCGAGCTGGCCGCGGCGAAGTCGGCGCTCGAAGCGGAGATCGTCCGCGCTCCGATCCTGCGCGAGCTGCCGCCGGAGAAGCGGCGCGCGACCCACGTGCTCGAGAAGTCGAACTACCTCGTGCCGGGCGTCGCGGTCGAGGCCAACACGCCGCGCGCCTTCCCGCCGCTGCCAGCGGACGCGCCGCGCGATCGCCTCGGGTTGGCGCGATGGCTGGTGGCGCGCGACAACCCGCTGACCGCGCGCGTCGCCGTCAACCGCTTCTTCGCGCAGCTCTTCGGGCGCGGGCTTGTCGAGACGGAGGAGGACTTCGGCTCGCAGGGGGCACGGCCCACGCATCCCGAGCTGCTCGATTGGCTCGCGGTCGACTTCATGGAGCGCGGCTTCGATGTGAAGGAGCTGCTCTTCACGCTGGTCACGTCGGCGACCTACCAGCAGTCGACGCACGCCAGCGCCGCCGCGCGCGCCCTCGATCCTCGCAACGACTGGCTGTCGTGGTTCCCGCGACGACGCCTCGAAGCGGAGATGGTGCGCGATCAGGCGTTGGCGCTGGCCGGCCTCCTGTCGCCGCGCATCGGCGGACCGTCCGCGTTTCCGCCGCAGCCCGACGGCTTGTGGCAGGCCGCGTTCAACGGCGAGCGGACCTATCCGACCAGCGTCGGTGAAGAGCGCTGGCGCCGCGGCCTCTACACCTTCTGGCGGCGCACGGTGCCGCCTCCCGCGCTGCAGACCTTCGATGCTCCGAGTCGCGAGTCGTGCACGTTGCGGCGAGCGGCGACCAACACGCCGCTGCAGGCGTTCGTGACGTTGAACGATCCGGTCTTCGTCGAGGCGGCGCAGGCCTTGGCGCGTCGCATCGTGAGCGAAGGCGGCTCGACCTTCGACGAGCGGCTCGATTGGGCGTGGCAGCTGGCGCTGGCGCGGGCGCCGGCCGCGGCCGAGCGCGCGACGCTGCAGCCGTTGTTCGAGCAGGAGCACGCGCGACTCGCGCTCGACGGCGGCGCGGCGCGCGCCTTGTGCGTGGAGCCGCTCGGGCCGCTGCCGGCCGGGCTCGATGCCGTCGAAGTGGGCGCGTGGGTGGTGGTGGCGAACGTGCTGCTCAATCTCGATGCGGTGCTGGTGCGCGGATGAACACGTCGCGCTCGCTCGTCAGAACTTGAACCACTCCATGTTGCTGTCGACGAGTCCGCGGCCGGTTGCGCGCTGACACCAGCCGTGGAGCTCGAGAGAGTGGCCGAGGTAGCTCGGATCGGTGACGTCGAGGAACGCGAGCTCGCCGTTGGCATCGAGCGGGGCGAGGACCAGCGGCGCGAAGAGCGGCGCTCCATCGACGCTGGTCACCGCGATCAAACCGAGGACTCCTGGCGTGCCACCGCGCAGTTCGATCGTGATCGGGTCGCCGTTGTCGTAGTTCGACTGGTCGGCCTGCAGGAAGAGGTCGTCGCCGGCGAAGACGTAGACGCGCCCGTCGTTGGCGCCAGGCGGGCCGGCACCGGGGGCGCCGATCATCACCTCGGGAATGCCGTCGTTGGTGAGATCGGGAAGCGTACTGATCGAGTTGCCAAAAGGTACGCCGATCGCGAGGTCATCGCGGCTGCGGTATTCGAAGAGCAAACGCCCGGTTCGACCGCAGCGCAAGAACGCGGAGCCTCCGGAACAATCGTCGTTCACAAAATGCGGACTGCCGTACAGGTAGTCGGAATAGCCATCTCCGTTCCAGTCGATCCGCGCCCGCGCTGCGCCGCCATTCAGCTGCTCGTTCTTCTGGACACCGTCGTGACGTGCGATCTCTTGTCCCGATGCGCCCGAGTGGACGGTGATCCGTCCCCTACGACTGTTCACGCCGAGTGCTCCGACCAGGAAGTCCTCGATCCCGTCGGCGTCGACATCCCCTGCGCCACGGATCCGCGAGAAGCCGTCATTTGGTGCGCCACCGGTCAGCGAATAGAGCAGTGTGCCGACAGCGCCGGATACGACATCGACTTCGCCGGCGCCATTGCCGGCGGTGCCGGCCCCGCCCGATCCGAAGCCGACGTCATGGACTCCGTCGCCGTCGACGTCACCGAGTTCCGAGCACCACACCAACTCCTGGTTGTTTACGACGCCGTCGTGCGTCCAGAGCAGGGCACCGGTTCTGCCCGACCAGCAGTAGCCGCGGCCGCATTGCACCAAGCCGAGCGCACTGTTGTCCCAGAAGTTGGCGGTCGCCACGATCTCCGCGTGGCCATCGCCGTCGATGTCTGTGAGAAGCGCGACATCATACCCAAGGATGTCGAACGAGTTCTCACCTCCGAAAGTCCACAGTTCCGCTCCAGTGGCGCCGGAGTAGACATGGACTGTGCCCCCGTCGAACTTCGTGAAGTCGCCGAAAGGCTCCCCCACGACGTAGTCGGGCACGCTGTCCCCGTCGACGTCGTGCCCACCATCAAGAGCAACTCCGAGTTGACCGTCCTTCGACGTGCCGAGGTGCTTCCGGATCAAAGTGTGCGTGGCGCCCGAGAAGACGAAGGCTGCTCCCTCAAGTCGCGTCATCGTCGTGTTGTAGCGGTGGGCACCCACCAGCATGTCAGCGACACCGTCGCCGTCGACATCGCCGAGTCCGACGCAGGTGACGCCAAACTGATCGTCCGGCTTGCGCGAGGTCACGTTGTCGCCGCCCAGCTCGAAGAGGAGTTCTTGCGCGTTCGATGACGAGGTGGCGGTTGCGGTTCCGAGCAGCCACAGGAAGAGCCGGCAGGATCGTGCCATGCGCAGGATCGTCATGACGCTTGCGTTCGAGGGGATCATGGTGAGGTCATCGGAAGGCCGAACGACGAGATCACGCCCTCGGAGCTGCCGTTCGCGGTGACATCGAACGGTGAGGCCAGTGGATAGTCCGTTCCGCCAACCGTCCATCCGCCGACATAGGCGGTCGATCCATCGATGGCCACGGCGTAGCACTCGTCACTGCCGTTGGAGGAGCCCAGGAACGTCGAATAGCGTAGTTGTGAAGTGATCGGGTGGCCGGCCGGAGGTGGCGAGTTGGCGCTCCACTTGAGGTAGGTCACGAACGCGTCGCGATTGCCGTTGTAGGTTGAATCGAAGGGGAATGCCCCTGACGCGGAGCCCGTCGGAAACGGGGCGCCGCTGATGCCGTCACTATTCGTCCATCCCGTTACGACGACACCTTGGCTGCTGATACGGGCGATCGAGGTTGCCCAATCAGTTGAACCTCCGCCAAGGTAGGTTCCATATCGAAGGTCTTCAACCGTGTTGAGAGTGTTGTATCGAGGGATCAGCTTGATGACGAAGCCCGAGTCGTACCCGTCCGTCGGAGTCAGATGGCTGTACCCTGGCGCCTCGACATTGGTGCTCGAATACTTCGTGACCGGGAAGTCCCCGGAGTTGGTCCGCCCGCAGGCGTAGACGGCTCCAGAAGTATCGACATCGATGTCGAAGATCCGGTCGTCGGCAAACGAGAATGACGCGAGTGCCACATCGCCGCCGATGAAGGTTCCGTACTCGAGCTGCGCTGTCGAGTTGATGTCGGGGTTGAACTTCATGATGAAGCCGTCGTAGCCGAGGAGGGTGCTCGACCCGTTCACGTTGTCGAATGCAGTAGTAGGCGAGAAGTCCATGTCCCGACTGTCGGTCCAGCCGGCGACATAAACACGGCCGCCGCGGAACTTGATCGACGTCGCTTCGCCGCTGGTGCCGAGGCCGAACGCGCTGCCGGTGGAACGGCTGAGGTGCGTCGCATAAAGCAGGGACGCCGGAATCGGCGGGGATGCGGTCGGGGCGCCGCGATCGATGCGCGCGAAGTAGCCCTCGAATACCTGGCCGTTGTTGTCGCAGATGTCATCCCAGACTGAAGTCGCAGGAGGCGCGAGGGAAGGCAACGGAATGCTCGGCAGGTAGTAGGCGTTGGTATTGCAGCGGCCGCAGAAGGTGAGGTTCCTTCCATCGCCGAGGTCGACGGCGTTGGCCCAGCTGTCGGCCGTTGGGCTGCCGTAGAACGTCGAGTAAGTAAGCGAGAGCGTCGGGCCGGAGGAGACGGTCACGTACGAGACGAAACCCGACTGACCGCCGGTGAATCCGGTTCGCGGATGCGTCGCCTGGATTGCCCCGGTCGTGACCGGGAAGTTGTTGGAGGCGACCGCGGTCACCCGGGTCTCGCCGACGACGGCGAAATTGCCGTTCGCCTGCACGACGACGTCACGCGCCTCGTCGAAGTCGCCACCGCCGAGGTAGGTCGCCCAGACGAGCTGCGCGGCGCCCGACTGCGAAGGGTCGAGACGGGCGATGAAGGCGTCGGTACCCGAGGTGGCCGGAGGAATCACGAAGAGCTGCGTGTCGAGGTTGGGCGGTGCAGAGGTCGGGAAGACGGGGAACGAGGTGTTGTTGCTGCCGGTCGACCCGGCCACGGTGACAAAACCAGAGTCGAAGTCGAGTCCGCGGATGGTCTCTTCGCCGTCCCCGCCGAAGTAGGTCGACCAGATCAGGCCGGGGTCGATCACCAGCCGCGCCGGGAGTCGCGGCGAGTCGAGGCGAAAACCGAATCGGTCTTCGTCGCGCTTCTCGAAGTGGACCGTCGCCAGCGTCCGAGTGCCGTCAGGGAGCTCGTACCACGAAGTCGGAGCAGCGTGTCGGATCTTCCCGACCTCGGTGTCCGCCTCGAGGGCTCCCGAAGCGTCGATCGTCAGGCTACGGCAACCGTGCGCTACGACCTCGACGCTTGAAACATCGGCGCCCTCTTCGAGATGCAGGTCGTACGCCAGCTCGCCGTCACGGGAGAGCACGACGAGGTCGACTCCCGGGGCGATGTCTTCGTAGACGAGATCAAGGAAGTGGCGCGCTCCGGTACGCCAGCCTTCCGGGTTCGAACCCGTGAAGTAGTTGGAGTTTGACGGCAGGCGCGTGCCGCCGATCGGCTCGATCTCATTTCCATTTGCGACGAAGTCGAACGCGGCAACGTGCCAGCGGAAGGAGTTCGCGTCGACTCGTTCTTTCGTCGCGAATGACATCCCGCGGGTGGTGATGGCCACGGTTCGCCCTTGGCGTTGCGAGACGAAACGAGCGGTGTTCGGAAACTGGCCGATGTTCTCGATGAAGTAGGGAGGCAATCGATCCACTCTCGGCGCGGCATCGAGCGCTGCAGAAGTAGTCAGCTCGGGGTTGGCTGCCGATTCATCCGTGGCGGTAGGCGAAGGCGCCGAAGCAGGCTGAGCTACTTCCTTCCTTCCTTCCTTCCTTCCTTCCTCGCTCGCGAAGTGCGCCGCCACCAAGATTCCGCCGGCAGTACCCAGCACGATCGTGGATCGCAGGCTGATCCTCATGTTCATCCCCCCTCTTCAAAGAGACGGCTGGTTGAGTTTCAGCGCACCAGCCGAGGAACCACTTGTGAACACTCGCTGTGCATGGGGCACACGTCACTCTCGGCAGCATTCGCCGTGCCCTGTCGCGAACGCGCCTCAAGTTGTCGATCTGGACCGAGGGAGATAGCACGTGTTCGCGGGAGTGCTCGGAAGCGTCGCGAAAGTTGGATCGACGCCATCAAAGGCCCGTCGGGGGCATCCGTTCCGTGCGTTTCCGATCGGGGGACGGCGACGGTCGTTCTGCTGCCGCGCGCAGACCGTTCCGGAGGCCACGGCCATGAAGTACAAGTGGTCCTCCCGCTTCCTTGGTGCTCGGGCGGTTCTAGAGCTGCGCCGTGTCACCTCTTGGTGTCCAACGAGATCGCCTCCGTTGAGTCCCTCATGACCTCACCTTCCCCTCGTTCCGGCACACTCGAACCCGAATGGCGGCGGCGGCAGGTGCAGCTCGCGGCGCGGCGCACGTTCCTGAAGCAGGGCGCCCTTTCGCTCGGAGCGATCGCGTTGCAGTCGCTGCTGCGTGGCGAAGGGCGCGCGCAAGCGGCCGACGCGGCGGACGCGGCCACACGCTCGCTCGCGCGTCCGCTGCTGCCCAAGGCGCCGCCGTTGCCGGCGTGCGTGAAGCAGGTGATTTACATCCACCTTTCGGGCGCGCCGCCGCAGCACGACCTCTTCGACTGGAAGCCCAAGCTCGTCGAGCATCACCTGCAGCCGTGTCCCGAGGAGCTGCTGCAAGGACAGCGCTTCGCCTTCATCAAGGGCCGCCCGCTGCTCCTCGGCTCGCCCTACAAGTTCGCGCAGCACGGCGCGAGCGGCGCGTGGATGAGCGAGCTGCTCCCCAACCTCGCGACGGTCGCGGATCAGCTCTGCATCGTCCGCTCGATGCGCACCAGCGAGTTCAACCACGCGCCGGCCGAGCTCTTCCTCCACACCGGTGATCGCAATCCAGGCCACCCGGCGCTCGGCTCGTGGGTGACGTGGGGGCTCGGCAGCGAGAACCAGGACCTGCCCGGTTTCGTCGTGCTGGTCTCGGGCGGCACCGATCCGACGGCCGGCAAGAGCGTCTGGAGCAGCGGTTTCCTGCCGGGCGTTCACCAAGGCGTGCAGTGTCGCAGCGGCAAGGAGCCGGTCTTCTTCCTGAACGATCCGGCCGGCATGCCGCGGCCCACGCGCCGCGCGACGCTCGATGCGCTCGATCGGCTGAACCAGCTCGAACATGCGCAAACGGGCGATCCGGAGACGTTGACGCGCATCAGCCAGTACGAGCTCGCCTACCGCATGCAGCTCTCGGTGCCGGCCGTGATGGACCTCGCCAAGGAGGATCCGGCGACGCTTGCCGAGTACGGTGCGACGCTCGGGACGACCAGCCTCGCCAACCACTGCCTGCTGGCGCGCCGCATGGTCGAGGCGGGGGTGCGCTTCGTTCAGCTCTTCGATTGGGGCTGGGATGTGCACGGCACGTCGGCAGGCGATGACATCGTCACGCAGCTGCCGATGAAGTGCGCGGAGATGGACCGGCCGGTCGCCGCATTGATCCGCGACCTCGAGCGGCGCGGACTGCTCGACTCGACGCTGGTGGTGTGGGGCGGCGAGTTCGGCCGCACGGCGATGAACGAGGCGCGCGGCGGCAGCAAGTTCCTCGGCCGCGACCACCATCCGCACTGCTTCACCATGTTCTTCGCCGGGGCCGGCATCAAGGCGGGTGCGCAGGTCGGCGCCACCGACGAGCTCGGCTACTCGATCACCGAGACGCCCATCGACGTCCACGATCTGCAGGCGACGCTGCTCCATCTGCTGGGATTCGACCCGCACCAGCTGAGCTACCCCTACATGGGGCTGAACCAGCGGTTGATCGGCCCGGCCGACGAGCCGCGCGTGCGCCACGAGCTGCTGGCGTAGCGTCGCGCGCTCACTCATCGCGTCGATTGGAGTCGCCGCATGCTCGCCCTCGTTCCTGCGCTGGTGATCTCGCTCGCGCCGTTGCTCGCGCCGCAAGCTGCACCGCAGGCCGCGCCGCCGCGCATCGAGGCGGCGGTCGATCGTCGCGTCGAGCTCTTCACCCTGCTGGCACGCCTCGCCGGATTCGATGAGTTCAACATGCCCGTCTCGCGCTCGCCCTACACACGCGCGGCGGAGTCGTGGTTCCACGATCAGCGCAACCACCCGGCGGTGAAGCGGCTGCAGGAGCTTCGGCGCGAGCGCGGCGTCAGTTTCGATGCGATCGCTTCGCTGGCGGTGCATGTCGAGGACTCGGTCGACCTCGACGAACGGATCGACTTCGCGGCCCTGCCGGAGCGGCTCGATGCGCGCTGGGGGCTCGAGGGGGCACGCGCCTTCCTCGCCGAAGCGCGCGATTTCGTGCAGGTGGCCGACAGCGAGGGCTTCTTCGATTCGCAGGAGGAGCGTTTCACCCAAGCGGCGGCGCGGCTGCGAGCGGTGATCGAGCAGTGCAAGGCGTTGCCGTGGTTCGACCGCACCTTCGGCGCACGCGGTGGCGCTCGCTACTGCGCGATCCCTGGCCTCGTCTGCGGCGGCGGCAACTACGGCATGGGGATCCGCTACGCCGACGGCCGCGACGAGGAGATCCTGCCGATCTTCGGCTGCAGCAGCTTCGACGCCGACGGCGTGCCGACCTTTGGCGTGGAGATGGCCGGGCTCGTCGTGCACGAGCTCTGCCACAGCTACACCAACGCCTACGTCGACCGCATCGCCGAGGCGCTGCGCCCCTCCGCGCAGCGCCTGTTCGAACACGACTCGAACGCGATGGAGAGGCAGGCTTACGGTGATTGGCGCACCGTCAGTTACGAGACCCTGGTGCGCGCGACGGTGATCGCTTGTCGTCGCGCCACCGAAGGCGAAGCGGCCGGCGAGGCGCAGGCGAAGGAAGAGGTCGGGCGCGGTTTCCTCTGGGCGCCGGCGCTGGCCGCCGACCTCACGCGCTTCAGCGCCGAGCGCGCCAGGTACCCGACCTTCACCGACTTCCTGCCCGAGATCGAGCAGGCGTTCGCGCGCGAGGCGGACCGACTCGCTCGACGGACTTGACTCACTCGACGCGAGCCGCCTGCAGCGCCGGCGCGTCGAGGTCGAGGCGGTAGAGGATCTGGTTGTACTGGTAGCGCGGCGTCGCGTCGGAGTTGCCGCTGAAGTCGTTCGTGTAGGTGCCTTCGAAGTGGATCGTCCGGCCGCCGTCGCGGTCGAGGAAGTCGTGGTGGCAGGGGTTGTAGAACGACTGCCGATCGTGCGTCACCACCTTGACGGCGGTCGTGAACGGGCCGGTCGGCTGCTTCGCTTCCGCGTACCAGATCTCGCCGAGGAACGACGCGGTTCCGCCGAGCTGGCAGGCGATCAGCACGTAGCGCTGGCGATGGGCGTTCCAGCGCACCGAGCCGCGATGCAGGACGACGTGCTCGTTCGCATCGGCCGCGTTCACCGGCAGGAAGCGAGTCCGCTTCGCGTCGAGCTTCCCCTCCTTCACCCACGCGGCCTCGCTCGTCGAGTCGCTCGGCGGCTGCTCCTTCTGCCAGCGCCAGGTCGGCGCGCCGAGCGGGTCGGCCGCCGGCTCGCACGTGAACGCCTCGTACTGCGCCGGATCGAGCAGCGCCTCGTAACGCGCCGGCACGCGCACGTTCGGATTCGGGCTGCCGTAGTAGAGCCAGCGCGTCGCCCCCTCCTCGACCAGCAACGGATGGCCGCTCGGCTTGCGCCAGCTCTCTTCAGCGGGAAGCCGGACCACCGGTTCGAACCGCTGGCGCTCATCGTCGAGCGCCACGATTCCCTGCTCGAGTTCCATTTCGAGCGATGCGCGCCGCGAGTAGTGGCCGACCAGCCGCATCGCGCCGCTGGCGTCGGGCACGCTGGCGATCGCGCTGACCCACACCACCCCTTCGGGCCGCTCCGCGATCGGAACCATGGCGCGCGCGAAACCGCTTTGGGGATCGGTGAAGTAGTCGTAGGCGAGGCCATGCTGCGGATCGGAGGCCGGGTCGGCGGGATCGGGGATCGGGAGCGTCGCGCCGGCCATGCGAAACAGCCCGAGCGGGTAGTCGAGCCGCTGCGTGTCGCCCCAAAGGCACCAGACCCGCCCGCGATGGAGCGTCGCCTGGATCGAGTCTTGGCCCGCGACGCCACCCGGATGGGGGGAGGGCAGCAGCGGCGGTGTCCCGCCGAGCAGCAGCGTGTCGCGCCAGCGCCCCTCGCCGGTCAAACGGCAGAGCCGTTGCGCGACGTTCACGCGATCGAGTTCGATCTCGACTGGATGGCCGACGCGCGGCGTCACGCGCACTCCAGCGAAGCCGAAGCCATCGCGGCGCGGCGCGTAGCCGTGGCACTGGATCGAGAACCAGCACTCGCGGTCGAGCAGTTCGGGATCGGCGAGCGCGATGCGGCCGCCGTTGTCGGTGACGAACCGAATCCGATTCACCGTTTCGAGCACCGCGAGCGGCACGCCGCGGCGCGTCGCCGCATCGACGACGCGCAGCTCGGCGAAGCGATCGTCGGCAGGGGCGAATGTCAGCCACAGCGCCAGGAGGTTCGTCATGGAGCGCTCGTTTCCGTTGCCGTTCGCCTTGCGATGAGATGATCGGCGCGGCGATGATGCCGCGCTCCCGCCGCTCCGCGTCACGCGGTCGCCGTTCCACGCGCCTTCCTTGGATCGCCATGACCACCGAACCGACTCCCTCCGCGCCGCCGCCGGCCGTCCCGTTTCGCACGGCGCTCGCGTTCTGGTTCAAGCTCGGTTGCATCAGCTTCGGCGGGCCGAGCGGCCAGATCGCGATCATGCATGAGGAGCTGGTGGAGAAGCGGCGCTGGATCAGCGAGGCGCGCTTCCTGCATGCGCTGAACTACTGCATGTTGCTGCCCGGGCCGGAAGCGCAGCAGCTCGCCATCTACATCGGCTGGCTGCTCCATCGTGGGCTCGGTGGTCTCGTCGCCGGCGCGCTCTTCGTGCTGCCGGGCGCCGTGCTGATGCTGCTGTTGTCGTGGATCTGGTCGGCGCATGGCGATCTGCAGGATGTCGGCGCGCTCTTCTACGGACTGCGCGCGGCGGTGGTCGCGGTGGTCGTGATGGCGCTGCTGCGGCTGTGGAAGAAGGCGCTCGCCAATCGCGTGCTGCGTCTGGTCGCGATGGCGGCATTCGTCGCGCTGTTCCTCTTCCGGGTGCCGTTCCCGGTCGTCGTGCTGGGCGCGGGACTGTTCGGGTTCATCGGGCAGCGCTTCGCGCCGCACTGGTTCGCGGTCAAGAGCGGCCACGCTCCCAAAGGCGGCGGCGCCTTGCTGGCGGACGACACGCCCTTGCCCGCGCATGCCCGGCCATCGGTGGGGCGCGCGCTGAAGGTGCTGCTGATCGGGCTGCTGGTCTGGTTCGGGCCGCTGTTGCTGGTGGCCGCATGGCGCGGTCGCGACGACGTGCTGACGACGTTGGCGCTCTTTTTCAGCAAGGCGGCGATGGTCACGTTCGGCGGCGCCTACGCGGTCCTGGCCTACCTGCAGCAGGCCGCCGTCGAGAGCTACCACTGGATGACGGCGCCGGAAATGCTGGATGGGCTCGGGTTGGCCGAGTCGACGCCCGGTCCGCTCATCCTCGTGACGCAGTTCGTCGGCTACGTCGCCGCGCATCGCACCGCCGCCGGCGCATTGCCGGGCGCGGAACTCGGCGCGCCGCCGCACGGTGAACTCACGCCCGCCATGCTCGGCTTGCTTGGCGCCGCGGTGACGACTTGGGCCACCTTCGCGCCGTGCTTCCTCTGGATCTTCCTCGGCGCCCCGTACGTCGAGCAGACGCGCGGTCAGCGCCGTTTCGCCGCCGCGCTCGCCGCGATCAGCGCCGCGGTGGTCGGCGTCGTGGCGAACCTCGCGATCGGACTGTCGCTGCACACCCTCTTCGCCGAGGTCGCGACCTGGCGCGCGGGGAGCGTCGAGCTCCCGCTGCCGCGGCTTGCGACGCTCGACCTCTTCGCGGTCGCGATCGCCGTCACCGCCTTCTTCGGCATGCACCGGCGCAAGTGGAACCTCGTCGCCGTGGTGCTGGCAGCCGCCGCGCTCGGCTGGGCGTGGAAGCGCTGGGTTGCGTAGCATCGCGCGCCTCATGCGCCGCTTTCCGCGAATCGAAGTCCTGCTGCTGTCGCTGCTCTGCGCCGTCCCGTTGCTGATCGGCCAGCAGCAGGAGAGCGACGATCCGCCTGATCGCGGCGGCGACGATGACGCCGCCTCCGATCCGACGCGCACCGCCAACTCGTCGCTGACGGTCGGTTCGCTCGCGCGCGCGGGCCTCCTCGCGGCCGAAGAGCGGCTGCGCGATGCGCCGTTCCTGGTCGCGCGCGGCGACGGCCGCGTCACGCTCGGCTGGCTCGAGTACACCTCCGGCAAGGGCGATCAGGTCGCGCTGCTGACGGCGCCGCCCGAGCGGCTCGCGACGTCGACGCCGAAGCCCACGCCGCAGTTCGTCGGTTCGAGCTTCGGTTCGCTGGTGCGTCCGGTCGGTGTCGTCGACGCGCGTGATCGGCTGCATCTCTTCTGGACCGAGCTAGCGGAGAACGGCGCGGCGGAACGCGTCGGTCAACTGCGCATGTCGATCGAGCAGGAGGGGGGCAACTTCAGCGAGCCGCGCGCGCTCACGAGCGGTCCGCTCGTGCGGATGAACTGCGACGCGACGCTCGCGCCCGATGGCCGCGTCTGGCTGGCTTGGGAGAGCGAGGAGCCGGCCGCTGCGGGCGGCAAGCCGCAACGCGACATCGTGGCGGCGCCGTTGCAGGAAGATGGCACGCTGGCGGCGCCCATCCGCATCAGCGATGGCCCCTTCAGCGACCTCGACGTGCGCGTGGTGGCGAGCGGCGGCAAGCTCTGGTTCGCGTGGGCGAGCTACGGCGGCCGCGATTACGAGATCTGCCTGCGTTCGCTCGATCCGACCAGCGGCACGCTCGGGGCCACGCTCGCGGTCTCCGCGTCTTCGGAAGCGGATGACCTCCACCCCGCGCTCGTCGCGGCGCCCGACGGCGCATTGTGGTTGGCGTGGGACGCCGCGATCCATCCGTTGCGCGGCGACTCGACCCCGCCGCAGCTGCGCCTCGATCGCCGCCGCCTCGAGATCGACGTCGCGGTCCGCTGCGCGCACGTGCAGGACGGAGTGGTCACGCTCCCGCCGGCACGCACCGCGGGCATCGAGCCCGGAGTCGTCGAAGGCGCCATCGGCCTATCGCTGGCCGGCGGGTTGCCGAGCCTCGCGGTCGACGGCAGCGGTCGCCTCTGGATCTCCTACCGCCAACTCGTCGCCAAGGCGAATCAGCGCAGCCACGGCTGGTCGGTCCTCCTGCAGTCGCTCGGCCCGCAGGGGTTTGCGGCGCCGGTCGAAGTCGAGTCGAGCCTCTCGACGCTCGCCGAGCCGGCGCTGATCGCGACCGGCGCGCGCGTCGTCTCCGCCTTCACCAGCGATCGTCGCCTCGACCGCGGCGCCTCGCGCGCGGGGCCGCCGAAGTTCTTCGCGGATCCGCTGCGCAAACAGGGCGTCACCTTCGATGTCTGGCGCGGCCCATTCGGCATCGGCGTCGCGCTTCCGGCCGTGCCGGAGGAGCCCGCGACCCTGCCGCCGCTCGTGGCGCGCGCCGAGCGCCTCGCCGTGCCGCACTTCCATCCCGCCGGCGATGCGCTCGCCGATCCGCTGATCTCCGGCGCGCAGCACTTCGAGGTCGTCCGCGGCGAGCAGCGCTACCAGGTCTTCTTTGGCGATCTCCACCGCCATTCCTGCATCTCGCGCTGTTCCTCGGGTTTCGAGCCGACGCCGCAGGATCGCTTCGCGAGCGGCCGTGACGTGCACCTGTGCGACTTCATGGCGCTGACCGACCACTCGGGTCAGATCAACCCGGCCGCCTGGTGGCAGCTCGACAAGCTGACGGAGCTCTACCACTCGCCGGGCTTCGTGACGCTGGCCGGCTACGAGTGGTCGACGCGGCAGTGGGGCCACCACAACGTGATCCTGCCCGGCCGCCTGACGCCGTTCGTCGGCGAGATCAGCGACCTCGACGCGCTCTTCTCGAAGCTGCCGAAGGGCGGCGCGATCACCATCCCGCACCACCCGTCCGACACCTCGTTCGCCAACGACTTCGCCGAATGCGACGACCGCTTCACGCGGCTGATCGAGATCTACCAGGCGCGGCGCGGCAACTTCGAGTTCGACGGCTGTTTCAAGCAGGCGCCCAATGCCGGCGCGCTCGGCAGCTTCGTGCAGGACGCTCTGCAGCAGGGCCACGCCTACGGGATCATCGCCAGCAGCGACCACGCCGAGGGGCAGGCCTACGCGTGCGTGCTGGCCGAGCGGCTCGAACGCGGCGCCCTCTTCTCGGCGATGCGCGAGCGACGAACCTACGGCGCGACGACGAAGGGGATGTTCGTCGACCTGCGCGTCGACGATGCGCTGATGGGCGAGGCGATCGACGTGAGCGGGCCGCCGCGCGTCCATCTCGTGGTGCGTGGCGCCGCCGAGCTCGCCGAGGTCGTCGTCTTCCGCAACGGCAAGCCGTGGCAGCGCGTGGCCGCGCAGGGCGACGGCGAAGTCGACTGGAATCGGCAGGCGCCGCTGCGCCTGCAGGTGCGGATCGCCACCGGCGGCCCGCCGCTGAGCGAAGCGGCGCAACTGCGCTTCACGCTCGAACAAGGCCGTTTTGGCGGCGTGCTGGAGAAGCGGCCGCAGGCGCGTCGCAATCCGGCACCGAGCTGGAAGGCGGCCGGCGCGACCGCCACCTGGAGCGCGCCCGCGGGCTTCGCCGCGATGCAGGGCCTGCGCGACTTTCCGATCCACTGCAACACCACGCTCGACGACGCCGTGACGATGCATCTGCCGGCGCCGGACGGCTCCGCGCTGCCCGCTGCGGCGCGTCCGCTGCGCGAACTGCTCGACGCGCCGCTCACCGGCGAACTGCCCGGCGGTGCCGCGTTCACCGTGACGCTCGAGCTCGGCGATGGCGCGTTGGCGTTGCAGAAGGGGTTGGGCTCCCGCGACTTCACCGGCGAGTGGAGCGACGCCGACCTGCGCAGCGGCAAGTCGTGGTACTACGCGCGCTTCATCCAGGTCGACGGTGAGCTCTGCTGGTCGAGCCCGATCTTCGTGAGCAAGCCATGACGCGGCGGTCGCCTCTCGCGCTTGTCGCGATGCCGGTGCTGGCGTTGCTGTGGCCGCTGTTGGTGTCGCGGCGGGACGGCAGCGGCGGTGGCGCGCACGCGCAAGAGCAGGATCCGGCGCAAGAGGCCGCCGCCGACGGCGAAGCGGGTGCGGAAGGGCAAGGCGAGGCGGTCGACGAAGATGCGGTGACGACGCGCGGTGCGCGGCCCTTGGTCCCGCTCGCGGCCGAAGCGCTGGGCGGCAGCGTGATCCGGCCGCGCCAGGCGCCGCTGCTGGTCGCGGGCGAGCAGGCGATCGTGCTGCTCGACCTGATGTGGGAGCCGGGCGCCGGCGATCGCATCGAGCGCCGCGAAGTGGGGCCGCCTGGACGCGCCGTCGATCCGGCGGTGCGCCTCGTGCAGTCGGCGGCGGCCGAGATCATGCGGCCGGTCGCGGCGCGCGACGGGGCGGGGCTTCTCTGGGTGGTCTGGACGCAGAGCGTCGATGGCGTCGCGCAGTTGATGGCGGCGCATGAGGAGGGCGACGGCTTCGCGCCGCCGCAGTCGCTGACGAACGGACCGCTCGCCAACCTCAATCCCGAAGTCGTCTGCCATGCGGATGGCGGGTTGTGGGTGGCGTGGGAAGGCGATGTCGTTCCATCGACGGCCGGCGCACCGGCCCGCCATGTCGTGCGGCTCGCGCCGCTTCGCGCCGATGGCGTGCTGGGCGAGCCCATCGTCGTCAGCGACGGCGCGGCCGGCAGCGCGCTCGATGCAGTGGTGGTCAGCAGCGGCGGCGCGCTCCACGTCGGTTGCAGCGAATGGAACGGCAACGACTACGAGATCTGCGTGCGTCGCTTCGATCCGCGCACGCAGGAGCTCGATGCCGCCGTCGAGGTCAGCGCCGATCGTCGTGCCGACGACTCCCATCCAGCGCTCGCGGCTGCGCCCGATGGCTCGCTTTGGGTGGCTTGGGATCGCATCGAGGTCGCGGCGCGCGGCGAATCGGGGCCGCGCAAAGTCAGCGTGCGCCAGCACGACGCGACGATCGACGTGCAGGTGCGCGTCGCCTGCGTGCGCGGCGGCAGCGTGGTGGTGCCGAAGTCGACGCAGGCCGACGTGCCGGACGGAATGGTCGCCGGCGCGCCGTTGCTGACGACCGGCGGCGGCGTGCCGCGCCTCGCCCTCGACGGCGCCGGCCGCGTCTGGATCGCCTATCGCTACCTCGAGCGGCGCGAGGGATCGCGCAAGTTCGGCTTTCCGGTGATCGTGCAGCATCTCGAGGCGACCGGTTGGTCGGAGCCGCTCGCCGTCGAGGAGAGCGTGGGCAGTGGCGAGGAGCCGTCGCTGATCGCGTTGCCCGACGGCGGCGTGCTGGCCGCGTTCAGTCGCGACGAGCGCGCGCAGTTGCGCGCACGGGAGAAGCGGCGCATCGCGCCCAAGCTCGCGGCGCCGCTCGCCGCGGCCGGCATCGAGAACTCGCGCTGGAACGGCCTGGTGTCGATCGGACTGGCGCGCGCGGCGGCGAGCGGACCGGCCACTTTCCCGCCGCTGGTGGCGCCGCCTCCTTCGTTGCCGGCGCGAAGCTCCGCATCCCCCAACGATCTCTCCGATCCCTACGTGACCGGTGCGCGCCATTTCGAGGTCGCGCGCGGGGAGCAGCGCTTCACCGTCTTCTTTGGCGACCTCCATCGCCACTCGAACCTCTCGCGTTGCAGCGCGGGCCTCGAGCCGGGACCCGCCGACCGCTACGCACAGGCGCGCGACGTCCATCGCTGCGACTTCTTCGCGCTGACCGACCACTCCGGCGCGATCGGGCCGTCCGACTGGTGGCTGCTCGACAAGCTCGGCTGGCTCTACGCCTCGCCGACCTTCGCCACGCTGCTCGGCTTCGAGTGGTCGACGAGCGAGTGGGGGCACCACAACGTCATCCTGCCCGGCCGCCTCTCGCTGCTGGTGTCGCCCGACGCGAAGCTCGCTGACCTCTACGCGCGCGTGCGCAAGAGTGGTGCGATCACCATCCCGCACCACCCGTCGCACAACGCCTTTCCCAACGACTTCCGTCCCGTCGACGATCGACTGACGCGCCTCGTCGAGGTCTTCCAGGCGTGCCGCGGCAACTTCGAGTTCGATGGCTGCTGGCGGCAGTCGACGTCGGCGGGCGCGCTCGGCGGATTCGTGCAGGATGCGCTGAACGACGGCCACGAGTTCGGGCTGATCGCCAGCACCGACCACAGCTACGGCCAGAGCTACGCCTGCGTGCTGGCGCCGGCGCTGACGCGCGGCGACCTCTTCACGGCGCTCGCGGCGCGACGCACGTATGGCGCCACCGCGAAGGGGCTGCTGATCGACCTGCGCATCGACGACGCCTGGATGGGCGAGTCGCTGGTGGCGCGCGGGCCGCTGCACCTGACGCTGCACGCCCGCGCCGCCAACGAGCTCGCCGATGTCACGATCTTCAAGGATGGCCGCGTCTTCCAGTCGTTGCGCCAAGGGACGACGCTGTCGCAGCGATTGGCGCCGCTGCGCCTCGTGGCGAAAGTCGCGGCCGGCAGCGCGAAGCGCTCGAGCGACGCCACCGTCCATGTCAGCGCCGCACCCGCCGCGGACGGCAGCGTCGAAGCGAACTTCGGGACGCTGACGGAGCTGCGCCACACGGCGCCCAAGCGAGGCGTTGCGCCCTCGCCGAGCTGGAGCCTTGACGCGGGCGTCGCGACCTGGCGTTGGCCGGCCGGCTTCGCTGCCGCGGCGGAGCAGCGCGCGCCGCTCCATGGGTGGGCGCTCGGCAGCGCGACGCTGATCGTCAAGTTCGGGGCGACGACGACGCGAGTCACCGCGCAGGAGCTCTTCGCGACGCCGTTGCGCCTTGCGCTCGATGACGGCGGCGAGGTCGTGCTTTCGATCGAAGCGGAGGACGCCACGCTCGACTTGACGCGCACGCTCGGCACGCGGGAACTGACGCGCGAGTGGGACGATGCGGCGCCGGTCAGCGGTCGCAGCTGGTACTACGCGCGCCTCGTCACCGCTGACGGCGAGATGGCGTGGTCGAGCCCGATCTTCGTGAAGGCGCCGTAGCGGCCGCGTTGCGGCGGGGCGGACGCAGGCGATGATCGCGGCGCGTAGAGCTTGGGGCGACCGGCGGCGCGGAGCGTGCGTGTGACGAAGCAGCGGTACCTCGGGATCGGCGCCGGACTTCTGGCCGTGGCGCTGCCGCTTTGGCTGGCGAGCGCGGGGCAGGAGACGACGCGACCCGCGGGCGGCGCGCGCGGCGGACGCGAAGGCGGCGGCCGCGACGAGGAGCGCGTGGAGGGGGCCGGGCCGGCGACCTCGCGATTCGAGGGCGCCACGCTGCCGGCGTCCGCGCGCTTCGAGGATCTGCTGCGCGAGCGGCAGTCGCCGACGTTGGTGGCGCGCCCCGACGGCGGCGCGTGGCTGGTGGCGCTCGAATACGAGATCGCGCAGGGCGATCGTATCGTCGTGCGCGAGCTTGCGCCGGACGGCTCGCTGGCGCGGCCCGATGCGCCGCTCGCGCAGTGGCCACCGGCGGGCCAACCGCCGATCGCACTCGTGCGTCCGGTCGCGGCGCTCGATGGGGCCGGACGGCTGGTCGTGGCGTGGACCGAAGTGGTGAACGGGGTCGCGCAGCTGCGTGCCGCACGTTGCGTGGGCGGCCTCTTCGACGCGCCGCTCGCGCTGACGCAGGGGCCTCTGCCAGCGCGCAACGCCGAGTGGGCGCGCGCAGCCGACGGCACGCTCTGGATCGCGTACGAGCAGTGGATCGCGCGCGCGACGAAAGGCGGCGACGGCGCCGCGCCGGGCGTCCGCCATGGCAGCTTCGACGTCGTCGTCGCGCCATTGCAGGAAGGGGGCCTCGGGCCTTCGGTGGCGGTGGGCGACGGACCAGGGAGCGACCTCGACCCCGTGGTCGTGGCCGATGGCGCGGGGCTCGCCATCGCGTGGAGCCAGTACGGCGGACGCGACTACGAGATCGTGCTGCGGCGCCTCGACCTCGCGAGCGGCGCGCTCTCTTCGCCGGTGTCGATCAGCGCCGATGCGGCGAGCGACGACTTGCATCCGACGCTGGCCGCGAACGTCGACGGAACGTTGTGGTTGGCGTGGGATCGCCTCGAGGATGGCGCGCGCGGCCGCTCGTCACCGCCCGAGTTCGATGTCGAGCGTGGAATGCAGAAACGGGTGGCGCCGAGCGCCAGCGTTCGCGTTGCGCAGCTCGTCGGCGAGGCGGTGATGTGGCCGACGGCGCGCGCGGCCGATGGCAGCGCGTCGGCCGACGGCGTCGTGCCGGGTCTGCCGCTCGTTTCGTTGAGCGGCGCGCTGCCGCGTCTCGTGGCGCAGCCGGACGGGCGGCTCGCCCTGCTGATGCGCTTCCTCGCGCGTCAAGGAGCGGGCGGCAAGGCGTACGGCGATCCGCTGCTGATCGCCTCGGTCGACGGGAACGGCATCTCGCTGCCGACCATGGTCGAGGGGAGCGCGGGTGGATCGGAGGAGGCGACCGCGTGCGCGCTTCGTGACGGCGCGCTGCTCGCGGCGTGGCAGCAGGACCATCGCCTCGAATGCGAGACGGGGACGTTGCTGCGGCCGCTGCCGCCCGACCAGTTCCAGAAGATGGCGCAGCGCGCGGTCGTGGTGACCGGGTCGCTTGGGCCAAGCGCGATCGGGGTGATGCGCGTGGCGCCGGGTGCGGCCGGAGACGCGGCCGCCGCTGCTGGCGCGGCGCGCGCCACGATTCCGCGCATCGAGCGGCTCGCGCCGCCGCACGCCCATCCCGCCGCGGACGGCCTCGCCGATCCGTTCGTGAATGGCGACGACCACTTCACCGTCGCCGGCGACGGCGTCACCTATCGCGTCTTCTGGGGCGATCTCCATCGCCATTCGCGCGTGTCGCGTTGCAGCCGCGGCTTCGAGCCGGGCCCAGACGATCGTTACGCGTTCGGCCGCGACACCAGCCTGCTCGATTTCATGGCCCTGACCGACCACAGCTGCCACGTCGATCCGCTGGGCTGGTGGCAACTGGAGAAGGCGGCGCAACTGGCGGCCGAGCCCGACTTTGCGGTGCTCGCCGGATTCGAGTGGTCGACCGGGTTCTTCGGCCACCAGAACATCCTGCTGCGCGGTTCGCTGCGGCCGTTCCTTTCGAACTCCTTTCCTGGCACCGGCACGTTGCCAGGGCTCTACGCACAGCTGAAGCCCGAGTGGGCGCTGGCGATCCCGCATCACACGGCCGACGTGGCGCGCCGCACCGACTTCACGCAGTGCGATCCGAAGCTGGTGCGTCTGGTCGAGATCTACCAGGCGCAGCGCGGCAGCTACGAGTTCGACGGCTGCGCGCGGCAAAGCCATCTGGCGCACGCGCCCGGCTGCTTCGCGACCGACGCGATGGCGCGCGGCCTCAAGGTCGGCTTCGTCGCCAGCACCGATCACGGCGAAGGCAGCGCCTTCGCGTGCGTGTTGGCCGAAACGTTGGAACGCGGCGCGCTGTTCGATGCGTTGCGGGCTCGGCGCACCTACGGCGCGACCGCGAAGGGGATGGTGATCGAGCTGCGCGTCGACGGCGCGCTGATGGGCAGCGAGATCGAGGCGCGCGGCGCGCCGCTGGTGGCGGTGAAGGCGCGCGGCAGCGCGGAGCTGTGCGAGCTGATCGTCTTCCGCGATGGCGCGCCGTGGCGTGTGATCGGTCGCGACGGCGCGGGGGCGGCGCTGAGTCCGACACGCGCGACGCAGCTCACGCTGCAGCTCGAGTTGACCCCTCCGAAGAGCGCTCGCGCGCTCGACTGGCGCTTGCAGTTCAGCGCCGATGCGGCCGGCGGCATCACCATGAAGCCGTGGTTCGAGCTGCCCGGATACGCGCGCGACGACCTCGGTCCCGATCGCCCGCAGTGGCGCGTGAAGGAGGGCGTGGCGACCTACTTGTGGAAGAAGAGCTACGCGAACTTCTGGGAGCCAAGCCACTCGCGCCTGCGCCTCGATGGTCCGCGCGGCGCGAAGGTCAAGGTCGAGGCGAAGGCGGTCGGCGAGGGGGCGAGCGAAGCGGCGAGTCAGGCGTCCGGCGGGGTCGTACTGCGCGAAGTGCCATTGGCCGATCTGCTGGCGGGCGACGTCGCGGGCGAGTCGCCGCTCGGAGCGTGGCGCCTCTCGGCGCGCGAATCGTTCGACGCCGCGCTCGACCTGACGCGCACGCTCGGCACGCGCGAGCTCGCGCAGGAGTGGCGCGACGAAGCGCTCGCGCCGGGCGACCACTGGTATTACGCGCGCATCGTGCAGGCCGACGGCGAGATCGCCTGGTCGAGCCCGCTCTTCGTCGCGCGCAAGTAGGCGGGCGCCTCGCGGCTCAGCGCAGGCGCCGCTTCACGGCTGCGGCGAGCTGCGCGACCGTCGTGTGTTCGGGCAGCGCTTCGAGCAGCGCTCCGGCCGCCGGATCGACGAGGAAGAACCACGGCATCTCGCCGCTGCCGCCGAGTCGCCGCTGCGACGCCTCCTCCGCTTCGAGGAAGCGTTCGAAGAGGGGCGCATGCGCCTTGATGAAGGCGGCGTCCGCGGCGACGTCGGGCGCGAGCAGGAGTTGCTCGAGGGTGAGCGCGTCGCGCGCGAAGTAGCGGCTGACCGCGGTCTGCATGTTGCCGCTCCTCGCACCACGCGGGGCAACGGCGTCGGCGCGCACCGCGAAGGTGGCGACGACGCGTTCGCGCAAGCGTCCCTCGCGGCCGGCGGCGAAGGCGAGCTTCGAGAGCTCGCGGCTCGCGGCGTCCTTCTTCGCATGGAGGAGGTGCAGGACGAGCTCGGCCTGGCCGTCGCTGCAGAGCGGTTTCAAGGTGTCGATCAGCGGCTCGAACTCCTGCATGCAGTGGCCGCAGTTGAAGCTGAAGATCACCTCGACGCGCAACTTCGGTGCGACGCCGCCGAACCGGCGTCCTCGCTCGAGCGTCGCCAGCAGCGCCGCGTCTTCGGCCGGCGTCGCGGCAGGCGCGGTCACCGGCACCTCCGCTGGCATCGTCGCAGGCGCATTCGATGCCGCGGCGGCGGTGGTGTCGGTGCGAGGCGCGGCCGCGGGCGCCGGCTCGACCACGGCGGCGAGTGGCGGCGGCTGCGACACCGAGCGCTCGAGGTCGATCTGGAAGAGCTGGCGAGTGAGCAGCGCACCGGCGATCAGCGCGAGGCGGCGCAGCCAACGAAAGCTGGGCGTCGTCGTCGCGAGCAGCGCCGCGGCCGCGAGGAGCGGCAGATGGGTCGCGACGCAGTGGCGACATGGCATCGCCAGGCGAACCGCCAGCGCGAGGAAGAAGAGGGAGGCGCCCGCGCCGGCGCTGACCACCACCTCACCCGGCAGCGTGAGCCAGCGCGAGCGCGTCGCGCCGCGTCCGAGCGCGACGAGCAGCGCCGCAAGCAGCGTCGCACCCGCCGCCCACGCCAGCGTCGGCACGCCGAAAAGCGTCGCCCACTCTTCGCCGGCGCGGCAGGCGACATCGCAGGGCCACGCATCGGGCACGAGGCCGGCGGCCGCCGTGAGCGTCGCCAACAGCAGCGTGAGGCATGCCGGCACGTGGGCCCGCTCGCCGGCGCGCCGCCCCGCGAACCACGCCAGCACGACGATCGCGCCCGCGGCGCCCACCGCGATCGCGAAGGGGATCGCTTCGAAGCGCAGCGCGACGATGGCGACGAGCGCCAGCAACGGAACGACTGCAGCGAGGCGCGCGCTCATCGGAGAGGTTGGGCTGGCGTCACTGGTTCGCGCGCGGCAGCTCGCGCACGAAGGCGTTCTTGAACCAAAGCGTGTTGCCGTGGTTCTGCAGCTCGATCTGTCCGCGCGGGTAGATCGGCGGGTCGCCGCGCTTCCAGATGTCGCGCTCGAAGTAGTTCTCGAGCACGGTGTGATTCACGACCAGCACGTCGTTCAGGAAGACGGTGACCTTGTCGCCGACCATGAGGATCTTGAAGCGGTTCCATTCGCCGATCGGGCGATCGGCGACGGCGAGCGGACCGCTCGGGTTGCCGGGCTTCTGGTTGTTGTAGAGGCCGCCCGAGCCGATCGGGTTGTCCCAGATCTGCACCTGCGGGCTGCCGCGCAGGTAGATGCCGCTGTCGCCGTCCTTGCCGATCTTCCAGTCGACCCAGAACTCGAAGTCCTCGTAGTCCTGCGCGGTGCAGAGGCTGTCGCCGCCGCCGTCGAAGACGAGGGCACCGTCTTTCGCGCTCCAGTGGGCGCGCATCCGCTCGTCGGCGACGAGCTGCGCGGCTGCGAGTTTCGCGGCGTCCATCTCGGCGCGACCCGGCGGCCCTTTCTCGGGCGACACGAGCCCCTTCCAGTTCGCGAGGCTCTTGCCGTCGAAGAGTGCGCGAAAGCCGGGCGGCGCGACGTTGTCGACGCCGGCGGGCGCTGCGGTGGGCGGCAGCTCGGCGAGCTCGATCTTGCGGTACTTGACGAGGCTCTGGTGCCCGAGGAATCCGAGGTGGCCGCGGGAACGCAGGATGCCGGGATGGGCGGCGAGCGTGTCGGCGTCGTGCACGGAGTTGAGGTCGACTTCGTTCACGACGCGCCCGTTCAGCGTGACGCGAATCGAGCGCTCCTGCGCGCGGATCTCCATCGCGTTCCACTCGCCGGCTGGCTTCAGCGCGCCGCGCTGCACCGGCGCGACCATGTAGACCGAGCCGCAGTACTGACCCGGTTTCAGGTTGGCGTACTGCGGTGCGGCGTCATCGAGGATCTGCACCTCCATGCCTGCGTACGCCGCGTCGCCTTCGAGCGGCGCGCGGATGCCGATGCCGTTGTTGCCGCCCGGCTCGGTCCAGAACTCGAAGCGCAGCGCGAAGTCGCCGTACTCGCGCGTCGTGAGCAGGTTGCCGCCGCCGTCCTTCGGGCAGACGATGCAGCCCTCCTCGATGACGTAGCCGCGGCCGTCGCCACCGACGAGCGTCCAGCCGTCGAGCGACTTGCCGTCGAAGAGCGGCGCGAACTTCAGTTCTTCCCCGATGGCGGCGCCGGGGTTGCGGTTCAGCGCGGCAGCGGCGAGCAAGGGGAGGAGTCCAAAGTGCATCGAGCGCTCCGAGACGTGCCGCGTCAGGCGGCGGAGGAGTGGTGGAGACGGCGCGATTGTCGCGATGGAAGCGCGCGGCGCAACGAGTCGTCGCTTTGCGCGCCATCGACGAGTGGCCTTGCCTCGTGCCGTCCGGTGGGCGATGCTGCTCCGCCGACTCGATCCGACCCGGGAGAAATGCATGATTCGTCGCACGCTTCTGGCCGTCGTCGTTCCGCTCGCCCTGTTGCTGGCCGGCTGCATCAGCGTTCGCAATGGGTGGCCCGGCGGTCTGCCTTCGAATGGCAACGGCCACGGTGACCAGGGTGGTTACGACCACGGCGGCGGCGGACATGGCGGCGGCGAGCAGTGCCCCGCGCTCTCAGGCGGTCCCGGCCACGGTCCCGGCCGCGGTCCCGGTGCGGCCCACGAAGGGGCGGCGCCAGCATGCACGCGCGACCACCACGACGCCGACGAGCGAGACGACTCCTGCTGCGAGGGCGAAGACGACTGCGGTGGGGACGACTGCTGCGGTGAGGACGACGGCGACGAGTGCGATGACGGCGACGAGTGTGACGACGGCGACGAGTGCGATGACGGCGACGAGTGCGATGACGGCGACGAGTGCGATGACGGCGACGAGTGCGATGACGGCGACGAGTGCGATGACGGCGACGAGTGCGATGACGGCGACG